>DASPMV010000062.1:0-26868 GCA_035626875.1 Noviherbaspirillum sp. | reverse complement strand
GACAATAAAGAGTCACTGGTACACGTCAATATGCGGATGAATCGCGGTTTCTACACCATCATGGCGGCGCAGTTTTTTTCGTCGCTTGCGGATAACGCACTCCTGATCGCGGCCATCGCGCTGTTAACCACAATGAAAGCTCCGGCGTGGATGACGCCGCTGCTCAAGCTGTTCTTCGTCCTCTCCTACGTCCTGCTCGCCGCCTTCGTCGGCGCATTCGCCGACTCCATGCCCAAGGGCCGGGTCATGTTCGTGACGAACATGATCAAGATTGCCGGTTGCGCGATGATGTTCCTGGACGTGCATCCACTGCTCGCCTACGCCGTAGTCGGCTTCGGCGCCGCTGCTTACTCGCCGGCGAAATACGGCATCCTCACCGAACTGCTGCCACCGGAAAAACTCGTTGCCGCCAATGGCTGGATCGAGGGACTCACTGTCATTTCGATCATTCTCGGGACGGTGATGGGCGGCGCGCTCGTCAACTCAAAAGTATCCGCCATGTTGCTGGGCATCGACTTCCCCGTCATTGATGTGGGAATCGACACGGCAGCGGAAGCCGCCCTCTCGGTCATCATGGTCACCTATGTGCTTGCCGCAGCATTCAACCTGAAAATTCCCGACACCGGCGCGCGTTATCCGCACCAGGAACGGAATCCGATCAAACTGGTGGCGGATTTTGCCGGCTGTTTCACGACTTTGTGGAAGGACAAGCTGGGACAGATTTCACTGGCTGTCACGACGCTCTTCTGGGGCGCTGGCGCGACGCTGCAATTCATCGTGCTGAAATGGGCGGAAAAATCGCTCGGTATGCCGCTGGACAAGGCGGCGATCCTGCAGGGCGTCTTTGCCGTAGGGGTTGCGGTCGGCGCAACCGCGGCAGCGCGTTTTGTACCGCTGAAGAAGGCGCTGACCGTGATGCCGCTCGGCGTCGGCATGGGCCTGATCGTAACGACCATGACCATGGTGCACACGGTCTGGATCGCGTATGTGCTCCTGGTACTGATCGGCGCGCTGGCCGGCTATTTCGTGGTGCCGATGAATGCCCTGCTGCAGCATCGCGGTCACGTCCTGCTGAGCGCGGGCCACTCGATCGCAGTACAGAATTTCAACGAAAACCTTTCCGTCCTCACCATGCTGATGCTTTACGCGCTGATGGTGAAACTGAATCTCGACATCAATATCGTGATCGTCCTGTTCGGTCTCTTTGTGGCGGGCACCATGCTGCTGGCGATGAAAAAGCATGCGGCCAACCAGCGGGAACACGACAATCTCGCGCTCATCGGCGAGCACAAACATTAAACCGCGTCAGGCCGTGCGCTTGATCCGGATTTCCGCGCGGCTGCGCCAGTCGTCAGGTACGACGAATCCGCGATCGCTTTCCAGCAGTACTTCGCCATCCCGCTGCAATAGTGCGACCAGTACCGGCGCGGTACTTTCTTCGAAATGCCTTGCCAATTGTTCGCGCAATGCCTCCCTGTCCATGCCCTCTTCCGGCTGCAGCCGTGCGGGCGCGAGCCAGGACAGGCGCGGCAGCACCGCGTAACTTTCGGCATCGATCCCGCCCGACTCTTCCAGCGTGCACCAGAAGCCCCGGCAATGCACGGTTGAAATCCCTTGCGGACGCTCGCTTACCGGCGTCTTGCCGTGATAGAAAAGCCAGCCCTTCACCAGGGCCTGGGCGGCAATGACCGGCATGGGCAATTGCAGGACGGCGGCCGGATGACGGGACAGCGTGAGCTGCTGATCCATGATCTTGCGCACTTTCGCCCCCAGCGTGTCGGCAAGATTCGGGCCGACGAAGTAATCGGCATGTCGGCCATGGCCGCTGGATTCGAGCAGATATAGCTTGGTCGCGAACTCCCAATGCACCAGGCCGTCGTCGCGTTTCAGGAGGAAGTCGAATTCACCGATCGTTTCGCTTTTGTCCGATCGGACCTGGACGCCGTGCGCAAACAGGCAACCGTTGTGCTGGAGGTACCAGGCCATCAGTTTTTCCGCATACCTGCCGAGGCGCGTGAAGGGCTGGATATCGAGCCAGGCATGCAGCGCGTGTGGTGCGGCGTCCTGATCGCGCAGCCACGCGCACAAGGCCTCGTCCGGCGTCTCGATACTTGCAATCCTTCCCTGCCATTCCGGGGCATGCGCATCGAGCAGGTCCGGCGCGTCGAGCAGCCATGCGAGCGTGCGTACGTGCGGGTCGTTCAGGAAATTCCAGCGTCTGTGGAAGTGCGCTTGATAGCTGTCAGATGTTGGACGGCTATGCGTTTGCATAGGTCGTCATGGCCAGGCAGAGATCAGCCCATGCCTTCCGCTTGTCTCCCAGGCTGCGCAGCAGATAGGCCGGATGGTAGGTGACGACCAGCGGCAGGCCGGCGTAGCTGTGGACCGTGCCGCGCAACTTGGACACCGGGGTATCGGGATCGAGTCCGAGCAGCGAGAGTGCCGCGGTCTTTCCGAGTGCAACCAGCACGGTCGGCTGGATCAGGGCGATCTGGCGCTCGAGGTAAGGCATGCAGGCACCGGCCTCTTCCGCTGTCGGCGGACGGTCGCGTCCGTTTTCGTCGGTCGGGCGGCATTTGACGATGTTCGCGATGTAGGCGTTTTCACCGCGCTTGACGCCGATGGCGCGCAGCATGTTGTCGAGCAGTTTGCCGGCGGGACCGACGAAGGGCTCGCCGGTCTGGTCTTCGTTGCGCCCCGGACCCTCGCCGATGAACAGCCATTTCGCCTTTTCATCGCCGACGCCGAATACCGTCTTCGTGCGGCCGTTGCACAAGCTGCACTTCACGCAACCGGCCACGCTTTCCTTGAGCTGCATCCAGTCCATGGAAGCGACTGCGCTGGTCGGCGGTGCTTTCGGTGCAGGAGGCGCCATGTCGATAACGGGCGCGGGTTCGGCAACGATGACCTCTTCAACGAACGCGGCTACCGCGGCGCTTGCCATCGGTTCCGGCACGTCGACGACGGGCGGCACATCGCGCCGCTGCCACAGCGGACCGATGCCCATTTCGTCAAGGAATACTGCCCGGCGTTCCAGTGTCATAGGTGAAACCTCATCACGATCGCGTCCTCGCGCGTATTGTCGCCGGCAGGATAATAGCCTTTGCGGACGCCGATCTGTTCGAATCCATACTGTTTGTAGACGGCGAGCGCGCGCATGTTGGACGGACGGACTTCGAGCAGGATCGATGTCATGCCCTTCTCCTTGGACAGCGCAGCGACCTTGTCGAGCTGCATGCGGCCGACCCCGTTGCCGTGCAGGTCGCGGCGAACGCTGATGTTCAACAGGTGCGCTTCGTCGACCGCGAGCATGACCAGGAAATAGCCGGCCAACATGCCGGACGGCTCGCGCAGCGTCCATGCTTCATAACCGCTGTAGAGCGAATCGAGGAAATTGCCGCGCGTCCAGGGATGGGGATAGACATCATTTTCGATGACGAGCACTTCCGGCAAATCCCCAACTTGCATGCGCGCGAACTGCAAGGACGACAATGCGGGCGACTGCGCCGCCACCTTGTGGATGGCGCTCATGCAGCCACCTTCGCCATGCGCTCCGCGGTTGTCAATGCGACCTTGTTGCGGAGGTAGATCGGCTGCGCTTCGTGTGCCTTCACAGTGCGGCCGGCGATGAATTCGGACTCTGCGAGGCGTGCGATTTGCGCCGCATGGGGAACAATCCCGGGAAGCGTTTCCTTCCATCCTTCGAAGGCGGTGGGATAGGCAGTGAGGCCGTTGCCGCAGACTGTCGCAGTGCCGGTCACTTTCACCTCCGTGGGCGCGGACAGCACGGGCGCAGTGACGACCTGCCATCCGTCCTGATAGCGATACTGCGCCCAGTAAACTTCGTCCATGCGGGCATCCAGCATGACCAGCACCTCGGTGGCATTGCATGCCTCGCGGCAGGCGGCGGCCATCGACAGCAGGGTCACCACGGGAACGACCGGCAGGTCGGCGCCGAAGGCCAGTCCCTGTCCGACGCCGCATGCGGTGCGGACGCCGGTAAACGATCCAGGGCCGGCACCGAAGGCGATTGCATCGCAATCCGATAGCGACATGCCGGCTTGAGCTAGCAAGGCTTGCACCATCGGCAACACGGTCTGCGAATGCGTCTGCACACCCGACGCTTCACGCGAAATCAGTTGTCCGTGATGCAATAGCGCGACGGATGCAAGTTCGGACGAGGTTTCGATGGCAAGAATGTTAGGCATGGCGGTATTTTACCGTGACCGCCACCCTAAATTGAGCCGCAATGCTGCCGTTAACAACGGAACAGCAGCGGAGGAACACATGGAAGTCAAACAGATCGCCCACTTGGCAACAACAATTGCAACGACGGCAACGAACCAGGCCATCGGCATTGCTGTGATGAAGAAAGCAATGGATGTGCAGGCCAGCAGCGCGACTGCCTTGCTGGAAGCATTGCCTCCCGCCACCAGCGCCAGTCTCCCGTCCCATCTTGGCCAGAACGTCAACACGACCGCCTGAGCCCCCCCTTTCCTCGCCTCACCGGCATGCGTCGAGGCGCGCCTTCCCTTACAATAGGCAGCCTTTCCCACCCGCGACCTGCCCATGTCCGACAATCGCATCACACTCGACAACCATAACCGCAACCTGCTCGCCACATGGCTGGAGCAGGATGATTGGCTGGTCGCGTGCCTGTGCGCCGCATGGTGCGATACCTGCCGGAGTTATCGGAGCGGCTTCGAGCAACTGGCCGCGCAGCATCCCGACAAGCGCTTCGTATGGATCGATATCGAAGACCAGGCGGATTTCATCGGCGATATCGATGTGGAGAATTTCCCGACCCTGCTGATCCAGCGTCGCGACGCGGTCGCCTTCTTCGGCACGGTGCTGCCCGACCTGAAAATTGCCGACCGGCTGATCCAGGCACAGGCCGAAAAAAGCCTCAGCGACCTGCGCGCCGACGCAGCCGGGTCGCCCGAGCGCGCGACCTGCAACCTTTACACCCGGCTGCAGGAAACAGCCGGCTAAGATAGTCGCAGCGGCAGGCTGCGCAAGCGCTTGCCCGTCAGTGCAAACACGGCGTTGGCGACAGCGGGCGCAATCGGCGGCGTGCCCGGCTCGCCCACACCTTCCGGCGGCTCCGCATTCCTGATCACGACCGTTTCCACTTGGGGCGCCTGGTTCATCCGCAGGACCGGATAGTCGTGGAAATTCTGCTGCTCCACCTTCCCGTCCTTGATCGTGACCTCGCCGAACAGCGCCGCACTCAGGCCAAAGATCACGGCGGATTCCATCTGTTGCGCAATGATGTTGGGATTCACTGCAATGCCGCAGTCAATCGCGCAGGTCACTTTGTGCACGCGGATCTCGGCACCTTCCACCGACACTTCGGCCACCTCGGCAACGATGGAGCCGAAAGACTGGTGCAAAGCAACGCCGTGGGCTCGTCCGGCCGCTGGCTTGCCCGCCTTGGCGACAGCAGCATCGAGGACCGCGAGATGGCGTGGATGCTTCTTGAGCTGGCTCCGCCGGAATTCGACCGGATCCTTGCCGGCTTCGTGCGCAAGCTCGTCGATGAAGCTTTCCTTGAAGAACGCGTTGTGCGAGTGCCCGACGGAACGCCAGTAGCCGATCGGGACAGGCGTGGGTACCGTCACGTGGGCGATCTTCTGGTGCGTGAACTCGTAGGGCATGTCGAAGGCGCCTTCCGCCGCGGTCTTGTCCGGGCCGGCGCCGATGAGGCCAAAGGTGCGTTCCATTACCTGGTGGGTGATGGCGCCTGATGCAAGCTTGTTCTCGTAGGCGACGACATTGCCTGCAGCATCGAGCGACGCCGAAAAGCGCGCCAGTGCGGCCGGGCGATAGAAGTCGTGCGTCGTATCCTCTTCCCGGCTCCAGATCACCTGCACGGGCAGCCCGCCCGCCTGCGCGGCGATTGCTACGCCCTGCGCGATCATGTCCACCTCGAGCCGCCGGCCGAAGCCACCGCCGATGTAGGTGACGTTGAGCGTCACGTCCTCGGCCTTGACCTTCGCGAGGCGCACAGCGGTATCGACAGCGATGCTCGGCACCTGGGTCGATGCCCACAGCGTCACCTTGCCGTCCTTGACCTGTGCAGTGCAATTGACCGGCTCCATCGTCGCATGGGCGAGGAACGGCGCGCGGTACTCGGCCTTCAATTGCGTCACGGCCGTCTTGGCCGGATCGGGCTCTCCCACCTGGTGATAGGTGAAGCCCGATTCGCTGTCCAGCCGGGCGGCCAGTTCATTGAAGACGGTCGCCGATGACAATGCTGCGTTCGGCCCGGGATTCCAGGTCACGGGCAAGGCCGCTGCCGCCTGCTTCGCCTGCCAATAGGATCTTGCGATAACGGCTACGCCAGACATGCCGGGTGCGGCACCGGAGAAGTCGACCACGCGGATAACGCCCGGCATGCCTTTGACTGCATCGGCTTCGATCTTCTGGACAGTGCCGCCGATAGTGGGGCTCATTTTCACTGCGGCATACACAAGCCCCTCAGGCCGCGGATCCAGGCCAAAAACGGCACTGCCGTTGACCTTCGATGCCGAGTCGCGGCGCGGTTGGGGCGTGCCGATGAGCTTGAACTCCCCGGGCTCCTTCAGGCGGATGGCAGCAGGCTCGCTCTGGACTGCCTTGGCGGCGAGCTCGCCATACGTCGCCTTCTTCCCGCTTGCATGATGGACCGCACCGTCTTCGGTGCGGCACTGGCCCGGCGCGACGCCCCACTCCTTCGCTGCCGCCGCGACCAGCATCGCACGCGCGGTCGCCCCCGCCTCGCGCATCGGCCGCCACGCATCCTTTACCGAGGACGAGCCGCCGGTGATCATCAGGCCGAATTCGCGGGCGGCCTTGCCGGTAAACCAGACAACGGCTTCCTTGAAAGTGCCAGCGCCGTCCGGGTGGAAGGGCAAGCCATCCTGGAGCACGGCGACATTGCCGAAAATCTTGTCGATCGGCGCGCGTTCCAGCCTGACCGAGGACAGGGGAACGTCGAGCTCTTCCGCCACCAGCATCGGAAGCGCCGTGTAGACGCCCTGTCCCATTTCGCACTGGGGCATTGCCACCGTCACGGTGCCGTCATTGCCCAGCTTGATCCAGCCATTGAGGCGGACTTCACCTTCGGAGGTGGGAAAGGGATTGGCGGGATGGAGGCGCTGGCGCGGGGGCATCATCCCCCAGCCGACTATCAGGGCGCCGGTGACGCCGAGGCCGCCAAGCAAAAAACGGCGGCGGGAACTGTTCTTGGGCTTGTTCTTCGGTTCGGCTGGCTGCATCGAGTCTCCGTATTTTGTTTTGTATGACCTGTGGCATCCTAGCCGACTCCCGATTCAGCTGTCTCGACGCAATGTCGAGCGTTTACTCTATAAATTCCATAAGAAAACATGACCGAAAATTTTTTCCAGTCTTTCATCATCCTCCTGCTCGTCACCGATCCGTTCGGCAACGTGCCGCTGTTCGCGAGCGCGCTCGCCAACGTGCCGGCAGAACGACGCGGCCGAGTCATCGTGCGCGAGTGCTCGATTGCCTTTGTTCTCCTTCTGCTGTTCATGTTTTTCGGTCGCCACTTCCTGGCCGCGCTTCAACTGAGCGATATCGCGCTGCGCATTGGCGGCGGCGTCATTCTTTTTCTGATTGCATTGCGGATGGTGTTTCCGCAACCCGGTGGCGTGTTCGGCGACGGCGAAGCCGACAGCGAACCATTCATCGTGCCGCTGGCGATTCCGGCACTCGCAGGCCCGTCGGCCCTGGTGACGGTGCTACTGTTTTCGTCCAACTCGGCAAAGGAAACGGTATTGCACGTCGGCGTGCTGTCGCTGGTGGCGGTCATCTGGCTGGTCGTGCTGCTGAGTGCCGAACGTATGCAGCGGGTCCTCGGTCCGCGCGTGATGACCGCGTTTGAACGCCTGATGGGACTGATCCTGACGGCGATGGCGGTGGAGATGCTGCTGGCAGGCATCCGCGCCTATGTCAAATCACTTGCGTGATTTCAATGAAAGAAACGGCGACTTACAGATAGCCGCGCACCCAGTTTGCCAGCCCCGGCTCATCGAGGATGGCCGCGCTGGCTTGCCAGATCACATCGGCCGCTTCCTGCTGCGGCGCGTCGAGCCGCCAATCGTTCAGGTACAGGAACAGGCCCATCGCCAGCAAGGCCACCCTTTCGTTGCCGGCTGCAAACGGGCGATACCGGAGTATGCCGCAGGCGTAGGCGGCCGCAATGTCGGCAATGTCGACGGGCCGGGTCACGGCCTGGTTGAGCGGGTGCGACAGTGCTGCTTCAAGAAGCGCATCATCACACGGCCCGGCGATGGATCCCTGCTCCCCAAGGCTTTCCTGATGGAGAAAGAGCAAGGCGTCCGGCTCGATGCAGAACAGGTTCATCCGGACAGCGCGCGCAGCGCCTCCTTGTAATCTTCGATGAACGCCCGGCCAGCATCGACCTGCTCCTGGATCACGGGATGGTTGGAGGACAGGATGAGACCGTCGGCGGTTTCGGTCAGGTAGACCGTGCCGCCGGATCCGCAGCGGAGCTTGGCCAGCACTTCCCTCGGCAGGACTACGCCGTAGCCGTCGCCGAGTGGGATGAGTTTCAATGCATGCATGACGTCCCTGGTTGAGCAGGTGATCAGTACATGTTAGTCAACACCCCCCGGATAGCAAATCAGAGCGTCTTGTAGAAATAGAAGACCGTGAGCGTGAAGCCGACCACAATGATGAATCGGCGCAGCCAGATCGCGGGAATCTTCCTGGCAATGCGCGCACCCGAGTAGCCGCCGAGCGTGGCAGTAGCCAGCATGATCAGTGTGTACGGCCAGTCGACGGCACCGGCGACGACGAAGGTCAGCACGGTCACGCTGTAGATGATGGCCGACAGCAGGTTCTTGATGGCGTTGATTTCATGCACGTCGTCGTGTCCGGCCATCGCCAGGCTCGCGAGCATGAGAATGCCCATGCCGGCGCCGAAAAACCCGCCGTAGACCGACACCACCGCCTGCCCTGCCAGCGCGGTCGGGGAATTGCCCGGCTTGCCGGCTTCAGCGCCGCGCAGCATGGCGGAGAGGCGGCCGGAGAACGCAAATAGCACCGTGGCAAACAAGAGCAGCCAGGGAATCAGCTTGGAAAACGTCGCATCCTTGGTCGACAGGAGCAGCAGTCCGCCACCGATACCGCCGATGAAGGAGACGATGCCCATCGGAATGAGATAACGCTTGTAGCGCGCGAGCTCGGTGCGATAGGCCCAGGCGCCGGACAGGCTTGCCGGCCACAGGGCGACCGAGTTGCTGGCGTTGGCCGCGACCGGAGGAACGCCCGCCGCCAGCAAGGCGGGGAAGGAGAAGAAGGTGCCGCCGCCCGCCACGGAATTCATCGCCCCGGCGCAGAACGCCGCGATGCCGACCAGCGCGATCTGCCATGCGGTCATTTCGCGCTCCTCAGCTGCTGCACATAGGCCAGGAGTGCGTTCATGTCCTTGCCGGCCGCATCTGGTGTCACGCCGAGCTCTTCCAGCGGCGCATTCGCGCGGTTGACCCAGAAGGTCGTGTAGCCGAACCAGGTCGCGCCGCAAGCATCCCAGCAGTTGCTCGACACAAACAGGATATTCCTCGCCGACAAGCCGAACACGTCCGGCGCGAGCTGGTAGGCTTCCGGCGCCGTCTTGAACTTCTTCACCGCGTCGACCGAGAGGATGTGGTGGAAGATGCCGCGCATGCCGTTGGCCTCGACCACGGCGTCCAGCATCTGCGGATTGCCGTTGGAGAGAATGGCGAGCTTCAGTCCCATCCCCTGCAGCTGCTGCAGCACCCCGAGGTTTTCGGGAAAGGCCTGCAGTTTTGCGTACTGGCCCATCAGGCTGTTCTGTGCATCCAGGGTCAGGTCCAGGCCAAGCTTCTTGCAGCTGAACACGAGGGCATCCTGGGTCACTTCCCAAAAGGGTTTGTAGGTGGAGCACATGGTGCGCAGGCGCGTGTATTCGATCTGCTTGTCGCGCCACAGCTCGGCCAGGGCCGCACCGCGTTTCGGAAACAGCTTTTCGGCGAGCTCGCCGATGGAGTAGACGTCGAAAAGCGTGCCGTAGGCGTCGAAGGCGATGGCTTGGATGGTCATGGAGGCGGTTCGTGTTTCTGTGGAATTCGAGTATATGCAATCTAAATAGACATAAACAAAACTAAAAATCACTTTATTATTGCGTTTAAGTATCAGATCAAATATCGTCAGGACATGGACCAGTTCAAGCAGATTTCCACTTTCGTCGAAGTAGCGGCCAAGGGCAGCCTGACGGCGGCGGCACGCGCGGAAGGCATCGCGCCGGCGATGATCGGACGCCGCCTGGACGCGCTGGAAGAACGACTGGGCGTAAAACTGTTGCAGCGAACGACGCGCAAGATCGCCCTGACCAACGAGGGCGTCGCCTTCCTTGAAGACTGCCAGCGCATCCTGGCCGAACTGGAAGAAGCGGAGACCGCGGTGTCGGAACGCAGCGCGCGCGCCAGCGGCCACCTGCTGATTTCCGCCCCGGCCGGCTTTGGCCGCCAGCACGTGGCGCCGCTGATCCCGTCCTTCCTCGCACATCACGGCGACGTCAGTGTGACCCTCAACCTGAACGACCGGGTGGTCGACCTGATCGGTGAAGGCATCGACGTTGCGATCCGCATTGCCGCCCTGTCCGACTCCAGCCTGATCGGCGTGAAGCTCGCCGACAACAAGCGCGTAGTGGTTGCCGCCCCTGCCTATATCAAGAAGCACGGCGCTCCTGCATCGCTCGACGACCTTGCGAAACACAACTGCCTCGCCATGAGCAGCGAGGGCAGCCAGCGTGGCTGGACATTCCGCCAGAATGGCAAGAACGTAACCCTCAAAGTCGCGGGCAACATGGTCTGCAATGATGGTGCGGTGCTGCACGACTGGGCACTCGCCGGCAAGGGCCTCGCCTGGCGCTCCATGTGGGAAGTCGGCAATGCCATCGAGTCGGGGCAACTGGTGACCGTGCTCGACGAATTCGCCGCGCCGGGCAACGACATCTAT
This sequence comes from Noviherbaspirillum sp., assembly GCA_035626875.1. Classification (GTDB taxonomy): domain Bacteria; phylum Pseudomonadota; class Gammaproteobacteria; order Burkholderiales; family Burkholderiaceae_D; genus Noviherbaspirillum. The sequence goes on along the minus strand of DASPMV010000062.1, from coordinate 15,861 downwards.
GCCGTCTTCGCCCAGCGGCGCCATCTTCCCCTGCGCATTCGCGCGTTCGTGGATTTCCTCCGCCACGCCTACGCCCAGCCGGGCTACTGGCGCAAATCCTGACGCAACGCATGCAAGCCTTTCATCCTTCGCTTGCATGCTTTTCACCCATCGCTACTCGGACCGGTGACAGAATCATTCAGGCTATTTCCACACGGAAAATCACTCCGAGTCAATAAGACTAAAAAAAGAAATATCTCCGCAACAAACGGGAGATATTTCCTGACGGGAATAGCTAGAATCGACCGGACCGCTGGCTTTGGCGGTGTTCGCGTCGAGCCAATCGACACATAGGAAAATTGAAGGAGAGATACATGAAAGCCTTGCTCAAAGGATTTGCAATGATGGCATTTGCCGGTTTCGTCGCCTCGTCCGCCGTGGCGGCAGAACGCGGTACAGCGGAGGAAGCTTCCGCCCTGGTAAAGAAAGCCGTCGCCTACATCAAGGCCAACGGCAAGGAAAAGGCCGTCGCCGCCATCAACGACCCGAAAGGTCCGTTCGTTGACCGCGACCTGTACATCTTTGTGTATGACATGAAGGGCAACAACGTGGCGATCGGCAACGGCAACGCCTCCAAGATGAACGGCAAGAACATGCTCGAGATGCGTGACGCAGATGGCAAGTACATCATCAAGGGATTCATCGACATCCTCAACACCAAGAACAGTGGCTGGTTCGACTACAAGTGGCCGAACCCGGTCACCAAGGCCGTCGAGGCGAAGTCGAGCTATGTGGAGAAGGTGGACGACCTGATCGTCGGCTCCGGCATCTACAAGCAGTAATCGTTGCTCAATGAAAAACGGCCACCGAGGTGGCCGTTTTTTTTGCCCTCAGAACTGGTAGCCGATACGCAAAGCGCCCCAGTGCTTGCCGTTGACGAAGAGCGGTACCGACAGGTCCTTCATCACGGTGAAATTGCCGCCGCCCATATCGCGACGGTAGGTCTGCAGCAGGAAGGGCTTGCGGTTGTTAATGGCGGCCCATTCCGTGCGGCCGGTGAAGAAGCGCCGGTTGCGCGAATTGGCCTGGTTCCAGACCGGATCGCTGCCCTGCGGTTTGGAAAACTTCCGGTTGTGGGTGGGAATGTAGCCCTTGCGGTCGGTCGCGACACTGAAGACTACCTTCGGAGATAGCGTCAGCAGGTTCTCGAGCACGTCGGGCAAGACCTTGTCGCAGTAAGGCGTGCACTTCGCCATGAACTGCTCGGGATTCGTTCCCGGAATCGGCTGGTAATGTTCATCGAACATGTCCGCCGCCGAGAGTGCGCCCTTGCGGATACCGTCCTCAAGCAGCACCGTGATCCGCTTGCCGGCATCCAGCACAGCTTCGATGAAGGGCGTGTCTTCCGTCCGCACACCGCTCTCGGCCGCCATTTCGATCAGGGATTCCGACAGGGACAGGAAGCCTTCGGTCCGCTTGCGCGCGTTCTGCAGCGCCGTTGCCGTACTGGCGACCTGTTCCGACAGTCCTCGCACGGAATCGAGCACGCCCGCACAGCTGTTCAGGTTGTGCCGCGCTGCATCGGAGATGGCCGCCACGCCGCGTTCGACCTCGGAGACGGCCGCATCGAAGGTGTCCCCCTTTGCGTCGCCGCTGCGTTGCCGATTCTCCTTGGACTGGATATCGTCTGCGAGGGCCTTGATACGTGCATCGAGCTGGGTAACGGTGCTCATGATGAGCTTGGAAGACTGTTCCACCTTGGCGGCAAGATCGCGCACGGCATCGGCCACGACTGCGAATCCGCGGCCGGCCTCGCCGGCACGCTTGGCCTCGACGGAAGCATTAAAGGCGACGAGGCGGGTCTGCAGGGCGATCTGGGTGATTTCATTGGCGGCGTCGGCAACCTCTGACAAGTTGTCGGTCACCGCAATCACGCCCTGCCCGATCTGTTCGACCGTCTTGCGCGCGCGGCGTACCGACTCGGTACTCGCCTTTGTCACTGCCTCGATTTCATGATTGGCTTTCACCATCGCGCCGATCTCATCGGCCAACGCCTTGAAGGTATCCGCCTGCTTGCCGCTCATCGCGGCCAGATCGTCGATCAGGCCGTTGAGGTCGGCCGATTCCTTGCCGATGCCGGATGCGCGCTGCGCGATGCCGCCCACGACGCGTTCCAGGTCCACTGCCGGTGCTTCCTGACGGACTTCCGGCTCTTGCATTGCCTTTCCGAATTTGAACATCATGCCCCCGATAGTTTTCTTATATGTTTCTCAGGTGCATCGTACACCTTCGGCTGCGCGCGTGGAGGGGTAAGATGGAGTGAAAAGCTTTCCCCGCCATGTCCAACTCACATTTTTGCAACAGGAGTGCAGTCATGACATCCCTCCCCTCCCGCATGCGCGCGATGCTTCTGGATGCGCCGGGGCAGCCATTGCGGCTGGCGCACATTCCGGTTCCTGCGCCGTCCAGCCATGAGGTGCTGCTACGCGTGACGGCATGCGGCGTCTGCCGGACGGACCTGCATATCGCCGACGGAGAACTGCCGCCGCACAAGTCACCCCTGGCCCTGGGACATGAAATCGTCGGTGTTGTTGTCCAGGCCGGCGCGCACGTCGACGGCCTCTTTCTCGGCGATCGTGTCGGCGTGCCCTGGCTCGGCGGGACGTGCGGTCATTGCGGCTACTGTGAAAGCAGTCATGAAAACCTCTGCGACGATGCACGCTTTACCGGTTACGACCGCGACGGCGGCTATGCGGAATATGCGGTGGCCGATTCACGGTACTGCTTCCACCTGCCGGACAAGTACGACGACTTGCACGCCGCTCCGCTTCTGTGCGCAGGTCTCATCGGCTATCGCGCGTATGCGATGGCCGGCGACGCCGAGCGTATCGGGATTTACGGCTTCGGCGCCGCTGCGCACATCATTGCCCAAGTCGCGCGACAGCAAGGCAGGCAGGTCTTTGCATTCACACGGCCGGGCGATACGCGTTCGCAGGAATTTGCCCTTTCGCTCGGTGCGGCATGGGCCGGCGATTCGGGGACCGTACCACCGGTGGCATTGGATGCAGCGATCATCTTTGCGCCGGCGGGCATCCTCGTTCCGCAAGCACTTGCGGCCACACGCAAGGGGGCCACGGTGGTGTGCGCGGGGATACACATGAGCGACATTCCGTCGTTCGCGTATTCGCTGTTATGGGGAGAGAGGACGGTGCGCTCGGTGGCCAACCTGACTCGCGCTGATGGAGAAGCCTTCTTTGCCCTTGCCGGCGCACTCGATGTCAGAACCAGTCCGGTTGCCTTTCGACTTGAGCAAGCGAACGAGGCTTTGGCGGCATTGCGTGGCGGACAGTTCGAGGGGGCGGCCGTCCTGCAGATGAACTAGCGTGCGCGCGGCACTTCTACTCTGGCTGCATATTCGCGGCTCTTGTTGACGCGCCACCATTCGAGGAAACGGTCGAACTCGCTGTTGAATTTCTCTGCCTTGAGCCGTTCGAAGACGCTGCTGCAGATATGCGCATCGTCAAAGTCCAGCATGTTCTGGGTTCCCTTGAAATCGCAGTCCCAGAAGACCTGCTCAACCTCCACGAGCGGCAGGTCGCCAAGGTTGGCGGATGCCACGAGGGCCAGCGCGGGTAGTATGCCTGTCATCGCTCCTCCCGTTTCCGAAGGGCACGCTGTCCCAATGCGGAAGGTGCCTGTATCCAGTGTAGATGGACTTCGGCAAGATGAGTAAGCGGCAGCGCAAACAAAAATGCCGTCCAGTGTTGCCACTGGACGGCATTCGGTCAAACCTGGTTCAGCTTACAGCGGCTGGATTGCCGATGCTTGCTTGCCCTTCGGGCCGGTCGTGACTTCGAAGGAAACACGCTGGTTTTCCTTCAGCGACTTGAAGCCGCTGGACTGGATCGCGGAGAAGTGCGCGAACAGATCTTCGCCGCCTTCGTCCGGAGTAATGAAGCCAAAACCCTTTGCATCGTTGAACCACTTGACAGTACCTGTTGCCATTACATTTCCTTTAAAACAGTTAAAAGGGCTTCCGCCCGGTTGATTCCTTGAAGCTAGAAAGAAATGACAGACAAATACTGCACTACTAGTTCAAACTTCAATTGGAGGACCATTGTACTGCATATTCGAGAAAGCGGTGAATTATCTTAATCGCATGAATTCTCACCAATTCTCACTCTCATCCCCTGGCATGCTTGCTGCATGAAGGACAACAAATCCTGTGTTCCTCCATTGCAAACCCATCATGCACGCAACGTTCACCTACGCTGATTCCCCTGACCAAAATCACTCCCCGCCTTCTCACCCGCAACACACTGCCGAATTGAAAGTAGTGCCTGGTGACAAAGCACTGCGAAAGACACTGCACGAGACCTTCGGCATCCGGCACCTGCGGCCGGGCCAGAATGAAGTTATCGAGAGTGTCCTGCAGGGAAACAATACACTGGCCATCATGCCGACGGGCGCAGGCAAGTCGCTCTGCTACCAGCTGCCCGCATTGAAACTGCCCGGCGTGACGCTGGTCGTCTCACCCCTGATCTCCTTGATGAAGGACCAGGCAGGCAAACTGGAAACGGCGGGTGTCGCCGCGGCAGAGGTCAACAGCACGCTCAGCACGCGGGAAGAGGAATCGGTGCTCGAAAGCATCAGGCAGGCCGATGCCGAATTCATCTTCGCCACGCCGGAGCGCCTGTCCGATCCCGACTTCCTTGCCACGATTCGCGAAAACCGCGTGAGCCTGTTCGTGATCGACGAAGCACACTGCATTTCCCACTGGGGACATGACTTCCGTCCCGCTTACCTGCATCTCGGTGCAGTGATCGAGGCGCTCGGCCATCCGACGGTACTTGCGTTGACCGCGACGGCCACAGAGAAAGTCATCGAAGACATCGGCAAGCAGCTCGCGCTGCCGGACATGCATGTCATAAATACCGGTATCTACCGGTCAAATCTGCATTACCGCGTTGTCACCGCGACCAGCGAACAGGAAAAACTTTCCCTCGCACTCGCCCTCGCGCGTGAGTCGCAGGGCTCCGGCATCCTCTATACGGCGACCGTGAAGGCGGTCGAGGAAGTCCATGCGGCGCTGAAGGAAGCCGGCGAAAGCGTTACCTTCTATCACGGGCAGTTGTCGGCGAAGGTGCGCAACCAGAACCAGGATGCCTTCATGAGCGGCGCCAGCAGGATCATGGTCGCGACCAATGCGTTCGGCATGGGCATCGACAAGCCGGACATCCGCTTTGTCATCCACTACCAGATCCCCGCAAATCTCGAAGCCTACTACCAGGAGTCGGGACGCGCGGGACGCGACGGAGAGGACGCGGACTGCATCCTCCTCTTCCTTGCCAAGGACAAGCAGGTGCAGCAGTTCTTCCTTGCGCGACGTTACCCTGGCGCAGAAGATCTGGGCGCCGTGTACGCCGCCTTGCAAACGGTCTCCTCCGAACGACAGGCAGTTTCCGTTGCGCAGTTGCAGGAGCAGCTCGATCAGGTATCGGACACACGCCTGCAGGTGGCGCTCAAACTGATGAAGGATGGCGGCGTGCTCGAGCAGGACGACAACCTGGACTACCGCCTCGTTCGCCAGCGTGTGAAGCAAAAGGAATTGAAGGAACTGGTCCACACGTATCGCGACAAGAGCGCGCGCGACCATGAGGCGCTGGAGCGACTGGTGTTCTATGCGCAGACCGGTTTCTGCCGATGGAAGGTGCTGCTTGAATACTTCAGCGAGCACGTCGGCTGGACGCAATGCGGCGTCTGCGACAACTGCCGGCAACCACCGGCCCAGGCGCTCACTCCTGAACATCCGCGCTCGCAACCGGTGCGGACCGCACGCGTTCCGCAAGCATCCCCGCTCCAGGCAGGCAGTCCGGTGAAGGTACCCAAGTATGGCGAAGGACAAGTCCTCTCCGCCGAAGGGGACAAGGTCACGATCCGTTTTCCGGACAGCAGCAAGCGCACCTTTCTACGCAGCTACGTCGAACCGGCGTGATCAGGAGTTGAGCGGCGCCGGTGCCTGCGTATCCTGCTGCAGGAGACGCTCGAAGAGGTCCGGGGGAACAGGTTTGCTGAAGTAGAAGCCTTGCATTTCCCGGCAGCCGTGGCTCTGCAGGTAGGTCAGCTGCTCCAGTGTCTCCACGCCTTCCGCAATGACATGGCGGCGCAGATTGTGTGCCAGCGAAATGATCGAAGCCACGATGGCCGCATCGTCAGGCGTATGGGTGATGTCGCGCACAAAGGACTGGTCGATCTTGAGCGCATCGATCGGCAGGCGCTTGAGATAGGACAGGCTGGAATGGCCGGTGCCGAAGTCGTCGAGCGAGAGCTGCACGCCCAGCGACTTGAGTTCGCCGAGCACGTCGATGGCGCGGTCGACGTCGGTCATCACGAGGCTCTCGGTCAGTTCCAGCTCGAGCAGATGCGGAGGCAGCCCGGTGTCCGCCAACGTGCTGGATACCATGTGCACAAGGTCGTGCTGCGCGAATTGTCGTGCAGACAGGTTGACCCCGACGCGCAGCGCACCAAGTCCTGCACGCTGCCACGCCGCCGCCTGCGCGCAGGCCGTCCGCAGCACCCACTCGCCGATGGGCACGATCAGGCCTGTTTCTTCGGCCAGTCCGATGAAGCGCAGCGGCGGGATCATGCCAAGCGAAGGGTGCTGCCATCGGATCAACGCCTCCATGCCGATGGTGCGTCCGGTGTCCAGGTCGATCTGCGGCTGGTAGTGCAGCACGAACTCGTCGCGCTCCAGCGCATTGCGCAGGTCGCCCTCGATGCGCAGGCGTTCTAGCAGGCGCTCATTCATCGCCGCAGTGTAGAACTGGAAGTTGTTGCGTCCGCTTTCCTTGGCGCGATACATCGCAATGTCGGCGTTCTTGACCAGCGTTTCCGGGTCGTCCCCATCGGAAGGATAGACCGCAACGCCGATGCTGCAGCCGAGGAAGAATTCATGCCCTTCGACCACCAGCGGTTCGGCGACGGCATCCATGATGCGCTGGACGACACTGGTGGAAAGGGTTTCATCGGCACGTTCCGGCAGCACGAGGACGAATTCGTCGCCGCCGAGACGGGCGACCGTATCGGTCTCGCGCACCGCGGCCTCCAGCCGCGCAGCGACTGTCTTGAGCACCGTGTCGCCGGCCTTGTGGCCGAGGCTGTCGTTGACGAACTTGAAGCGGTCGAGATCGAGGAACAAGACCCACACCGAATAGCAGTAGCGTGACGCATACGCGATCGCCTGGTTCAGCCGGTCCTGCAGCAGGGCCCGGTTGGGCAGTCCGGTGAGAATGTCGTGGCCGGCATGGTATTCAAGCTGCTGCGCATACTTCCGGCGGGCGGCATCGGCACGCAGCGCGGTGATGCCGTAGGCAAGGTTGTCGGCCAGTTCTTCCGCAACCCTGACTTCGTTCGGACCGAAGGCATTCGCTTCGTGGGAATAGACGGTCAGTGCACCGAGGATTGTATTGCCGGTCTTCAGCGGCAGCGACATCGCAGAGACGATCCGGTAACGGACCATGAAATCGCGCCACGGCGCATGCACGGCGCCGGTCTGCATGTCATGGACGACGACGACCCTGCCCTCGCGCACCGCCGTGCCGGTGACACCCCTGGCGGTCGTTTCGTCGCCCCAGGTTACGTGGTTGATGGTTGAGATCAATGCTCCTTCTTCCACCTCGGCAAGCGCAGCCGGCCGCACGATCCGTTTCGCGCCCTGTTCGGAAAAACCGACCCATGCAAACGGAAACCCGCTGATGTCGCGGAAGATGGTGCAGACCTCGGTGAGCAGCGCCGTTTCGTCCGTTGCGCGCACCAGTGCCTGGTTGCAGGCGCTCAGCACGCGCAGGGCAAGGTCGAGCCGCTTGCGCTCGGAGATGTCGAGCATGATGCCAATGGTCGCGTTCTCGCCGTCGATCTGCATTGTCGATCCGAAAACTTCGACATCGAACAGCGAACCGTCCTTGCGCCGCGCCAGCCTCTCGTAATGCACTTCGCTGATCTCGCCAAGCAGGCGCTTGCGCACGTTTTCCTCGACGATATCCCGGTCACTTTCGACGACCAGGTCATAGACCTTTACGGCGGATGCCATTTCCTCCGCGGTGTAGCCGAACATGTGCGCCATCTTTGGATTGACGAAACGGAAGCCGCCATGCTGCGCGATGTAGACGCCGACGACAGAATTCTCGGCAAAGCCCCGGAACATGGACTCGGCCTGCTGCAGGCTCAGGCGCTCCTGTTCGATATTGCGGATCAGTTCCCCGATCCGCCTTGCCGAATCGTTGAACCGCCCGGCAAGCAGGCCGATCTCGTCGTCCGTGTGGCATTCTACGCGTACCCGGTAGTTGCCCGCGGCGAGTTCGTCGCTGCGCTGCGCCAGATGGCGCAGGGGCTGGACGATGCGTTTGCGCACCAGCACGAAGACGGCAAACAGGAGCAGCGCATCCATCAGGAGCAGCACGTACATCTTTTGCAGGGCGCGCTCCTGCGTCTGCTGCGCTTCCTGGGTCAGCGACCCGACCAGCGCCTCCGCATCCGCGAGCAGGCGGGACACGCCTTCGGTAATCTGCTGGACGCCGTCCTCGACTCCGCGGCCCCGCGCGTCGAGGGATGTCTCCACCTGGACGCGAAATCGCGCCCAGTCGGCACGTGCGGCATCGAGATGCCCGTGATGGGCAGGCGACAGCCCGCTGATCTGATAACCGAATACGTCCCCGCCGTTTGCCAACACGGTCAGGGCGGTATCGAAATCGGTCAGCGCGGCATCGACATCGGCCCTGCCGGTTTGAGGCAGCTGGATGGCCTTGCTTGCCTCGAAAGCGATTTTCTGGCTCAGCATGCGCAGCTTGCCGGCCACATTGACCGTTTCAGCCACGCCATTGACGTCACTGAGCATGGCGCGCACGACCGCGATGGCGAACACCAGGATGACCGAGAAGACCGCCGCGATCTTTCTGCTGATTGAGGATCCCGGCAGGTCGGTCTGCCTGCTGGTATATGGATGCGGAACGAGGTCGTCGACCATCATGTCCCCGATGTTGTCATGGTTTTTTCACAAGTATGACCGGTTTCGAAGAGAAAATAAATTGCCTCGCGGAACTATTTCGTTTTCCCTCGCCAGCCTCAGGCGCTACGCACTAATGACTACCGTGCAGCCTTGCGGATGCGCTTCCGGTCGAACATGCGCTTGTCCGCGATTTTCAGCAGCGCGTCGACATCCTCGCCATCCTCCGGGAACAACGCCCAGCCGATCGATACCCCGACGCTGGCTTTGCCATGGTCCAGCTGCACCGGTTGCTCGACGATGCGGCGGATCTTTTCCTCCATCGCGATGACGTCGTCGACATCCGTCACCCCCTTGAGCAGCACGACGAACTCGTCGCCACCGTAGCGCGCCACGACGTCGGTAACCCGCACCGAATCCTTGAGCCGTCCGGCCACCGCCACCAGCATCTTGTCGCCGGCGCCGTGGCCGTGCTGGTCGTTGATTTTCTTGAAATGGTCGAGGTCGATGAAGAGCAAGGCGAAGTTCGGCCGGTCGCCGGTCTTCTGCTCCAGCTGCCGACGCAGCGAGGCGATCTGCGCGATCAGCGAGGCGCGGTTGAAGACGGCGGTCAGCTTGTCGATGCGCAGGTTGTGCTCCATCTCCGAGAAGCTCAGGGCCAGCTGGCCGATTTCGTCGCGGCGGCGAATATCGAGCGTAGGCAGGGGCTCGCCGTCGCCGATCTTCCTGGCCGCATCCGTGAGCACGCGGATATCGCGCAAGACCCGGTTGAGAATGGACAATCCCAGGATCAGCGCGATCGCGACGCACAGGACCGCGATCCCCATGCCCTGGATGAAGCTGCTGGTGACACCGCTCATGAAGTCCGAACGCGGCACGACAACCACGGTCGTCCAGTCGAGGCCGAACTGGTGCGCGGTGCGGCTCGCAGCGATGTCGAGCACGCCAGCGTCGGTGGCAAATTCCAGCGACAGCGGCTCGGATGGATCGGACGCCCCCCTCTTCCACTCCTGCACCTGGGCATACGCTTCGCGGATCAGCGGCGAGCGCATTTCATCGACACGCAGGCGTACAGGCGTGGCATCGACCATCCGGAACGGCAGCTCATCGCCCGAGGTCGCGATCACGTAGCCTTCGCCGTCCATCACGAAGGCCAGGCCGTTGGCACTGACCCGTGTGGAACGCAGCGCATCCGTCAGTACCTTGAGGGTGACGTCGGTCGCCATCACGCCAACCAGGCTGCCGTCGCGCCCGTATGCCGCACGCGCCAGGGTGATGGTCGGCTCCCTGGTGGTGAAATCGTTATAGACCGGCGACCACACCTGTCCTTTCTTGTGCGCGGCCGTGCCGTACCATGCACGGCGGCGGGGATCGAAATCATCGGTGCGCAGGAGCCGGCCGCGATCGCCCGGGCCGTGCACGGAATAGATCTGTCGCGACGATGCCACGGATTCGCGCAGCGCGAGTTCGACGAAATCCTTGTTGACCCGCTTGACCCCGACGAAGCTGCCGTCCGCACCGCCGAAATACACGTTGTTGCTGACGTCCATGTACAGGCCGCTGGCGATCCATAGCCGTTCCTCCAGGGACGCGGCGTGCGCGGTAAACGGCTGGGGCCGCGGCAGCATGGCGGGATCGGGATCAACTGCGTTGAGCGCGGTGACGGCGCCGGCCAGATGCTGCTCCGTGGCGCTGCCGATGCGGCCTGACATATCGGTGAGTACGCGGCGTGACAGCATACCGACGGCCTCGTCGCCCGCCTGGTAGGAGATCCAGGCAATGGCACCGGAGACAAACAGCACAAGAAGCACGTACGGCAGCACAAGCTGCCGGCGCAATGAAGAATTGTTCATGGTCCCTCGAATAACCGAGGCCATGAGGGCGGCTCCGGTCGCGTTTTTATCTTGTTTTGGGCGACATTATATAGCTTTATAGCAACAACTTTCCTTTGGTCAACAATGGGTTAGGGGCCACAAGGTAGCCCGACCCCCGTATTGAAATAAACATATCGTCATTGAGATTTATCAAAATATGAACAGGCACTTAAGCCAGCCTGGTTTCTCAAACTAGCCGAGATCGCAATATCGGAGCCCGTTCAACCATGTGATATGAGTGGAAATGGGTTCTACAACTATATTTTCTTGAGAGGAACCAACATGAAATATTCAGTATTGCTCGCGGCGCTTGTCGCCACTCTGACACTGGGAGCATGCAACAAGGATTCGGGCAGTGCTGGCGCCGGAGCCGGCGGCTCGGGCGCGGCAGGATCCCCTGGCGGCGCCTCCAGCGGCTCGGCAGCCACCTCCCCTGGCTCTACCGGTGGCACGACCGGTGGCTCGACAGCAGGAACGACCGGCGGCACGACGGATAGCACCGGTGGCGCTGGCGGCTCGAGCTCCAGCGCAGGCGCAGGCGGCGCAACGGGATCAACCCCCTCACCCACAGGTAGCGCAGGCAGCACAACCGGCAGCACCGACAGCACTGCTTCCGGCGGCACAGGCGGTGCAGGTGGTGCCGGCGGCACGACTGGCAGCACGGCAAGCACGCCGGGCTCCAGCACGGGCGGCACCGGCGGCGCGAGCGGCGGTACCAGCGGTGGGACAAGCGGCGACACGGGCAGCAGCGCGGGCGGCAGCAGCGGTGCGACCGGCGGCAGCAGTGGCTCCACTGGCAGCAGCAGCGGCTCTACAGGCAGCACGACGCCGGGCAGCAGTAGCAGCAGCTCGACTACCCCGGGTTCGACCTCGAAGTAATCCCGGCGGTCAATCAGATAACGTGGTGCAGGCAGTACAACCGGTGGAATGCCGGTTGTACTGCTTTTTTATTGGGCACTCGATCAGAGCGGTTTGTGTCCCAGCGCGATGACGCCGGCGCCGGCCAGTGCCAGCCCGACACCGACGACATCCGTCCATGCCGGCGTCACACCATCCACGATCCACAGCCAGCCGAGCGACGCGGCAATGTAGACGGCGCCGTAGGTCGCATACACCCGCCCGCTTGCCGTCGGGTGCAGGGTAAGCAGCCAGACGAAGACCGCCAGGCTGAACGCCGCCGGCAGCAGGAGCCAGGCCGCCCCCTTTCCTGTCAGCCACAGCAGCGGCAGGTAACAGCCGACCAGTTCCGCAATCGCGGTTGCCAGGAACAGGCCGAAGGCGCGCGGCATATCCGTCCACTCCATCGTCATTGCCTCTTCATTCCGGGTAGCTGTCAGTACATCGTGGTCCGGAGCCGCTCGGGCAGCTCCTTGTCGTATTGCACGCCGTCGATGGATGACTTGCTGAGATCCTGGAGGATGCGTCCGAGGCTGGGCAGCTTGCTGCGCTCAACCTGCGTGTCGGCATCCCAGAGACGCGACCTGAGGACGGCGCGCGAGCACTGGAAGAACACCGCCTCTACATGCACCGCTAACACGGTACGTGGCAGTTTTTCATCGATCGTGAACCGCTCCAGCAATACCGGGTCATTGAGAATGATGGCGCGGCCGTTGATGCGGAGTGTTTCCCCTACGCCCGGGATCATGAAGAGCAAGGCGACACGAGGATCGGCAACGATATTGCGCAAGCTGTCGATCCTGTTGTTGCCGCGGCGGTCGGGAAGCAGCAGCGTCTTTTCGTCTTCCACGCAAACGAAACCGGCAGGATCGCCGCGGGGCGACACATCCAGCCCGCCCGGTCCGCTCGTCGCAAGCACAACGAAGGGCGCGGCGTCGATGAAGGCGCGGTAATGCGTGTGGATGTAATCGACTTCCTTCTGGACCGAAGCGGCCGCCGGTTTTCCGTAGAGCCGCTCAAGGGATTCGATGTCGAGGATGCGGTGGTCGTTGCCTGTCGGGTTCAATGCCTTCCTCCTGGATGCATGGTCGCGTGTACAGGTGCAACCTTAGCATCGTTGCAAGGGCAACGCATTGGGCAAGGGGTTCGCCGGCGTCATTCCGCAGGTGCAGAACCCTCGAGCGGCTCGACACCGGCAAGAAACAGATTGGGACTCGCCCGGCTGTATCCCTCCTGTCCGACGAGGACGTCAAGCATCAGCGATGCAAGGTCGTCGGCCACCGGATCGACGTCCGCGTCCTTCTCCTGAAAACAGGTCTTGACGTAACCGTGGCAGTGGTCGCAGCACTCCGCCTGGACGGTAGCGTTTCCGCCTTCAAGGCCGAGGTAGCTGACGGCACTGCCCTCGTCGCAAAGCGTGCAATGCGCGCGCACGGCGTGCCAGCGGGTCGCGCAGAGGCTGCACTCGAGATAGCGCAATCCTGCCTTCCCCTCGCCCGCGAGCACGATGCCGCCGACCGGTTCTGCGCCGCAATGCGGGCACCGCTTGTGCGTCCCGCCATGCGCATGGTCCATCGATGCGGGGGAACTCGCTGCGGCGCTCCATGCCACCTGCATTGCCGCCGCAACCAGATAGTCCTGGTTGCCCCGGGCACCGGCCACGATTTCGCCGCGGGCAAGTTGCAGGCAAGCCTCGCCCGCCGCGTCCAGCGCATTTCCTTCAAGCGGTGCTGCGCCTTGCGGGGCAAGCGGCGAACCTGCCATGGTCGCAAACAGTGCGCTATAGATCCCCTGCCAGACCGCCTTCAATTCCGACTGCGCAGGCGGCTCCGACAATGCGCTGAACGCCGTTTGCTGATGACGTGAGAGCACCGCAAGGCTCGCAAGCCAATCGTTCTCTGGCTGCTCTGTTGCAAGTTGTTCGAGGCGTGTGGCGCGACGGGCAAAGTGGTCATCGCGCGGAGCCAGGAGATGGGAAGCTCCAGCGAGAATCTGAGTAGAAGATTGCATCGGATCTATGCTTCGGATGAGGCCTGCATCATGACGCGATGCAGGCGCTCTTGTTGAGTATAGGCGACGAACCGGTCGCCGTCGGCAAATCCGTCGAGGAGAAGACTCGCCTCCACGACGAGGCGATCCCATTGACGATCATCAGCGCTTACACAAATTGTCACAAACAAGTACGACCGTTCGGAACGGGACTTTATCCGCTTAGGCTATCTGGCAAAAGGCGAGACCTGACCTAATCACTTCCGATTAAACAATAGGGGACTGCGCACTATTAGGTCTTGCACGCATATAAGAATCGTGGCCCGTCCCCTATTACGCCGTTACGGCTCCGCCCCCTTCTACCACGCAAACTCCTAGCCGCAATCAAAGCCAATTAGCTACGCTCAGTCATTTTACGGCGATAGCTTGCCTACCAAGCAATCCCTGTCTCCGCGACAATTTTCCTTGCTAGAAAAGACCGGAAAACACCCTCTAATTCTTCGAATTGAAACGCAGGCCTTGAAAATATAGTGGTGATTCCATTCATCTACGTCATTGCCAACTTCAACTTGGGCGTGTGAATCCGATGAACAGTAGGGACTATTATCAGGACCTCGGCGTCGAACGCACGGCATCGACTGCGGATATCAAGAAGGCGTATCGGAAGCTCGCTCGCCAATTGCATCCTGATGTTTCCGACGATCCCCAAGCTGAGGAAAAATTCAAGGTCGTGGTGCGAGCCTACGCAACCTTGAAGGACAGCGAGAAGCGTCAGGAATACGACAAGCTTTTCAAGCCTCCCCCCAAAAGACCTTTTTCGTCACCGCCAGCCCGGCAGGGACAAAATGCACCTCGTACCAAAGACTTCCAGGATTTCGGCACTTCCGATAGGGCGAACGCGTCCAAGTCACGCGCTCGTGGCGAACCGGGAACGCAAAAGCAGACACCGGCTCCGCTGCCCGGCGAGAACCTTGAAGTGTCCGTGGCAATCTCTCTGGAACAAGTCTTCCATGGCGGAAGCACGGAGGTCACCGTGGAACGATCAGAACGTGGCGCATGCGGCTTGCCCCGTCGCGTGTCGCATACTTACCTGGTAAGCATTCCGAAGGGAATAAGAGAGGGTCAGCGCCTGCGGCTTGCCGGCAAAGGCGGAGCAGGCCGAAACGGCGGCGCGCCAGGCGACCTCTACATCGTCCTGACGATCACGCCACATTCGATATATCGCAGAAAGGGGCGAGACTTGTACCTCGATGTTCCAATTCTGCCCGGGCTGGCCGCACTGGGTGGTACTGTCGAAATACCTACATTGGCCGGCAACGTTGCACTGGATATCAGAGCAGGCACTTCTTCTGGAAAGCATCTGCGCTTTGCGAAGCGCGGACTGCCGTCGCTGCATGGTGATGCGGGTGATCTGTATGCAGTCGTGCGAATTGTTGAGCAGAAAGAAGTGCGTACGTTCGAGCAGGAACTGGAAGCGAAAATTGCCGCACTATCAGCCTCGAAATCGCGCGGGTATTCCAAAAACAAATTTGGCGGCTTTTGATTCCCGCCATTTAGAGAGAGTCGCCCCAACCCCATCCCCGCCCTTGCGCATGCTCGTTTAAATCGACACTGCTTAATGTCCTTCCTTCTCCCGGTCATCCTTAATTGGTCGTTCGCCCTTCGTCGACACGACTCGCGCAGACAAAGAACCGCAGCTAGGGGACAGCGATGCAAGTGACGATCTATCACAACCCGGCGTGCGGCACTTCCGGCCATTTGTGGTTACGCCATGGGGTGTGCGCCTATCCCGCCCCTCGGAAGTCGTGCTTGACATCTTGACGGTTCCTCAACAGAGGCCCTTCGCCAAGGAAGACGGCGAACAAGTCATCGATGCAGGCGGCAAGCGTGTAATGTCGTAGGTTTCATAGCGGAATACTGGCGCATACAGTGTCGGGAATTCAATTTCCGCTTCTGCGTCGTCGGAATGGCGGCTTTGGATCGATTCTGTTGAAATAGTCGATAAGCAACCTGCTGTAGTGTCGAATCCAAATTCGATATGACGGATTCGAGGTTTTGCATAAGCGCGCCAAGGTGTTTTCGCTGCGGGCTTATGTGGCAGATTTGGCCGAGTTGAGGCTC
>DASPMV010000061.1:0-3487 GCA_035626875.1 Noviherbaspirillum sp. | reverse complement strand
AAATCGAGGATGAGAATTTTGGAGTGCATGGATGTGCTTCTGCTATCAGGATAAATCTGGTGTCGCGGTAATGACGCGATTGCGTCCCGCATCTTTTGCCGCATAGAGGGCCATATCGGCCTTACTGATCAAATCTTCGGTGGTCGCTGACGGGAACAGGTCCGTGGACGCAATCCCCGCGCTGATCGTCAGGTTCAGCGCCACCCCGTTGATGGATTCCGGCTGCGCGGCAATCGTCGCCCGCATGCGCTCGGCCACCGCCGTTGCTGTCTTGTGGGATGATCCCGGCAGCACGATCAGGAATTCCTCGCCGCCGTAACGCCCCAACGCTTCCTCCGGACGAATACAGGACCGCAACCTGCTCGCGACCTTCACCAGCACCGCGTCACCCGCGGGATGCCCATAGGTGTCGTTAATCTTCTTGAAGTAATCGAGATCAGCGACAATCAGCGACAGCGGAACACCCGCCTTGTCGCACCGGATCGCCTCGATCGTCAGGATCCGCATGATTGCACCACGGTTCCAGGTCCCGATCAGGGGATCGATCAAGGACTTGCGGCGCAGGTTCTTGTTCTTTTTCTCCAGTGCGAGCTGCGACTCGTTCATCACGCGCAACTCAAGCTCGCGCTCCACCAGTGCCGCCAGGTCGGCCAGGGACTGCCTCTCGCCTTCCCTGAACATCGGACGGGGGGAGTAATCGACGAGGCATATCTTCCCCGCCAGCGATTTGTCCGGGTTGTAAACCGGATGGGACGCGTAGAAACGGATGTACGGGCTTCCCGCCACATAGCGATGCTGCCCAAGGGACCGATGCGAGCCGACGTCAGGCACGACCACGGACTCTTCGGAAGCCGAGATCTCGTAGCAGAACGCCGTTTCGATCTCGGCCATCGACCCGGCCACTTCAGATGCCGGTTGCGTGTCTCCAAAGACGACGATGCAGTTCGCCACGTCGAACAGTTTCTTGCCCAGCCGGCGGATGCGATGCAAATGCTGGTCGCCCTCGCCCTCCACCCGGTCGGCCAGCGCCGCTGGATCGGCTCGCGCGGAACTGTCCGTCGTCATCGAACCGGTCCCTTTGCAATCGGATCGAAACGATCAATCTGCACGGTAGTTCGGCGCTTCTTTCGTGATCTGCACATCGTGGACATGCGATTCACGCATGCCAGCCGATGTGATCTCCACGAATTCGGCCTTCTCGCGGAACTCGTCGATCGAAGCGCAACCACAGTAGCCCATCGAGGAGCGCACGCCGCCCACCAACTGGTAAATGATTGCCAGGACGCTGCCCTTGTACGGGACGCGGCCTTCGATGCCTTCGGGGACCAGCTTGTCAGCGTTGTTCGCCGCATCCTGGAAGTAGCGGTCGGCGGAACCTTCCGACATGGCGCCAAGGCTTCCCATACCGCGGTAGGACTTGTAGGAGCGGCCCTGGTAAAGAATGACTTCACCCGGCGCCTCTTCGGTGCCTGCGAACATGCTGCCCATCATCACGCTCGACGCGCCTGCGGCAAGTGCCTTGGCAATGTCACCGGAGAAGCGGATACCGCCGTCGGCGATGCACGGAATGCCGGTGCCCTTGAGTGCATCGGCCACATTCGAAATTGCGGTAATCTGGGGAACGCCAACGCCCGCAACAATGCGGGTAGTGCAGATCGAGCCAGGGCCGATACCGACCTTCACGCCGTCCGCACCATGTTCGGCCAGCGCGATTGCCGCAGCCGCCGTGGCGATATTGCCGCCGATGACATCAACCTGCGGGTAGTTCGACTTGACCCACCTCACGCGGTCCAGCACGCCCTTGGAATGACCGTGCGCAGTGTCGACAACGATAACGTCCACCCCGGCCTTGACCAGAAGATCGATGCGCTCGTCATTATCGGGACCGACGCCGACTGCTGCGCCCACGCGCAGCTTGCCGTGCTCGTCCTTGCTTGCATTGGGGTGTTCGGTCGCCTTCTGGATATCCTTGACAGTGATGAGGCCACGCAGCTCGAACGCGTCATTCACCACCATGACACGCTCCAGGCGGTGCTTGTTCATGAGGCGCTTGGCTTCCGCGAGGTCGGCACCTTCCTTGACGTACACCAGCTTCTCTCGCGGCGTCATCTTGGCGCGCACCTCGGCATCCAGGTCCTCTTCAAAGCGCAGGTCGCGGTTGGTGATGATACCGACAACGGTCTTGCCTTCCACGACCGGAAAGCCGCTGATGCCATGTTGTTCACGCAGCGAAATCACATCGCGGATGCGCATCGTCGGCGGAATCGTGATCGGGTCACGCAGCACGCCGGACTCAAAGCGCTTCACCTTCGCCACCTCCCGCGCCTGATCCTTCGGCTTCAGGTTCTTGTGCACGATACCGATGCCGCCTTCCTGCGCCATCGCGATCGCCAGCCTGGCCTCGGTCACGGTATCCATTGCAGCCGACAGCAGCGGGATGTTCAGCGTGATATTGCGCGACAGGCGCGTTTTCAGGGAGGTGTCTTTGGGGAGGATGTCCGAGTGTGCGGGGACGAGCAGCACGTCATCGAACGTGAGTGCTTTTTGGAGTAGACGCATAGTGATTCCTATAGGCGCAAAAGCGGATTATACAGTAATCCATCCAGTACGTCGTTTTTACATACAGTGCAGGAATGACAAGGACCGCGTTTCATTGACAGTGGAGATAAAGCATGGCGAAATCCCCCTATCCCTGCAATCGAAGGAATCCGATGAAGCAAGTGCCGTTGCTGAACCTCTTGGCCACCTCGGTGGCACTGTCCGCCCTCCTGTTCCCTCCTGCTGCGCTGGCGCAGTACGTCTGGCTCGACGAGAAGGGAACGAAGCAGTTTTCCGACATGCCGCCTCCGCCGTCGGTGCCGCGCAACCGGATCCTGAAACAGCCCGGCGGCACACTGCCGGCCGCTCCACAGGAAGCCGGAGACGTGAAACCGCCTGCACCGGCAAAGGCCGAGCCGACGCTGGCGGAAAAGAATGCCGAATTCCGCAAACGGCGTTCGGAACAGGCCGAGAAGGAAAAGAAAGCTGCCGAAGAAGCTGCGCGAGCCGCAGACAATGCAAAAAACTGCGAACGCGCGCGCGATTACCAGCGTTTACTCGACTCCGGCGAACGCATCGTCCGTACGGACAAGAATGGCGAGCGCTCCTACTTGTCAGACGAACAACGCACGCAGGAATCCCGCGACAACAAGCGCAACCTGGCCGATTGCAAGTAAATAAACTCTCGGCAGGAGCAAAAAAGCCCGGTATTCACCGGGCTTTTTTTTCACTCTTCTTCTCCGCACGTTTGCGCCGGGATTCTTTGGGATCCGCAATGAGGGGACGGTAGATCTCGACCCGGTCTCGTTCATGCAAACCGGAATCCAGCGTCTTCAACTTCCCATACACACCGACCTTGCAATTCTCGAGATCGATCCCGGGCACTTCGTTCAACAAGCCACTCTGCTCGATCGCCGCCCTGATCGTCGCTGCCGAATCCACCTTCAAT
>DASPMV010000060.1:0-28725 GCA_035626875.1 Noviherbaspirillum sp. | reverse complement strand
ACGACGATGGGCGACCCGATGTACCTGATGCTGGACCTGTGGTACGGCAGCGCATCGGGTACCCCGGACGATTCGACGCCGCAGGGCAAGCAGAACTCATTCGAGGTGAACTACGTGCGTGCATGGAAGTTCAAGTAATGCACAGCATGTGAAGCACGGGCTTCACACCAATGAAAAGGCCGGCAGCAATGCCGGCCTTTTTGTTTTTCGCATCCACGTTCATACAGAACTTTGCACTTTGTATTGCGAAGTGCGTATTCCAATTTCATACGGTTTGCAAGTGATCTCAAGAAATATTTCGCTAGCGTAGTTTTTTTGCGGAACCATTTCTAAGGGGCAATGCTCTGACGAAAGCTTGCCGATAAGAATGATCGGCCCAACTTTCGGAATAGGAGATACCTACCATGCAAACCTTGTCACTCCAACGCTTCTCGATGTCCGCACTTTCCTGTACAGCTGCTGCTGTCCTGCTCGCCGCCTGCGGCGGCGGCGGATCCGGCACCGATGCCGGCGCGGGCACGTCCACCACCTCCGCAGGCGTAGAAGCGTCGGCAGTACAAGGTAACGGCACCACGTCGGTTTCCGGCGTCAATGGCGGCAGCTCCACCTCCACGACTGGCACCTCCACCTCCACCTCCACGACTGGCACCTCGACCCCGACCACCACTACGGGCACGTCCACCGTCGCGCCGGCTTCGGCATGGTCGCAGTGCGCGACTGAAAACACGACCTGCACATTCGAGGGTACGAAGGAAGTGCGTTATGGCGCCGGCGACAAGTGGGCGACCCGCACCGCGACCGGTTCCATCGCTTGCAACAACGCCGTGTTCGGCGATCCAGCCTTCGGTACCCAGAAGGTATGTCAAGTATCGGGCACCGCACCGACCCAGCAAGCATCCACCACTCCGGCACAACCGCCTGCTTCAACCACGTCCCCGGTTCCGTTCGGTCAGAACGCGAGCGCCTACGAACTTACCTTCGCGGATGAGTTCAACAACGGTTTCAACACCAGCGTCTGGAACGACCACATCTGGTACGAGCAACCGAACCCGACGAAGAACTACACGGTTGAAGACGGCAAGCTCAAGATCTGGCCGCAGCGCGATGCATCCGGCAACTTCTTCAACCGCACCATCGACACCGACGGCAAGTACTACCAGACCTACGGCTACTTCGAAATCGAAGCCAAGCTCCCGGTCGGCAAGGGCACCTGGCCCGCGTTCTGGCTGTTCAACCACATCGGCGACCGCCGTCCGGAAATGGACGTGATGGAAGCCTACGCAGGCGGTGCGGCACCGTGGGGCTTCAACGACGCCAACGGCGTCGCTCACCCGCAAGCCTATGCCCCGACCGTCTGGAAGGGACCGACGGAACTGGTCGGCACCCGTCAATACGACACCGGCATGGACCTGTCCGCCGGCTTCCACAAGTACGCAGTGAAGTGGGAGCCGAACAAGCAGACCTACTACTTCGACGGCAGGGAAGTCCTGGTGCTGAACACCACCTTCAGCGACCCAATGTACCTCATGCTGGACCTGTGGTACGGCTCCGCTTCCGGCACCCCGGACAACTCGACGCCGCAAGGCAAGCAGAACTCGTACGAGGTCAACTATATCCGCGCATGGCGTTTCAAGTAATCGGCGCGTAGTCCTGTAGAAAGCAAGGCCACCGGGCGACCGGTGGCCTTGTCGTTTTTGCGTCGACCGCGCGAGAGGGAAACGGCTTACTGCACCTTCCTGGGTGTGAGGCCAAGTGCCGATGTAGCTTCGCGAAAACAGTCGATTACCGAAAGAAACGACGAAATCGCATTCCTTTGGTGCAAATCACTTTGCTGCTGTGCGGGCGTCGGCGGAAACATGACGTGGCTCAGGACCGCCTGTTTCACCACCTATACACTTTCCATTGAAGGTAGCGCGCCGGGTACCGCATAGCCATGGCTTCTCGAAAATTATGCGGCACGGATGTGACATTCCTTGCGCACCGCGACTGATCCTGCTCCCGTTTGATTGCGTTCCGGGCCTTTTCTGATTTTCGTCATCTTTCCGCCCGTAGCACCCAATAAGATTAGCCCATGACAAGACTTGCCATCGTCACGAATGAGCCACCGCCGTATCGTATTCCCGTATTCCAGAGAGTGGGGCGCGAGCCCGGGATTACCTTGCAGGTCATTTTCTGCGCGCGCCGCGAGCCGAACAGGAAATGGGACCTGCCTCCGTTCGAGTTCGATCACTGCTTCCTGAGGGAGCGCATTTCCACTGTTAAGGGCCGCTACATCCACAACAATCCGGATGTCATCCTGGCGCTGAGGCGCTTCGCACCGGATGTGATCGTCAATGATGGATTGAATCCGACGCAGTTGTATGCGTTCGCCTTTGCGTGGTTCAAAGGCATACCGCACATACCGTTGACAGACGGCACCTACCAGTCTGAGCTGCGCTTGAGCAGGGTGCACAAGACGGTGCGCCGCATGGTGTATGGACGCTCGGCCGCGTTTCTGTCCGCCAGCATGGGAGGACAGGCGCTGTTCGAGAGCTATGGCGTGCCCGCGGAGCGCTGCTTCAAGTCCTACCTGTGCATCGATAACGATGCGTACCAGGCTAGTGACCCGGCCAATGCGAAATTTGACTTCATTTTCTCCGGCCGCATCGTTCCGGAGAAGGGGCCGATGTTCGCGCTGGAGGTGGCGCGGGCGACGGCACGCAGGCTGGGAAGGAAGACCAGCATCCTTTTCGCCGGCTCCGGTAGCGAGGAGGCGCAGGTCAAGGACGCCGCGGCAAAGATGTCGGCTACGGTCGACGCGCATTTCCACGGCTTTGCCTTGCAGAAGGAGTTGCCGGGACTGTACAGGTCGGCGCGCATTTTCCTTTTCCCGACGCACGCCGATGTATGGGGCGTGGTCGCGAATGAAGCCTGCGCTGCTGGACTGCCGGTGCTCGTCACGCCCCATGCGGGCGTGGCAGGCGAGCTGGTGGTCGATGGCGAGAACGGCCATGTCTGCACGCTGGAACCGGACCTCTGGGCAGAACATGCCGCGGCGCTGCTTTCGCAGCCGGAAAAGTGGGAACGTTTTTCGCGTCGCAGCCTCGCACTAGTCAGGACGTACACCTTCGATAACGCGGCGCAAGGCGTAGTGGATGCCTGCCGTTTCGCGCTCGCCTCAGGCGAGCAGGGAAAGGTCCGCGAGGCAGCGTGATGCGCGTTGACCGGCATGCACTGCGCCAAACAAGACGGATGCAAGGAACAGGAGTGGAGTGAATGATGGGCCCAGTATTTACGTGCTCGATCGACGACGGTCACCCGTCGGACATGAAGACCGCCGACCTGCTGCACAAGCACGGGCTCAATGGCACATTCTTCATTCCGATCCGCAATTGCGAAGGAGACGCCGTCATCAGCGACGCACAGATCCGCGAGCTTGGCCGGCGCTTCGAGGTCGGTTCGCATACCTATGATCATCGTTACCTGAAGCGGGTTGACATCTGGCAGGCCTATCACCAGATTGCTGATGGCAAGCGGTGCCTGGAAGACCTGCTTGGCGCGCCGGTGAACGGCTTCTGCTATCCGGGGGGGCGGTACAGCCGCCGCGACGTGGAGCTGGTCAAGGCCTGCGGCTTCGGCTATGCGCGCACGACGATGAACCTCTGCTTCGACGCCGGCAGCAACCCGTTCGAGATGCCGACAACGCTCCAGTTCTATCCGCACGACCGCGCGGTCTACATCCGCAACTTTGCAGGCTCAGGTTACTGGCACAGGAGGATTGAAGGCCTTGGGCTCGCGATGGCCCATGAAAACTGGATCAAGCGCCTGTACGCGATGTTCGATTACGCATGCCGGCGCGGGGGCACCTTCCATCTGTGGGGCCACTCCAAGCAGATCGACGAGCTTAACGCCTGGCATGACCTCGACGCATTCTTCCGTCACGTCGCGAGCCGCATCCCGCACTCGGACCGGGTGAACAACGAACAGCTCGCCGCACGAACGATCTGGACGGCGGGGCCGCTGGTACCCTCGAAACTACGGTAGTGCGGTCAGCGGTCCGGGCGTCCGTTGACCAGGGGATTGCCTACACGGGAGATATACCAGTCGCCAAGCAATTGCGACGCGCGGGTATTGAGGTGGTTGGCGTCCTTGTACAGCGCGGTGTTGCCGGTGTAGGTCAGGCATTCCTTGTCGTTGCACATCACGCGCCGCGGGTCGATGACGATCGTCCTTGGGTGTGCCACCTTCATGCGCTCGACGATCGCGTCATATTGGGCTTGTGCATCGGTCGCTGTTTGATAAGGAATATGGCAGTCGGCCCCGTCCTCCATCCAGCCACGCTTGCGGTAGAGGATGCAGCGCGACAGATCCGGCTCATGGAAGGGGTTGTCCTTGAAGATGACCGGTGTGGCGCCGGCGGCCACGATCGCATCGACCACGTAGCGCAGCTCCTTCTCCAGCTCTCGCTCAGGTTCCGATGCCCAGAATCCGGCCAGGACGACGTAATCGAAATGGCTGGCCAGTTTGAGCAGGTCCGCATTCCGCTGCTGGCAGGTGTCGGGGCCGCGTTCCGGTTGCCTGTCGGTGACCTGCAATTCCGTCGGGAAGCAACCTCCCTGCACGTGGTACACGGCCTTCAGCCCCGCATCCTTCACCAGCTGTTCCACGAAGGGCTTGAAGTGGTGGGCGTGTGAGTCCCCCATCAGCATGACCCTGGCCTTTTCCGGTGTGGTTGCGCCGAACGCGCAATTCGCCTGCAGGTAATCCAGCGTCACCATCTTGTAGTCCTCCGCACGCACGGAGCAGGAGCGCGTCAGGTCGCGTTCGAAGGAGTAGCTTGAGATCAATGCGCGAAGATCCCCCGAGAACCGTTGCGGTGCGCCTTCAGTGACATAGGAAAACAGTCCGACGCTCATGAACAGCGCCGCCGGCAGCGCATACAGTCGCAGGAAGGCCGGACGGAAGCCGAGGGCGGCGTTTCGACGGGGCGGGGTCTCGATGAATCTCCAGGTGACCCAGGCCAGGGCAAACGCGGTCGCCACTGCCGCCGTGCCCACGGACAGCGTCATCTCGACCTGGCGGTACTTCAGGAAGGCGAAGATCGGCCAGTGCCAGAGATAGAGCGAATACGACAGCAATCCGACGGCGACGAGTGGCTTCGTCCGCAGGGTTGCGGACACAACGTTGTCGCACCGGCAGCCTGCAATCAGAAGCGCGGTTCCCATGCAGGGAAACAGGGAGTTGATGCCCGGGAAAGGCATGTCCTTGTTAATGAGCAGGAAGGAGCCGATCACCATGGCCATTCCCGCTACCGCCAGGACCGCTGGGTAAAGCCCCGGTCGAGGTGGATAGCGCCGCAGGACGAGGAACGTGAGCGCGCCGATGATCAGTTCATGCGCGCGCGATGTGAGAAGGAAGTACGACTTGATCTCGCCCGTCTTCATCTCCGAGACGATGGCCAGGGCGATACCAAGGATCGTCAGGCACGCAACGATGTACTTGCGGCAGTAACGGAACAGCCCGATCAGCAACAGGGGAAAGAGGAAGTAGAACTGCTCTTCGACAGACAGCGACCAGGTATGCAGGAGGGGAAATTCTTCCGTCCGCTGGCCAAAATAACCCCAGCTCAGCATCGAGAAGAAGATGTTGGACACGAAGGCCCAGGAGGCTGCGAGCGAGGTCGTGTAGAAGATGTAGTCGTTTGGAATCAGCAGCCAGGACGACACCGCCAGTGTCACCAGCGAGACGGCAATGTAGGCGGGGAAGATGCGCTTGATCCGGCGGCTGTAGAAGTCGGCGAAACGGAAGGTGCCGTTTTCCAGCGCATTCAGAATCAGGCCCGTGAGGAGGTAGCCCGAGATGACGAAGAAGACGTCGACACCCGCGAAGCCGCCCGGCACGAGTTGCGCATTAGCATGGAAAGCGATGACGGCGAGCACGGCAACCGCGCGCAAGCCGTCGATGTCTTCGCGGTAGCGCGGCGTCTCGCGCTGCGGCACCGCACGCAAGTTCGGCGAAGTCGCGCCCTCCGACAGGTTGCGGGCAGTCGCGCGGCCCGTGCTCATGCTTCGCTGAGGGAGAGCTTCGTCGTGACGATTTGCCGGACGAATCCGACCACGAAGAGGGTATTCGTCACCATGTAGCGCTTGAAAAGACGCCGCGGCTCCGAACCCAGCCGGTACAGCCACTCGAGGCCGTTGCGCTGCCACCAGAGCGGCGCGCGCTTGACCACCCCTGCGTGGTAGTCGAACGCCGCCCCCACGCCCACCATGACGCCGCGGACCCGGCCGCGGTGTTCAGCCATCCATTTTTCCTGCTTGGGGCAACCAAGTCCGACGAAGACCATGTTGGCCCCCGATTCGTTGATCATGTCCACGATGCGCTCGTCTTCCTCGCGGGACAGCGCACGGAAGGGCGGCGAGTGCGTGCCGGCGATGCGCAGGGCGGGAAACTTTCCGTTCAGGGCAACGCGGAGGCGCGCGAGGGTGGACTCCGTGCTGCCATAGAAAAAGACGGACTGCCCGAGGCGCTCGGCCTCGGCAAGATACTTCATCATCAGGTCCGGACCGTTGATCCGCTCCTGCGCGGGATGGCCCAGCCGCCGCAACGCCCAGGCGATGGGGGCACCGTCCGGCGTAGCCATGTCCGCATTATTCACTGCGATCTTGAACTCCACGTCGTTTGTGGTGGTGACGACGGAATGGACGTTGCAGATGCAGACGTAACGCGACTCCCGCGCCGCAGCCCATTGCGTGATCTGCCCGAGCGTTTCCTCCCACGTCAAGGCATCGATGAAGGCTTCGAGAACGGCCTCTCCCTTACGCGGCATGACGTTCTCTGTGTAGGGTTGCAATTGCGTCATCATATATGTCCATCAGCATTTCATAGTTGCGTTCGGGGGTGAATTCCGCTTCATACTCGGCGCGCGCCGCCTGGCCCATGCGCACCATCTGTTCGGGATGGGCCTCGGCCCAGGCGATCTTCTCCGCGAGGTCGACGGGGTCACCCGGATGGAACAGCAATCCGGTCACGCCGTCCTTGACGAGGTCGGCGAGAGCGCCCAGCCTGCTCGCAATCACGGGAAGCCCGCAGGAAAAGGCCTCGACGATGGTGCGCGGCGAATTTTCGTAGCAGATGCTCGGCAGGACCAGGTATTGCGCCCGCTCCATGCGAGCCATGATCTCGTCCAGGGGGCGATAACCGAGGTAGCGTTCGCCAAAGGCGTCCCGCGCCTGCGCTTCCAGCGGGCCGCCGCCGATGACGTCGACGTTGCGCGCGCCATTGCTACGCGCGGCAGCGGCGAGGACCTCCAGGCCCTTTTCTGACGACAGCCGGCCGACATACATGCCGCCGCTGCGACTGCTCCAATCGGGAACGCGGGTCGACGTAACGAAGTTCGGCTTGATGCGGAACCGTGCGGCAGGCAGACCACCCTCGATGTACTTGTCCCTGGCGAAACGGTTGAGCGCGATATAGCGTGTGACGCGGTCGCGGTAGGTGCCGATCGCGCGGTGCGTGGCGAGCATGGTCGTGATGACGGCCGACTGCATTGCGGACTCCCGGTAACACTTTCGTGTGACCGAACGCCAGGGCAGCTTGCCCACGCAATCCTCGCAGATCTTGCCGTCGCGCAGGAAGATTGCCTGCGGGCACAGCAGCCGGAAATTGTGCAGCGTCTGCACGACCGGTACGCGCAATGCGTCCGCGGTCCAGTACAGGGAAGGCGAAATCAGCGGGAAGGTGTTGTGGACATGGATGACGTCCGGATGGAAGCGATTGCACAATTCCTCCACCTCGCCGGCCGCGTCCTGCGACCAGATCGCAGAGACGGCCGCCTTCGCACGCGACATGTGGTGAAGTGCGTCGTTGTGCTGGCGATAGACCTTCACTTCGTGTCCGTGGCGCCGGAGCAGGTCGACCTCGGCCTCGACGACGGTGTCTTCGCCGCCGCGGTGCTGGTAGGCGTTGTGTGCAACGAGGATCTTCATTTGCCGCTGCTTTCGTGGTTTCGGTTGATCATGCGGCTATCCCCACTTCCGACCCGCAGGATCCAGCTTTCCGGTATCGCGATCGCCCACCGCATAGCGGCAGGCATCGATGATGCCGTCGGCGGCCTGTTTGAAGGTGTAGTTGCCGACGATGGCGAGGCTGCGGAGCGAGAAGCGTTCGTACAGCAGATCGTTGGTCAGCAACAGCGCCACACGGTCCGTCCAGGTCTTCAGGTCGAGTTCGCAGACAAAACCGTTCTCTCCGTCGACGACAAGTTCTCCGGCAACACCCGCGCGCGGCGAAACGATCGTCGGAAGCCCGGCCGCACTCGCCTCGTTCGCTACCACGCCCCAGGCATCGTGCACAGTGGGGAACATGAAGATGCGGGCCGACGCATACAGCGCGGGCAGCTCCTGTTGCGAGGCGTGTCCGTGGAAAGTTGCGTCGACCTGGGCGGCCCGGCGCGCTGCCTCGTGTCGTACTTCCTCTTCCTGCTCGCCGTTGCCGACATAGAGGAGCTTGACGCGGCGGCCAAGGTGGCGGGCCGCGGCCTCTGCAACCTCAAGTGTGAAGATCGGGTTTTTTTCCTGGACGATGCGTCCGCAGAAAATCAGGTCATAACGCTTCTCCGTGTCGCGGGCGAAGAAGGCATCGTTGTCCGCGCAGAGGCAGGACTGGAAGCAGCTTGCCGCGTCGATGCCGTAGTTGTCGTACAGACGCAACCCCCCGTGGCTGGCCGCGATGAAGGCTTGCGAGCGTGCGTACACGATGCGCCGTATCGCCTTGTGCAAGCCGGAGAGTGCCTGCTCGGACAGATCGGTACCATCGGTCATCGGCACATGCGGAATGCCGCGCAGCTGCGCATAGCCGAATGCATACAGGTGGGTCGGGTTGAAGCCGGTGGTGACGATGACATCCGGCTGCATTTGCCTCAGCGTGCGGAAGACATCCGGATTGTTGTGGATGAAATTCGAGCCGCGCTGTACGAACCGTTCTTTCAGGAAGGTGTGCGGAAAGCGCATCGGCGGAAGGTCCCACTGGCGGTTCGGCTCGCGCGGGCTGCAGAAGATTGCATGGAGCTCGACGTCGCCTGCCTTTGCCACCTCGTTGTAGATGGGGATCCTGAACGGCGGCGGGTGGTTGGTGACGAGGGCAATGCGTAGCATCGGCTTACCTTTTTTCCAGCCGTCGCGCGGCCGCAACGGCGTGACGGGCGCGAGGTGGCTATTCTTTTTTGGTCGGTGGTTCATGTTGTCAGTTCAGGTTCTGCCGTCTGGCGCACGCGTTTCCGTTCCCCTGGTTGATGACACCCTCCAGGAGAATCCTGCTTTGGAAATTGTGGCTCCTGCACCGGACGGCATTCCGTGCTAGATCAAAGGAAGGGATGGGCGGACGTCCGGTTTTGTAACAATTGTTGTCGGCTGTCCGGTTTCCTGCTGCCGTCGAGCGGCAGGCTTTACATTTCCTTGACCGGTGCGGTCGCGGCAGGTGCTGTGACAAGTCCTCCTGCATGTTTCCGCCGCCACTCGATGAATCCGTCGAGCCGCCCGCGCAACGTGGCATAGCCGAGGGTGAGCTCATCGCCGAAGGCCCCCTTGAGCAGGGGACGCAGCATTGGTGCTGCCAGCCCGCGCAGGATGACCCAGCCGGGAAGGCGATGCTTGGCGTAGAGCGCGCCCGTGCCCCGCGCACGGTGCCGCACGGCAGCACAGGTGGCGGAATCGGCACGCGGCTTGTTTGTATTGACCGCATGGTGCACTTCACCGAGCGGTTCGTAAGTGATGCGTGCGCCGGCCCGCAGGGCGCGCAGCGCGAGGTCGGTTTCCTCGCCCGCACCGAACCACTGCCCGACGCCGAGCCGGCCGTCGAAGCCACCGATCTTCTTGAACAGGTCGCGATGGCAAAACAGGGTGATCGAGCTGACCGGGATGTCGCGGAAGGCGCGGGACCGTTCCCATGACAGGTCGGCGGCCGTCGGCGGCTGTTCGTCTTGTTCCACCCACCGCACAATGACGCCGCTGGGCTTGTCGGTCCTGGAGAAGCGAGCGACGACGCGCTCCAGCAGGCGTGGGGCATACCAGCAGTCGTCGTCGGGGAATCCGATCCACTTCCCGCGTGCGGCCTCGATGCCGGCATTGCGTGCATTGGCGAGGTTGGGCGGGCTGTGCCTGATATGACGCACGGTCACGCCGAGGTAGCGAGCGCGCTCCAGGTGCGGCAGGAGACGGTCGTCGCTGTTCTGATCGACGACAACCACTTCGAAGCGGACGAAGGTTTGCGCGGCGAGCGAGTCGAACAGCCGGCCGAGTTCATCGGTGCGGCCGACGGTGGCCAGGATGAGGGAGACGTCGGGTTTCCTCATGCATGTCCTTTCGCATGGGTGACGCGGCGGCGGCGCACGAAGTAACGCGCGTAGTGCCCGAGGCGTTCGATCGGGTTGCTGCCGGCATAGGAAAGGCGAACCCGGAAATCCTCCGCCATGGCGGCCAGGCGCGTGCGGGATGAACTCGACAGGCTTCCCTCATGTTCACGGAAGGCGGTCAGGGGCTCGTCGAGCTGCACCGGCGGGCCACTCCTCGCCAGCTTCAGCCAGAGGTCGTAGTCCATGGCGTATTTGAGCGAGGTGTTGAAACCGCCGGCCTTCGTCATCAGCTCGCGCCGCACGAAGGTCGCCGGATGGGGGATAAAGTTCCCCCGCAGCAGGCTGGCGTAGCTGAATCGCGGTGCGACAAAATTATCGGGATGCAGCTTGCCGTCAACCAGCGCCATCGTCCGTCCGAACAGCCAGCCCCGGCCGCTCGATTCGAGATGGCGGGCGACGCGCGACAGCACGTCCGGGTACAGGTAGTAGTCGTCGGAGTGCAGGTAGGCGATGACGTCCCCGCGCGCCACGCGCAGGCCTTCATTCATGGCCCGGCTGACGCCGCCGCGCACATTCTCCAGCAATTGGTACGGGCGCTGAAGTCGTCTGATCTGTTCGAGCGTGCCGTCGGTGGAACCGCCGTCGACGAAGATGTATTCGATGTCCGGATGGTCCTGTGCCAGGACGGACGCCATGGATTCGGGCAGGTAGGTAGCACTGTTCCAGGTGCAAGTAATGACAGAAATCTTAAGAGCCATAACACCCTCTATATGCGATTGGAATTGCCCGGAGGCGAGCGGTAGATGTCGAGCAGCTGTTGTGCCGCACGGTCGGCGCAGCCGAGGCCTTCGGCGGCAAAGCCGTAGCGCGTGCCGGGATCGAAAGTGACGAGGTCGGCAACCAGCGACGCCATGTCGTCGTGCAAGCGCAGTTGGCCCGGCTCCGCCTGGTAGACGGCAAGTTCAGGCGTGCCGCCGCGGCGCAGCGCAAATGTCGGCTTGCCGAGGAACAGTCCTTCGAGTACGGTGGTGGCGCAGGGTTCTTCCCAAACGGAAGGAACGACAATGGCATTGGCCACGGACGCCAGTTTCAATGTCTTGTCCGGGGCGCACCAACCGAGGAATTCGATCTGGGCACCTGCGAACCGCTCGCGCATGCGTTTCTCGTCCGGGCCGTCTCCCGCGACCGTTACGACCATATCCTTCGGCAGGCGCGGTGCAAGTGCGTGCAGGAACTGCTCAACGCCTTTGGCAGGGTAGAGCTTGGCCGCAATGAATACATGAAAGCCCTTGCGCGGTGGCAGGAGCGATGCGGCTTTCCGGACCTTTTCCAGTGCGTTGCGATCGACAAAGTTGTGCACCGTCGTACCCCAGGGTCCGGGACCGGCGCAACGTGCGAAATTACGGGCAAGCATGTCCGAGACGAACACTGTCTTGTGTGCGCGGAAGCTTTCCGCGACATCACGGCGGAAGCGGATGACAGCGGCTTTGGAAACGGCGCGCTGGACCAGGTTCGGCGTCGGATTGATGCATTTGGCGCATTCCGCCGGGTCGGGCGTATCGCAGATTTTGCCATCGCGGAAGCGTGTGTGGCGGAAGCAGTCACCGCCTTGGTCATGGCGCGTCTGCACGAAATTGATGTCGGGAGGCAGATAGCGCGCGACGTTCGGAATGTGCCCGTGGTAATGGATGACGTCATAGTTGGGCGCATGCCGCATGATGATCTTCGCGAAATTCCGCGCGATCGACGGGCGCTTGGGCGGCATGAACATCCCGAAACTGATTTCCTTCCACCCGGCGTGATGGCCGTTCAATTCGCCAATGAAACGGCCGCCGAATTTGCCTTCCTCGCCGCACACGTCGATCGGATGCTCGTCGCAGCCGAGCAGGTCCACCTGATGGCCCGCGCGTACCAATGCCCGGGCAAGGTTGAGTGCGTGCTTGGCGAGTCCGCCCATGTTCGGATAGGGAATGTCTTCGCTGACGATGAGAATGCGCATGAAGTACTCCTCAAGGCCGCAAGCGACGTGCCATCGCCATCATCGCGTTCCGCTCGTCAACGCCGACGATGAAGAACAGGCCAGCCAGGCCGAGCGACAGGACCGCCGCCGAAACCACGGCAACGGTGCTGAACAGACCGGCCGGAATCAGCCATTTCACCGGCAGCAGGACGCAGATGACCAGGAAGCCGACACCGAGGCTGCGGCCGAAGCCTTTGCGCAGGGTTTCGCTGAATGCGATGGGAACCGTGCGGCCATGTACGAAAAGAAGGAAACAGACACCGAGCACGAGCGAGGACAGGAGATGGCCCGCTGCCGCACCGACAATGCCGCCCATGGTCGTGCCAAGGTAAACCATGGCCACGCCGCCCAAGCCATTGGCGAGCGCAAAGCGCCCCGTGACGCGCGGATGGCCGAGCGCGTCGTTGACCATCGACGGGATGTTCGTCAGAGAATCCGCGAGCAGGGCCAGCGTCATCAGGACCAGGACCGGATAACCCTGCTGCACGAATTCCTGTCCCACCCAGCGGCGCAGGAACTCGTCACCGGCGAGCACGATGATGCCCAGCGCGGCCAGGTTAATGTAGGTGACGTAGCGCATCACGCCCAGGTACACCGGGTGCAGCTCGTCAATCTTGCCGGCGCCGGCGAGGGCGGAGGCGCGGGGATAGATGACGCTCGACAGGCGGTAGGTCAGGCCGAGGATGCGTCCGGCCAGCGTGACCGGAACGGTGTAGAAGGTCAGCGCGACCGGTCCCGCGATGGCGCCGACGATCAGTTTGTCGGCATGCTGGTGCAGCGTGGAGGCAATCCTGCTGAGATAGGCATAGGCGCTGAATGAGGCGAGTGCCGCCCGCACGTCCTTGCGTGGACGGCATGGTGCCAGTCCAAGCTGGAAGCTGCGGATCATCCAGGCGAGGTAGAGGACATTGGCCGCGGAAACACTCAGGCGGGCGACGATCACGCCGACGATACCCGTCCCGGCGAGCGCTGCCGCCACCGACGCGAGATTGACGACGACGCCGAAGAAAGCCTCGCTCTGCGCGGAACGGTCGTAGCGTTGCAGCGCCTGCGGTACGACCAGCAGATAGCTCTGCGCCTGCGTCAGCGCGAATCCGAGCGCACCGAGCTGAAAGGCGTTGACGGTTGCGACGCGCATTTCCTCGGACACTTCGAAGAACCGTCCGACCAGCATGCCGGATGCAAAGAAGATGGCGATGGCGCCGAGCAATCCGAGCGCCCCGTAGAACATGGCGCCGAACCAGAAGGTCTCGGCAAAGCGCCGCCTGTCGCCCGATGCATGGTGCTCCGCCAGGTACTTGATCGCGCCGGAACTGAGGTTGATGTCGAGCACGCCGAAGTACCCGATCACCGAGCTGACCATGGTGACGATACCGAAGCCTTCGACGCCGAGCGCGCCGATCAGCAGCGGAACCGTCGCCAGCGCGACGATCATGGGGACAGCGGAACCGCTCAGGTTCCAGAGTGAATTACGCAACAGCATAGCGAGGGTCGTACCGGGTCTGGCGTACCTGGTAGCTCACGATGCCGACGGCGATGAATGGCATTGCCAGCGTCAGGCCGAGCAGGAGCATGGTGCGGAACTCGATGATCGGCGTACCGATGAGCAGCGTCGGGACCCAGAAAAGGAAGCCGGCGAAGCCTGCGTCGGCAAGGAGGCGCGATTCCCCCGTCAGGTAGTTTCTGTGCCGCATGTAAAAGGCGACATAGGCGGCAAGCAGGGCGCAGAAGAGCAGCAGTCCGACAATGCCGGTTTTCAGCAGCACATGCCCGAATCCACTGTGCACGAAGCTGAAGTCGTCGCCATGGTACGACAGGCGTTCACGGTCACCGGTGAATGTGCCCCAGGTGCCGCGTCCGAAGAGCCAGTTGCCGTCCATGCTTTGCGCCGCCGCATATAGCTCGTAGAAGCGGCTGTTGCGAATGCCGCGCTCGGGCGCGATATCGTAGATCAGCGAGGAGAACATGCTCTCGTTGTTGTTGAACTGCAGCCGGTGCTCGTAGAAGACCGATGCCACTACCGCCAGCAAGGCAGCGCCGAGGATGGCGAAAAGGAATTTTCGCTTGCCCGGCAGGCGCAGGAACAGGAAGGCGAACATCAGGCCCAGGCCGATCAGCGAAGAGCGCCGGAAGGAAAGGGCGACTGCGGCAATTTCGAGCACCAGGAATGCGAACAGCAGGCTGCGCTTGAACCAGGACTGGTTCGAATCGGGCGACGTGAGCAGCCAGGCCGCGCAAAAGGCGCCCAGGCTGGCAACGAAGTTGTCGCTGATGTCGAAGTAGAAGATCTTGATGTTCAGGCCTTCGAAATTGCGGTACGGGTTGGCGGTGTCGCCGTCGAACATGAAGTAGCGCACCGCGCCGAAGATGCCGCGGATGGCGGCGAGGATGATAATGGTCCACAACAGCTTGCGCGAGTCCTTCTCGCTGTCAAAGGCCATGATGGCAAGGTACATGAACACCAGCATGTTGATGACATTGAAGATGCCGTTGTAGCCGAGGACGACATTGAGGTCGATGCCTTCCATCAAGCCGACAATGACGTGCCCGGCAATCAGGAACACGAAGGCGGCAAAGTATTTCGCCATCGACGGCGCTAGCTGCGGTGCGTACGGGTTGGCGAGCCGCCTGAGCAGTGCGGCAAAGCCTGCCGTCAGCAACACCAGGTTGAGCAGGGAAAAGTAGAACATGCCGGAACCGCGTGAATAGATCGTGTTCTCGGTGGTGAGCTGGCCCCAGGTCGAATCGGAGAACGAAAACAGGACGCCGACGAATCCGAGTACGACCAGTTGCGGCGCCTTGATGACGAATCCGAAGACAATCGGGATCAGGAACAGGGCCGCCAGCA
The DNA here is from genome assembly GCA_035626875.1 of Noviherbaspirillum sp. Taxonomy (GTDB): domain Bacteria; phylum Pseudomonadota; class Gammaproteobacteria; order Burkholderiales; family Burkholderiaceae_D; genus Noviherbaspirillum. The sequence goes on along the minus strand of DASPMV010000060.1, from coordinate 13,527 downwards.
GATTGGTGGTGACCTCGGCAGGTGTCAGGGCAGGTGTCATGGCTCGAAGAAATAATCAGATTCAGGAGACCGGCACGGGATGAGCGGCCTGGAGGGTGCGCTACCGACGCGTGTTCACGCCGGTGCATATGCGCGCCGCTCCTGTTCCTAGTTCAGACAGCGGAAGGCGCCGCTGGTATCCGGCGGCGTCAGTCGAAAGAATCGAACAATCGCGTCAGGACTGGTACTCCGCCTTGAAACATTCATAGGTTTCCTTGATGCCTTCGCCGAGGCGCATACCCGGGCGCCATCCCAGCGAAGTCAACTTGGCGGTGTTCATCAGTTTGCGCGGTGTGCCGTCAGGCTTGCTCGCATCGAATTCGATGTCGCCACCGAAATCGACTACCTTCCTGATAATCTCGGCAACTTCTCGTATTGTGACGTCCTCGCCTGTACCCACATTGATATGTGACAACATGGGTGTCGTGTGCTTTTCATAGACGGACCGCCCGAGACCCATGACATGCACGCAGGCATCGGCCATGTCGTCCACATAGAGGAACTCGCGGCGGGGCGTTCCCGTGCCCCAGATCACAACCTTGCTCGCGCCACTCAGTTTTGCCTCGTGGAAGCGGCGGATCAGCGCAGGGATGACGTGGCTGTTTTCGGGATGGTAGTTGTCGCCCGGACCGTACAGGTTGGTCGGCATCACGCTGCGGAAATCCGTGCCGTACTGGCGGTTGTAGCTCTCGCACATCTTGATGCCCGCGATCTTCGCGATAGCATAGGGTTCGTTGGTCGGCTCGAGCGCGCCGCTCATCAGGTACTCTTCGCGGATCGGCTGCTCGGCAAGCCGCGGATAGATGCAGGATGAGCCAAGGAACAGCAGCTTCTTGACGCCGGCCCGCCATGCCTCATGAATCACGTTCGACTGCACCATCAGGTTGTCGTAGATGAATTCGGCGGGATAGGTATTGTTGGCATGGATGCCGCCCACGCGCGCGGCAGCGAGGTAGACTTCGTCGATCTGCTCGCTGGCGAAGAATTCGCGCACCTGCTGCTGGTCCGTCAACTCCAGCTCGGAATGGGTGCGGGTGACAATGTTGGTGTAGTCGCGCTTGCGCAGCGACCGGACGATGGCGGATCCGACCAGGCCGCGATGGCCGGCGACATAAATGCGTTTGTTCAGGTTGTCTTTCATGTGCGTCCTCTGTAATGGTGGGTGCCGTCCCGGCTGGTTATTCGTAATAGGCGTGCGGTGCGCACTCGTGCTGCTGGAACACGCGGTCGCGCGCTGCCGCTTCCAGGTCGCACTGCACCATCTCGCGAACCAGTTCCTCGAATGACACCTTGGGCTGCCAGCCAAGCTTGTCGCGCGCCTTCTTTGCATCGCCGACCATGCAGTCGATGTCCGTCGGGCGGAAATAGCGCGGATCGACGCGGACAATCACCTGTCCTTCCCGGACGTTGTTCTGCGGACCGGGATCAACAACGGTCGCGGTTTCATCCACCCCGTGGCCGTCCCAGCGCAGGGTCATGCCAAGTTCCGCTGCGGCGGTATTGACGAAGTCACGCACGCTGCGCTCGATGCCTGTCGCAATGACAAAGTCTTCCGGCGTCTCCTGTTGCAGCATGCGCCACTGCATCTCGACGTAATCGCGCGCGTGTCCCCAGTCGCGGCGCGCGTCGAGATTGCCGAGGAAGATGCAATCCTGGTGCTCCTGCACGATGCGTGCGAGACCGCGCGTGATCTTCCGTGTGACGAAGGTTTCCCCGCGCAGCGGCGATTCGTGGTTGAAGAGAATGCCGTTGCAGGTGTACATGCCATAGGCCTCGCGGTAGTTCACCGTGATCCAGTAGGCGTAGAGCTTGGCGATCGCGTAGGGGCTGCGCGGGCGGAAAGGCGCGTCTTCCGACAGCGGCAATGTCTGCGATTGCCCGAACATCTCGGCAGTCGACGCTTGGTAGAAGCGCGTTTTCTTTTCCATGCCGAGGCGGCGCACCGTTTCGAGGATGCGCAGCGGGCCAAGTGCATCGGAGTTGGCGGTGTACTCGGGTTCGTCGAACGAAACCGCGACATGGCTTTGGGCCGCCAGGTTGTAGATTTCGTCGGGCTGCGTCTCCTGCAGGATGCGCATGATGGATGCCGAGTCGGTCATGTCGCCGTGGTAAAGGATGAAGCGACGTTCGTCTTCCTGAGGGCCCTGGTAAAGATGGTCGATGCGATCGGTGTTGAATCGCGACGTGCGGCGCTTCAGGCCGTGCACGATGTAGCCTTTCTTTAAGAGGAATTCGGCGAGGTAGGCACCGTCCTGGCCGCTTACGCCAGTAATCAGTGCCACCTTGCGGGCAGATCCCCCCGCCGGCTTCTCGGGAGCCGGACTATGCCTGGTCGAAAATTCCTTCATGTTCATGACTCAGCTCGCAAGCGCAACACGTTCGACGGTGACAGGCGCCGGCTGGGCAGCCGGACGCTGATATCCCGTATGGCCGAAGGGCAGGTTCTGCAGGAAGGAACGGAATTCCTCACGCACTTCAGGATGGCGCAAGGCAAACTGCACCGTGGCCTGCAGGTAGCCGAGCTTGCTACCGCAGTCGTAGCGGATGCCCTCGAACTGGTAGGCGAGGACGGTTTCCTGTGCGAGCAGCGACGCAATGCCGTCGGTCAGCTGGATTTCGCCGCCGGCGCCCGGTTGCAGTTCGCGCAAGTGCTGAAAAATGGCCGGCGTGAGCACATAGCGGCCAACCACGCCGAGCGTGGACGGGGCCTTTTCCGGCGCAGGCTTTTCGACGATGCCGTTCAGCTTGATCAGGCGCTCCGCATAGCTCGTGCCCGCAATGACGCCGTAGGAGCGGCTCTGTTCACGGGCGATGGTCTCCACGCCGATGACGCTCGCCCCGTGCTGCTCGTAGAGGGAAGTCATCTGCTGCATGACCGGCGTCTGTCCGTCGAGCAGGTCGTCGGCCAGCATGACGGCGAACGGCTCGCCGTTCACGAGGCGCTCGGCGCACAGTACGGCGTGGCCGAGGCCAAGCGCTTCAGCCTGGCGGACATAGAAACAGGACACGTTGTCGGGCTTGATGCTGTGAAGGACATCGAGCAGGGCGGTCTTGTTGCGCGCCTCCAGCTCTGCTTCCAGCTCGTACGCCTTGTCGAAATGGTCCTCGATCGCACGTTTGTTACGCCCCGTAACGAAGATGATTTCGGTAATGCCGGCGGCGATCGCTTCTTCCACCGCGTACTGGATGAGCGGCTTGTCGACGATGGACAGCATTTCCTTCGGACTGGCCTTCGTCGCCGGCAGGAAGCGGGTGCCCAGGCCGGCCACCGGGAAAACAGCTTTAGTGATTTTCTTGCGCATGGTTTTCTTTTCTGGTTTCTTCGGTTGGAGGGTGCTATGAATGGGATTGAGGGTCACGCAGCCGCGAGAGCCGGCCGGATGCGAGGCGCAGCGACGCGCCATGGTGGTTCCACGGCAAGGAGCTGCAACACCGCAGGCGACCGGTTATCGGGGCTGCCCTTCGAGTTCTTGGGAGAAGGGACGCATTGCGGTGTTGCGGCGCTTGCGCAGGCACCCAGCCTGCACGGCGCGGCGCGCCTTGCACTGCATCCCTTCTCGCAAGAACGTGACTCTCAATCCAGTTCATAGCACCCTCAAAAAGCAAGTTCGCCCGGTGGGGATTTGCGCCACCGGCAGCGTTCCTTGCGCACATGGCCGCTTACTCGGCCTGGGGGGGAGGTGGTGGTCGTCGTTTCATGGCCATGTCCGCATCTCAGTAGGCGTTGGTTCCGGTCCAGCCCCGGAAGGCTGTCCAGAGGATGATTCGCACGTCCATCCAGAGCGACCAGTTCTGGATGTAGTGGAGGTCGAACTGGACGCGCTTGGCCATCTTGTCGACGGTGTCGGTTTCGCCTCGGTAGCCGTGGATCTGGGCCCAGCCGGTGATGCCTGGCTTCACGCGGTGGCGCAGCATGTACATCTCGAGGAGGTCCTTGTACATCTCGTTATGCTGCAGCGCGTGAGGGCGCGGACCGACCACCGACATGTCGCCGAGGAGGACATTGATGAACTGCGGCAGCTCGTCGAGGCTGGTGCGGCGGAGGAAGGCGCCGATCGGTGTCACGCGCGGGTCGCCGCGCGTCGCTTGGGTGACCTGGTCGACTTCCTGGTGCACTTTCATGGAGCGGAATTTGTAGACGTTGAACTGACGTCCGTTCAAGCCAAGGCGCGGTTGCTTGAAGAACACCGGACCCGGCGACGACTGCTTGATCAGGACGGCGATCACCAGGAACAGCGGCGCCAGGAGGATCAGCGCGACGATGGCGAACGCCTTGTCGAAGATGTCCTTGATGATGCCGTTGAAGCCGCTGGAGATCGGCTGGTTCAGGTCCACTACCGGGAGGCCGAGGAAGTTACCCATCTTGTTGCTCAGCATTTGCAGGCCAAGGATGTCCGGTACCCAGCGGATGTCGACGAGGGTGTTGCGCAAGATGTACTGGAGTTCCTGCAGGCGTGGCGACGCCATCAGTGGCAGCGTGATCCAGATTTCGTGGATGTGGTTGCGCACGACATAGTCATGGATTTCTTGCAGGTCGCTGATGCGGGCGATCGACGGATCAAGGATCTTGTCGGCATCGTCGCCTTCGGCATACACGGCCTTGACGTCATAACCGGTCCAGTCCTGCTGCAACGCGCGACGATGCATTTCCTGTCCTGTGCTGCCATACCCGACGAGCACGACGCGCTTGTTGTTCATGCCTTTCGCGCGCAGGTAGCGCAGGCCGTAGTACACAGCGATGCGGTAGACGGCGAGGAAGGTGACGCCGCTCGCATACCAGTAGAACATCCACAGGCGCGACACATGGCCGACATGGTGGATGAGGAAGCTGAAGAAAAGTCCGACAAGCAGCACGAGTCCCCACGATGCGGCGAGACGCAGGAACATGTCGGCGAGCGATCGTCCACGCCATGAACCGTAGAGTTCAAGCTGCGGGAAGAGAAGAAAGGCAAGCGCGCTGCAGAAGTGCAGCAGTACCGTGTGGATAGGGGGCGTCTCGCTCAGCGGAATTTGAAAATGGATCAGGCCGGCAAGACCCCCGGCAATTTCGAGCGCCAGTACATCCATGACGCGCATCGAGAATTCCAGCCGGGATGAATTTGTGATGATCAAGTCTCGCATGGCATCTCTGCGTGTGGTCGTAGGCACCTGTTTCAAGCTTTCGACGTACGATTGCGTTATGCTTTCGTGACGTCGCTCTGCTGCATTGCGTGCATCGCGTTGCAGCGCTTGGGTAACAACAACTCTTGCACTTCTCCGGTCCGTTTTCAGTGTCGCGTTGCGACTGAAAACTGTGCTTCGCAGGCCAAATTTGTTATTACCTTTTAGGCAATAGTAATCATTAAAGAACAACAGAATTTGCTAAGTCGTCTTTGCTTGCGACCGCTCAAACGGCCAATTGCATCGAGTCAAACTTGCTGTTGTGTGGAATCCACCGCGACATGAAACAGCATGAAATTCACTCTGATTTCCGAGTGTCATCGTGTTCGTTCGAGTGTGTCGAACGGTCACCGGCAAGCGCTTCGACGCAGTCGATGAGTAATGCGCCGGCAACTTGATTCCTTGCAGACATTCGATGCGCTATCATTCGCTCCATGACAGCACACGACACACCGCAACAGACTGCATTCGAGCTTGTCGGAGGGGAAGAAAAACTCCGTGCGCTCGTCGACCGTTTCTATGACCTGATGGAGCTCGAGCCGGAGTTCGCAGGCATTCGCGCAATGCATCCGGCGTCGACTGATGGATCGCGTGAAAAACTATTCTGGTTTCTGTGCGGCTGGATGGGCGGGCCCGATTATTTCGTCGAACGATTCGGACATCCGCGCCTGCGGGCCCGTCATCTTCCATACGCGATTGCGTCCGCTGAAAGGGATCAGTGGCTGCGCTGCATGGCATGGGCAATGCAGGACGTCGATGTCCCTGAGGAATTGCAGCAGCGCCTGATGCAATCCTTCTACCAGACCGCGGACTGGATGCGTAACCAGGCAGGCTGAATGCCGCTGCCTTTGCCGAGCAGAAGAATTTCTGCAGGCAATCCGGGAGGATCATGAACACCATTGAACTCATCACGCTGCTGCTTGTTGCCACGGCGGTCATCTTGCAGATTGTCATTCTGTTGCGTGGACGCAGAATTGACATGGAGGAATTGCAGCGCCACTTGCAGCAGGGAAGCGAGCGTGTCGAACGCGAACTGCGTAACGAAGTGCAATCGAGTGCGCGCGGAACGCGGCAGGAACTGAGCGGAAGCCTCGGTCAATTCCAGCAGGCACTCGTCGCACAACTGACCAGCGTGGCGACGATCCAGAACAATCAGATCGATTCCTTCGCGCAGCAATTGGCGAAGCTGAACGAAGCCAACGGGCAACAGCTCGAAGCGATGCGGTTTGCCATTGCCACCCAAGCCCAGGCGGGCAGGGAGGAGCAGGCGGGGGTGTTGAAGCGCTTTGGCGATACGCTCAATCAGGCGCTGACTGCGATGAGCGAATCCAACGCGCAACGCATGGCCGAGGTGCGCGGCACCCTTGAAGCGAAGATCCGCGACCTCCAGGAAGACAACGGCAAGCGCCTCGAGGAAATGCGCCGGACAGTGGATGAAAAGCTGCACGCGACACTGGAGCAGCGGCTCGGTGAATCCTTCAAGCTGGTCTCCGACCGGCTCGAGAAAGTGCACCAGGGGCTGGGAGAGATGCAGCAGCTCGCCATCGGCGTCGGCGATCTCAAGCGCGTGCTGACGAACGTGAAAACCCGTGGGACCTGGGGCGAGGTGCAGCTTGAAATGCTGCTCGAACAGGTACTGACGCCCGACCAGTACGCAAAGAACGTCGAAACAGTACCGGGGACTGGTGAGCGCGTCGAGTTCGCCATCAAGCTTCCCGGACAAAATGAAGGCGATCGCCCGGTATGGATGCCGATCGATGCCAAATTCCCGAAGGAGCAGTATGAACGCCTCGCCGAAGCGACTGAAATCGCCGACAGCGAAGGCGTCGCCGCCGCGGGCCGTGAACTTGAACGCGCGGTACGTGTCGAGGCGAGAACCATCGCCGACAAGTACCTGTCGCCGCCGCTGACCACGGATTTTGCGATCCTCTTCCTGCCGACTGAAGGCCTGTATGCCGAGGTCATGCGTCGCCCGGGACTGGCCGACGAGATCCAGCGTGTGTGCCGGGTCACCATTGCCGGCCCGTCGACGTTGTCCGCGCTGCTCAACAGCCTGCAGATGGGCTTCCGTACGCTGGCGCTGGAAAAGCGTTCGTCGGAAGTCTGGCAGGTCCTCGGCGCCGTCAAGACCGAGTTCGGCAAGTTCGGCGATGTGCTCGCCGCGACGAAGTCCACGCTCGAGCGTGCGGCCAAGAATATCGAGCAGGCCGAGACCCGGACGCGCCAGATGACGCGCAAACTGAAGTCCGTCGAGGCACTGCCGTCGGAAACGGCGCAACTCCTGCTCGGTGCCGATGCCGGGGAGCCGGGAGATGATTGAAGGAACGTTGCAGCACGACTTCTGGAGGCGCTGTACTGCATTTGTGATAACTTGTCCGCATCTTGCACGGTTCTAATAACAATCCCCGCCCTCTGGCTGCATAAAATATGGAAATTGCGATACTGCTTGGCTTGATCATCCTGAACGGCGTGTTCGCCATGTCGGAAATTGCACTGGTCACCGCGCGCAAGGTGCGGCTGCAAAAACTGGCGGAGACAGGCGACTCCGCTGCGGAGGCGGCGATCAAACTGGGCGAGGACCCGAACCGTTTCCTTTCCACAGTCCAGATCGGCATTACGTCTATCGGTGTGCTCAATGGTATTGTCGGTGAGGCAACGCTGGCGCATCCATTCGGCGTATGGCTGCATCGCATCGGCGTGGAAAGCCCTTGGTCCGAGTACCTTGCCACCGGCCTCGTCGTTGTCAGCATCACCTATTTCACCATCGTGCTGGGTGAACTGGTTCCCAAGCGGCTTGGCCAGATGAGCCCGGAGGCCATTGCACGCCTCGTGGCTCGCCCGATGCTCTGGCTCGCTGCCCTCACCAAGCCGTTCGTCCGCCTGTTGTCGGGTTCGACCCAGCTCGTCCTGCGCGGCTTCGGTGTCAGTGAACGGGTGGAGCCCAGCGTCACGCAGGAAGAGATCAACATGATGCTGGCAGAAGGATCGAGCGCCGGCGTGATCGAACAGCATGAACACCAGATGGTCCGCAACGTGTTTCGCCTCGATGACCGCCAGATTGCCTCGCTGATGGTGCCGCGCAGCGACGTCGTCTACTTTGACGTCAACGAGCCGCTGGAGGAAAACCTCAAGCGCTTCGAGGAAAGCGATCATTCGCGCTTCCCGGTGGTGCGGGGCGGCTGGGAAGAGGTGCTCGGGGTGGCCAATGCGCGACAGTTGCTGGCTCAATCCCTGCGCGGTGAAAAACCTGACCTGATGCAGCAATTGCAGCCAGCAGTGTTCGTTCCCGAATCGCTCACCGGTATGGAGCTGCTCGAGAATTTCAAAACCTCCGGCGTGCAGCTGGCATTCATCATTGACGAGTATGGCGAGGTCCAGGGCATCGTCACGCTGCAGGATGTGATGGAGGCCATCACCGGCGAGTTCAAGACGCATCGTGCCGAAGACGCGTGGGCCGTGCAGCGCGACGACGGTTCATGGCTGCTCGACGGCTTGATCCCCGTGCCGGAATTGAAGGACCGCCTCGGTCTGCGCGGCGTGCCCGAAGAGGAGCGCGGCCGCTACAACACCCTGAGCGGCATGCTCATGCTGCTGCTGGGGCGCCTGCCGCAGACGACCGACATGTGCGAATGGGAAGACTGGACCTTCGAGATTGTCGATCTCGATGGCAAACGCATCGACAAGGTGCTGGCGATACCGAAAGTGCCGGAGGGATCCGAGGCTTCTTCCGAGCCGGCATGACAACTCTATTGCGGAAGAAAAAAACACCTTCCGCAACATCCTTTGACCGAACGCATTGCGCCAAGCGTCCCCGGGGCCGGCCTGCAACGTATTGTCGTGACGATAGTCGGAGGATGATCCCGAAGGCGGCCGACGTTCCGAGAAAAACGTTGCCGCGACTTCAGGCATAATTGCCGCCAGGCAGCGCGTCCAGCGCCCAGTCACGGAGGAAGTCATGGTGCATCGCATTCCCGATCCAATGGCGGGCGGGTCCCGTCCTTCGCATCGCCACAAGATCGTCACCGCAGCCGAGGCAGTGCGCCTCATTCACGACGGCGACACCATCGCCACCGGCGGCTTTGTCGGCATCGGTTTCGCGGAGAACATCGCCGTCGCGCTGGAAAAGCGATTCCTCGAGAGCGAGGAAGAAATGCTCGGCAAGGGTTCTCCATCCAACCTCACGCTCATCTACGCCGCCGGGCAGGGCGACGGCAAGGAACGCGGCCTCAACCACCTCGGCCACGAGGGCCTCATCAAGCGCGTCATCGGCGGCCACTGGGGCCTGGTGCCCAAGCTGCAGCAACTGGCAATCGCCAACAAGATCGAGGCCTACAACCTGCCGCAGGGCGTGATCACCCACCTGTTCCGCGACATCGCCGCCGGCAAGCCGGGACTGCTGTCCAACGTCGGCCTCGGCACCTTCGTCGATCCGCGCCATGGCGGCGGCAAGATCAACGAAAGGACGACGGAAGACCTGGTCGACCTGCTGACCATTGGCGGCAAGGAATACCTGTTCTACAAGGCGCTGCCCATCAACGTTGGCATCATCCGCGGCACCACGGCCGACCCTGAAGGCAACGTGACGATGGAAAAGGAGGCGCTGACGCTGGAAGCGCTGGCGATCGCGATGGCGGCCCACAACTCGGGCGGGATCGTCATCGTGCAGGTCGAACGCATCGCCGAGAGCGGCTCACTCAACCCGCGGCAGGTGAAGATCCCCGGCATCCTCGTCGATTGCGTCGTGGTGGCGGAAAAGCCGGAATACCAGATGCAGACCTTCATCGAGCCCTACAGCCCCGCCTTCGCGGGTGAGATGCGTGTACCGATGTCTTCCATCCAGCCGATGGAGATGAGCGAGCGCAAGATCATCGCGCGTCGCGCGCTGCTCGAGATCAAGCCGAACAACGTGGTCAACCTCGGCATTGGCATGCCCGAAGGCGTGGCCAGCGTGGCGGCGGAAGAAAAGGTGCTCGACCTCGTGACATTGACGGCTGAACCCGGGGTGGTGGGCGGCATTCCCGCAGGCGGGCTCAATTTTGGCGCGGCGACGAATGCCGACGCGATCATCGACCAGCCTTACCAGTTCGATTTCTACGACGGCGGCGGCCTCGACGTGGCCTTCCTGGGCCTCGCGCAGGCCGACCGGCACGGCAACCTCAACGTCAGCAAATTCGGCCCGCGCCTGGCCGGCGCAGGCGGCTTCATCAACATCAGCCAGAATGCGAAAAAAGTCGTGTTCGTCGGCACGTTCACTGCCGGCAACCTTGAGGTCGCGATCTCGCAAGGCAAGCTGCACATCAAGCGCGAAGGATCGGCGCAGAAGTTCGTGGACGCAGTCGAGCATCGCACCTTCAGCGGCGAGTACGCGATGCAGCGCGCGCAGACGGTACTGTACATCACCGAACGCTGCGTCTTCCGCCTGATCCTGGAAGGCCTGGAGGTGATCGAGATTGCTCCGGGAGTCGACCTTGAGCGCGACATCCTCGGCCAGATGCGCTTCCGCCCTGAAGTCAGCCCGCAGCTCAAGCTGATGGACGAGCGCATCTTCCGGCCCGGTCCCATGGGGTTGCGCAATGACATCCTTTACCTGCCCCTGGAACAGCGGCTGACCTACAACGCCAAGCGCAACGTTTTCTTCGTCAACTTCGAAGGCTTCGAGGTGAAAAACGTGGCGGACATCGAGGCGATTCGCGACCAGGTCGAGGCGATTCTCAAGCCGCTGGGCAGGGAGGTACCGGCCGTGGTCAACTACGACAACTTCTCGATCGCGCCGGAATTGCTCGACTCGTACGTGGACATGGTGCACGACCTCGCAGAACGCTTTTACAGCCGCGTGACCCGCTATACGAGCAGTGCCTTCATGCGCAGCTATTTCGGTACGGCGTTCCGCCGTCACCAGACGGAACCGAGCCTATACGCGAGCAGGGAAGAGGCGTTCTCGCACCTGGGCGATCACTAGCAGAGACCTTCGAACAGCACGACATCCACCTCGTCGCCGGCGTCGATATTGCCTTGACCATGCGGAATGACGATCATGCAGTTCGCCTCAGACATGGAGCGCAGGATGCCCGAGCCCTGGGAGCCGGTCACGCGGACGTGCGGCCTGCCGTCCGGACCGGATGAAAGGATGCCGCGTTGGTATTCCGTGCGCCCCGGTTTTTTGCGGATGGCTGACTGTGAGGTCGCGCGCACCCTTGGCAGCGGTTCGCCGCGTGCGCCCATCATCTGCAGCAGGGCTTCGCGTGCAAAGAAATAGAAACTCACCATGACCGCGACCGGATTGCCAGGCAGGCCGAACAGGTAGGCGCTTTTGCCATTCGATGCAATTTTCCCGAAGGCCATCGGCCGTCCCGGCCGCATCGCAAGCTTCCAGAAACGGACGTCGCCGAGCTTTTCCATCATTGCGGTCGTGTAGTCCGCATCGCCCGCCGATACCCCGCCTGAGGTCACGATCGCGTCTGCGCTCTCGCACGCCGTGCGCAGGGCGGATTCGAGCGAAGCCGGATCGTCGCGTACCACGCCCATGTCGATCACCTCACAACCGAGTCGCGTCAGCATGCCGAACACGGTGTAGCGGTTGCTGTCGTAGATGCAGCCTTCGTCCAGCGACTGGCCGATGGAGCGCAATTCATCGCCCGTTGAAAAGAAGGCGACGCGCAGCCTGCGCATGACCGGCACTTCGCCGATCCCGAGCGAGGCCAGCAGTCCGAGATCGGCCGGACGGAGGATTTTCCCCTTGCGTAGGGCAGGTGTGCCTGCAGCGAGGTCCTCGCCTTGCCGGCGGCGGTTGTCTCCGGCCTTGACGACGCCGGAGGGGATGGTCGCCGACGTCTCGGTATGCGCAGTGACAAGCTCGTGGGGAATGACGGTATCGCAATCGGCGGGCATCAGGGCGCCCGTCATGATGCGCACGCATTCCCCGGCACCGACCGCGCCCGCATAAGGATGTCCCGCAAGCGCTGTGCCAACGAGTTTCAGGTCGACCAACCCTGTCCCGAGATCAATGGCCCGCAAGGCGTAACCGTCCATCGCAGAATTGTCATGCGCTGGCACGTTAATAGGAGAGATGATGTCGGCGGCGAGTACGCGTCCTAACGCTGCTGTGAGTGTCTGCGTCTCTACACCTTCTACAGGCGCGACATACCCTCGGATGATCTCTTGTGCATGGCCTGCTTCCAGTGCATCCGGGTTGTAATTGGCGATCCGTCCTGCAATGTCATCGAGCTTGGTCATGGGGTGTCGAGCTTGTTGAGTTCTTCGCGCGTGTTGATGTTGCGGAAGGCGGATTCGTCGGAAAAATGGACTTCAACTGCATCCTGGGAACGCATCCACGCTTCCATCCGCCGGCCGCCGTCTTCGAGATAACGCACCAGGGGCTCCAGGCACGCATCGACCTTGAGAAGGCAGAAAACGGGATGCGCCTGCAGCGAGTCGCCGTTGCCGGTGGAAGCAAAGGCAACACGCGCGTCGTGTTCCTCGAGAGCATCCTTCAGGCGGGCCACCAAGTCCATAGGCAAAAAGGGGGAGTCGCACGGAGCCGTGACAAGGTAGGTCGTGTCACATTCAAGCAGCCCGGTATGCAGCCCGGCCAGCGGGCCGGGAAATGCTTCCATCCGGTCAGGCCAGACGGGATGGCCAAACGCGCGGTACGTGTCGTGGTTCTGGTTTGCGTTGATTGCCAGCTTTTGCACCTGCGGCGCAAGGCGTTCCAGGACATGTTGCGCCATCGGCTTGCCGCGAAACGACTGCAGTCCCTTGTCAACGCCGCCCATACGCGAACCGCGCCCGCCGGCCAGGATGAGTCCGGTAACGCTCACGCTCAACCTCCGATGTAGGACATTTCAACCTTGCGCACCGCCGTGTCCGGCATGGCTGTATTGGCCGTCCGCAGTTCCGAGTACCGGTCGGTGCGGCGGCGCCAGATGTGGGCAATGGCGGTGGCCAGTTCGGCATCGTTGCGTCCGCTGCGGATAAGTGCACGCAGGTCGTGGCCGCTCGTGGCGAACAGGCAGGTGTAGAGTTTGCCCTCGGTGGAAAGCCGCGCGCGCGTGCAGTCGCGGCAGAAAGCGCGGGTAACGCTCGAGATGACACCAATCTCGCTGCCGTCGTCCTTGTAGCGCCAGCGTTCGGCGGTTTCGCCGGTGTAGTTGGGCTCGATTTCCTCGAGCGGCATTTCGGCGCTGATGTGGCGAATGACTTCGGCAGATGGCACAACTTCATCCATTTTCCATCCGTTGCTGGCGCCGACGTCCATGTATTCAATGAAGCGCAGGATGAAGGGCGAGCCCTTGAAATGCCGTGCCATGGGCAGGATTTCCTGGTCGTTCA
>DASPMV010000059.1:0-38653 GCA_035626875.1 Noviherbaspirillum sp. | reverse complement strand
GACACGTTCATGAAATCGGCCAGCGCACGGATCTGGTCGATCTTGATTTCCTTGGAGGGCGCCTTGGCGGACTTCGCTTTCTTGCCCTCGCCAGCCTCGGCACCCTCCTCGGCCTCGCCTGCACCGTCTTCTTCCAGCACTTCCGGCCGGACGCGGCGATAGTCAGGATGGCTGTATTGCAAGAACCATCTGCAGGGATCGCACTGACCGCAGGCGTGTCCATCCGTATCGGGTGCCTGGCAAAGGAGCGATTGCGCCAGATGTTCGGCAAATGCCGTCTTGCCTATTCCTTCAGGCCCATGGAACAGGATGGCGTGCGGCAGGCGTCCACGCAGCTGTTGCAATTGCTGCCACGGAGCCTGCTGCCAGGTGTAGGGTGTCGACGCCATGTGAATCAAATACTGGAAACGATCTGCGCGAGTTCGCGCTGGATGTCGGCGATGGGACGCGTGGAATCGATCACGCGAAAGCGTACCGGATGGGCTGCTGCACGGCGGAGATACTCGGCACGCGTCGCGGCGAAGAAGTCTGCCTTTTCCTGTTCAAACTTATCGAGCTCGCGGGTCGCATCCAACCGGGCGCGCGCCACTTCCAGCGGGACGTCGAACAGCAGCGTCAGGTCCGGCTGCAAATTGGGATGAACCCATTGTTCCAGCGCCTCCAGCTTGTCGAGCGCCAGCTTGCGTCCGCCGCCCTGATAGGCGAAGGTCGCATCGGTGAAGCGGTCGGATATTACCCACTCGCCACGCTGGAGCGCGGGCTCGATAACCTGTGCGATATGCTCGCGGCGGGAGGCGAACATGAGCAAGGCCTCGGTTTCGAGATGCATTTTTTCGCGCAGCAACAGCTCTCGCAGCTTTTCCCCGAGCGGTGTGCCGCCCGGCTCGCGCGTGACGATCACCTGTTTTCCGCGCTCCCTTAGCAAGTCGGCAACATAAGCGAGGTGCGTGGATTTCCCGGCGCCGTCGATGCCTTCGAAGGTGATGAATTTCCCAATTGCCATGTTCTTCTTATCCCTGCGGTACAGCCGGCATTATCGCTGGTATTTGTTCACCGCGCGGTTGTGATCTGCAAGGTTGTTGGAAAATTCGCTCGTGCCGTTGCCGCGCGCGACAAAGTACAGCGCGTTCGAGTTGGCCGGGTTCAAAGCAGCGGCCAGCGACTCCGCGCCGGGCAAGGCAATCGGCGTTGGCGGCAAACCCGGACGGGTATAGGTGTTGTACGGCGTGTCGGTTTCGAGGTCCTTCTTGCGGATATTGCCCTGGAAGCGATCGCCCATCCCGTAGATGACGGTGGGGTCGGTCTGGAGCAGCATGCCGAGCCGCAGGCGGTTGACGAAGACGGCGGCGATCATGTTGCGCTCGGATTTCTGGCCGGTTTCCTTCTCCACGATCGACGCCATGATCAGCGCTTCGTAGGGCGATTTGTAAGGTACGTTCCGTGCGCGATTATTCCATGCCTCTTCCAGGCGCTTCTGGAGCAGCGCGTGCGCCTGCTTGTAGATCTGGAGGTCGCTTGATCCCTTTGCGAACAGGTAGGTGTCCGGGAAAAAAAGTCCTTCGGGATGTTTGTACTCGGTCGAGATTTTCGCCAGCAGTTCCTTGTCCGAGAGCCCCGTGGTGTCATGCCGGATCTTCGGATGTCCATCGATCGCCTGGCGCATCTGCTTGAACGTCCAGCCTTCGATGATGGCGAGCGACTCCTGCGCAAACTCGCCGCGCACCAGCTGGTCGATGAGCGTCATCGGCGTGGTTCCCGGCTTTAGTTCATAATTCCCGGCTTTCAGCCTGGTGCCTTTGCCCGAGAAGCGGGCAAGGAGATGAAAGAGCGTCGGATTGAGCGGCACGCCCGCTTCGGCAATCTGCTCCGCGCTGCTCCTGACGCCGCTGCCTGGCTTGATTGCGAATTCGATGGGCGGCTCTGCGGTAGCGAGAATCGGCCGATGGGCCCAGAAAGCGAGCATCGCGGAGACAAACAGCGCCAGGATGATGATGGCTGCGAGAAACTTTTTGATCAAGACCTAACCTTTGCAATGGGTACCGGACGGGTCGAGGCGGCGCCGAACGGCATTTTGAAGACGTCACTATAATCAAGCCATGATGATAATGGCTAATCCTGCAATTACTTGAGTGTATGACTGAAACGACGAACACATGGTTGCAATTCCTGGAACAGCAAGGCGCGCATTTCGATGAGTCGGGACGCGTCTCCGGGTTCGGCAGCGCGATGCCGCAAGGCGGCCTGCAACGCGGCTTTGTCGCTCCGCTTACCGATACCGGGCTGATTGCTGCGACGGGTGACGATGCCGCGGTCTTCCTCCACAACCAGCTGACCAACGACGTCGAGCATCTCGGCACGCAGGAAGCGCGGCTCGCCGGCTACTGCTCGCCGAAAGGACGCCTGCTCGCGACCTTCCTGATGTGGAAGCGCGACGGCGCGATCATGCTGCAATTGCCGCGGCAGATCCAGGTGGCCGTGCAGAAGCGGCTGCAGATGTTCGTCCTGCGGTCGAAGGTCAAGCTGACCGACGCCACGAATGACTGGGCAGTGCTCGGCATTGGCGGCGAAGCCGCTACCGGAACGCTGGCGAAATGGTTTCCCGAGATGCCCGCTGCGCCCTTTGCCCGGACTGACTCCGAAAGCGGCGCACTGGTCCGCCTGCCCGACGCCTTCGGTCAGCCGCGCTACCAGTGGATCGCGCCAGTCGCGGTGGCCGAAGCTGCCTGGGCGGAATTGATCAAGACGCTGTCCCCGACCGCCACGTCGTTGTGGCGCCTCACCGAAATCCATGCCGGCATGCCGCTGGTCGTACAGGCGACGCAGGAGCAGTTTGTCCCGCAGATGATCAACTTCGAACTGATCGGCGGCGTCAATTTCAAGAAGGGGTGCTATCCCGGACAGGAAATCGTCGCGCGCAGCCAATACCTCGGCAAGCTCAAGCGCCGCATGCTCCTGGCGTCGGTGGAAGCTGACGCTGTAACGCCGGGAACCGAGGTGTACTGGAGCGGCGACCCGGACCAGCCCTGCGGAATGATCGTCAATGCGGAGCACAATCCGGAAGGCGGAACCGACTGCCTCGTGGAAACAAAGATGTCCGCCATCGAGGAAGGGACGATCCGCCTCGGTTCCGTGTCGGGCGCCGTGCTGCGCTTCGTGCAGCTCCCGTACCCCTTGCCGGCCTGAGGCCAGTCATCCGGCTGACGCATGGATCTGTATATCTATTACCGGGTACGCGATGAAGACGCGGCCGCGTTGCAGGTTCGCGCTTCAGCCATGCTGCAACGTCTCGCGGCGGAGCACGGCGTCGCCGGCAGTCTCAAGCGCCGTCCGGAAGCAAAAGACGGCCGCCAGACCTGGATGGAGGTCTACCAGGCAGTGCCCGATGGTTTTGAAGCCACCCTCGATGCAGCCGTTGCCCGCGAGGGCCTTGCCGAGCTGATCGACGGTCCGCGCCACACCGAACATTTTATGGACATTCCCGCATGTGCCTGATCGTCTTCGCCTGGAAAGTTGTACCGGGCATTCCGCTGCTGGCGGCCGCCAATCGCGATGAATTCTATGAACGTCCGGCCGCGCCCGCCGCATGGTGGGAGGACCAGGCGCACATCTACGCCGGCCGCGACCTGCAGGGCGGCGGCACCTGGATGGGCGTGACGCGCGAAGGCCGTTTCGCCGCCATCACCAATATCCGCGCCCCGTCGGAAAGAAAGGAGGTGGCGCCGTCGCGCGGAGAGATCGTCGCCGGCTACCTGTCGGGCATTGCCTCGCCGCAGCAGTTTGTGGACGACCTTGCTCCGCGAGCCGGGCAATACAACGGCTTCAATTTGCTGGTTGGAAATCGCGAGGAGCTTGTCTGGTATTCGAACGGATCGCCGGATGACGAGCGCAACGGGAAACCGCTGCCGCCCGGTGTCTACGGACTGTCCAACGGCTCGCTCGATTCGCCCTGGCCGAAGGTGGTCAGGACCAAGGCGCAGTTTTCCAGCCTGCTCTGCCAGGGTGCACCGGAAGACGCCTATTTTGAAATGCTGTCGGACACGTCACAGGCACCCGATTGCCGGTTGCCGCGTACCGGCGTCAGCATGGAATGGGAACGCATCCTGTCCGCCGTCTGCATCGACTCGCCCGGCTACGGTACCCGTTCGTCAACGGTCGTGCGCCTGCCGGGCAGTGGCGCGCCGATCCTGCACGAGCGCCTGGTCAGGTAAGCGCGCGCCGCATGTGGATGTGGGGAATTCCCGCCTCCATGAACATCTCCCCCTCGCGCCGGAATCCGTATCGCTCGTAGAAGGGTTCGGCCTGCTCCTGTGCGTTGAGCATCACTTCGCGGTCGCCGCGGGCGCGGGCCGCTTCGACCAAGGCTTCCAGCATGCACGCACCGACGCCCTGGCCCCGCACAGCCTGCCGCACCGCCATGCGCCCGATGTGCCCGTCCGGAAGCAGTCGGCCGGTGCCGACCGCTTGTCCTTCGGCGTCATACGCCACCGCATGCACGCAGTGGACATCCATCTCGTCCCACTCCATATCGAGCGGCACCTTCTGTTCGGTCACGAAAACATCGTACCGGATCGGCTTTGCGTCCCGGGACTGCTCATCCCATTTGCCGAGCGTCACGCGAACGCTCATAGCGACTCCGGTGCCAGCTTCTCGAAGCGCGTGATGGTCTCGCGCCATGCATCCGGCCAGGGAACGCCCTTGCGAATGCTGGTATCGGCGTAGACGTACACCAGTTCGCCGGAAATCAGGTGTGCGTCACCATGATGGATCTCGACCACGAAGCGTACCGAGGTCCGGCCGAATCCGGCGCAGCGCACGCCTATGTCCAGCACGTCGTCGAAACGCGCGGGGGCAAGGTATTCGATGGTCGCCTTCCGGGCGAACATTTCCTTGCCCTCTTCCGCCTGCTGCAACACGCCCGGCAGGCCGGTGGCGCGCCAGTACTCGGTAAACGCGACATCGAAATAGGTCAGGTAATGGCCGTTGAACACGATGCCCTGCATGTCGACTTCGGCCCAGCGCACCCGCAGGGAATGGAAAAAGGAAAAGTCTTCGCGTGCCATGATGGATGGAAAGATTCAGGTGACGGACATGATGAACGATCCTTGCGGATCGTTCATGGGCTTACTCAGAGAGGAAGCCGCGAATCAGCCCATTGATGCGATCGGGCTGCTCATGGATGACCCAGTGCGTGCCTTCCGGGATGCGCTCGATCTTCAGGTCGTCAATCAGCGCATCGAGACCGTTGATCAGTGACTTGGGCAAGGCAATGTCGCGCTCGCCCCAAATCACGCGCGTCGGTACCTGCACGCGGTAGTCCGATGGGTTCAGTTGCAGCTTGGCCGGACCGGCGTGCTCCTTCGTCGGAGGATGCAGCGGCGACGCGCGGTAGTAGTTGACGCCGCCGGTAAGGCCGCGCGACCAGCATTCGTGGTAACGCGCCCTCACCTCAGCCGTGAACCACGGCGTCGGCGACTGCCCCATGCCGTTCAGCAATCCTTCGAGCAGCTTGAACTCGTCCTTTGCCAACGCAGTTTCCGAGCCCTCCGCACGCAGCCAGTTCATGTACTCGCTCGCGGCCTGCTGCTCGGGATCGTTTGCCAGCGCCTGCGCAAACAGGTAGGGATGCGGCGAGTTGACGATGATGAGCTTGTGCAATAGCTTGGGGAGTGCGATGGCGAAATTCCATGCGATCGCCCCGCCCCAGTCATGCGCCACCATGACGAACTTCTCGTAGCCCAGGTGTTCCGCGAGAAGGCGGAGATCGTCGACGATATGCCTGGCCTTGTACTGCGCCAAGTCGAGCGGCATGTCCGACTTGTTGAATCCGCGAAGATCCGGCGCGACCGCGAAATGGTCGACGCCGAATTCGGCGAGCTGTGCTTCCCATTCGACCCAGAACTCAGGGAAGCCGTGTACGAACAGGACCAGTGGCCTGCCCTTTTCGCCGGCGCTTGCATAATGCAGGCGGATGCCGTTTGGCAGCTCGGCAAACTGGTTATCGTGGATGATTGCGCCCATGGTTGCCGCGTCCTTTACTGCACGCCCATCTTGGCTTGCAGCATCTGGCGTACCTGCGGCGCAGCGGCGAACGGATCCGTCGGGTTGCGCTGCAGGACGATGTCCTCCATGCGGGTCTGGACGTTGCCCAGCGCCTGCGGATGCGAGTAGATGTAGAACGCGCTGTCGCGGATGGCGTTGAACGTGCGCTCGGCCACTTCCGCTGCCGTGACCTTGCCGGAGGTGACGGCCTTTTCCGAGACCGCGCGCTGTGCCAGCTGGCTGGCGGTGAGCGTGCCTTCTTCCTTCACGTCGTCCGGACGGTTGCGTTCGGACTGGTGAATCCCGGTCGGGACGAAGTACGGGCAGAGCACCGACGCGCCGATCGGCGCCTTGATCAGCTGCAGGTCGTGGTACAGGGTTTCCGACAGCGACACCACGGCATGCTTGGAGACGTTGTACACGCCCATGTTCGGCGCATTCAGGAGGCCGGCCATGGAAGCGGTGTTGACGATATGGCCCTGGTAGCCCGGGTCCTTTTTCGCGCACTCCAGCATCAGCGGCGTGAAGGTGCGCACGCCGTGGATCACACCCCACAGGTTGACGCCCAACACCCATTCCCAGTCCGCGATGGAGTTTTCCCAGACCAGTCCGCCCGAGCCGACGCCGGCGTTGTTGAACACCAGGTGTACGGCGCCGAAGCGCTCCATCGTTGCGTCGGCCAGCGCCTGGACCTGCTCCGCCTTACGCACGTCGCAGCGCACTGCAAGCACCTGTGCGCCTTGCGCTTCCAGCTCGCCCTTCACCTTGTCCAGCGCGTCCTGCTGCACATCGGCCAGCACCAGCTTCATTCCGAGACGTGCGCCGATGATGGCAAACTCGCGACCGAATCCGCTTGCGCCGCCGGTAATGACGGCGATCTTTCCGTGGAAGTCTTTCATGCTGTGTTCTCCTGAATTGAATTAGATTTTTTTAAGTTGAAAGCCGAGCCGGGGAAAGTGCACGACGACCTCTCCCGCCACGGGATCAGTGCGGCGTACTGCCCATTCCGTATTGGTCGAAAGGACAAGATCGCCCTCGACCGGATCGAGCGCATAGTCCGTCGGCGTAATCGTCACCCTTTCGCCACGACTGATGCCATGGGTGTCGATGAAAGGAACACTATCGGTTGTCGCGGCGGTGGCCGACTGTGCCACCTCGAGTGCGGATTCCGCGCGCAGCTTTTCGGACTGTCCGTGCCCAAATTCCGCCATGCGCGCCGCCCACGTCTTCAGGCTCGGCGCCATGTCGAGGATGTCCGCCAGCGGTTGCGCCAGTTGCAGGAACCAGATGCAGTGGTACACGGAGAAATCGGCAATACTCGCCTGCGCGCCGAGCAGGAAGGGCTTGCCATCGGCAAGCATGTTTTCGAGCCGGCGCAGGTATTCCCTGAGACTCCCCGTCGCTTCGGCCACCGACATGCGCGGCGCGTTGCCACGCATGGCAGCTCGGTCTGCACCGAACGCCTTCATCTGCTCTGGCGTCAGCGGGCCGAGCAGATGCGGTATGGCGACCGGCTGGAACACGTAGGCGATGACAGTCCAGAACAAGGTCGCGTCGGCCCATTGCGCAAGGGTGCGTGTCTGACCTTCGATTTCAGGCGGATACAGGGACGGCGCCGGGGCGATGCGTTCCAGCACATCGGCAATCAGTGCGGTGTCGCAGTAGATGTCCGCGCCAACCTGCAGCACCGGCGTACGGCGATAGCCGCCGGTCATCGCCGTCAGGTTCGGTTTCGGCATGACTGGCGGAATAAAGACGGATTTCCAGGCCAGTTTCTTGAAGCCGAAAATCAGGCGCACCTTCTCCGAGAAGGGCGAATTCTGGTAGTGATGAAAAATGAGATCCGACACGGTAGCTCCATGTGGGTAATTGAAGGCCAGCGCCGGGGCGCCGGTTCCCGTTCAGATCAGCTTGACCAGCTGCTTGCCGAAGTTGCGGCCCTTGAGCAGGCCGATGAAGGCTTCGGGCGCGGATTCCAGCCCCTGCGCGACGGACTCCCGGAATTTCAGCTTGCCGCTG
This sequence comes from Noviherbaspirillum sp., assembly GCA_035626875.1. Classification (GTDB taxonomy): domain Bacteria; phylum Pseudomonadota; class Gammaproteobacteria; order Burkholderiales; family Burkholderiaceae_D; genus Noviherbaspirillum. Next base: position 30,595 of record DASPMV010000059.1, on the reverse strand, counting down.
GCGACCAAGGCACCGAGTTCCTTCAGGCCCTGCGGCCACAGATCCATGTGTTCGGAGACGATGAAGCCGCGCATGGTCAGGCGCATCGTAAGGAAGAAGCGTGCGTTACGGATCGGTGACGGCTCGCCGTCATATCCTGCGATCATGCCGCAGAGCGCAATCCGCCCGAACGGATTCATGCGCTCCAGGCAGGCGTCGAAGATCTCGCCGCCGACGTTTTCAAATACGCCGTCGATGCCGTTCGGCGTTGCCTTGGCCAGTTCCTCGCTCAGGTTGCCCGCCTTGTAATCGATGCACGCGTCAAAACCGAGTTCGTTGACCACGTAATCGCATTTTTCCTTGCCGCCGGCAATGCCCACCGCGCGGCAGCCGCGCAGCCTGGCGAGCTGCCCGACGACGCTTCCGACTGCTCCGCTCGCGGCCGACACGACAATGGTTTCCCCTTCCTTCGGCTGGATGATCTGGGTCAGTCCATACCAGGCGGTCATGCCCGGCATGCCGACCGAGCCGAGGTAGGCCGACAAGGGGACATGCGTGGTATCGACCTTGCGCAGCAGCGTGCCGTCGGACACGCCCATCTCGGACCAGCCGAACATGCCGACCACCTTGTCGCCGACGGCAAACTTCGGATTCTTCGATTCCACCACCTCGCCGACCGTGCCGCCGATCATGGTTTCGCCGATCGCCTGCGGGGCGGCGTAGCTCTTCACGTCTTCCATGCGCATGCGCATGTAAGGGTCGAGCGACAGGAAGTGATTGCGGACCAGAAGCTCGCCGTCCTTCAGGGTCGGGACCGGGGTCTCTTCGAGACGGAAATTTTCAGGGACGACGTGCCCTTGCGGACGCGAGGCTAGGACCATGCGTTTGTAAGTTGTCATGCTGTCTCCTCTTGAATCGTTATTCGTGTTCCAGCTTCTTCGCAACATCGAGGCGCTTCAGGTACTTGAAGGTGCCCATGGCCTTGGCAACGAGCTTGTCGCCGTTCCAGACCTCGCCCTCGCAGAAGCACATGGTCATGGAGCGGTGGTAAGCCTTGCCCTTGGCGATGATGCGGCCGCCGGCGTGGCCGCCCGGCTGCAGGAAGCTGGTTTTCATCTCGATCGTCACGCCGCCGCGCGCATCCGGGTCGAGCGAACGCCCGGCCATCGACATCACCACATCGAGCAGCGTCATGGTGATCCCGCCATGGGTCACCATCCAGCTGTTCATGTGGCGGTGCTCCAGGTTCAGCGCGACCTGCGCTTCGCCATTGCCCATGCCGAGGAACTCGACGCCGAGATCGTTCAGGAACGGAATCTCGGCAGGGAACGGTTGCGGCTTGCCGGTATCCATCAGTGCACTGCCGAGACGCCGCCGTCGACCGCGAGGATCTGGCCGGTAATGTGTTTGGAAGCGTCGGACGCGAACAGCAGTGCCGCGCCCTTGAGGTCCTCGTCGTCACCGATGCGCTGCAGCGGCGCGCGCTTGGCGAGGTTGTCCTCGCCGAAGTTCTCCAGCACACCCTTGGTCATCTTCGAAGGGAAGAAGCCGGGTGCGAGCGCATTAACGGTGATGCCGTACTTGCCCCACTCGCCGGCCAGCGTGCGGGTGAAATTGACGACCGCGCCCTTGGACGTGTTGTAGGCGACGGTCTGCATGCTGTTCGGGCCGTTGCCCGAAAGACCCGCGATGGAAGCGACATTGATGATGCGGCCGTACTTGCGCGGGATCATCGACGCCTTGCCCACCGCCTGCGACAGCAGGAAGATGCTGCGGATGTTCAGGTTCATCACCTTGTCCCATGCTTCCAGCGGATAGTCTTCCGCGGGCGCGCCCCAGGTTGCGCCGGCATTGTTGATGAGGATATCGATGTGGCCGAGGCGTTTCATGGCTTCGGCGACCAGCGGCCCCACTGCCGATTCCTGCGAGAGGTCGGCAGCAATCGCGCTGGCCTCGATGCCGCGCGATTTCAGGTGGGCGACGGCCTCGTCGAGGTCGGCCTGCTTGCGCGAGGACAGCACGAGCTTTGCCCCCTGCTCGCCCAGTGCTTCTGCGATCTGCAGTCCGAGGCCGCGCGAGCCGCCGGTCACGAGGGCGGCCTTGCCGGTCAGGTCAAACAATTCCTTGGTGGTTCGCATGTTGTCTCCTGTTTGATTGTGGGCGGATGTCAGAACCAGGCGTCCTGCATGTCCAGCGTTGTCGTGTCAATGCTTTCCAACAGGTCGAGCTGCGGATGAACCTTGGGCAGCTCCCAGTTGAAGAAATAGGTGCATGCCTGCACTTTGCCGCGATAGAAATCGGCATCGTGCCCCGTCTTGCCAACCGAAAGCAAGGCTTGCTCCAGCCATACCCATGCTACGACTGCATGGCCGAATGCTTCAAGGTAGGCGGACGCATTGGCGAGGGTCTTGTTCATGTCACCCGCACCATACAGGGCCTGCGTCACTTTCTCGATGCGCTGGAGGACTGCGCCGAGTGACTTTGCAAAGCCGGCAAGTTCCTTCACCTCCAGGGCCTTGGCGATCGTTTTTTGTACCTCGGTGCCAAGCAACTTGAACGCGGCTCCGCCCTGCATCGTCACCTTGCGACCGAGCAAGTCCAGTCCCTGGATGCCGTGCGTGCCTTCATGGATGGGGTTCAGGCGGTTGTCGCGGTAAAACTGTTCGACATTGTATTCCCTCGTATAGCCGTAACCGCCGTGCACCTGGATCGCCAGGCTGTTCGCCTCCAGGCACCACTGCGAAGGCCAGGACTTGGCAATCGGCGTCAGGATGTCGAGCAGCAGCGTGGCATTGCGGCGCACTTCTTCCGACTCGGCGGTGCGCTCCTCGTCGACAAGGCGGGCGCAATAGAGGTTGAGCGCGAGTCCGCCCTCGACATAGGACTTCTGTGCAAGCAGCATGCGCTTGACGTCGGTATGCTGGATGATCGGGATCTGTGGCTGTGCGGGATCCTTGGCCATCGGATGGCGTCCCTGCGGGCGCTCACGCGCGTATTCCAGCGCATGCAGGTAGCCCGTGTAGCCCAGCATGACCGCCCCCAGGCCGACGCCGATGCGTGCCTCGTTCATCATGTGGAACATGTTGGCGAGGCCCTTGTGCTTTTCGCCGACGAGATAACCGACGGCACCTGGCTGCCCACCCGGTTTGTACTTGCCTTCGCCGAAGTTCAGCAGGCAGTTGGTCGTGCCGCGGTAGCCCATCTTGTGGTTCAGGCCGGCCAGCACGACGTCGTTGCGTTCGCCCAGAGAACCGTCCGGGTTCACCAGCTTCTTGGGCACGATGAACAGCGAAATGCCCTTGACCCCCGGGATCAGCTTGCCGTTTTCATCCGGGACCTTGGCCAGCACGAGGTGCACGATGTTTTCCGACAGCTCATGCTCGCCGGCGGAGATCCACATCTTGTTTCCCTTGAGGCGATAGGTGCCGTCAGGTTGCGGCTCGGCGCGTGTGACGATGTCCGACAGGGAGGAACCGGCCTGCGGCTCGGACAGGCACATCGTGCCGAAGAAGCGTCCCTCCATCATTGGGCGCACGAAGGTATTGATCTGCTCCGGCGTGCCGCACTTGAGCAGCGTGTTGGCATTGCCGATCGTCAGGAAGGGATATGACGAGGTGCCGACATTGGCGCCCTTGAAGTAGGCGAAGCCAGCCTTTTCGATCACGCATGGCAACTGCATGCCGCCGAAGTCGTAATCCTGGCCGGCTGCTATGAGGCCTGCCTCGCAGAACGCCTTCAGCGCGGTCTGCACTTCGGGGATCATGTGGACTTTCTCCCCGTCGAAGTGCGGCTCTTCCTGGTCGTTCTTCTTGTTATGCGGCGCGAACAGGTCGGTGGCGATTTGCTCGCAGGTATCCATCGCGGCATTGAAGGTTTCGCGGGAGTGGTCGGCGTAACGCGCGCGCTTGGTGAGCTCGTCCGCCTTCAGCCATTCGTAGAGCACGAATTCGAGGTCGCGACGGGAGACGATTTTCGATTGCATGGTGGTCCTCCACGCGTGCGAGCAGCTCGCCGCACGCCATAGTGAGCGATGAATGTTTCAGGCGCTAAAAGCAATCGTGGGCGCTTCGGGCGCCCACGATTTCAACATCACACGACTTCGAACAAGCCGGCAGCACCCTGGCCACCGCCAATGCACATCGTGACCACCACGTACTTGGCGCCGCGGCGCTTGCCCTCGATCAGCGCATGGCCGGTCAGGCGGGCGCCGGAGACACCGTAAGGATGGCCGACGGCGATCGCACCGCCGTTGACGTTCAGGCGATCCATCGGGATGCCCAGCTTGTCTGCGCAATACAGCACTTGCACGGCAAAGGCTTCGTTCAGTTCCCACAGGCCGATGTCCTCGACCTTCAGGCCCGCCTTCTTCAGCAGTTTCGGAATGGCGAAGACAGGGCCGATACCCATTTCATCCGGCTCGCAGCCGGCGATCGCAAAGCCGCGGAAGATACCCAGCGGCTGCAGGCCTTTTTGCTCGGCAAGCTTGCTGTTCATGACGATGGCGACGGATGCGCCATCGGAGAACTGGCTGGCATTGCCGGCAGAAATGACGCCGCCGGGAATCGCGGTGCGAATCTTGGACACGCCTTCAAGCGTCGTGTCGGGCCGGATGCCTTCGTCAGCGGAGATCGTGACTTCTTTCGTCACCAGCATGCCGGTTTCCTTGTCGGCCACGCCCATGATGGTCGTCATCGGAACGATTTCGTCATTGAACTTGCCGGCGGCCAGCGCGGCGGAGGCGCGCTGCTGGCTCTGGACGCCGTATTCGTCCTGACGCTCCTTGGCAATGTTGTAACGCTTGGCGACCGTTTCCGCGGTCTGCAGCATCGGCCAGTAAACTTCCGGCTTGTTCTGCTGGAGCCAGGTTTCAACGATCATGTGCTTGTTGGCTTCGTTCTGCACGCAGGAGATGGACTCGACGCCGCCGGCGGCATAAATGTCGCCTTCGCCCGCAATAATGCGCTGCGCAGCGGTGGCGATGGTTTGCAGGCCGGAGGAGCAGAAACGGTTGATGGTCATGCCGGCGGTGGTCACCGGGCAGCCAGCGCGCAGCGCAATCTGGCGGGCGATGTTGCTGCCGGTGGCGCCTTCCGGCGTGGCGCAGCCCATGATGACGTCTTCCACTTCGCCCGCACCGATCTTCGCACGCTCGATCGCGGCCTTCAGGACATGGCCGCCCATGGTCGCGCCGTGAGTCATGTTGAAGGCACCCTTCCAGGATTTGGCCAGGCCGGTACGGGCGGTGGATACGATGACGGCGTCAGTCATTTGAGGCTCCTTGTATTGAATTGGTTGACGTCCAGGTCGGTGCGAGGACGAATCTTTATCAGGTTTTGCGACTTTGGTATTTCGACGGAATTTGAGAATACCACATTTTTAGCACGATCGTTCGTAAAAAAATAATTCTATCTTTCCGAGCGCTAACGATCGCGTTTTCATAGGGGAAACGGGCTGAACACTGTTTTCAGACTTGTAAGTTTCTGTAAGTTTCGAGCAAGCGTCCCGTAAGTTTTTAGTCGCACACTCCAAACCGTGCAATCAAATGGGCAAGTGTATTTGCACATTCATTATTTTAATTATTCGAGTTTGAGGAGATTGGCATGGCGACAGTACAAGCTACGGCTGACCGCGCAATGACCGCAGAGGAACGGAAAGTTATTTTTGCTTCCTCTCTGGGCACGGTGTTCGAATGGTACGACTTTTATCTATACGGCTCGCTCGCAGCGATTATCGCGAAGCAGTTCTTCGCGGGCACCGACCCCAACACCGCGTTCATTTTCGCGCTGCTGGCATTTGCCGCGGGCTTCATCGTCCGTCCGTTCGGCGCTATCGTGTTCGGCCGCCTGGGCGACATGATCGGCCGCAAGTACACCTTCCTGGTGACCATCCTGATCATGGGTGTCTCCACGTTCATCGTGGGTCTGCTGCCCAACTACGCATCGATCGGGCTTGCCGCTCCGGTCATCCTGATCATCCTTCGTATTCTCCAGGGCCTGGCGCTCGGCGGCGAGTACGGCGGTGCAGCGACGTACGTTGCTGAACACGCTCCGCACGGCAAGCGCGGCGCCTACACCGCCTGGATCCAGACGACCGCTACCCTCGGTCTGTTCCTGTCCCTGATGGTGATTCTAGGCACCCGTACCGCTATCGGCGAAACTGCATTTGCCGACTGGGGCTGGCGCATCCCGTTCCTGGTCTCCGTGTTCCTGCTGGCAATTTCGGTGTGGATCCGCTTGTCCATGAACGAATCCCCGGCTTTCGCCAAGATGAAGGCTGAAGGCAAGACCTCCAAGGCGCCGCTGACCGAGTCCTTCGGCCAGTGGAAGAACCTGAAGATCGTTATCCTGGCGCTGGTCGGCCTGACCGCGGGCCAGGCCGTGGTCTGGTACACGGGTCAGTTCTACGCACTGTTCTTCCTGACGCAGACGCTGAAGGTTGACGGCGCAACGGCCAACCTGCTGATCGCTGCATCGCTCGTGATCGGTACCCCGTTCTTCATCGTGTTCGGTTCCCTGTCCGACAAGATCGGCCGCAAGCCGATCATCCTCGGCGGCTGCCTGATCGCCGCAGTGACCTACTTCCCGATCTTCAACGCCCTGACCCACTACGCCAACCCGGCCCTGGAACAGGCGATCAAGACCGCACCGGTAGTGGTGACCGCAGATCCGGCTGACTGCCAGTTCCAGTTCAACCCGACCGGTACCAAGAAGTTCACTTCTTCCTGCGATATCGTGAAGGCCAAGCTGGCTGCTGCATCGGTGAACTACACCAATGAAGCCGCCGCTCCTGGCACGCCGGCGGTCGTCAAGGTTGGCGACAAGGTCATCCAGTCCTATAACGCCGCTGCTCTCCCGAAGGACGAAGCCGCTGCCAAGGACAAGGCTTTCTCGAAGGAGCTGGCTGATGCGATCAAGGCCGCAGGCTATCCGACCAAGGCCGATCCGGCGCAGATGAACAAGGGCATGGTCCTCCTGCTTCTGGTCATCCTGGTGCTCTACGTGACGATGGTGTACGGCCCGATCGCCGCCATGCTGGTCGAACTGTTCCCGACTCGCATCCGCTACACCTCCATGTCCCTTCCCTACCATATCGGTAACGGCTGGTTCGGCGGTCTGCTGCCGACGACCTCGTTTGCTCTCGTGGCTTACAAGGGCGACATCTACTACGGCCTCTGGTACCCGATCATCATCGCTCTGGCCACCTTCGTGATCGGCATGATCTTCGTGAAAGAGACCAAGGATCGCGACATCTACGCGAACGACTAACCGTCTAATCGTCCCAGGCGTACCATCCGGTATTCCTGGCTTTGAAGCCGCCAGTTATCTGGCGGCTTTTTTTATGCCCGAACGGTTGCAATCATGCCAACTCCGCACATACACACTCCCCCTTTCGAAAGGAAAGCGTTCGAACAGATATGGGATGAGAAAAAACTGAAAGGGCGGAGCCTCGCGGCACCACCCTTCCCGGGAAGGTAAAACGAAATTATGGCTGGAGCGACAAGGTGCCGAGCTTGCCTTTTTCCACGTCGCTGCGTTGCATCTTCATCGGCAGGTACGTTACATCAGCCCATCGCTGCACGAAATTGCGATAGTAAGGCGACAGCACATTACCCGACTGGCCGGTGGAATGGATGAACTGCGAGTTCTCGAGATTGGACAGGTCGTATAGTGCGCGAAGACTGGCCGCATGCCGGTTGGCGAACGGGGCTTTCTCGTCGCGCAGGTTGTGCCGCCCGACATTGACAGTGAAGGTATCGCCGGGGGTGGGCACGTTGAGGTCAAAATACGGTGCCAGCATGTCTACCTTGGCGAAAGGTCGATGTTCGGAGCGCGCGACATGGGCCTCGCCCCACCGCCACTTGCCCATGTCCGGGCCGTAGCGTTTCTCCAGGTCGGCCAGCGCCGCTTCCAGCGATGCGGCAAGCACCTCACCGCAGCCCTGCCCGCTGCCGTTGACATCAACCGTCACGTCGTTGCACCACCGGCCCTGCCCGTCCTTGTCCATCAGGACGTTCATCATCGGACGGTGGACGTTGCGCTGCTCCCAGTAGTCTTTCATGAGTGCTTCGCCCAGTTCATCCGCGAAGATATGCTTCGAAGCCATGCGCATCCAGGCGTTGTAAACCAGCGGTTCGGCGCGGTTGGCATCCATCGCCCCATCCCAACCGGCCAGCGCATTCAGGGCCGCCCTTGCGCGATCGGAACGCGGCACGGTCTTCCGCAGCACGGGCAGGATTTCCTGTGCCGCCAGGGACAGGTGGTCCTTCTGGATGGCGGCGAAGCTCTCCATGCTGTGCTTTTCCGTTGCGTCGAGCAGCGCGTCGATGCGGCGCGCACGATATGGCAAGGTCCATTCGCTGGTCAGGAAATGCGGGTAATCGGCATCCACGATCTTGTGGTTGGCGGTCATGATGCGCCGGGAGTCAGGATTGTATTTGCGCGGCAATTCCTCGAACGGGATAAATCCTGCCCAGTCGTACCGCGCGTCCCAGCCGGGGGCCGGAGCCAATCCCTTGAGGTCGTTTTCCGGCTTGCGCAACGGTACCCGCGCGGGCGCGACGAAGCCGATATTGCCATCCACATCGGCGTAGACAATGCTTTGCTGCGGCGAACCGAAGTCGCGCGCGGCGTCGAGGAACTGATCCCAGTTCTGGGCCAGGTTGAATTTCATGCCAGCTTGCAGCGTCAGGTCGTCCGGGCGCAGCGCCGTCCAGGCGAAGGATACGACGTACTTCGTGGCATCGATGGGCGCCTTTTCGATAATGGGAAGCGCCCCCGAGATCACCGGGCCATGGCGGCTTTCGCGCACTTCGATCGTGACGTCCGGCTGCCCTTTTACCTTGATCGTTTCGTTGCGCACCTTGAACTCGGCCCAGCCGTCCGGCGTCTGGTATTTCCGCCTATCCTCGGGATGAATACGCTCGATGTACAGGTCCTGCACGTCCGGCGCGGTATTCGTGAATCCCCATGCGATACGATCATTCCGCCCGAGCACGACCGACGGGATGCCAGGCAGCGTGGCACCGATCACATTCAACCCGGGTGCGGACAAGTGGGCGAAATACCACAGCGCAGGTGCCGACAGGCCGAGGTGCGGGTCGTTGGCGAGGAGCGGCTTGCCGGTTTCCGACAGCGCGCCCGCCACCACCCAGTTGTTCGATCCCATGCCATCCACATAGGACGGCGGGGCGGCGGAAGCGACCTTTTCCAGTTGGGCCGTCGTCCCTGCCAGGTCGCGATAAAGCTGCGTGAAATCCTGCGTCGGCACGACCGTATCGCCCGGGTACGGCGCCAGGAATTCATTGATCTGAGCCAGCGTCAGGCGTTGCGAAAGGCGCATGCGCAGCAACTCCTGCGTCCAGTTGGTACCGAGATCCCAGGCCATCATGGTTTGCCAGCCAATGGAATCGACCGGATGCCAAGGTGCAGGCGCGGGGGCGCCGGTAAGGAGGAATTCCGGTGGCAGGGGGCCGTCGCGGTCCTCCAGCCAGGCGTTCACGCCGCGTGCATAGGCGTCCAGCGCGTCGCGCGTTTGCTGCGACAGGTTGGCGAGAATTTTTTCCGCATTGCGTCGTACGCCGAGTGTGCGGATGAAGCGGTCGGTGTCGAGTGCATTCGGTCCAAGGATCTCGGCCATCCTCCCTGCGGGGATGCGCCGGTTCATCTCCATCTGCCACAACCGGTCCTGGGCATGCACGTAACCCAGCGCAAAGTACGCGTCCGCCGGCGACTTCGCGTAAATATGCGGGATGCCGTGGGCATCCCGAACGATGTCCACGGAAGCAGTGAGTCCTTTCAGGGGCCGTTTTCCGTCAACCTGCGGCTGGCTGGCGCTGCGGTACCACACGGCGGTGCCGGCAGCAGCGAGCACCAGCGCAAACAGGACCAAGGCAACTTTTTTCAGTATTCCAGTCATACGGCTATGCGAGCTCCTCGTTCTTGATGGGTTCGAGGTTATCACAGCGCAAAACGCAGCCAGCAAGTTCCCGCGTGGAACCTTTGTCAGATGGTAAGATCTGGTTTCGAGTCATGACAACGCAGTCGAATTCCTATCTTATGAAATTTGATGTCGCCATTGTAGGCAGCGGGTTGGCCGGCCTGTCCGTCGCCCTGCACCTTGCCCAAACGCACAAGGTGGCCGTGGTTTCCAAGCGCAGCCTGCTGGACGGCGCAAGCAACTGGGCACAGGGTGGCATTGCCGCGGTGCTCGATTCCGGCGACAGCCACGAGCAGCACATCGCCGACACATTGGTTGCCGGCGCCGGCCTGTGCGACGAAGGGGCCACGCGCTTCATCGTCGAGCACAGCCGTGAGGCCATCGAGTGGCTGATCGAACAAGGGGTACCCTTCACCCGCGACCCGACGGCGGAACTGGGTTACCACCTGACCCGTGAAGGCGGCCACAGCCAGCGGCGCATCATCCATGCCGCCGACGCCACCGGACATGCAGTGCAGGTCACGCTGGAACAGAAGGCACGCAACCATCCGAACATCACTGTCCTGGAACACCACTTCGCCATCGACGTCATCACGTCCGACAAGCTGGATGCCGACACCGGCGTGCATCGCTGCGTAGGCCTGTATGTACAGGACGTCAACACCGGCAACGTGATGACGCTCGCCGCAGACCACACCGTGCTCGCCACGGGGGGCGCGGGCAAGGTTTACCTGTACACGACCAATCCCGACACGGCGACCGGCGACGGCATCGCGATGGCATGGCGCGCCGGCTGCCGCGTGGCGAACATGGAATTCGTCCAGTTCCACCCGACCTGCCTCTACCACCCGTACGCGAAGTCCTTCCTCATTTCGGAAGCCGTGCGCGGCGAGGGCGGCCTGCTCAAGCTTCCCGCCGAAGCCGGCGCATCAGCCGGACGCCGTTTCATGCCCACCCATGACGAACGCGCCGAACTCGCCCCGCGCGACGTCGTCGCCCGTGCGATCGACTTTGAAATGAAGAAGCGCGGCCTGGATTATGTCGACCTCGACATCAGTCACCAGCCGCCCGAATTCCTCAAGGAACACTTCCCGACCATCTATTCCCGCTGCCTCGAGCTTGGCATCGACATCACGAAGCAGCCGATCCCGGTGGTGCCCGCAGCGCACTACACTTGCGGCGGCGTCGTCACGGACATGCACGGCCGCACCGACCTGCCCGGCCTTTATGCCGTTGGCGAGACGGCTTACACCGGCCTGCACGGCGCCAACCGGCTCGCCAGCAATTCGCTGCTCGAATGCCTCGTACTGGGCCGGTCGGCGGCGCTGCACATTGAAAAACAGCCAAAACCGAAATCCATCCCCCTCCCCGCCTGGGATGAAAGCCGGGTCACCGATGCAGACGAGGAAGTCGTCATCGCCCACAACTGGGATGAACTGCGGCGCTTCATGTGGAACTACGTCGGTATCGTGCGCACCACAAAGCGGCTGGAACGCGCCCAGCACCGCATCGGCCTGCTGCGCGAAGAGATCTACGAGTATTACTCGCATTTCCGCATCACGCGGGACCTGCTGGAACTGCGCAACCTGGTCGACGTCGCTTCCATGATTGTAGACAGCGCATTGTCACGCCGCGAAAGCCGGGGCCTGCATTTCAGCCAGGACTTTCCCGAAACCCTGCCAAAAGCGCTGCCGACAGTCCTGTCGCCATCCCGCCGCTGATTGCCCCCCGCGTATCGAACGCCTCCTTCCCGGGAGGCGTTTCTCTTTTCAAAGACTCAACCTGGAAAAGTATTTCCGAATGTCATGAAAAAGGTGCAATATAGAAGCTGATCCAGAGTAGTTCGGCACCATCCAACCCGACTAAATGGTCAGTCCATGCCCGACTCCGATCCTCCGCCGCACAGCCATTGGATAAAGGAATTTTTCCTCGCGCGACAGCCCATCCTCAATCGCGGTCAGGGACTTGTCGCCTACGAATTGCTCTTCCGGCGCGCAGACGCCGGCCCGGCGAGCGTGATCGACGACCGCGCGGCAACGGCATCCGTGATCGAGCATGCGACGGAGCTCGGCATGGAAAACGTCATCGGCGGCTCACTGGGGTTCGTCAATATCGATAAGTCGGTCCTGATGAGCGACTTCGTGCAGTTTCTTCCACGCGAAAAAGTCGTCCTCGAAATCCTCGAAACGGTGAAGGTGAACGACGAAGTCCTGGACCGCGTCGCTGAATTGCGAAAAGCGGGCTACACCTTCGCACTGGACGACGTCATCAAGGAATCGGAAGACGTGCGCCTGCTCCTGCCTCATGTGGATATCGTCAAGGTGGACATTGCGGGGCTCCAGCCCGGCGTCCTTGATCAGCTGAGCGCCCGGTTCCGTGCGGCGAATAAAAAGCTGCTCGCCGAAAAAGTCGAGAGCCTCGATGAGTACCGGCGCTGCCTCGACCTCGGTTTCGATTACTTCCAAGGCTACTATTTTGCCAAACCGGCGATCCTCAGTGGCCGGAAGCTTTCGCCCTCGCAAGTCGCCCTGGTCCGGCTCATGTCGCAGCTGAACTCCGATGCCGAGAACGCGGACATCGAACGCACCATCAAGCAGGACGCGTCCGTAAGCATCACGCTGCTGCGCATGGCGAACTCGCCGGCGCTCGGTACGGGCCACCGCATCACGTCGCTTGCCCAGGCCCTGCTATTGCTCGGGCGGCGCCAGCTGCAACGCTGGGTGCAGATCCTGCTGTATGCCGAACCGATGAAGTCGACCGGGATGCTGTCACCGCTCCTCGTCATGGCGACGACGCGCGGCAAGCTGCTCGAGCTGCTGGCCGGTCACATTGCCCCGCGCAACCGCAACATGGCGGACACTGCGTTCACGGTGGGCATCATGTCTCTGATGGACGCCCTCTTCGGCCAGCCGATGGACAAAATCCTCGAACAAATGCTGGTCACCGACGCGGTGAGGGATGCGCTGCTTGCGCGGGAAGGGGTCTATGGAGAAATGCTGAAGCTCGCGGAATTCATCGAGCAAGTGGGCGAATCCGAGCAGCCGATTGATCCGGCTCTTGCGAGCCTTGGCGTGACGCGTGAGGATTTGTTCGACATGCAGCTGGATGCCTATGCCTGGAGCGAGCAGGTGTCGCGCCAGGCGTAGACGACTTTACCCGACTTTACCCGACAATACGCAGCGAATAGTCCGTAGCGCGGACATCCTTGGTCAGGCTGCCGATGGAAATGCGGTCCACGCCGGTCTCGGCAATGGCACGCACCGTACTCATGTTTACGCCGCCCGAGGCTTCGAGCAATGCGCGGCCATTGGTGACCTTCACCGCGTCCCGCATCATCTCCAGCGTGAAATTGTCGAGCAGGATGGAAGTGGCGCCTGCGGCAAGGGCTTCTTCCAGTTCCGCCAGGCTTTCCACCTCGATCTGGATCGTCACGCCGGCATGCAGCGCGATCGCCGCACGCATGGCAGCAGTAATGCCGCCAGCCGCCGCGATGTGGTTTTCCTTGATCAGGATCCCGTCGTACAAGGCGAGTCGCTGGTTCTTGCCGCCACCCACGCGCACCGCGTACTTCTGCGCCAGGCGCAGGCCGGGCAGCGTCTTGCGGGTATCCAGCACCGAAGCGCGCGTTCCCTTCACGACATCCGCATACTCCCGCGTGGCGCTTGCAACGCCGGACAACAGTTGCAGGAAATTCAATGCCGTCCGTTCCGCCGTCAGCAGCGCCCGGGCGGGTGCTTCGATGCCGCAGACCTCGCTGTCAGCGGTCATGGCATCGCCTTCCGCATAGCGCCACTCGATCCTGATGCGCGGATCGAGCTGTGTCATCACTCCCTCGAACCAGGACGCGCCGCAGAGCACAGCGTCTTCACGGACGATGACGCGAGCCTTCACCCACTCATTTTCCGGAACCAGCAGGCCGGTCACGTCGCCGGTGCCGACGTCTTCCGCCAGCGCGGCGCGGATATTCTCTTCAAAAGCGGCGGCCAGGGCCGCGTCAAACGGTGCAAACGGGTTCTTGAGGGTGCTCATGCGGGTCCGATTCCTGCAAACAGTTTTTGTTCTTTTGCCAGGTCGCCGCCCGGGCGGACGTTGGCTTTTCGTGCAGCGGCAAAGGCCAGCATGCGGTCGATGCAGACAAAGGCCTTGCGGCCGATTTCCGGATCGACGTGAATTTGGTTCTTGCCCGACTCCAATACCTCCGCCAGGTTCTGCAGGCCGTTCATCGCCATCCACGGGCAATGCGCGCAGCTCTTGCAGGTGGCGCTGTTGCCAGCTGTCGGTGCGTCGATGAAACGCTTGCCCGGTGCGGCCATGCGCATCTTGTGCAGGATGCCGTTGTCGGTGGCGACGATGAATTCGTCGGCGTCGAGCGTCTTCGCCGCGGCAATCAGCTGCGAGGTCGAGCCGACGACGTCCGCTTGGGCGACGACGGCCTCCGGCGATTCCGGGTGCACCAGCACCTTCGCTTTCGGGTGGTCCTTGCGCAGCAGTTCCAGCTCGATGCCCTTGAATTCGTCGTGCACGAGGCAGGAGCCCTGCCACAGCAGCATGTCGGCGCCGGTCTTCTTCTGGATGTAGCTGCCCAAATGCTTGTCCGGCGCCCACAGGATCTTCTTGCCCTGCGCATGCAGGTGCTCGACGATCTCAAGGCCGATGGAGGACGTCACCATCCAGTCGGCGCGTGCCTTCACGGCAGCGCTTGTGTTCGCATAGACAACCACCGTGCGGTCCGGGTGCGCATCGCAGAAGGCCGAAAACTCGTCGGCGGGGCAGCCCAGGTCGAGCGAGCAGGTCGCGTCGAGGTCGGGCATCAGGATGGTTTTGTCCGGGCTCAGGATCTTGGCAGTCTCGCCCATGAACTTCACGCCGGCCACCACCAGCGTCTTCGCCGGATGGTCGCGACCGAAACGGGCCATCTCCAGGGAATCGGACACGCAGCCACCGGTCTCTTCGGCGAGGTCCTGCAGGTCGGCGTCCACATAATAATGCGCGACGAGAACGGCCTGTTTCTCCTTCAGGAGGCGCTTGATCCTGTCCTTGAGCGCCGCCTTTTCCTCGGGAGTCGGCGAAAAAGGCACGCGCGCCCAGGCGTTTGCGACGCAACTTGTGCCCGCTTCCATTTGCGGGCGTTCGAATTCGACGGTCTTGATGGGTTGAATCTGCATGGTATCGACGCAAAAATCGGGCGCAAACGCGCCAAGACGGAGAGTATGCCTGATAAAGAAGAACTAGGGGTCGCAGACAATATTTCAAGCGCTTCCGCGAAAATGCGCGAAATTACCTCCGAATTGCCGAAGAAAATTAACAGGGGTCATCAAATGCGGAATTTAAATGTTTCCTTGTGTCAATTTTACATTTACGCAACTCGGTTTAGATAGCATACTGCTTCTGATGAATATCAATATCAGACGGGCCAGACCATTATAAATAGTCATTCTCTGACGTTGCCCGTAGGAATAATGACGACATGTCTGGAGGAGCCCTGACTACCCACAAAGAGGGGCGGCAGGTGGAAAACGCAGGTAAGTATTTTTTGCGAGGGGGAGACAAACCCATGACGCATCGTATTTTCGACAAGACCGACAAAGGTCGTGATGAGATCGCTACGCGCAAACACCAGTTGCCGACACGGTTACGCACCCTGCTGGTAATGGTGGATGGAAAACAGAGCGATATGGATCTGCTCAAGAAGGTTGGGGGTCTCGGACTGAACGAAGCAAGCCTGTCCGAACTGCTGGACAACGGATTCATCCGGGTCGCGGCAGAGATGCAGCCGGCAGCCGTAGCGCCAATTCCGGTCCAGGCCGCAACGGCAGAGGCTGGCCCGCCCGCGTCAGAACTTCCGGATGGCTCAAACCGGTTCCAGGCGATCTACCAGTTCTATACGGAAACCATCAAGAGCACGATCGGCCTGCGCGGTTACGCCCTTCAGCTGAAGGTCGAGAAGGCGGGCTCGATCGAGGAATTCCGAGCCCTGCGCGATCCCTACCTGGAAGCTGTGCTCAAGTCCAAAGGCAATGAAGTCGCGCGCAGCCTGCGCACGCGCCTGGACCAATTACTCTACATGGGTGAATCCGCGCCCGGCACGACCATCGTGGGGTTGAGCGCGGCAATGGCCGAATAAGACCTTATTCGATCCCTTGGCTGGTGAGGTACTCTTCGTAGCCGCCGTGGAAGTCGATGATCTCGCCCTCTCGGATCTCCAGGATGCGGGTGGCGAGCGACGACACGAACTCCCGGTCGTGGGACACGAAAATGAGCGTGCCGGCATATTTGTCCAGCGCGATGTTGAGCGACTCGATGGATTCCATGTCCATGTGGTTGGTCGGTTCGTCCATCAGCAGCACGTTATGACGGCCCAGCATCAGCTTGCCGTACATCATCCGGCCCTTTTCGCCGCCTGACAGCACCTTCACCGACTTTTTCACGTCGTCACCGGAGAACAGCAGGCGTCCGAGGATAGAGCGCACGGCCTGGTCGTCATCGCCCTCCTTCGTCCACTGCCCCATCCAGTCGGTCAGGGTCTTGTCGGCTGCGAACTCTTCGGTCGGGTCCTGCGGCATGTAGCCAACATTCGCATTCTCTGCCCATTTAGACACGCCGCTGTCCGTTTGCATGCCGCATACCTCACCGCCGATGGATCGCAGCAGCGTCGTCTTACCTGCGCCGTTGGCACCGATGATGGCGATCTTCTCGCCGGCTTCCACCATGATGTTGAAGTTCTTGAAAATCGTGCGGTCATAGGACTTCGTCAGGCCCTGCGTCTCGACGGCGAGTCGATGCAGTTTCTTTTCGCCTTCGAAGCGGATGAACGGCTCCTGGCGGCTGGACGGCTTGATGTCTTCCACCTTGATCTTCTCGATCTGCTTGGCGCGCGACGTGGCCTGGCGCGCCTTGGACTTGTTGGCCGAGAAGCGCCGCACGAATTCCTGCAGTTCGGCGACACGTTCCTTGGCCTTGGCGTTGGCCGCCAGGACCTGCGCGCGTGCCTGGGAGGACGCGAGCATGTAGTCGTCGTAGTTGCCCGGGTAGATCTTGAGCGTGCCGTAATCCATGTCGGCCATGTGCGTGCACACCTGGTTCAGGAAGTGGCGGTCGTGCGAAATGATGATCATGGTGGAGTTGCGCTCGTTGAGCACATCCTCCAGCCAGCGGATGGTGTTGATGTCGAGGTTGTTGGTCGGTTCGTCCAGCAGCAGGATGTCCGGATTGGAGAACAGCGCCTGGGCCAGCAGCACGCGCAGTTTCCAGCCAGGAGCAATGTTGCTCATCGGGCCCTGGTGCTGGTCAAGCGGGATGCCGACGCCGAGCAGCAGTTCGCCGGCGCGCGCCTCGGCCGTGTAGCCGTCGTACTCGGCGAATTTCGCCTCGAGGTCGGCGGCGCGCATGTAATCCTCGTCCGTCGCGTCCGGATTCGCATAGATCGCGTCGCGCTCGGTCATGGCCGCCCACATTTCGGTATGGCCCATCATGACCACATCCAGCACGCGCTTGTCCTCGAAGGCGAATTGGTCCTGGCGCAACTTGCCCAGCCGCTCGTTCGCATCGAGCATGACGTTGCCGGAGCTCGGCTCCAGGTCGCCCCCGAGGATTTTCATGAAGGTCGACTTGCCGCAGCCGTTCGCGCCGATCAGGCCGTAACGGTTGCCGTCGCCGAATTTGACAGAGATATTTTCGAACAGCGGCTTGGGGCCGAACTGCATTGTGATGTTTGCGGTGGAAAGCACTGGTAAAGCCTTTTGCGGGGATTCGGGAATAACCCGCCATTTTACCATTCCGCACCGCTTACTCCTCCAGCAGATTCCGGCGTACGGTCATGAAGGCTTCCGCCGCCCGCTTTAGTGCCGTTTCGTCAATCCGGGGCTGGTAAAGCGACCCGCCGATGCCGAATCCGGTCGCCCCGGCCGCGACGTAGGCGGCCATGTTGTGTGGCTGGATCCCGCCGACGGGGAATAGCGGTGTGCCGACCGGCATGATCGAACGGATCGCCTTCACCGCAGCGGGCGGGATCATCTCGGCAGGAAACAGCTTTAACCCGTGGGCACCGGCGGCGAGCGCTTGGAAACCCTCCGTTGGCGTGGCGACGCCGGGTAGTGCGATCATCCCGTGCTTTGCCGCATGGCTGATGACGTCCGACGCGCAATGAGGCGACACGATCAGGCGCCCGCCGGCTTCTTTTACCGCATCGACATCCTGCACCGTCAGCACGGTGCCGGCGCCGACCAGCGCATCGTCCGGAGCATTGCGCAGCAAGGTGTGGATCGCGTCGATCGCGCCCGGACGGTTAAGCGGCACTTCCAGCATGCGGAAGCCGGCTTCAAACAGGATCTGGCCGACCTTCGGCGCCTCGGCCGGCGTCAGGCCGCGCAGGATGGCGACGAGGGGACAGGGTGAGGGATTGAACAGGTCCATGATGATTCACTTCCGGATGTTGAACAGGGCGCCCAGCGCGCCCAGGTAGACGCCGTCGGGCTGCCAAGCGCGGGCCGGGATGCCGAGCAGTTCCAGCGCGCTCAGGTAACGGGACGACAGCGCAGGACTGCCGATCACCTGCACGGGACCGGACATTGCGTCTCCCGCCTTCTTCACGATCTCGAACAGCTCGGTGCCGATCAGGAGCCCCGACAGATAGGACGCCGCATGCGATGCGGGCATCATGTCGGTCACGACCATCGCGCGGCAGCAGAACGCGGTGTGCGTGAAACCGCCCTGCCGTGCCGCACGCAATCCGGCGGCGAACGCCTCCTGCACGGCATCTTGCGAGGCGATGACCTTGGACAGCGTCCCGTGCTGCGACATGATCGCGTATAGCTCGCCGGTCATGAAGGTCATGAATTCGGTGATCCGCCCGTCGTTCACGTGCACCCACTTGCTGTGCGTGCCGGGCAACAGGAACCAGCCGCCGGAAGCGCTCAGTTCCAGCGCGCCCAGTACCTGCACCTCCTCGCCACGCATCACGTCGGGCAGGCCATGCGGATCGATGTAGCGGTAGCCGGGCACGACGCGCACCCGCGTGCCGGGGATGGATGTTTCCACCGGCATCAATGCCTCCGACAGGCGTGACAGCGGATGCTCGACCGACAGATAGGGCGCCTCCTTCCAGCCGTTGCGACTGCCCACCATGCCGGACATGATGACGTCGGCCCGCTCGATCTCCAGCGCATCGAGGAGCGTCCTCAGCGACGCCTCGAACCCTTCCTTCACGTTCAGGATGCCGGCGTCATCCTCGTGCTGGCGTTTCAGCGCGCCGCGTTCATCCAGGACGTAGGCCCTGCGGTTGCTCGTTCCCCAGTCGATGCCGAGGTGTGTGGCGGATTGTCCGGTCATGGTCTTCCTCCCGAAATACGTCTGGGCGAACGACAAGCGTACCCAGGCAATTGGATGGGAACGCCGCGCGCACGTTCCCGCGGTCGTCACGCCCAGCCGCCGTCGACGATGAACTCCTGTGAGGTGCACATCGAGGCATCGTCCGATGCCAGGAACAGCACCATGCGTGCAATGTCGTCGGGCATGAGCCGGTGCTTGAGGCACTGACTCTTGTCGATGAGCTTTTCGCCTTCCTCATCCAGCCACAGGCTGACCTGGCGCTCGGTCATCACCCAGCCGGGTGTCACGGTATTTACGCGGATGTTGAATGGCCCGAGGTCGCGCGCAAGCCCGCGCGTCAGGCCGCTCACCGCCGCCTTGGTCGTCGTGTACACGGAATAGCCACCATTCCCCAGGTGCCAGCTGATAGAACCGAGGTTGATGATGGCCCCGCCGCCGCGACGTTTCATGCCGTCAACGACCGCCTGTGCAGCGAAGAACATCGGCCGCTGGTTGATGGCGATGCAGTTGTTCCAGAAATCCAGCGTGACATCCTCGGGCGAATGCCGCTGGTCGTTGCCGGCGTTGTTCACGAGCACGTCGAAATCGCCCATGCTCTCCGCAAGCGTGCGGATGGTGTCCTGCAACGCAGGAATATCGCGGATGTCGCACTGGCGGAAAACAGGCTTTTCCGCCCCCTCGAGCGCGAGGCGTTCGCACAGCGCCAGGCTCGCGTCGACGGCGATATCGACGAAGGCCACTTTCGCGCCCTGCTCCGCAAATGCGCCGACGATCGCCTCGCCGATCCCCGATCCTCCCCCCGTGACGAACACGCGCTTGCCGCTCAGGCTGTAATAACGCGCGAGTCCTTCCTTCTTGCCCAGTGACGACATGATTTTCTCCTGAACTTTCGATTCGACCGCCAATCAATATTGATGCTGAGTCGAAACCTTCTTCCCGCCGCCGATCAACCCGATCACAGAATCCCACGAGAATCCCATGACCCTCCCTACCAAGAAACGCCGCAGCCGGGCGTGGTTCGAAAAACAGGATCGCGACGGCTTCGTCCACCGCAGCTGGACGCAGAAGCCGGGCTATCCGCCAGATGCCTTCGACGGTCGCCCGATCATTGGCATCTGCAACACCTGGTCCGAATTAACGCCCTGCAACAGTCACTTCCGCGAATTGGCCGAATTCGTCAAACGGGGTGTACTTGAGGCAGGCGGATTCCCTCTGGAGTTCCCCGTGATGTCTCTTGGGGAAACACAGCTGCGCCCGACGGCCATGCTGTTCCGCAATCTCGCAAGCATGGACGTCGAGGAATCCATCCGCGGCAATCCCATCGATGGCGTCGTCCTGCTGATGGGCTGCGACAAGACGACGCCGGCGCTCCTGATGGGCGCGGCGAGCTGCGGACTGCCGACGATCGGTATCTCGGGCGGGCCCATGCTGAACGGAAAATTCCGCGGCAAGGACATCGGTTCCGGCACCGGCGTCTGGATGATGTCGGAAATGGTGCGCGGCGGCCTGATGACGCAGGAAGAGTTCACGGACGCGGAAGCCTGCATGAACCGCTCCTCGGGCCACTGCATGACCATGGGCACGGCATCGACGATGGCCAGCATGGTCGAGGCCATGGGCATGTCCCTGCCCGGCAATGCGGCCATCCCCGCACCCGACACGCGGCGCAACCGGCTGGCACAGTTGAGCGGACGTCGCATCGTGCAGATGGTCGAGGAAGACCTCGGGATGGAAAAGATCCTGACGCGTGAAGCCTTCGAAAACGCGATCCGTGTCAATGCCGCCATCGGAGGCTCGACCAACGCCGTCATCCACCTGCTGGCCGTCGCCGGCCGCATCGGCGTCGACCTCAAGCTGGAAGACTGGGACGAGATCGGCAGCCAGATGCCCTGCCTGGCCAATCTGCAGCCGTCCGGCCATTACCTCATGGAGGACTTCTACTATGCGGGCGGCGTCCCCGCCTTGATGCGCGAGATCCGGGACATGCTCCACCTCGATGTGCTGACGGTCAACGGCCGGACGCTGGGCCAGAACATCGAAGACGCGCCCTGCTACAACCGCGACGTCATCAAAACCATCGACGAGCCTTTCAAGGCCAAGGCAGGCATCGCGGTCCTCAAGGGCAACCTGGCGCCCAATGGCGCGGTCATCAAGCCGTCCGCGGCTTCATTGCATCTGCTCAAGCACCGGGGCCGGGCAGTCGTCTTCGAGTCGATCGAGGACTTTCGTGCCCGCATCGACGACCCCGCGCTCGACATCGACGAGAACTGCGTGATGGTGCTGAAAAATTGCGGCCCTCGCGGCTATCCCGGCATGGCGGAAGTCGGGAACATGCCGCTGCCGAGCAAGATCCTGCAAAAAGGCATCACGGACATGGTGCGCATCTCGGATGCACGAATGAGCGGCACCGCATATGGGACGGTCGTCCTGCATACCTCGCCGGAAGCGGCGGCGGGCGGCCCGCTTGCGCTGGTGCGCAACGGTGACATGATCCAGCTGGATGTCGGCGAACGCAGCCTGCACCTCGAAGTGAGCGACGAGGAGCTGGCGCGGCGTAAAACGGAATGGGTCGCACCCGACATGCCGACGCGCGGCTACGCGAAGCTGTATGTGGACCACGTGCAGCAGGCCCACCTCGGCGCCGACCTCGACTTCCTCGTCGGGAAGAGCGGCGCTCCCGTGCCGCGTGAATCGCACTGATACCGGAGGGCGCGCATGAATATACCGGAATGTATCTGGAACGCGCAGGCGAAACTTGGCGAAGGCCCAATGTGGTCGGTACGCGAACAGGCCTTGTACTGGGTCGATATCCTTGGGCACCGTCTGCACCGGCATTCCCCTGCCGAGGGTCAGCGCACCTGGCAATTCGACGAGGAAATCACGGCCGTTGCCGAGCGGGCGGAAGTCGACGAATTGATCATTACGCAGCGTCACGGCTTTGCGCGTTTCAATCCCAGGACCGAAGCACTTGTCCCCCTTGTGCAGCTGGAAACCGATATGCCGGGCAACCGCTTCAACGACGGGAAGTGCGACCGGCGTGGACGCTTCTGGGCTGGCACCATGGATTTTGGTTGTGAGCAGCCGACCGGCTCGCTCTACTGCCTCACACCCGACCTGCGGTACGAACGCATGGACTCCGGCTACGCCGTCACCAATGGCCCTGCCTGGTCGGCCGACTACAGCACCATGTACCACAACGACAGTGTCAACGGCCGTGTGTATGCCTTCGACTTCGACCTGTCCTCAGGCAGGGTTTCCAACAAGCGGCTCTTCCTCCAGTTCAGCAAGGAGGATGGGTCGCCTGACGGCATGACGACAGATGCCGACGGCGGACTATGGATTGCGCACTGGGGCGCGAGCAAACTGACGCGCCACGACCCGCAAGGAAACGTCCTGCATACCGTCCAGCTGCCTTGCAGCCAGATCACCAGTTGCGCCTTCGGCGGCCAGGACTTCAGGACCCTCTACATTACCTCGGCGGCGAACGGCCTGTCCCCCGAGCAATTGGAACGCGAACCCTTGGCAGGCGGTCTATTTGCGCTGGAAATCGATATCGCCGGCCTCCCGGCCAACCAGTTCCGAGGATGAGGCAAGCAGATGACGGCTGCAACTATTACCCTTGAAAACGAAACGCAACGCCTGCAACTTGAGCCTGAGATGGGGGGCAGCGTTACCGCCTGGGATTGGAAAGCAGGAGGACTGGAAACGCCCCTGTTCCGGCCATGGGACGGTGGCTCGGGCGATCGTTATACGCTGGCCTGCTTCCCCCTCGTGCCCTGGTCCAACCGCATTACCGATGGCGGATTCGAGTTTGAAGGGAAGTTTTACCCGATCCACGCCAATCGGACCGAAGAGCACTACCCGATCCATGGCAACGGCTGGCTGCAGCCCTGGAAGCTTGCCGAGCGCGAGGACGGACGCGTCAAGCTGTCGCTGGAATCGCGTGGCTTCGACGGCAACCCCTATCACTACCGCAGCACGGAAACTTTCCTCCTGCTGCCCGACGGTTTGCAGATCGACCTGACGGTAACGAACCTGGGCCCGGCGACGATGCCCTTTGGACTCGGCCTGCATCCGTACTTCACGCGGAACAAGGAAACCCGGCTGAAGTTCAAGGCGGAAGGCGTCTGGCTGTACGGCGACGATCCGATTCCCACCGAGCACACGACCTCGTTCCCGGGCACCTGGGATTACAACCGCTTCGCCCCGCTGGAGGGGCCAATGATCGATGCCTGCTATTCAGGATGGAATGGCAAGGCGGTGATCGACTATCCGGACCGTGGCCTGTCGATCACGATGGTCATGCCCGACTGTAACGGATACACCCTCTTCTATCGCCCGCCGAACAAGGATTTCTTCTGCCTCGAGCCAATCACCCATCCCATCAACGCGTTCCACATGCCGAACCAGCCCGGCCTTGCCTACCTCACGCATGGAGACAGCTTTGCGTTGCGGGCGAAGTTCCTCGTCGGTCCTTCAGCCGGCAGTGCTTAGGCTCCGGTAGCCGCTCATGACGAGCGAGCAGTTTCGGCCGTCGGACTGCAAACGAGCCCTGCTTCCGACCGCCAGCGTCGCCTTCTCCCGCGTATGGCCGAACGGCAGGCCGGCCACGATCGGCACGTTCAGCCGCGCACGCAGGTAGGCAAGCATGGCGTCGAATGAATAACCGTTGTCGTAGTCATTGAGCGAATATCCGGAGAAGTCACCGAGCACGACTGCGTTCTGATCGAGAAGGCCGGCATATTCCAGCTGCAGCAGCATGCGCTCGATCTTGTATGGATGCTCGTTTACATCTTCGATGAAAAGGATGCCGCCTTCGATGCGGGGAAGATAGGGCGTGCCGACCATATGCGTCAGCATGGCCAGGTTCCCTCCCCAAAGCACGCCAGACACGTCGATTTCCGGATTGCTGTCCGCCTGGAAGGCTACGGTATGGGACGGCCCCGCCATGCAGCGCCAGAAATGATCGAGCGTGAAATCGCTCGGATCGTCGCGCGAAAAATCGATGCAGACCATGGGCCCGGCAAAGCTTGCCGTCCCACGGGCAAGCAGCGCCATGTGCAAGGCGGTAAAGTCGCTGTGCCCGACGAAGAGTTTGCCGCTGCCGGCAAGCAGTGAAAGGTCGATACCGGGCAGGATGCGTGACATCCCATATCCGCCTCGCAGCGCCATCACCACCTGCACCTCGGGGTTCGCGGCCGCTTCATGCAGCTGCCGTATGCGTTCCTCGTCGGTGCCACCGAAGCGCTGGTGCTTCCGGTCCGGGGCGTAGTATTCGTACACAGTACACCCGTGCCCACGCAATCGTTCAATGCCACGCGCATAACTGCACGGGTCGGGCGCATAGCCGCTCGGCGCGACGACCGCCACGCCGATATTGGTCCTGTCCATGTCCGGAATCTTTTAGTTTGCCTCGAAAAGGGTATTGTAGAGCACCCGGGCAGTCGTTCAGGATCAGCCGATCAGAAAACGCCGAAGCGCTGCAAGCGTGCCGGATCGAGGTAAAGCAGCTTCTTCAATCCGAGTCCCCCGCTCCGGTCGAAACGTTGCCACGCGCCCTCCGGCTGCGCCAGTCTGTCGGCGACGGCATACAGGGCCGTCGGGTTCATTCCAATACCAAAGTGGCTCGCATGCACTTCGATATTCTCGGCGCGCTCGGATTCCTTCTCCACGCAGCACTGCCATGCGACGATGCCGTCCGTGCGGCTGTAGATGGACGTAGTGGGCACAGGCGGCGGCTCCTTCATCCCCGTGAGGCGCGGGTCGGTATCGATGCTCTGGCCGCTGGTGAACTC
Organism: Noviherbaspirillum sp.; assembly: GCA_035626875.1. Classification (GTDB taxonomy): domain Bacteria; phylum Pseudomonadota; class Gammaproteobacteria; order Burkholderiales; family Burkholderiaceae_D; genus Noviherbaspirillum. The sequence goes on along the minus strand of DASPMV010000059.1, from coordinate 5,558 downwards.
ATACAGCCTCCACGCATTATTAGCGCGCGGCGAACCCGAGAACGGCGTGCCCAAGGTGATCACGCTCCTGACGTCCTCCGGGATCATTTTTGCAATTTCGCGTGCATAGATGCCGCCGAGGCTCCACCCCACCAGACTTACGCTGCGGCCGTGCTCTGCGCGCAATTGCCGCACGCGTGCGATGCAGGATTCGATCACGCCGGGACGCGGCCCGCGGTTCACGCCTTGCTCCCACGCATACGGCACGTAACCGCGGTCCTTGAGGAAGTTGCGCAGCACCAGCGTCGTCATGTCGCCCGTTGCAAGCCCGGGGAAAACAACCACCGGGTGCCCGTCACCCTGCGGTGCCTGCCGAAGAATGGGCAGCGTCACGAGTGACGCCCACAATTCCCAGGGAGCCCTTCCCTCCAGCGCCAGCAGAAACCAGCCGGGCGCCTTGACATCACCCTGCGTACTCGCGGCGCCCCGGCGCGACCTGATGCGGGATACCGCCTCCGAAAAATTCAGCAATTGGGCCAAGGATGGCTCTCCTTACTTGAAATCGACGACCGGGGATTCGCCTTTTATGCGCTCCGCACTTCAGGTTCCTGGCCATGCTTGCAATGGGCAGCAATCAGGCCTGACAGGAGCGCGTCGAGCGCGGGGGGGAAGTCATGTCCCATTCCCTCGATGACTTTCAGCGTTGCGCCGCGCACAAAATGCGCGACGTCCCGTCCGCACGCCAGAGGGACGAGCGGATCGTCCGTGCCATGGATGACCAGGGTCGGCACCTTGATCGTGCGCAGCAGCGCCATCTGGTCGCCCGAGGACGCAACAGCCATCATCTGGCGCGCGGTTCCGCTCACGCTCACCTTGCGGCGCACGCTTTCCGTTATGCGCCTGCGCAGCTCCGCTTCCGGCACAGGATAACGGCTTCCGCCGAGGACACGAAACAGCTCCATGTTGTGTTCGACCACGCTGTTAAAGTCACGCGGGTTCTTCGGCCGCGAAAACATCGCATGACTGGCCGCCATCGTCGGTCCGGGCAGTCCCGGACGCCCGCTGGTCGACATGATGGAAGTGAGGGTCAGGACACGTTCCGGGTGACGGCCCGCAATGATTTGCGCGATCATGCCGCCCATCGATGCACCGACAATGTGCGCCTTTTCGATCCCGAGGGCGTCGAGCAGGCAGACTGCATCCTTGGCCATGTCGTACAGCGTGTAGCCGCTGAACAGGGGCATATGGAACAGCGATTTGAAAAACGCCATTTGCAGGTTGGGCTTGCCAAAGTGATCCATCTTGGTCGACAGTCCGCTGTCGCGGTTATCGAAACGGATGACGCGGAAGCCCTCGTCGGTCAGTCCCTTGCAGAATGCATCGGGCCACGAAATGAGCTGCAGTCCCAGTCCGGCGATAAGCAGGATCGGCTCCCCTTTTGGATCGCCTTGTATGTCGTAGGCCAGCTTGATGCCGTTGGCTTCTGTGAATGGCAAAGGTATTCCTTCACGGTTGTTGCATTGGCGCTGCATTCGCCTGGTGCGGCGCGCAGTGGAAGCAGCAATCCCCATGCCGAGCCGGAATGGGTGGTTCTTGAAGGGGCAATGCCTGTGCGTGTGTAATTTCGGCACGCCGCGGTGGAAAAAATTCCCTGCGATGCCGCGGTCAATCCTGCCTGGTGCCAACAGCCTGGTCGATCAGCTTCTGCGCTGACCGGCGGCGTTCGGCAAAAAATTCCTTCAGCAAAGCGCTGCATTCCTCCACCATCACCCCACCTGTCACTTCCGTGTGGTGGTTGAGCTTCTCCTGTTCGAACAGGTTGACCACGGAGCCGCATGCACCGGTCTTGGGGTCGGGCGCACCGAATACCACCCGAGCAAGCCGTGCATGCATCATGGCGCCGGCACACATGGCGCAGGGCTCCAGCGTGACATAGAGCTCGCAGCCCGGCAGCCGGTAGTTCCCGAGGATTTCCGCTGCCGCGCGCAATGCCATGATCTCGGCATGCGCGGTCGGGTCGTGCGTCCCGATGGGCTGGTTGAAACCCGTTGCGACGATTTCGCCATCCTTCACCACCACGGCGCCGACCGGCACCTCGCCCAGCGCCCAGGCATTGTGCGCCTGGGAAATCGCCTGGTGCATATAGATGGAGTCTTGCATGTCAGTCGTCGGCCGTGATCTCGGCCCAGCAGTTTGGGGTTTCGTGGAGCACCAGCTTGTGCAAGCGCAGTCCGGTTCCGTACCGATCCTTGTACGTAGCCTGGAGGATCTTGAACGCGGTCTGCGCAAGATTCTCCACGGTCGGGATGCTGTCGATGATCACGGTCTTGTGGCCCGGAATACTTTCGAGGAATTCGCGCACCGCTGTGTCCTTCGCATAGGCCAGGAAGGCGTGGTCCCAGACATCAACCAGATGCTGTTTCGCCAGGGCCTTCACGTCCGAGAAGTCCATGATCATGCCGTTGTCGGAGCTGCCCTCCTCGTGGATGATGTCGCCGACGAGGGTGATCTCGAGGGTGTAACGGTGGCCGTGCAGGTTGCGACACTGGCTCTTGTGATCGGGAATGCGGTGGCCGGCATCGAATTCGAGCTTGCGGGTAATGGTCAACATGGTATTCAGGGTATTTGCAGCAGCTTGTGTGTCTGCAGGCTCAGTTTCCACTTCGGGTTGTTCCGGCATGTTTCGATGGCAAGACGGGTGTTGCGTTCTGCATCAGGGCCGTCCATCGGCTGCAGGTAAAAGTGCTCGAAGTCGAGCGATTCGTAGTCCGCGATGTGCTGGCTCACCTGTGGAACGACGACTTTCAGCTCATTTCCATGGTGTACCGCCAGCTCGGAGCCCACCTTCGGGCTCACGCACACCCAGTCCACACCTTCCGGAACGGGAATCGTGCCGTTGGTCTCGATCGCGATTTCGAATCCACGCGCATGCATGCAGGCGATCAAGGCTTCATCGAGCTGCAGGAGCGGTTCGCCGCCGGTGAAAACGACGAACTTGCTCTTCGTGTACGACGCAGGCCAGAGCGCATCGATCTGGTCGGCGAGGCTATCGCCGTTCGCATACTTTCCGCCGCGTTCACCATCCGTGCCGACGAAATCCGTGTCGCAGAATTTGCAGACTGCCGATGCGCGGTCGCTTTCCCTGCCAGTCCACAGGTTGCATCCTGCAAACCGGCAAAACACGGCGGGACGTCCCGCATGGGTGCCCTCGCCCTGCAAGGTGTAAAAAATTTCTTTAACGCTGTAAGTCATTGCGTTTCCGGATACGGGAACGGCACATGCCGCGAGCCGTGCCGCGGGACTTGGCCCGCGCACGCCTCTATTCCAACCTCTTCAAATCCGGCAGGGTGCCGGGGCGGGAATCGTTATTCCCACTCGATCGTTGCAGGCGGCTTGCCCGAAATGTCGTAGACCACACGATTCAGGCCACGCACCTCGTTAATGATGCGGTTCGACACCTTGCCCAGCAAGTCGTGCGGCAGGTGCGCCCAGTGTGCCGTCATGAAATCCTGCGTCTGCACGGCGCGCAGTGCCACCACGTAGTCGTAGGTCCGGCCGTCGCCCATGACGCCGACGGATTTGACCGGCAGGAAGACTGCGAACGCCTGGCTGGTCTTGTCGTACCAGGAACGGCCTTCCACGTCGACGGCCGCGCGCAGTTCCTCGATAAAAATCGCGTCTGCACGGCGCAGCAGGTCGGCGTATTCCTTCTTCACCTCGCCGAGGATGCGCACGCCCAGGCCCGGCCCCGGGAACGGATGGCGGTACACCATATCGTGCGGCAGGCCGAGCGCCACGCCGAGTTCGCGGACTTCGTCCTTGAACAGTTCGCGCAGCGGCTCCAGCAGCTTCAGGTTCAGCGTCTCGGGCAGGCCGCCGACGTTGTGGTGGCTCTTGATGGTGTGCGCCGTCTTCTTGCCCTTGCCGGCGCTCTCGATGACGTCGGGGTAAATCGTTCCTTGCGCCAGCCACTTCGCGTTCTTCAACTTGCCGGCTTCCGCCTGGAAGACTTCCACGAATTCGCGGCCAATGATCTTGCGCTTTGCTTCCGGGTCGGTGACGCCGGCCAGCTTGCCCATGAACTGTTCGGTGGCATCCACACGGATCACCTTCACGCCCAGGTTCTTGCCGAACATGTTCATGACCATTTCGCCTTCATTCAGGCGCAGCAAGCCATGATCGACGAACACGCAGGTCAGCTGGTTACCGATCGCGCGGTGGATCAGCGCCGCTGCCACGCTGCTGTCGACTCCGCCGGACAGGCCAAGGATCACTTCCTCGTCGCCCACCTGCTTGCGAATCGCCTCGATAGCTTCGGAAATGTAGTCCGGCATGTTCCAGTCCGACTTGCAGCCGCAGATCTCATGCACGAAGCGGCCGAGGATGGCCTTGCCCTGCACAGTGTGCGTGACTTCCGGGTGGAACTGGACCGCATACAGCTTGCGCTCCTCGTCCGCCATTGCGGCGATCGGGCAGTTGTCGGTCGACGCCATCAGCTTGAAGCCCGGCGGCATCTCGATGATCTTGTCGCCGTGACTCATCCATACCTTGAGCATGCCGTGGCCTTCGGAGGTCACGAAATCGCTGATGCCGTTCAGCAGCGACGTATGGCCACGTGCCCGAACCTCCGCATAGCCGAACTCACGCACCTTGCCCATCTCGACCTTGCCGCCGAGTTGTTCAGCCATGGTCTGCATACCGTAGCAAATGCCGAGGACCGGCACGCCGGCCTCGAACACTGCCCTCGGTGCGCGCGGCGTATCGCCCTCGGTCACCGAGTTCGGCCCGCCGGACAGGATGATGCCGGACGCCCCGTAGCTACGCACAAAGTCGTCGCTGACATCGTAGGGATACACCTCGGAGAACACGCCTGCTTCGCGGACGCGCCGGGCGATCAGCTGGGTAACCTGGGAACCGAAATCGAGAATGAGAATTTTGGAGTGCATGGATGTGCTTCTGCTATCAGGATAAATCTGGTGTAGCGGTAATGACGCGATTGCGTCCCGCATCTTTTGCCGCATAGAGGGCTATGTCGGCCTTGCTGATCAATTCTTCGGTGGACACCGACGGGAACAGGTCCGTGGATGCGATCCCTGCGCTGATCGTCAGGTTCAGCGCCACCCCGTTGATGGATTCCGGCTGCGCCGCTATCGTCGCCCGCATACGCTCGGCCACCGCCATTGCCGTCTTGTGCGAGGATCCCGGCAACACGATCAGGAATTCCTCGCCGCCGTAACGCCCCAACGCTTCCTGCGGACGGATACAGGAGCGCAACCTGCTCGCCACCTTCACCAGCACCGCGTCACCTGCCGGATGCCCGTAGGTGTCGTTGATCTTCTTGAAATAGTCCAGATCCGCGACAATCAGCGACAGCGGAACGCCCGCCTTATCGCACCGGATCGCTTCGATCGTCAGGATCCGCATGATTGCGCCTCGATTCCACGTCCCGATCAGCGGATCGATCAAGGACTTGCGGCGCAGGTTCTTGTTCTTCTTTTCCAGGGCGAGCTGCGACTCGTTCATCACCCGCAACTCAAGCTCGCGCTCAACGAGTGCCGCCAAATCAGCCAGCGACTGCT
>DASPMV010000058.1:0-113347 GCA_035626875.1 Noviherbaspirillum sp. | reverse complement strand
GCGATCAGGTCGGCCCCGAGATGCATTGCATGGTCGAGGAATGCCTTGAACTTGATTTCGGCATTGCACAGCACATCCGGGTTCGGCGTACGGCCTGCCTGGTATTCGCGCAGGAATTCGGCAAATACACGGTCTTTGTATTCGGAGGCGAAGTTCACCGCCTCGATGTCCACGCCCACCACGTCGGCCACGCTGGCCGCATCGATCCAGTCCTGGCGGGTGGAGCAGTATTCGGAATCGTCGTCGTCTTCCCAGTTCTTCATGAACAGGCCGATCACTTCGTAGCCCTGTTCTTTCAGCAACCATGCCGAGACGGAGGAATCGACGCCGCCCGACATGCCAATGACAACCCGCTTCTTAGACATTCACTGCCCCGACGACGCTGGGATGGGTATAGATCACCGACAGCGGCATGCGCTGGCCGGCAAGGTAATCGTCGATGCACTGGAGGACGAGCGGGCTGCGGTGCTTTTCCTGGCAGGCGAGCAGTTCGTCGCGGGTCATCCACACGGCACGCAAAATGCCTTCGTCGAGTTCGCGGTCGTACTGCACGCCAAGGTTTCCGCAGAAAGCGAAGCGCAGGTAGGTCACCTCCTTGAGGGTGCGGGACGATACGTAGCGCGACATGTAAACACCGACCAAAGCGGTCGGGGTGAATTCGTAGGCAGCTTCTTCGAGCGTTTCGCGTGCCACGGCTTCAGGCAGGGATTCGTTCGGATCGAGGTGTCCCGCTGGCTGATTGAAGCGGATACCGTCGCTGGTTTCTTCCTCAACCAGCAAGAAACGGCCGTCGCGTTCGATGATCGCGGCTACGGTGACAGAGGGTTTCCAGACTTCAGACATATGTTTCCTTGGAGAGGCCGCCATTGTACCGTGCATGGCAACCGCGAGCGAAAACAGGAATGATCGACTGCCAGATGGAAAGAATCTTGATTTCGCACAACTCTTGCTAAGCGTAATCTTCGTTCGGGCGCAAAAAGCCGCTACATTTAATTTTCGTCATTTTGCAAATTGGAATGACGCCGATAAAGCGGAGGAATGAGAGGGTTTAGAGTGCCCCATCGAGAATAAATAAAAAAGAACGGTTGTGCTAATTTTTCTTTTGCGTGTAAGATCAGTGTAAGAATACCAATGAGCGGCAATCGCGCGCGGCCGGCCGGTGTGCGGCTGCGGGATGTTTTGTTGCCGAAAATGAATCAGGAATGGGGCAGGTGAGGCTGACCCATGAGCTGTCCAACCCAATCTACAACCATAAGCAAGGGGAACAACGTATGCCTCTAACGATAGGAGTGCCACGGGAAGTCTTCCCGGGCGAGAAGCGCGTCGCGACGGTGCCCGATGTGGTCGAAAAGCTCATCAAGCTGGGTTTTTCGGTCCAGGTCGAAACCGGAGCCGGCGACGCCGCCAATTTCAGTGATGACGCCTATCGCGCCGTCGGTGCCGGTATCGTCGACAGCGCGGCCAAGCTGTGGACAACGTCCGACATCGTCTTCAAGGTGCGCCCGCCCACTCCCGAGGAAGTCGGCTTGATGCGCGAAGGCGGCACGCTGATTTCCTTCATCTGGCCGGCGCAGAACCCCGAACTGATGAAACAGCTCGCGGCCAAGAAGGCCACCGTGCTGGCCATCGACTCGCTGCCGCGGACATTGAGCCGCGCCCAGAAGATGGATGCGTTGACCTCGCAGGCCGGCGTTGCCGGCTATCGCGCCGTGATCGAGGCTGCCAATGCCTTCGGCCGCTTCTTCAACGGGCAGGTGACGGCTGCCGGCAAGATTCCGCCGGCCAAGGTCTTTGTGGCGGGTGCAGGCGTCGCCGGTCTGGCGGCAATCGGTACTGCCGCAGGCCTGGGCGCGATCGTGCGCGCCAACGACACCCGCGCGGAAGTGGCCGACCAGGTTGTGTCGCTGGGCGGCGAATTCGTCAAGGTCGATTACGAGGAAGAAGGCTCCGGCGGCGGCGGTTATGCCAAGGTGATGAGCGAAGGCTTCCAGCAGGCCCAGCGCGAGATGTACGCCAAGCAGGCCAGGGAGGTGGACGTCATCATCACGACCGCCCTGATCCCCGGCAAGCCGGCCCCGAAGCTGATCACCGCCGACATGGTGAAGTCCATGAAGCCGGGCAGCGTCATCGTCGACATGGCGGCCGAGCAGGGCGGCAACTGCGAACTGACCGAACCCGGCCAGGCCGTCGTGAAGCACGGCGTGACGATCATCGGCTACACCGATCTTGTCAGCCGCCTGTCCCGACAATCGTCGACGCTGTATTCGACCAACCTGTTGCGCCTGACGGAAGAGCTCTGCAAGACCAAGGACGGCAACATCAACGTCAATATGGAAGACGACGCCATCCGCGGCCTGACCGTGATCAAGGGCGGTGAGGTCACATGGCCGCCGCCGGCACCCAAGCAGCCGGCCGCGCCCGCCAAGCCGACAGCCAAGCCGGCTGCAGCGCCGGCAGCAAAAGGGCATGGCCACGGACCGAGCGGCGAAGCGATGTCGGGCACCAAGATGGCCATCCTGTTCGGCGTTGTCGCCGCGCTGTTCTGGTTCATCGGCGCCTATGCACCGCCGGCCTTCCTTGGCCACTTCACGGTCTTCGTGCTGGCCTGCTTCGTGGGTTACATGGTGGTGTGGAACGTGACGCCGTCGCTGCATACGCCGCTGATGAGCGTGACCAACGCGATCTCGAGCATCATCGCCATCGGTGCGCTGGTGCAGATTGCGCCGCCGCTGGACGCGGGTATCGAACGTCCAGGGGACATCATTCGCTGGCTCGCGGTGGTCGGCATCGTGCTTACCACCATCAACATGTTCGGCGGATTCGCCGTGACCCGCCGCATGCTGGCGATGTTCCGCAAATAAGGGAGGCGATAATAATGTCGGAAAGTCTCACAATCGTCGCTTACCTCGGTGCGACCATCCTCTTCATCCTGAGCCTGGGCGGCCTGTCGCATCCGGAAACGGCGCGGCGCGGCAATGCCTACGGCATGATCGGCATGGCCATCGCCGTGCTGGCCACCGTCTTCGGGCCGCATGTTACCTCGGTCGGTATCCCCTGGATCATCGGCGCGATGGTGGTCGGCGGTGCGATCGGCTTGTACGCCGCCCGTGTCGTGCAGATGACCCAGATGCCGGAACTGGTTGCGTTGATGCACAGCCTGGTCGGTCTCGCGGCAACGCTGGTCGGCTATGCAAGCTACATCGATCCTGCCGCCACGGCGAACTTCACGGGTGCCGAAAAAATCATCCACGAAGTCGAAATCTACGTCGGCATCCTGATCGGCGCGGTGACCTTCTCCGGTTCGATCATCGCCTTCGGCAAGCTGTCCGGTCGCATCGGCGGCAAGCCGCTGCTGCTGCCAGGTCGCCATTTCCTCAATCTGGCCGGCCTGCTGATCGTGATCTTTTTCGGCGCACAGTTCCTGCGCGCCGGATCGATCAACGAAGGCATGATGCCGCTGGTCGTGATGACCGTGATCGCGTTGCTGTTCGGCATCCACATGGTGATGGCGATCGGTGGCGCGGACATGCCCGTGGTGGTCTCCATGCTGAACAGCTACTCCGGCTGGGCAGCGGCGGCAACCGGCTTCATGCTGTCGAATGACTTGCTGATCGTGACCGGCGCGCTGGTCGGTTCAAGCGGTGCGATCCTGTCGTACATCATGTGCCGTGCGATGAACCGCAACTTCATCAGTGTGATTGCAGGCGGCTTTGGCTCGGAAGGCGGTAAGCCGGCGCCAGCCGGCGGCGCGGCAGAACCGCAGGGCGAAGTCGTCCCGGTGACTGCACTCGAAACCGGCGAACTGCTGCGCGAAGCCAAGAACGTGATCATCGTGCCGGGCTACGGCATGGCGGTCGCCCAGGCGCAGCACACTGTCTACGAGATCACCAAGCATCTGCGCGAGAAAGGCGTCAACGTGCGCTTCGGCATCCACCCCGTCGCGGGACGCATGCCGGGCCACATGAACGTGCTGTTGGCGGAAGCCAAGGTACCGTATGACATTGTGATGGAAATGGACGAGATCAACGACGACTTCTCGGATACCGACGTCGCCATGGTGATCGGCGCCAACGACATCGTGAACCCGGCGGCGATGGAAGACCCGACCAGCCCGATTGCCGGCATGCCGGTGCTCGAAGTCTGGAAGGCGAAGACCTCAATCGTGATGAAGCGCAGCATGGCATCCGGCTATGCAGGCGTGGACAATCCGCTGTTCTACAAGGACAACAACCGCATGCTGTTCGGCGATGCAAAGAAGATGCTGGACGAAGTGCTGGTGGCGTTGAAGACGGCCTGATCTCAAGGCATGCAGTAATGAAAAAGCCGCGCGATGCGCGGCTTTTTCTTTTCTATCGCACGCCGAACATGAACTGTTCGGCCAGCAATCGTTTCGCCCCAGGAACGGTGTCGACGAGGGCGAGGGAGAAACCGAGCGCCGATTGCGTCAGCGCCCCATCGTGTGCGCTGGCGAACACGCGTGCCAGCGTGTCGGTGAGCGAGATCGTGACCCTGCGGTCCATCTGCCTTTCCTTCACAAAGCGCAACAGGTTATCGGGCACCGCTTCGCGCGCCAGCACGCGTGCCAGTACGGCCGCGTCCCGCAATCCGAGGTTGAGGCCCTGGCCGGCGACCGGATGCAGTGTTTGCGCGGCGTTGCCGATGGCAACGGTGCGCAGGGATGCTGCGGCATGGGCATTCAGTCCGAGCGGATAGGTGATGCGTGGTGTCACGCTCGTAAAGCGGCCGACGCGCGTGCCGAAGGTTGCGCCAAGTTCGGCCAGGAATTCCGCATCGGAAAGTGCGAACAGGCGCGAGGCCGTCGCAGGGCGCGCACACCAGACCAGCGCGTAGCCGTCGTCCTGCGGCAGGAGCGCGAGCGGGCCTTCTTCCGTAAATCGCTCGAACGCGCGGAAGGCAACCGGCGCGCTTGCCGTGACGTGCGCAATGATCGCCGTCTGTTCGTAATCGCGGCGCACCGACCTGGCATCCTGCTCGGAAAACACGCCGCCTTCGGCCTGCACCATGATGCCGGCGCTGATCGATTTTCCATCGCCGAACCGGATTTCTACGGCGTCGTCACGTTCCATGGATGAGGTGACATGCGCGGGGCGCAGCATCGTGATGGCCGTTTGCCGCGCCGCAGCCGCCAGCGCCGTCACGATGGCGCCGTAGCGCGTCACGTAACCCAGCGCCGGCACGCCGTATTCTTCGCGATCGATGACGGTACGGCCGAAATGACCGCGTCGCGATACGTGGATGTCGTGGATCGGGTCGGAAGCAACCGGCCAGGCACCGATTTCTTCCAGGACCTGGGTGCTGCCGTACGAGAGTGCCAGCGAGCGCGGGTCTTTGTTGACCTGTTCCAGCGATTTGGCATCGATGAGGGCAATCCGGGAGGCGGCGGCGCCGCGCTTGACGAGAAGCAGCGCCAACGCCAGGCCGACCGGTCCGGCGCCGCAGATGGCGATGTCGAAATCGGTCCCCGTCATCACTGTTTCATGACAGCTTCGATGTCGGCGACGGTCTTGGGTGCGGCTTCGGTAATGATCTCGCAGCCGTTCTCCGTCACCAGCGCATCATCCTCGATGCGGATGCCGATGTTCCAGAACTGTTCCGGCACGCCGGGTTCCGGACGGACATAGATGCCGGGCTCGATGGTGAGCATCATGCCGGGCTGCAGCGTGCGCCATGGTTTTTCGTCGCTCGCGCCATTCAGTTCGCGGTATTCGCCGACGTCATGCACATCCATGCCCAGCCAGTGACCGGTACGATGCATGTAGAACTGTCGGAAGGCACCTTTCTCGATCACGTCGTCCAGCGTACCGACCTTGTTCTTGTCCAGCAGTCCTGTATCCAGCATGCCCTGCGCCAGCACACGCACCGCGGCGTCGTGGCCATCGATGAAGCGTTTGCCCGGCTTCGTCTCGGCAATGGCGGCATACTGCGCGGCCAGCACGATTTCATACAGGGCTTTCTGCGGGCCATTGAACTTGCCGTTGGCGGGGAAGGTGCGGGTGATGTCGGATGCATAACTGTCGAGTTCGCAGCCGGCGTCAATCAGGATCAGGTCGCCATCCTTGATTTCGGCGTCGCTGGCCCTGTAATGCAGCACGCAGGCATTGGCGCCGGTGGCGACGATGGAGCCGTAGGCGGGGAATTGCGAGCCGTGCCGGCGGAATTCATGCAGCAACTCGGCCTCGACGTGGTATTCGCGCAGTCCGGGACGGGCCGTCTGCATGGCACGGCGGTGGGCGCCGGCGGAAATCGCCGCGGCGCGCTTCATGATGGCGACTTCCTCGGCATCCTTGTAGAGGCGCATCTCGTCGAGCAGCACATGCACGTCGTGCACGATGGACGGCGCGGTGACGCCGGCGCGTGCCTGCATGCGCACGCTGTGCAGCCAGTCCTTCACCTGGTTGTCGAGCTTGCTGTCGCTGCCCAATGCATAGAACAGGGCCGGCGCATCGGCCAGCAGCTTCGGCATCTCGGCATCGAGTGTAGAAACGGGATGGGCGACGTCGAAGCCGAAGGTTTCGCGCGCGGCTTCCGGTCCGTAGCGGTAGCCGTCCCAAATCTCGCGCTCGAGGTTTTTCTCGCGGCAGAAGAGGATGGCCTGGTCGGTTTTCCCTGCAACCAGCACGGTCACCGCTTCCGGCTCGGTGAAGCCGGACAGGTAGTAGAAATAACTGTCATGCCGGTATGGATAGTCGGCATCGCGGTTACGCATGACCTCGGGCGCGGTGGGGATGATGGCCACGCCGCCGCCTTTCGCTTTCATCTGCGCCATCAGGGCGGCGCGCCGTGCTGCGTACGACTTCATCGACACTCCTTATCCGTTCAGTTGTGCGAGGCGCTCCGGTGTGCCAACGTCCGTCCAGTCGCCGCGGAAGACTTCGCCGCCGACCTGCCCGCGCGACGCATATTCGCGCAGGATGGGGGCAATCTGCGCCGATTCGCCGGGCTTGACCGAGTCGAAGATCTCGGTGCGGTAAACGCCGATGCCCGAGAAGGTGTAGCGCGGCTCGCCTTCATTCGCCACCGAAAAGCTGTGCAGCGCGAAATCGCCTTTCGGATGATGCGGCGGATTCTTCACAAGGTAGAGCCATGCCACATCGCGCTTGTCATGCGGATGCGGATTGCCCCACATGTCGTTGTCCTTGAGCGCATCCTTGACCTGCTCGAAATCGAAATGCGGGCAATAGATGTCGGCCGCGATCGCGACGAAAGGTTCCTCGCCGAGCAGGTGGCGTGCCTTTGCCACACCGCCCGCGGTTTCCAGCGCCGTCCCTTCCGCTGAGTAGGCAATGCGCGCTCCGAACTGCGAACCGTCCCCGAGCGTTTCCTCGATCATGTGCCCGAGATGCGCGTGGTTGATCACGATATCCTTGATGCCGGCGCGGACCAGGTTCAGGATGTGCCACACGATCAGCGGCCGGCCGCGCACCTTCAGCAGGGGCTTGGGGCAGTTGTCGGTGAGGGGGCGCATCCGCTCGCCGCGTCCGGCGGCGAAAATCATCGCTTTCATTGTGCAGTCCTCAGAAGGTGAAGCCGACCGACGGACCCTTGGCTTCCAGTTCATCCAGCAGGACGATCAGCGGGGCCAGCGCCTTGTAGCGGCCGGCGGCCTTGCGGGTGTATTCCATCACCAGCGGCAGATCCTTCAGGTAGCCGTCCTTGCCGTCGCGGTGATACAGCCGCGCGAAGATGCCGAGCACTTTCAGGTGGCGCTGCAGGCCCATGAATTCGAAGTCGCGATAGAACGCGTCGACGTCATGCGACACAGGCAGGCCGGCGCGGCGGGCACGCTCCCAGTAACGGATCGCCCAGTCGAGCACCATTTCCTCGTCCCACTGGATGTAGGCATCGCGCAGCAGCGACACGAGGTCGTAGGTGATCGGGCCGTACACCGCATCCTGGAAGTCGAGGATGCCGGGATTGCCGCGCTCGGTCACCATCAGGTTGCGCGAGTGGTAGTCGCGATGCACGTATACCTGCGGCTGGGCGAGGTTATTCGCCAGCAGGACCTCGAAAACGCTGTTCAGCAGCGCCGTCTGCTTCTCCGTCATCGTAATGCCGAGATGCTTGCCGATGTACCAATCCGGGAACAGCATCAGTTCCCTGTGCAGCAGCGCGCGGTCGTATTCGGGGAATACGCCGGGCTTGCTCTGCGCCTGGATCAGGACCAATGCGTCGATGGCATCGAGATAGAGCTTGTGCGCGGTGTCATGGTTCAACTGGTGCAGGTAAGTCGTGGAGCCGAGGTCGGACAGCAGCAGGAAACCGCGCTCGACGTCCCTCTCCAGCACCTTGGGTACGGATACGCCTGCCTCGCCGAACACTTCGGCTACGTGGATGAAAGGGCGGACGTCCTCCTGCGGCGGCGGCGCGTCCATGGCGATATAGGTGGAGCCGTCCGGCGAATCGACGCGGAAATAACGGCGGAAACTGGCGTCGGAAGATGCCGGTCTGATGGATTCGGGCAATACTTTTTCGGCCGACAGGGTGGCCAGCCATTCTTTCAATTGTGCGAGACGAAGATCGGAACCGGTATTAAAAGACATGAAACTACCTGGGGGTAAGGTTTGCGGGAGGTGAGTTCCCATATAATAAGGGATTAAACCTAAAAAAGCGCCAGCCGACCTTTCTTTTCATGACCCGGTTCCCCGCATTTCCCCCTTCACAACTTCGTCTCCGCATCCTTGCCGCCATTGCCGTCATGGCATTGCCGTCGGCCGCTTCGGCACAAGCGGTGAAGGACGGAAACGTCGCGGAAAAGGACCTTCCGGCGACCATCAGCGCCGAGCAGATGAGCGGCAGGCCGGACCGGGAGATCGTGCTCGAGCGCGATGTCGAAATCATCCGCGGCCCGACCACAGTCAATGCCGACCGCGCGACCTACCGGATTGTCGAGGATGAGGTCGAGGCACAGGGCAACATCCGCATGCGCCGCTTCGGCGATACCTATACCGGTGACGAGCTGCGCCTGAAGATCGAGGCGAGCGAAGGCTACGTCCTGAACCCGACCTACCGCCTCGAACAGAACAACGCCCAGGGGCGGGCCGACCGCATTGATTTCGAAGGCGAAGACCGCGCGACGGTGCATGAAGGCTCATACAGCACGTGCGAAGGCCCGGATCCGGACTGGTACCTCAGGTCGGGCCGGCTCGACCTCGACAATGCCCGCGACGAGGGCATTGCCCACCGTACCCTCGTCTACTTCAAGGGCGTGCCCATCCTGGCGGCGCCCGCGATGTCCTTCCCGCTGTCCGACGCACGCAAGAGCGGCGTGCTGCCGCCGACCATCGGTACCACCAACCGTGGCGGCCTTGAAGTCACCGTGCCGTATTACTTCAACATCGCGCCGAATCGCGACCTGACGCTGTACCCGAAGATCTATGCGCGCCGGGGCCTGCAACTCGGTGCGGAGGCACGCTACCTGGGCGAAAGCTACTGGGGAACGACGCGTGTCGAGGCGCTGCCCGATGACCAGCAGACCAGGACCGACCGCTACGCGATCTCGACCACGCACACGCAGGTTCTCGCGCCGGGCCTGGTCTATTCGTGGAACATCAACAGTGCGTCGGACGACGACTATCCGACCGACTTTTCGCGCACCATTACCGAGGCAAAACAGCGTCTCCTCTTGCGCGACATGGCACTCAGTTACGCCACGCCGCTGTGGCAGGCATCGGCCCGCGCATCGAATTACCAGGTGCTGCAGGATCCGCTGTTGCCCATCGTCCGCCCCTATGACCGTCTGCCGCAGGTGAACTTCCATGCTGGCAAACAGGACGTCAACGGCTTCGACTGGGATGTCGATTCGGAACTCACCCGCTTCTGGCACCCCAGCTTCCTGCGCGGCGACCGCTTCCTGGTCAATCCGCGCATCGCTTACCCGATCATCCAGCCCGGCTATTTCATTACACCGAGGCTGTCGCTGCATACGACGAAATACCACCTGGATCGCAACGTGCCGGTTGCAAACAACGACCTGTCGCGCACGCTGCCGACGCTGTCGCTCGACAGTGGCCTGGTGTTCGAGCGGGAGTCGCAGTTCTTCGGCAGCACGATGACGCAGACGCTTGAGCCGCGGCTCTTCTACGTCTACACCCCGTACAAGGACCAGTCGGCCTTCCCGAATTTCGATACGGCAGAAGCCGACCTGAGCTTCGCGCAGCTGTTCAGCGAAAACCGCTTTATCGGCAACGACCGCATCAGCGACGCTAACCAGGTGACAGCGGCCATCATCTCCCGTTATATCGAGCCGAACGGTGCGGAGCGGATGCGCTTCGCGCTCGGCCAACGCTTCTATTTCACGGAGCAGCGCGTCACGCTTGGTGGCGCGCGCAACGAGAGCCGCTCGGACCTGCTCGTGTCGGCCTATGGCCAGCTCACGCGGGCCCTCAGTGTGGAAGGCAACGTACAGTACAGCCAGACCCTCGACTCGATGAGCCGGGCCAATTACGGTGTACGCTGGCAACCGGCACCCAAGCGCGTGCTCAACCTGCAATACCGTCGCGCTCGCGTCAACAACCTCGAGCAGGTGGATGTGTCGGGTCAATGGCCGGTGAGCGACCGCTGGTTTGGCGTGGCCCGTGTAAACTACTCGCTGCCCGACAGCAAGGTGGCGGAAGGCTTGCTCGGCATGGAATACAAGGCGGACTGCTGGGTGTTCCGCGTCGTTGGCCAGCGTACGCCGACGGCGACCGGTCAGACGAACTCGGCCATCTTCTTTCAGCTCGAACTCAATGGCCTGACGCGCCTCGGATCGAACCCGATCGACGCGCTGCGCGCCAACATTCCCGGCTACCAGCTGGTGAACCAACCCTGAACCTCAACGAAGAACTGCGTTTATGAAGACTCTTCCGATCATGCGACTTGCAATCTCCCCCGCGCGCAGCATCGCGCTTGCCGCCGCCGTCCTTTGCGTTGGGGCCGGACTGCAGCAAGAGGCTGTCGCCCAGGCCAAACCGGGAACCGTGCAGGCTGCTCCGCGCGTGTATCTCGCCGACTCGATCATTGCGGTGGTCAACAACGAGGTCATCACGCGCCAGGAACTGGTCGAGCGCCTGCGCCTCGTGGAGCGCCGCATGAAGAACCAGGGCATCGCCCTGCCGCCGCCTGCCGAGTTCCAGCGCCAGCTGCTGGAGCGCATGATCATCGACCGCGCGCAGCTGCAACTGGCGAAGGAATACGGCATCCGCGTCGACGACATCATGCTCGACCGCGCTGTGGCGCGTATCGCCGAGCAGAACCGCATGTCGCTGCAGGAGTTCCGCACCACGCTGGAACGCGAAGGCACGCCCTTCACGCGCTTCCGGGAAGAGATCCGCGAAGAGATCATGATGCAGCGCCTGCGTGAGCGCGAGGTGGACAACAAGATCCAGATCACCGAATCCGAGGTCGACAACTACCTCGCCGAGCAGGGCGCGCCGCAGGGCCAGGAATTCCTGCTGTCCCATATCCTGATTCGCACGCCGGAAAACGCGAGCGCGGAGCAGATCGCCGAGCGCCGCAAACGCGCCGAAGAGGTGCTGCAGCAGCTGAAGGCGGGCGGCGATTTCGCCAAGCTCGCCGCCACCTATTCCGATGCGACGGATGCGCTGACCGGCGGCGACCTCGGCTGGCGCAACCAGGACCGCCTGCCGCAACTCTTCGTTAATGCAACTGAAGGCCTCAAGCAAGGTGAAGTGACCCCGATCGTCAAGAGCCCGAACGGATTCCATATCCTCAAGCTCAACGGCAAGCGCAGCGCCAGCGTCGTCAAGGCCACCGGCAATTCCGTGCAGCAGACGCGCGCCCGCCATATCCTGATCAAGGTGAACCAGATCGTCTCGCCGGCCGACGCCAAGCGCAAGCTGGTCGAGCTGAAGCAGCGCCTCGACAACAACGCCGCCAAGTTCGAGGACCTGGCCAAGCTGTTCTCCAACGACCTGTCCGCGTCCCGCGGGGGCGACCTCGGCTGGATTTATCCGGGCGATACCGTGCCGGAATTCGAGCGCGCGATGGATGCCCTGAAGCCGGGCGAAGTCAGCGAGCCGATCGAGTCGCCGTTTGGCTACCACCTGATCCAGGTGCTGGAGCGCAAGAAGGATGACGTGTCGCAGGAGCGCCAGCGCCTGATCGCCCGCCAGGCGATCCGCGAGCGCAAGCTGGACGAGGCGACGCAGGACTGGCTGCGCCAGCTGCGCGACCGCGCCTATGTTGAGTACCGTTTCGAGAACGCGGACGCGCGCTGAGAACGACGATGGACAAGCGGCCGACTATTGCCATTACCTGCGGCGAGCCCGCAGGCATCGGCCCCGAGATTTCGATTCGCGCCGGGTGGGAGTTGCGCAATGAAGTGCGCGCCGTCCTGATCGGCGACGCGGCGCTGCTGTCGATGACGGCCTCCGACATCGACCCGCAGATCCGCCTCGTGGCGATCTCCACGCTCGCCTTCCG
The DNA here is from genome assembly GCA_035626875.1 of Noviherbaspirillum sp. Taxonomy (GTDB): domain Bacteria; phylum Pseudomonadota; class Gammaproteobacteria; order Burkholderiales; family Burkholderiaceae_D; genus Noviherbaspirillum. The sequence goes on along the minus strand of DASPMV010000058.1, from coordinate 100,903 downwards.
CAACAGCGGACTGCCGCACCTGCCGGTCGGGCAGATTCCCGTCATCGATTGCCCGCTGGCCGAACCGGCCGTCCCCGGCAAGCTTGATTCGCGCAATGGCCGCGCTGTGCTGCAGACGCTGGACGTCGCGATCCGTTACGCGATGCAAAAGCAGTTCGACGCCATCGTTACCGCGCCCCTGCAGAAAAGCACGATCAACGACGCCGGCGTGCCGTTCACCGGCCACACCGAATACCTCGCCGAAAAGACGCAGACACCGCAGGTCGTCATGATGCTCGCGGGCGGACAGCCAATGCTGCGCGTCGCGCTGGCGACCACGCACCTGCCGCTGAAGGATGTTCCTGCAGCGGTTACGTTCGAAAGCCTGTCGCGGACCATCGACATCATCCATGCAGATCTGCAGCGCAAGTTCGGGCTGCCGAAACCTCGCATCCTCGTCACTGGACTGAATCCGCATGCTGGGGAAGGCGGCTATCTCGGACGCGAAGAGATCGACGTCATTACCCCCGTGCTCAAGGCCGCGCAGGCAAAGGGCATTGATGCGACCGGCCCCTATCCGGCCGATACCCTGTTCCAGCCCAAGTACCTGGAAAATGCGGACTGCGTGCTGGCCATGTATCACGATCAGGGCCTGCCTGTCCTCAAGCATGCCAGCTTCGGTCGCGGCGTCAATATCACGCTCGGCCTGCCGATCATCCGTACTTCCGTGGATCATGGAACTGCCCTCGATCTCGCCGCCGCCGGCCTCGGCAAGGCGGACCACGGCAGCATGCTCGAAGCCGTCAGGGTCGCTGCGCAAATGGCAGCCGCCTCTCATTAGAATTAGTCCCATGAAACACATTCCACGCAAGCGCTTCGGCCAGAACTTCCTGACCGATCAGACGGTATTGCACGACATCATCCGCGCCATCGATCCGCGCCAGAACGACGCGATGGTCGAGATCGGCCCCGGCCTCGCAGCAATGACCAGCCTGCTTCTGGAGTCGCTCGACAAGCTTCATGTGGTCGAACTCGACCGCGACCTCGTTGCGCGTCTGAAGAAGAAGTTTGATCCGGCCCGGCTGGTGATCCATGAAGGCGATGCATTGCAGTTCGACTTTGCATCGATCCCCGTACCGGAAGGACAGAAGTTGCGCGTGGTCGGCAATCTTCCGTACAACATTTCCAGCCCCTTGCTGTTCCACCTCGCGGAGATTGCGCCGCGCGTGCAGGACCAGCATTTCATGCTGCAGAAGGAAGTCGTCGAGCGCATGGTTGCCGAGCCCGGCAGCAAGGCCTATGGCCGGCTGTCCGTGATGCTGCAATGGCGCTATTACATGGAGTTGCTGTTCGTGGTCCCGCCTGCGGCCTTCGATCCACCGCCGCAGGTTGACTCGGCAATCGTGCGCATGATTCCGCTGCCGCAGCCGCTCGCATGCGACGCAGCGAAGCTGGAACAGGTCGTGGCCAAGGCATTTTCACAGCGCCGCAAAGTGATCCGGAACTGCTTGGCAGGGATGTTCACCGAGAACGATCTCGTCGACGCCGGCATCGACCCGCAAGCCCGCCCCGAAGCCGTGCCGATGGAGCAATTCGTCGCGCTGGCCAATCGCCTTTAGACGAGTCCAAACCAGCCCAGCAGCGCACCTGCACCCAGCATCCACAGCAGGTGCAGCTTCGTGCGCCAGATGACGACTGCGGACACAGCCGTCAGCAACCACAGCGGCCAATCCCTAGCCGCATCGTTGTGCGTGCTCGTCAGCACCCAGCCCGTTGCAACCAGCAGCGCAATCACGATCGGTCCCATGCCTTGCTTGAATGCCCGTACTCCGCGCAGGTTGCGGTTGCGATGGCCCCATTGCGCGGCGAGGTAGGTCAGCGTCGTGCTCGGCAGCATGATGCCCACCATCGTCACCATTACGCCGAACAGGCCCATCAGGATGCTGCCGGTATTGATGCCGACATGCCATCCCATCAGCGCGACGAAGAGAATGTTGGGTCCAGGTGCCGCCTGTGCGATGGCAATCGAGGCGGTGAACTGCTGTTCGCTCAGCCAGCGCGTTTCGTCCACGAGGTAGCGATGCATTTCAGGCGCGGTAGAGATCGCGCCGCCGACGGACAGGAGCGAAAGGGACAGGTACTGCATGAAGAGCTGCAGCCAGTCGGCCCATTGCAGGGTAATGCCGCTCATGGCTTGAGCTTCCGGTATGTGAGCACGCAGGCAACCACGCCGAGGCTCGGCAATACGTAAAGCAGTGGCCAGCGCAGCAGGGCGATGGCAATGAAGCATGCTGCGGCAAAGGCAATACCGAGTGGCAGCCCGAGCGGGTTTGTCTTCAGTGTCGAAAGCAGACGCAGCCCGGCTGCGGTAATGAGACCCGCCGCCACGGCGCCCATGCCCCGCAGCGCGCCCTGCAGACCGGGATGGTCGGCGAATTGCGCGTAGCCGAAGGTCAGGAGCAGCACGATCACCAGCGGCAGCGTCAGCATTCCGGCCAGTGCCGCAAGCGCGCCCGGCAGGCCGAAGTAGCGTGCGCCGATCATCAGAGAGAGGTTCACGACGTTCGGGCCGGGCATGATCTGCGCGACTGCCCATTCCTCGACGAATTCCTCGCGCGTCATCCAGCGCTTTTTCTCCACCAGTTCATGCTGGACGATGGCGAGCACGCCGCCAAAGCCTTGCAGCGCCAGCAGCGTGAAAGAGATGTAGAGATCGGACAATGACTGCGGTTGCGGCCGGTCTGGCGAGGGGCGGGACTCCATCCTGCCGCGTCACGCGCCCTTGCGCTCGATCAGCTCGATCTTGTAGCCGTCAGGATCCTGCACGAACGCAATGACGGTCGAGCCGCCCTGCACCGGACCGGCCTCGCGCGTCACGTTGCCGCCCGCCGCCTTGACCTGCTCGCAGGTCTTGTACGCATCGTCGACGCCGATGGCGATGTGGCCGTAGGCAGAGCCCATGTCGTACTTGTCGACGCCGTAATTGTAGGTGAGCTCGAGTTCGGCGTGATCGGGATTGGTGCCGTAGCCGACGAAGGCGAGCGTGTATTTCTGCTCCGGACGGTCAGTGGTGCGCAGCAGGTTCATGCCGAGCACCTTGGTGTAGAAATCGATGGAGCGCTGCAGGTCACCGACCCGCAGCATGGTGTGGAGAATGCGCATGTGTATTCCTGTTCAGAAGATGGGTAGCGTATCCGGTCCGCTTTCGCGCAGTGCGCGTTTTGCCATTTCGAATTCCGGGAAGATCGACTGCACCGTCGCCCAGAAGCGCGGGCTGTGGTTCATCTCGCGCAGGTGAGACAGCTCGTGCGCGATCACGTAATCGATCATCGGCAGTGCGAAATGGATCAGCCGCCAGTTGAGCCTGATTTTGCCTTCCACCGTGCACGAACCCCATTGCGTGGTGGCCGATGACAGGGAGAAGGATTGGTAGGTGACACCGAGTTTTTCCGCATACACCGGAAGACGTTCCGCGAAAATGCGTTTGGCTTCCTGCTGCAGCCATCCTTGGACACGGTCCTTGAGCTGTTGTTCGCCGGCGTCCGGCGGCAGGCTGACAGTCAGCTCGCGAGTCTCCGCATCGTAGGCGACGCCGGATGCCTGGCCGGCAAGAATGCGCAGCGTGACGTCGTTGCCGAGGTAGGGCAGCGTTGCCCCGTCACACCATTGCATGTGCGGCTGCAGGCGGCGGGCAGACCGCTCGCGGCGCTCAGACAGCTTGGTGAAGATCCAGCGCTGCTTTTCGCAGATCGCATTTTCGATTTCCGCAATCGTGACCCACTTCGGCGCCGTGATGCGCAGCCCATCCTCGTCGATCAGGAAACCGATCGAGCGGCGCTTGGAGCGCACAAGGCGGTATTCGAGGAGATGGTCGCGCACTTGCACACGGCGCCTTCCTGTAGGAAGCACGCCACGCGAGGGTGTTGCCGGAGCGGGAAAAAGTTCTTGCGGTTCCCCTTGGGCCACCGACGCCGCGCCCGGCGTTTGTGCCGGAGCGGGTTGATCGACGGCAGGTTGTGCCGAGAAATCCGGAGAGAAAAAGTCAAGCTGCAGCGAGAGCTGAGATGGGTCAGGCGGAGTCTGGCGTAGCAGCTTCAAGGGATTCGGGGAGGTTGTCTTTTGAATAAATGCCGGGCGAGGAAATCACTCGCATCTCGGATTCTATCCAATTTTCAACTTGTTGCAGTAACTCGGCGGAAGTCTTGCCTTCGGGGGAGATCGGCTTGCCGATCGAAACGGTGATCAGACCCGGCTTCTTGATGAAGGAGTTTTTCGGCCAGCATTCGCCTGCATTCATCGCGATCGGCACGACGGGGGTATTGGTTTCTACTGCGAGTCGCGCGCCGCCTGCCTTGTATTTGCCTTTCGTCCCGACGTACGAGCGCGTGCCTTCGGGGAACATGATCACCCACTGGCCGTCTGCAAGGCGACGACGACCGTGCTCGACAACTTGTGCGAAAGCGTCCTTGCCTTTCTGGCGGTCGATCGGGATCATGCGCAGCAGCGCGATGCCCCAGCCGAAGAACGGGATGTACAGCAGCTCCTTCTTGAACACGTAGACCAGCGGACGCGGCATCGCATAGAGATAGAAGATCGTTTCCCATGCCGACTGGTGTTTGGAAAGGAGAATGACCGGCGCATCCGGAAGATTCTCATAACCCTTGAACTGGTAGCGCATGCCGCAGATGACCTTTCCGGCCCAGATGACGAACCGGTTCCAGTAGGACGTCAGGTGATAGCGCTTGTTATACGGGAGGGGCGCGAACAGGAAGCACATCGGCGCCCAGATCAGCGTCGCGAGGATCATGAGGAGCGTAAATACAAGCGAGCGCAGGAACAGGTTGAGGCTAGACATCAGATCTCCAGGAACGCCGGACAGGAGCCGGCCGGTGCATGTGTTACGCGGCGGCGGGTACGTCCGCCGTTGACTTCAATAGCTGGTCGACTACCGCGGCCAGATTCGGATAGATAGTTGTCCCCGGCGGCAGCCCGCCCTTGGCGCGCGTCTTTTCTCCCTTGCCGGTCAGGACCAGATACGGCGCGCAGCCGACCACAAATCCGGCCTGCAGGTCGCGCAGGGAGTCACCCACGGTGGGCACACCCTTGAGGCCGACGTCGAAGCGCTTGGCGATTTCCTGCAGCATGCCGGGTTTGGGTTTGCGGCATTCGCAGTGGTCGTCCGAGGAATGCGGGCAGAAGAAGATCGCGTCGATTTCACCGCCGACCATGCGTACCGCCGTGTGCAGTTTCTGGTGGATCGCGTTGAGCGTGACGATATTGAAGAGGCCGCGTGCGATGCCGGACTGGTTGGTGCAGACGACGACACGATACCCCGCCTGGTGCAGGCGAGCGATCGCCTCGAGCGATCCGGGAATGGGAACCCACTCGTCCGGCGACTTGATGAAGTGGTCGGAGTCGTGGTTGATAACGCCGTCGCGGTCGAGGATGATCAGTTTCATCGCGCCTGCTTCCGTGCTTACGCTGCCAGTTTCGAAATGTCGGCCACGCGGTTCATCATGCCGTGCAGGTCGGACAGCAGGGCGAGGCGGTTGTTGCGCAGCTGCTCGTCCTCAGCCATCACCATTACGTCATTAAAGAAGGCATCGACGCTGTCGCGGATGTGCGCCAGTGTCTTCAGCGTGCCGGTGAAGTCGCCGCCGGTGAATGCCGCGTCGACCTTGGGCTTGAGTTCCGTCATTGCCTTGTAGAGGTTTTCTTCCGCCTGCTCCTTCAGCAATTCCTTGCTGACTTTGGCGGAACCGACTTCGGTCTTCTTCAAAATGTTGGTGATGCGCTTGTTGGCGGCGGCAAGCGATTCGGCTTCCGGCAGTGCGGCGAAGGCCTTCACCGCATCCAGGCGCTCGATGATATTGTCGAGGCGGTCCGGGTTCTGGGCAACCACTGCTTCGATCGCGCCTTGTGCGTAACCGCGGTCGCGCAGCAGGCCGCGCAGGCGGTCGAGCATGAACTCGGTGACTTCCGCGGTGGAGTCCTTGAAGTTGGCATTGCCGGCAAACAGTTGCACGGTGTCGGCCAGCACCGCCTTGAGCGACAGCGGCAGGCGCTTCTCGACGAGCATGCGCAGCACGCCGAGCGCGTGGCGGCGCAAGGCGAATGGATCCTTGTCGCCGGTCGGCTGCAGGCCGATGCCCCAGATGCCGACCAGGGTTTCGAGCTTGTCGGCGAGGGCGACGGCGGTGCCAGTCTGGGTCTCCGGCAAGGCATCGCCGGCAAAGCGCGGCTGGTAGTGTTCCGACGCGGCGCGGGCAACCTCATCATGCTCACCGTCATGGCGGGCGTAGTAGGTGCCCATGATGCCTTGCAGTTCCGGGAACTCGCCCACCATGTCGGTCAGCAGGTCGGCCTTCGCCAGCAGCGCGCCGCGCTCGGCCAGTGCGACGTCAGCGTTGAGTGCCTTGGCGATCTTGCCGGCCAGAGTCTTGATGCGTTCGGTGCGCTGCCCTTGTGTGCCCAGCTTGTTGTGGTACACCACATTGGCCAGACCGGGGATGCGGTCAGCCAGTTTCTTTTTCTTGTCCTGCTCGAAGAAGAATTTCGCATCGGACAGGCGCGGACGCACGACGCGCTCGTTGCCGCCGATGATGTGCTGCGGGTCGGCGGTTTCCAGGTTCGACACGATCAGGAAACGCGAACGCAGCTTGCCGTTGGCATCCGTCAGCGCGAAGTATTTCTGGTTGGTCTGCATGGTGAGGATCAGGCATTCCTGCGGAACCGTCAGGAAGGAATCCTCGAACTTGCATTCATAGACAACCGGCCATTCGACCAGCGCGGTGACTTCGTCGAGCAGGCTTTCCGGCATCAGTACCTTGTCGTGCTTCGCCTCGTCGAGCAGGGAGGCGCGGATGCGCTCCTTGCGCGCGCTGACCGACGGAATGACCTTGCCTTGCACTTCCAGCGTCGACGCGTAGCTCTCGGCATTCGTCACGGCGATTTCGCCAGCGGAGAGAAAGCGGTGGCCGAGCGTGCTGCGGCCGGCGGAGAGGCCGAGCAAGGCAACCGGCACGACCTCGGCGCCGAGCAGCGCGATCAGCTTGTGCGCGGGACGGACGAACTGCACGGTGGAGCCGTCAGGACGCTGGTAGCTCATCACCTTCGGGATGGGCAGTTTTGCGATCGTGTCTTCCAGTGCTGCCTGCAGGCCGGTGTGCAGCGAGGAACCCGGTGCGGTGTAGGTGTAAAAAAAGCTTTCGGCCTTTCCATCAGAGGCGCGTTCCAGGTCGGCCAGCTTGAGGTCGGGAAAGCCGAGCGCGGCGAGTTTCTTGGCCAGCGGCGGGGTCGGGTTCCCTTCCTTGTCGAGTGCGACCGTGACCGGCAACACTTTTTCACGGATCGACTTGTCTGGCGAAGTGGCGCGCACCTTCGTGATCGAGACGGCGAGGCGGCGCGGCGTGGCGTACGCGGTCGCAACGGAATCAGCTTCGACGAAGTCGCGGGACTTCAGGCTGTTGAAAATGCCGGCGGCAAATGCCTCGCCCAGTTTGGCCAGCGCTTTCGGCGGCAGTTCTTCGGTGAGCAGTTCGACTAGCAGTGTCTGGTTCATGTTTTCTTGTCGTCATTCCCGCAGGCGCGGGAGGAATGTTCTTAAGCAGCCTGGCGGGAATCGCCGCACATCGGGAAGCCCAGCTTCTCGCGCGATTCGTAGTACGCCTGCGCCACCGCGCGCGACAGGTTGCGGATGCGGCCGATGTAGGCGGCACGCTCGGTCACGGAAATCGCGCCGCGCGCGTCCAGCAGGTTGAAGGTATGCGCGGCCTTCAGGATCATTTCGTAAGCCGGCAGGGCGAGCGGCACTTCCATCAGGCGCTTCGCTTCGGCTTCGTAGTTGCCGAACAGCGAGAACAGGAACTCGGTATTCGAATGTTCGAAGTTGAAGGTCGACTGCTCGACTTCATTCTGGTGGAACACGTCGCCGTAGGTCAGGCGTTTGGTCACGCCGTGTTCTTCCCACTCGGTCCAGACGAGGTCGTAGACGTTTTCAACGCCTTGCAGATACATGGCAAGACGCTCGATGCCGTAGGTGATCTCGCCCAGCACCGGTTTGCAATCGAGGCCGCCGACTTGCTGGAAGTAGGTGAACTGCGTCACTTCCATGCCGTTGAGCCACACTTCCCAGCCAAGGCCCCAGGCGCCCAGCGTCGGGTTTTCCCAGTCGTCTTCGACGAAACGCACATCGTTCTGCTTCAGGTTCAGGCCCAGCGCTTCCAGCGAACCGAGATAGAGGTCGAGGATATTTTCCGGCGCCGGTTTCAGCACGACCTGGTACTGGTAGTAGTGCTGCATACGGTTCGGGTTCTCGCCGTAGCGGCCGTCCTTCGGGCGGCGCGACGGTTGCACGTAGGCGGCGCGCCACGGCTCCGGGCCAATCGCCCGCAGGAAGGTCGCGGTGTGCGACGTGCCGGCACCGACTTCCATGTCGTAGGGCTGGAGCAGGGCGCAGCCTTGCGCGTCCCAGTACTCTTGCAGCTTCAGGATGACTTGTTGAAATGTGAGCATCGTAAGAGTGCCTTCACCGCCGCTCGGGCGGGATGAGGATGAATGACGGAAAATCGCTAAAACCCTAGATTTTAGCGGGTTTCGAGGGGGTTATGCGGATTGTTGCGACGGGTCAAGACCGAAATCCCGGCGGCAAACAGGAGCAGGAAGGCGAGCCCGACGGCCACGATGTTGCCATACAGGCTATACGGCGTGAGGCCGTGGAATCCCTGCACAGTCGCCGAGAGCACGCCCTTCACGAAGGGCGGCAACTGTGCGAGGACCTCGCCTTTTGGGCCGATGACGGCTGTTACCCCGGTGTTGGTCGAGCGCAGCATCGGCCGGCCTGTCTCGATCGAACGCATTTGTGAAATCTGCAGGTGCTGGGGCAGAGCGATGGAATCGCCGAACCAGGCGATGTTCGACACGTTGAGCAGGATCGTGGCTTCCGGGATCTCGCCGTCGCGGCTGGCGGCGAGCTGCGCGGCAATTTCCTCTCCGAACAAATCCTCGTAGCAGATGTTGGGCAGTACCCACTGGTCGCGCACGCTGAAAGGCGCCTGCAAAAGGCCGCCGCGGGTGAAATCACCCAGCGGGATTTTCATCATTTGGACAAACCAGCGTGAACCCGGCGGAATGAATTCGCCGAAGGGAACGAGGTGGTGCTTGTCGTAGCGGTACATGCCCGACGCGCCGGGGGCAAGGCCAAGCACGCTGTTGGCATACATCCGCGGACCGTCGCTGACGGGAATGCCGAGGACCAGGTGGCTTTTCGAGCTGGTCGAAAAATTGCTCAGCAGCGGGAGGTAATCCGGTGGTAACTGGGTCGTGAGCAGGGGGATCGCGGTTTCGGGTGTGGCGATCAGGTCGGCGGGCTTTTCCGTGATCATGCCGTGGTACAGGGAGAGCGCGGCCTCGATCTGGCCCGGCATGAACTTCATTTCTTGCGGGACGTTGCCTTGCAGGAGACGGACGGTGACCGGATTGCCCTGCGGCTGCGTCCAGTCGATTCCACGCAACCCGAATCCACCGGCAAACAGTACTACGGCAAGCGCAAGCGCGATTTTCTTCGAGGGCAGCAGCGCCAGGCAGCCGGCAATGACAGCCGATACCAGCGCGATGCCGTACACGCCTGCAACCGGCGCGTAGCCTGCGAGCGGGCTGCCCGTGTGCGCATAGCCGGAGCTGACCCAGGGAAAACCGGTGAAAATCCAGCCGCGCGTCCATTCGATCAGCGTCCATGCAGCCGGCATGACCAGCAGCAGGAAGGCCGGCGGCGTGATCGTCCACCGTTTTTTCGCCTCGGCGACAGCACCGGTGCCGAGGGCGGTGAAGATCGACAGTCCAGCGCCCAGCAGGACGACCGCCACGACGGCCATCCAGCCCGGCAGACCGCCGTAGCGATGCATGCTGATATACAGCCAATGGACCCCGGCCACGATCCAGCCCGTTCCGTAAGCCCAGCCGAGTAGTGCGCCGTGCGTGAAGCCGGTCTCGCGCATCATCAGCCAGAACAGCAGCGCGAGCGTGGCGATCTGCACCGGCCACATCCCGAAGGGGGCGAAGGCAAATACATTGAGCGCGCCCGCGGCAAGGGCGACAAGATAGACCAGCGGCGAGCGGGAGGTCGTCGGGAGGCTGAGTTTCACGCGTCGGGCGGTGGTTGTTCTCGTTTATCGGATCGCAGTGTCTCAGGAAGCAGTGACGAGGCTCGGTTCCTGCAGCTTTTGCACCAGCAGCACATGCACCTGGCGCGCATCCGCACGCAGGACTTCGAAGCGGACGTTCTCGATGTCGAACACGTCGCCCTTGCGCGGCACGCGGCCGAGATGGTTGGCGACGAGACCGCCGATGGTGTCGACATCCTCGTCGGAAAAACCGGTGCCCAGCGCTTCGTTGAACTGTTCGATCTCGGTCAGCGCCTTCACACGCCAGCGCAGTCCGCGCGCGCCGTCGTTGACCGGGAGAATGTTGTCTTCTTCCTCGTCGTAATCGTATTCGTCCTCGATGTCGCCGACGATCTGTTCCAGCACGTCTTCAATGGTGAGGAGTCCGGCAACGCCGCCGTACTCGTCGACGACGATCGCCATGTGGTTGCGGTTGGCGCGGAAGTCGCGCAGCAGCACATTGAGCTGCTTCGATTCGGGGATGAACACGGCCGGGCGCAGCATGTCGCGCACCTCGAACGACTCTTCCGCGTGGTAGCGCAGCAAGTCCTTGGCCAGCAGGATGCCCACCACCTTGTCGCGGTCGCCGTCCACGGCGGGAAAGCGCGAGTGCGCGGTCTGCAGCACCAGCGGCATCCATTCCTCGATGGGCTTGTTGATGTCGATGACGTCCATCTGCGGGCGCGGCACCATGATGTCGCGGGCCGACAGGTCGGACACCTGGAACACGCCTTCGATCATCGACAGCGCATCGGCGTCGATCAGGTTGCGCTCATGCGCCTCCTGCAGGATCTTGAGGAGTTCTTCGCGATTTTCAGGCTCAGGGGAAATCAGTGCGGTCAGGCGCTCGAAGAGGGAACGCTGCGGCTTGGTGTCAATGAATTTGGCACCACTAGGGTGATCTTGCATATGGCGGGAAGCCGTTGTTGGGGTGGGTATAAGCATACAACAAATGGCGGTGCGAACCCAGAATTCAGGTTTGCAACTTGCTCAAAATTTAACTATCCGCATAAGGGTTCGCTTCGCCGAGGCTTGCAAGAATTCCAACTTCGAGCGCTTCCATTTCGGCGGCTTCCTCGTCGGTTTCGTGGTCGTAGCCCTGGGCATGCAGCACGCCGTGTACCACCAGGTGGGCCGTGTGCGCTTCCACCGATTTATTTTGCTCCTCGGCCTCGCGCTGAAGGACGTCGGTGCAAAGGATAATGTCCGCCTGGGTGACTTCGCTTTCCTCGTCTTCGGTATAGGCGAAGGTGAGCACGTTGGTGGCGTAATCCTTGCCGCGGAATTCGCGGTTGAGCGTCCTGCCTTCTTCGGCGTCCACAAAGCGGACGGTCAGTTCCGCCGGGGCGAACAGGGCCGCCTGTATCCACCCGCGCAGCTTGCTGCGCGGAATGGCATTTTTCAGGCGGGGATCGGGATACTGGACGGACAGGGTCAGTTTACTTTTTTGCGACATGTCTTGCGGCTGCACTCTTGGCGGTTCCAGAGGCGTCGTAGGCATCAACGATGCGCGCGACCAGGGGATGGCGCACAACGTCGGCACTGGTGAAATGGGTGAAGGCGATGCCGCGCACATTGCGCAGGATCTGGACGGCATCGACCAGGCCGCTTTTCTGCGTGCGCTGCAGGTCGATCTGCGTCACGTCGCCGGTGACGACGGCCTTGCTGCCGAAGCCGATGCGCGTCAGGAACATCTTCATCTGTTCCGGCGTCGTGTTCTGCGCTTCGTCAAGGATGATGAAGGAATGGTTCAGCGTGCGGCCGCGCATATAGGCGAGCGGTGCGATTTCGATCACCTGCTTCTCGAACAGCTTCTGTACGCGATCGAAACCAAGCAGGTCGTATAGTGCGTCATACAGCGGGCGCAGGTAGGGATCCACCTTCTGTGCCAGGTCGCCGGGCAGGAAGCCGAGGCGTTCGCCGGCTTCGACAGCCGGACGGGTAAGCACGATGCGCTTGACCGCGTCCCGCTCGAGTGCATCTACGGCGCATGCCACGGCGAGATAAGTCTTGCCGGTCCCTGCGGGGCCGACGCCGAAGGTGACGTCATGTTCGAGGATTGCCTTGATGTACTGACTCTGGTGCGGGGTGCGCCCCCGCAGATCGTGGCGGCGCGTTTTCAGGGCAGGAATGGCTTCTTCTTCCGCCTCCGGGCTTTCTTCCTTCGCCTCGCCATTGACTTGCGTGACGGCGCGCTGCTCGACCAGGGCGAGCTGGATGTCCTCGACCGAAATCGCCTTCTCTGCGATCTGGTAGAAGTTCTCCAGGAGTTCGACTGCGCGTGGCGCATTAGAGCCGCTGACGACGAACTTCTCGCCGCGGCGGAAGATGGTCACGTCGAGGGCGGCGGAAATCTGGCGGAGGTTTTCATCCATCGGCCCGCACAGGTGCGCCAGCCGCTTGTTGTCCAGCGGCTCCGGGATAAAATGTTGCGGTTGGGCAGGAATTTTTGTTTTCAAAATGGATTGTTGGTCTCGCTGAGATTCACTGTTTGATGACAAGTTCTCCGCGCAGCGAATGCGGGTAGGCGTGGACGATGTTGACGTCGAGCATCCGGCCGACCAGGCGCGCGCCGTTTGGGCCGCCGTCGAAATTCACGACGCGGTTGCTCTCGGTGCGACCCTGGAGTTCGTTCGGATTCTTCGTTGTCGGGCCCTCGACGATGATGCGCTGCACGCTGCCGACCATGCTGTCGCTGATGCGTCGGGCATTCTCTTCGATCGTCGCCTGCAAGCGCATCAGGCGCTTGAGCTTGACGTCGTGCGGCGTGTCGTCGTGCAGGTTGGCGGCCGGGGTGCCGGGACGCGGGCTGAACAGGAAGCTGAAGCTGCGGTCGAAGCCGACGTCTTCGATGAATTTCATCAGGGCTTCGAAGTCCGCTTCGGTTTCTCCCGGGAAGCCGACGATGAAGTCGCTTGCGATGCAGATGTCGGGGCGAACTTCCCGCATACGGCGGATCACCGACTTGTACTCCAGCGCCGTATAGCCGCGCTTCATCGCCATCAGGATGCGGTCGGAGCCATGCTGTGCCGGCAGGTAGAGGTGGTTCGCCAGCTTCGGCACCTTGGCGTAGGTGTCGATCAGGCGCTGCGTGAATTCCTTTGGGTGGCTGGTGACGAAGCGGATGCGTTCGATGCCGGGAATCTCAGCCACGTACTCGATCAGCAGCGCGAAATCGGCGATTTCGCCGTCGGCCATCAGGCCGCGATAGGCGTTCACGTTCTGGCCGAGCAGCGTGATCTCCTTGACCCCCTGTTCGGCGATCAGCGCCACCTCGGCGAGCACGTCGTCGAAGCGGCGCGATACTTCCTCGCCGCGGGTGTAGGGCACGACGCAATAGCTGCAGTACTTGCTGCAGCCTTCCATGATCGAGACGTTGGCCACGCCGCCTTCCACCTTCGCCGGCGGCAGGTGGTCGAACTTCTCGATTTCAGGGAAGCTGATATCGACCTGCGAGCGGCCGCTCTCGCGGCGCTTGCTGATCAGGTCGGGCAGGCGGTGCAGGGTCTGCGGGCCGAACACGACGTCGACGTAGGGCGCGCGCTTGATGATCGCATCGCCTTCCTGGGAGGCCACACAGCCGCCCACGCCGATGACGAGGTCGGGACGGGCCAGCTTCAGCTCGCGCAGGCGGCCGAGGTCGGAGAAGACCTTCTCTTGCGCCTTCTCGCGCACGGAGCAGGTATTGAGCAGGATGACGTCGGCGTCTTCCGGCGTATCGGTTTTGACCAGGCCCTCGGATACGTTGAGGACATCTGCCATCTTGTCCGAGTCGTACTCGTTCATCTGGCAGCCGAAGGTCTTGATGAATACTTTTTTCGGCATGGCTATTGTTGCAAGGGATTGATTTGCTTCGCGACCGGCTGGCGCGCCTCTTCCGGCGTCAGGATCCAGATGCGGTCGATTTCGCTGTGGCTGTCTTCGGTGTAGTTCACCACCAGTTCCGACCCGCGCAATGCGGCCGGCATCTCGATGAGGTTGTTCTCGTTCCAGATCCGCGCCCCGGGCGCCAGCCTGCGCAGCTTGCCGTCAATGGCAATTTCCGGGTGTCCGCCGGGCGTCAGTTTTCCGCGCTTGGTCGGCGCCGGGAACGGGCGTTCGAATGCCATTGCAGGGACGGCAAGCACGGTGGAAAGGCAGATGGTGAGGAAGGGTCGACGCCACATCTCATACCCCGTTTCGTCGAAACGCTGCGCAGCAGCGAACAAGATTGGAATCCGCTGGGACGCATGGCGGAACCGGTTCCGGAGCGTCCCGCAGGCGCGAAGCCCGCGACCAGGAACGGTGCATCGGGGCGTGCGAATTATATCATTCGGCGCCCTTGGCCAGAGAGGGCTGGCGTGATGTGCCTTCGCAGGATTGGGGGGCGGAAAAACAAAATGGGTTACGAGCGAACTCGTAACCCATCGGTATTTGGTGGTGATAGGTGGACTTGAACCACCGACCCCAGCATTATGAGTGCTGTGCTCTAACCAGCTGAGCTATATCACCAAAAAAGAGCCCTAGATTATGTCGTATGCCGTAACGCTTGTCAACATGCCTGGGCGTTGCCTGCAAAAAAAATCTAGCCTTGGGCTGCCTTTGCCTTATCGACCTGGTGAAGCACCTGGGCTGATGCGTCCGGCGCGAGGCAATCGACGACAATCCGCTCGGGCATGGCGCGCAGCCAGGTCAACTGCCTTTTCGCCAGCTGCCTGGTCGCGGCGATTCCCTTATCGCGCATGCTTGCACGGTCCACCGTGCCATCGAGGAATTCCCACGCCTGACGGTAGCCGACGCAACGCATGGACGGCAATCCAAGGTGCAGGTCGCCACGTGCCCGCAGTTTTGCTACTTCGTCAATCAGACCGTCTTCGGCGAGCATGGCATCGAAGCGCGCGGCAATCCGGGCGTGCAACACGACGCGGTCCGAGGGCTCCAGCGACAGGGGGAGCAGTTCGAAGGGCAGGGGCTCTTTCGTTGTCCCGGACAGCAATTGCGACATGGGGCGTCCGGTCAGTTCGTGGATTTCCAGCGCGCGCTGGATGCGCTGCGAATCGTTCGGCTTGAGGCGCGAGGCCGTTTCTGGATCGATTGCCGCCAGCTTCGCATGCAAGGCCGGTACGCCAAACTCGGCGGCCTCCGCGTCCAGCCGGGCGCGGACTTCGGGATCCGCCTCAGGCAACGCATCGAGGCCGTCGCGCAGCACCTTGAAGTACAGCATGGTCCCGCCGACCAGCAGCGGCAGGCGGCCGCGCTGCACAATATCGTCCACCAGTCGCAGCGTGTCCTGCCGGAATTGCATGGCCGAATAGGCATCGAGCGGGTCGAGGATGTCGATCAGGTGATGCGGGACGGCGGCGCGTTCTTCCGGCGTCGGCTTTGCCGTGCCGATGTCCATGCCGCGGTAGACCAGGGCGGAATCGACCGAGATGATCTCTGAAGGGATATGGCGCGCGACTTCCAGGGCGGCGGCGGTTTTGCCCGACGCGGTCGGGCCCATGATCGCCACCGCAAGCGGCTTTTGGGGAATGCTCACAATGCTATTGCCCGCGCAGGAACAGTTTGTCGAGGTCGGTAAGCGCGAGCTGCACCCAGGTCGGGCGGCCGTGGTTGCACTGGTCGGACCGCTCGGTCGCTTCCATCTGGCGCAGCAAGGCGTTCATCTCGGGCAAGGTCAGCGCGCGGTTGGCGCGCACCGCCGTATGGCAGGCCAGCGTCCCCAGCATTTCGTTGCGCCGCTCCAGCAGGACGCGGGAGCCGCCGAATTCCCGCAGGTCGCGCAACACATCCCGCGCCAGGCTTTGGGCGTCCGCATTCTTCAGCAATGCCGGAATCGCACGCACCGCCAGCGTGGTCGGCGACAAGGCGCTGATATCGAAGCCGAGCGATTTCAGCGCATCCGGGTTCTCTTCAACGGTTCCGACCTCTACCGGATCGGCGTGGAAGGTGACGGGGATCAGCAGCGGTTGCACCTGCAGCGCATCCGCATCGAGGGCGTTCTTCAGTTGCTCGTACAGTATGCGCTCGTGCGCCGCGTGCATGTCCACCAATACCAGGCCTTTCCGGTTCTGGGCGAGGACGTAAATGCGGTGCAATTGCGCGAGGGCAAAGCCAAGAGGGAATTCTTCGTCGGGCAAGGGTTGCGGCGACGGGGGCACAGCCAGCGGTTGGGGAGACGCTCCGAATGGCGCTGGCGAGGACGGGCTAAACAGCGCACCGTAATCCGCCGTCGTTTGCGCGACGCCCAATCCGGACGCGAACTGCATGCCGAACGAAGCCTGCCGCTGCTCGCGGATCCACGGCAATGCGGCGGAAGACGATACGACCGGCGCGGCGGCTTCGTCGACGGTACCGGGCACCGTCTGCGCCAGCGCGCGGCTGATTGCATGGAAGACAAACTGGTGCACGGCGCGGCTGTCGCGGAAGCGCACTTCGATCTTGGAGGGGTGGACGTTGACATCCACCAGCGCCGGGTCGAGGTCGAGGCCGAGCACGTATGACGGGTAACGATCGCCGTGCAAGACGTCCTGGTAGGCGGCACGCACCGCGTGCGTCAACAGCTTGTCGCGCACGAAGCGGCCGTTGACATAGAAATACTGTGCATCCGCCCGTGCACGCGACGCGGTCGGAAGGCCGACAAAGCCGTGCAGCCGCAAGGGGCCTGCCGATTCGTCCAGCGGCAGACGGGCGCCGGCGAATTCATTGCCGAGGATATGCGCGCTGCGCTTGTCCACCGCGCTGACGTTCCAGTGGTCGATCGTCTTGCCGTTGTGCGACAACGAGAAGGCGACGTCCGGGCGTGACAGCGCAATGCGGCGCACCACTTCCGCGCAATGGCCGAATTCGGTCTGTTCGGATTTGAGGAACTTGCGTCGTGCCGGCGTATTGAAATACAGGTCGCGCACATCGATCGTTGTCCCCAATGCGCCTGAGGAGGGTATGACCTGCGCGGTATGGTCGCCGGAGATCTCCCAGGCGTGCGGTTCCAGCGCGGTGCGCGAGGTGAGCGTCAGTTGCGCCACCGATGCAATGGAGGCAAGGGCTTCGCCGCGGAATCCGAGCGTGCCGACATTTTCGAGATCATCGAGGGACGCGATCTTGGACGTCGCATGACGTGCCAGGGCCAGCGGCATCTGCGCCGGCGGAATGCCGCGTCCATTGTCGGTAATGGCAATGCGTTTGACGCCGCCTTCCTCGAGCCGGATGGTGATGTGCGTAGCACCTGCATCCAGCGCGTTTTCCAGCAATTCCTTGACGACGGCAGACGGCCGGTCGACGACTTCGCCGGCGGCGATCTGGGAAATCAGGTGGTCGGGAAGTGCCTGGATCGGGCGGGGCGGGATATGCGGTGCGTTCATGCGGGAATTATAACGCCGGGGGCGAGGGCTCCCGGACGGGCTTTGTGGCGCTTGTGCCTCGTCGCTGTAAATGTTTGTTCCACCTCTTAATCCGTGGAAAAACCGTGGTGTATGATTCGCCGGTCAGAAACTGGAGTACGTATGGATTTCCTGCAATTCTTCGACATGATCCTGCATGTCGACAAATACCTCGGTACCTTCATCGCTGAGTACGGCACGATGGTGTATGTGGTCCTGTTCTTGATCGTATTCTGCGAAACGGGGCTGGTCGTGCTGCCGTTCCTGCCGGGGGATTCGCTGTTGTTCATCGCCGGCGCGTTTTGCGCGACCGGTGCGATGAATGAGTGGCTATTGATGACCCTGCTGGTGATCGCTGCCGTGACGGGGAATACGGTCAATTACTGGATCGGGCGCGCGATCGGGCAGAAGGTCTTCACGCATGATTATCGTTGGCTGGACAAGGATGCCTTGCGGAAGACGCATGCGTTCTACGAGAACCATGGCGGAAAGACCATCATCCTCGCGCGTTTTGTCCCGGTTGTGCGTACCTTCGCGCCGTTCGTCGCCGGCGTGTCGGCCATGACGTTCACGAAATTCCAGTTCTTCAACATCGTCGGTGCATTGGTCTGGGTGGTTGGCCTGGTAGTGGCGGGCTACTTCTTCGGCAATATCCCTTTCATCCGCAATCACCTCAACACGATCGTCATCGTCGGCGTCGGAGCGGCGGTGATCCCCGTGGCGCTGGGAGGTTTGTGGAAGGTCTATCAGAAGCTGGCGGGGAGCCGGCGCTAGGATTGCGCCACGCAGGAAAAAAAAGAAGCCGCATCTGCGGCTTCTTTTTTTTGGCAATTTTTCCTGCTTATGCAGCAATGTTTTCAATCAGTCCCATTTCCGAACTCGACATCAGCCTGTCGATATCGACCAGGATCAGCATGCGCTGGTCGACCGTACCCAGGCCGATCAGGTAATCCGTATTGAGCGCAGTCCCCATCTCCGGCGCCGGCTTGACCTGGTCGGGCGAGAGCGTGATTACATCGGACACGCTGTCTACCACCATGCCGACGACCCGGCCGTTGATGTTGAGGATGATGACGACGGTGAATTGGTCGTAGGTTGGGGTGCCGAGATTGAACTTGATGCGCATGTCGACGATCGGCACGATGATGCCCCGCAGGTTGACGACGCCCTTGATGAAGTCGGGTGCGTTCGCAATCCGTGTCGGCTCTTCGTAACCACGCAATTCCTGCACTTTCAGGATGTGGATCCCATATTCTTCCTTGCCCAGCGTGAAGGCGAGGAATTCACGTGCTGCGATGTCGTCGGCTGCTTCCGTTGTGGCGGCGGTTGTCTGCATCATGATCCTTGTCCCTTTCTACAAGCTGTCCGGCGTGCTATATGCAACGCCAGGTAACGTAAGAAATTTCTCTTATGCAATAAAGAGTAGCAGACTCTCGGGTACATTGCGATACGGCAGTGCAGTAAAGGCGAGCGGGACCGGATTGCCGGGTAAGACCAGCGGCGTCGAGGGCAGCCGCCGGTTTTGTTAGAACTCTTCCCAGTCTGCTCCGTCCGATCCTGCCTTGACGGTCTGCGGCGGCGCAATCCTGGTGCGTGGCGCGCGCGCGGGAATCTCTGCAGCTTTCGGTTTTGGCAAGGGGGCCGGGCTCGTCTGCGCGGCATGCATGAGGGGAGGCTGGGCAGCGCGCACCTGGCCGTCGTGGAGCTTGAATACGCTGACCACCGTCGACAGGTTGCGCGCCTGTTCCTGCATCGAGCCTGCTGCAGCAGCAGCCTCTTCCACAAGAGCGGCGTTCTGTTGAGTCACGTTGTCCATCTGGATGATGGCCTGGTTGATCTGTTCGATGCCGGCGGTCTGCTCGTTGCTGGCGGCAGCGATCTCGCTGATGATGTCCGTGACGTGGCGAACGCTGGAGACAACCTCGTCCATGGTGCTGCCGGCCTGGTCCACGAGCTTGGCGCCGACGCCCACTTTCTCCACCGAGTCGCTGATCAGGGCCTTGATTTCCTTGGCCGCTGCGGCGGAGCGCTGGGCCAGGTTGCGCACTTCCGATGCGACCACTGCAAAACCGCGCCCCTGTTCACCGGCGCGTGCCGCTTCGACAGCGGCATTCAGTGCCAGGATGTTGGTCTGGAAGGCAATGCCGTCGATCACACCGATGATGTCGACGATCTTCTTCGCCGATTCATTGATCGAGCCCATGGTTTCGACGACCTGGGACACCACGTTACCGCCCTTGACCGCCACTTCCGAGGCCGTCGCGGCAAGCTTGTTGGCCTGCGCCGCGTTGTCGGCGTTGTGCTTCACGGTCGAGGTCAGTTCTTCCATGGAGGAGGCGGTCATCTGCAGGGAGTTGGCTTGGTCTTCCGTGCGCGCAGACAGGTCCATGTTGCCATGCGCGATTTCATTCGATGCGATGGTGATCGTGTCGGTGCCAGCGCGGACTTCGCCGACGATGCGGACCAGGCTTTCGTTCATGTCACGCAAGGCTGCCAGCAGCTGGCCGGTTTCATCCTGCGATTCCGCGACTACCTTCGTGGTCAGGTCACCGTCGGCCACGCGGCGGGCGACGTGAACGGCGTCCTGCAGCGGAGCCGTGATGCTGCGCGTGACATACCATGCGACAAAGGCGCCGACCGCCAGCGCCGCTCCCGCCAGCGCGATAGTGAGCAGGCGGGCATTGTCGTAGATGCTGTCCGCGTCGGCCGATGTCGCCATGGCGAGCTTCTGTTGTTGGGCAATCATCTCGTCGATGGCCTCGAGCCATTTACGTTGGTGCGGCACGACGCTGCTAAGCAGGACAGGGATCACGTCCCCCTGCTTCTTTGCCAGCATCGTCGCCTTCTCCACGCCGGGGGCCGTCGCCGCTTGCGCCTCCGTAATCTTTGCGAGGGTGGCCTTGCCGGATGCATCCACGATGAGCTTGGCCAGTGCCGCCGCGCTCTCCTGATACTCTGCGTTGGCCGCGCCGATCTGCTTGATCTCGGCGTTGACCTCATCCTCGTTGGTCATCACCGACACATTCCGTACTGCGACGGCAACCAGCATGACGGCCTGGCGCATGTCGTTCAATTCCTTGATGACGACATTGTTTTCGTTGATGACCTTTTCCAGGCTGAGATGGATGGTCGACATGCGTGAAAGGCTGGCGATTGCCAGGACGACCAGGAGTACCAGCACCAGGCCGAAACCGAAGCCGAGGCGCGTGCCAATGTGCAGATTGCGGATTTTCATGTGTCTCCCCCGTGACGGGATTGTGCTGCGGTTGCGACTGTTGTGCGCCGCTGAAAAGGATTGCAAGCAGGCCCGAGGGGATGCCAGCACGGATAGACTTGTGCATTGCAAAACCCCGGTGCCGCGCGGTCTTTTCTTGAAATCTGGTATTGCCGCTTCGTACTCTGTCGGTACGTTGTTGCTTGTAATCTATATTAGAACGCAGTTTGCGCGGAGGATCACCTTCGTATTAATACTTATTGAAATGGCACGCCCACGTTCTCTTCCCAGAGCCGCCGACGCACAAGATGACGTAACCGCACTGGTCAAGTCATGCGGTTCTTGGCCAGGGGTGGGTTCTTTGCAAAGTATTTCTTGATGCCCTTGAGGACGGCGTCGGCCATCTGGTCCTGGTAGGCATCGTCGGTAAGCTTGGCTTCTTCTTCCGGATTGGAGATGAACGCGGTTTCGATCAGGATGCTCGGGATGTCCGGCGCCTTGAGAACGGCGAAGCCGGCCTGTTCGACGGCATTCTTGTGGAGGCGGTTGATGCCGCCGATTTCGTTGAGGACGGCCTTGCCGACCTTCAGGCTGTCGTTGATCTGCGCGGTGGTCGACAGGTCGAGCAGGACATGCGCGAGCTGGCGGTCGTGCGACTTGATGTTGACGCCGCCGATCAGGTCGGCCGAATTTTCCTTGTTGGCCAGCCAGCGCGCGGCAGTGGACGAGGCGCCTTTCTCGGACAGGACAAACACCGACGAGCCGCGCGCGGTCGCTTCGATCCATGCATCTGCATGAATGGACACGAACAGGTCGGCCTGCACCTTGCGCGCCTTTTGCACGCGCACATGCAGCGGCACGAAATAGTCGCCGTCGCGCGTGAGCATCACGCGCATGTTCGGCTGGTTTTCGATCTTGCCCTTGAGGCGTTTGGCGATCGCCAGGACAACGTCCTTCTCGCGGCTGCCCGCCCGGCCAATGGCGCCCGGATCTTCGCCGCCATGCCCGGGGTCCAGTGCAATGGTGATCATGCGGGTGAGCGCGGGCGCCTTGTCTTCCCGTGCTTCGGCCTTCGCGGTTTGCACTTCAGGCTGGGTGGGCGGCAGTTCGGGCCTGGTTTCCACCGTGGGTGGCTTGATGTCCGCGGGCTTGTTCCACTCCCCCTTCTGGATCAGCGCGAGGATGGGATCCGCCGGGTTGACCGGATACAGGTCGAAAATCAGGCGGTGGCGATATTCGCCGACCGGCGCGAGCGTAAACACTTGCGGGTTGACCTCTTCCTTGAGGTCGAAGACCAGGCGCACGACATTCGGGCGATTCTGCCCGACACGGACCTGCTTGATGTACGGATCGTTCGGCTGGATCTTCGCCACCAGCTCCTTCAGGGTCGGGCTGAGCTCGAGGCCCTCGATATCGACCACCAGCCGTTCCGGGTCCTTGACGATGAAATGGCTGGTTTTCAGGTTGGTGTCGTTCTCCAGGGTGACGCGGGTGTAGTCTTCGGCCGGCCAGACACGTACGGCCAGGATCTGGGCCGCGTGGGCAGGCAAGGGGGCAAAAACGGAGAGAAGGAGGGTGCCGCCGGCTTTGATGATGGTGCGGCGGGTTCCTGAGGTCACAGATTTGGCGCGAATTTCAAACGGTCGAGGCATTGACTACCCTGGTCGGTCAACCCTTGCAATTCTATATCACGACCGTGCCCGGAGATGCTCAAAAGCACTTTTATGTCTGGCGCCGGCAACACCCCGGCCGCCTTTTCCGGCCATTCGATGACGCAGATGGTGTTTTCGTTGAAATGATCCCGGAAGCCGGCGTCGAGGAATTCCTCCGGACTGGCAAGGCGGTAGAGGTCAAAATGGATGATCTCGACGGGTCTGCCGCCGAGCCGGACCGAGTACGGTTCGGCCAGCGTGTAGGTCGGGCTCTTGACGTGGCCTTGATGACCGGCGGCATGCAGCATGGCCCGGGTCAGCGCCGTTTTTCCTGTGCCAAGGTCGCCGTGCAGGTAGATCGTCAGGCCCGGCGCCAGCGCGCGTGCCAGCGAGGTCCCGAGCGCTGCGGTGCCTGCTTCGTCATGCAAGTGAGTCTGGAAGTGCTGCATCTCGTAAAATGGCTTCTTTGGTGTTTTTTCGCGACCGTTTCCCGTGTGTTCGGGAAATCCCGCCTGTCATGACTGCTTCCGATAACAATCTGTCCAACCTCGCACTGGCCATCAAGGCCTGGGGGCGGGAACTCGGTTTTGCCGACATCGGCATCGCCGACGTCGACCTGCGGCATGCGGAACCGGGCCTGCAGGCATGGCTGGACGCCGGGTTCCACGGCGAGATGGATTATATGGCAGCACACGGGATGAAGCGCGCCCGTCCTGATGAACTGGTGCCGGGAACCGTGCGGGTGATCACCGCGCGCATGAACTATCTCCCCCGGGAAGGAGCGGACGACTGGCGCGAAGCGGAGGCAGAGCGGGCGTGCGACCCGCAGCAGGCCGTGATTTCGATCTACGCCCGCGGGCGCGACTATCACAAGGTGTTGCGTGCGCGGCTCCAGCAACTGGCCGATCGGATCCGGACCGAGGTTGGCGAGTTCGGCTACCGCGTATTTACCGATTCGGCGCCGGTCATGGAGGAAGCGCTGGCAGAAAAATCCGGCATCGGCTGGCGCGGCAAGCACACGTTGCTGCTGAGCCGCGAGGCAGGGTCGATGTTCTTCCTCGGCGAATTGTTCACCGACCTGCCCCTGCCGGTCGATCCGCCCGCCGAGCCGCATTGCGGACAATGCCGGGCCTGCATCGACGTCTGCCCGACGCAGGCGATACTCGCACCCTACAAGCTCGACGCGCGGCGCTGCATTTCTTACCTGACCATCGAGCTGAAGGGCAGCATTCCGGTCGACCTGCGCCCGCTGATCGGCAACCGCGTCTATGGTTGCGATGATTGCCAGATTGCGTGTCCGTGGAATAAATTCGCCCAGCGCTCGACGCTGCCGGATTTCGATGTGCGGAACGGGCTGGACGGCAGCACCATGGTGGAGCTGTTTGCCTGGGAGGAGGGCGATTTCAACCAGCGCCTCGAGGGAAGCCCGATCCGTCGCATCGGTCATGAGCGGTGGCTGCGCAACCTGGCAGTCGGCCTTGGCAATGCGGCCGCGCAGCGTCACGGCGACCCCGGAATCGTTGCAGCTCTGTCTGCGCGATTAACGCACCCGTCGGACCTGGTGCGCGAGCATGTCGAATGGGCGCTCGCGCAGCACCGGTGATCAACGTGCCAGGGCGAGCCAGACCGGAATGGTGAATACGGAAAGCACGGTCCCCGCGGAGATCAGGAAGGCAACAAACGGTCCGTTGCCGCCCATCCGTGCCGCCAGTACATAGGCACTGGAGGCGGTCGGCAGGGCGCAGAAGGCGACCGCGATCTGCAGTTGCAGCGGCGGCAGGTTCATCCAGCGGCCGAGCGCATAGCCGAGCGCCGGCAGTGCCACCAGTTTGATGGCGAGGAAGTAGATCGCCAGTCCTTTCGCTTCATGCAATCCCGACAGACGCAGCCCGGCGCCGACAGTCAGCAGACCGACTGCGATGGAGGCGTTGGACATTCGCGAGAGCGTGGCGCTGATCACTTCAGGCACCTGCAGGCCCAGCAGGTTGAAGGTCATGCCTGCCGCAGTCGCCATCAGGAGCGGATTCTTCGCCAGTTCTTGCAAGAGCCCGCCGCCGCGGTGGACGAGCGCGTGGACGGCGGCCATGTTGCAGATCGGGACGGCAAAACCGATGATCAGCGCCATCAGCGAGGTGCCTTCCTCCCCTGCGAGGCGGGATGCGATCGCAAGCGCGATGTAGGAGTTGAAGCGAAAGGCGGTCTGGACGCCCGACTCGAACATCATGTGCGGGCTGCGGAAGAGCAGTTTCGCCAGCCAGCCCAGCGCGATGGCGCACGCCACGCCGATCAGCGCCACCTGCAGCATTTTTCCTGTGGTGCCGAAGTCGAAAGGCGTGCGCGAGGTCGTGTAAAACAGAAGCGCCGGGAAAAGGAAGTAGTAGATCAGCTTTTCCAGCCCACTCCAGAATTGCGGTCCCCAATCCGTGTAGCGCATCAGCAGGAAGCCGAGCAGGATCAGCGCAAAGTCAGGAAAGAGAATGGTGGCGATCGACATGGAACGGGGCGGGATTTCGGTGAAGAACTGGCAATCTTACCGACTATTCCATCGTCGCGCCCTCAGGGATGTCGCTTATTCGAGGCTTACTTGAGCAGCCTTGCCAGCTCCACGGCGGTTTTCACATTCATCTTGTCGAAGATGTGCGCACGATGCACTTCCACCGTGCGCATGCTGATGCCGAGCTCGTCGGCAATCACCTTGTTCATTTTGCCGACAAGGATGAGGTCGAGCACTTCCCGTTCCCGGATAGACAGCGTGGCAAGGCGCGTGTGCACTTCCGCTGCCGCGCCGGCTTCGCGCGATGCAGCAAGGGCTTCCTCGACGCGGTCCATCAGCTTGTTGTCGTTGAACGGTTTCTCGAAGAAGTCGAACGCGCCGCGCTTGAGCGTATCGACCGCCATCGGCACATCGCCGTGTCCGGTCAGGAAAATCACCGGCAGGCGGCGGGTCAGGCCGCGCGTGGACAGGGTGTCGAAGAGTGCCGCGCCGCTCATGTCCGGCATGCGCACGTCGAGCAGGATGCATTCTCCCTGCGGGTCGAAGTCCTTTTGCGCTTCCAGCGCGGCCAGGAAGGCGGTGCCACTTTCGTACGCACTGGTTTCGATGGCGCGTGAGCGCGCGAGCCACGTAAGCGAATCGCGTATTACCTCTTCGTCATCAACGATGTGCAGCATGCTGTCTCCTCGTATCCGGACGTGTGCCGCCGCCCGTTACGTTTGCATTATAGTGAGTTGTCGCACGGCAAGGCCAGTTCGCGCCGTATTGTTGAGCTTACTTGAGCTCCGCGGACGCGGATTCCACTACATTTTCCGCCAGAACCGGCAGCGAAAACCGGAAAATGGTTCCACCCGCGGGATTGTTCGCATGCACCAGCGTGCCGCCATGGAATTCCACCGTCGTCCTGCAAATATTGAGCCCCATGCCCATGCCTTCCGCCTTGGTGGAGAAGAAAGGCGAGAACAGGCGCTCCGCCACTTCCTGCGGAATGCCATGACCCTGGTCAATGACGGAAATCACCACGTTGCGCTGCCCGCCCGGATCGGCATCCTGTTCTGCGGTGATGCGCAGGATGCGGCGTTCGGGCGCCACGTCCTGCATTGCTTCGATCGCGTTGCGGGTCAGGTTGAGGAGGACTTGCTCGAGCATGACACGGTCGGCCAGGACCGGGGGGAGCTGCGGCGCCACCTGTACCTGGATCGCGACAAAAAACTGCCGGGCCTGCAGCTCCACGAGGGGAATCACGCTGTCGATCAGCGACTGCACCGCAATCGGTTCGCGGCTCGGCTCACGCCGTTTTACGAAGGTATGGACACTGCGGATGATGTGTCCGGCGCGCTGTGCCTGCGTGCTCGCCTTTTCCAGAGCCGGCTTGAGGACCTCGGGATCGAAGCGGATGCCTTTTGCCGCGCTGTTCTCGATCAGGTTAAGGGCGCCCGTCGTATAGCTCGAGATTGCCGCCAACGGCTGGTTGAGCTCGTGGGCCAGCGTTGAGGCGATTTCACCCATCGTGGCCAGGCGGGCGCTCGCCTGCAGTTTTTCCTGCTGGCGCCGGTTCAGGTCTTCCACGCGCTTGCGATCGGAGATGTCGAGGATGGAGCCCATCCAGCCCGTCTGCTTGCCGCTATCGTCCACCAGCGGTGACTCGAAGATCAGCACCGGGAAGCGCTCGCCATTCGACCGCTGGAAAATCGTCTCGAACTGCGGGGTCACCGTTCCTGCCAGGACCTGCGTGAAACGCTGCTTGTACTCGTTCATCGCCTCGGGCGCCCAGTAAGGCATCGGCGGGGCCTTGCCGATGAGTTCTTCCGCCGGGAATCCGACCATTTCGCAGAATGCCGGGTTGACATAGGTGATCCGGCCTTCCAGGTCACGCGCGCGCAGGCCGGTCATCAGCGAGTTTTCCATTGCAGTACGAAATACGACCTGCTGACGCAACGCACCTTCCGCCGCGAGGCGGCGGTTGATATCGCGCCACAGCGCAATCAGGCTCCAGATCAGGCCTACCGAAAGCGCAATGACCGAGCCGACCAGGAGGTTGGGCAAGAGTTTCGGCGCGTTCTTGACGCTGTTGGTGCGCAGTGTGAGGCTGGCGTAAGGTACCTCCAGCGCCCGGCTGTGGGTGTAAACATTCCGCCCCGGACCACCTGCTGCACGACGCGCAATGATCGCGTCATCGCCGTCGGTGAGCACGATTTCATTATCCTGGGCGAACCACCACGGCACCATTTCATCCAGGATGCTGGTGACGGAATAGCTCGCCACGAGGCTGCCGAGGTACTGCTCGCCCAGGTAGAGCGGGACATGGTAATCCATCAGCATGGGACCATTCAGGCCGGGCGGCGGGGCAGGCTGGCTGTACTGCGGCGTCTTGGTCGCGCGTGCGCGTTCGGCCGTGATGCGCGAGCTCGACGAAAGGTCGGTCAGCGCGATGGAGGAATCGTCGGTGGACACGATTGTCTTCCCTTGAGGGTCCAACCAGACGATGCGATTCAGCTCGCGATTGTTGCGGATGAGGATCGCCATGCGCTCCTGCAGTCGCTTGCCCGACAGGTATCCGGTACTGATTTCGTTGCCGATCAGCCGGATGCTGTCTTCGTTGCGATCCAGCTGGAAGCGGATGGTCTGTTCCACCCACAAGGTGTCGGCAATCAGCTGTTCCTGGCGTTCGTTCGCTTCCATCTGCTGCGCCTGCCATGGCAACCACAGCATGGTCGAGACGAACAGCAGTACCAGCAGCATCGGAACCAGCCAGTGCCAGATGCGCCTGCGGCCAGGGAATCTGAACAGCGATGCGAGTTGTTTGTTAAGCATGATCGGGCGTGTTAGCGTAGGCGCCGGGCGGGATGGTGGCGGTTGCATTGCCAAGGCTCCAGTGTAGCCGACTGTCAATGGGCTTTACCGGTTCTCCATTGTGGTTATCCACAGTTGTAGCGGCAAACACGCACCGTGACAATGTTCTAACCGGAAGTCTATTCCTATCTCTTGAGCATGGTATCCCCATGAAACTGGTCGCATGGCTTCTCGCCATTCCCGCATTCCTTGCAAGTTTCTGTGCGCACGCGCAGGCACCGGCGCAGGCCCCCATCGTCATCAAATTCAGCCACGTCGTTGCCAGCGACACTCCCAAGGGCAAGGCCGCCGAGCGTTTCAAACAACTTGCCGAAAAGGCAACCGGCGGCCGGGTTCGCATCGACGTGTATGCCAATAACCAGCTCTACAAGGACAAGGAAGAGCTGGAAGCGCTGCAGCTCGGCGCAGTGCAGATGCTCGCGCCGTCGCTTGCCAAATTCGGCCCGCTCGGCGTGCGCGAGTTCGAAGTGTTCGACCTGCCGTACATATTCCCGACCAAGGAAGTGCTTTACCGGGTGACCGAAGGGCCGGTCGGGCAGGGCTTGCTGAAGAAGCTGGAGTCCAAGGGAATCACGGGTCTCGCTTTCTGGGACAACGGCTTCAAGGTCATGTCCTCGAACAAGCCGCTCAGGACGCCCGGCGATTTCAAGGGACTGAAAATGCGCATTCAGCCATCAAAAGTCCTTGACGCCCAGATGCGAGCCCTCGGGGCCAGTCCGCAGGCGCTGTCTTTCAACGAGGTTTATCAGGCGCTGCAGAGCGGCGTGGTCGACGGGACAGAAAACCCGCCATCCAATTTCTATACGCAGCGGATGCATGAATTGCAGCGCCACCTCACGGTTTCCAACCACGGATATCTGGGGTATGCGGTCATCGTCAACAAGAAGTTCTGGGATGGCCTGCCGTCCGGCATCCGTACCGCGCTCGAAGGCGCAATGAAGGAGGCGACAAAGTACGCCAACGCCATTGCGCAGAAGGAGAACGAGGAAGCCATGGAAGCCATCCGCAAGTCCGGCAAGACCTCAATCTATGTCCTGTCCGAGAAGGAACGGGAAGAGTGGCGTCGCGCGCTGCTCAGCGTGCACAAGGAAATGGAGCCCCGTATCGGCAAGGACTTGCTCGCCGAGGTGTACCGCGAAGCGTCGGCGTATACCGGCAGGTAGGGCGCGAAAATCCGGAACGGGCGCGATGCCGATTCCGGCTTTTCACATTCCGAAAGAAGGAATTTTCAGCGAAAGTCGCATGAAATCAACGCGTTGCACTATTGGGACGCGTTGGCATAAAGAATGCAGGAGAGGATCAGCATCATTATGCTGACGGTATGCATACCGTCCTTAGTCCAACAAGTTGAGGAGATAAGACATGAAGTTGAACAAGCTGTTGTGTGCGCTCGTATCCGGTTTTGCCTTTGCAGCTTCGGCGCACGCAGATAATTTCCCCAGCAAGCCCATTACCTTGATCGTTCCCTTTGCCCCCGGCGGAACAACCGACATCGTCGCCCGCATCGTGGCCGACAAGCTGGGCAAGGAGCTCGGCCAGACGGTTGTGGTGGAAAACCGTGGTGGTGGCGGTGGCAGCATTGGCGCCGCAGCGATTTCCAAAGCCGCCCCGGACGGCTATACCATCGGCGTCTCGACCGTTTCCACGCATGCCGTCAATGCGGCCTGCAATCCCAAGCTCGGCTATGACCCGATCTCCGGTTTTGCGCCGATCACCAACATGGCGCGCACGCCGAACGTGCTGACGGTGAACGCCAAGTTCCCCGCGCAGGATTTCAAGCAGTTCCTTGAGCAAGTGAAAAAGAGCCCGGGCAAGCTGAACTATGCCACCTCGGGTACCTGCAGCATCCAGCACATGGTGGGCGAGCAGTTCAAGGCATCGACGGGAACGTTCATCCTGCATATCCCGTACCGCGGCGCCGGTCCTGCACTCAATGACCTCCTCGGCGGCCAGGTCGACATGATGTTCGACAACCTGCCGTCTTCCATGTCGCACATCCAGTCCGGCAAGCTGCGTCCCCTCGCGATCGCGTGGAACAAGCGTCTCGATGCCCTGCCGAATGTGCCGACCTTCGCTGAACTCGGCCTGAAACAGGTGAACGACCCCGCATGGTACGGGCTCGTCGCTCCGCCGAAGACGCCGGAAGACATCGTCAAGAAGATCAATGCAGCGGCGGTGAAGGTATTGAACATGCCTGACGTCAAGGATCGTCTGAAGCAGCAGGGTGCGGAGCCGGTGGGCAATACGCCGGCCGAGCACGCTGCAGAAATCAAGGCCGAACTCGACAAGATGAAAAACGTTGTTACCAAGCAGGGGATCAAGTTCGACGCTTCCTGATCGTCGCCGGCTTGACCGTGCCCGATGGCCGCCGCCTTGCATACCCTGCAGCGGCGGTTTTTTTTGCCCAATGTGGTTATCCACCATTGAGAATCATGGACAAGCAGGCAATAATTTCGAATCTGAACCGCAGTGTTCCTTCGGTTTTTCCGATTGAAAGCTGCTTGTACGGTTGGCAATATTCGGGATTGCGCGTTTTTCGGGCCTGCCTGGCGACCGATCCAGGCGCCGAAGCGGCTTCCCTGCTCCCCAACCTCCCCGTTCAACAAATCTAGCCTATTGGGATCATTATGGACTTCTCTAATCCACAGTTCTGGGTCGCACTCATGCAGATCGTCGCCATCGACATCGTGCTGGGTGGCGATAATGCAGTCGTGATCGGCCTTGCCTGCCGACGCCTGCCTGACCATCAGCGAAGGCTGGGCATACTGTGGGGCATGGCCGGCGCGATCGGCCTGCGTGTCGTATTGATCTTCTTTGCGGTCACCCTGCTGGCCGTACCCTACCTCAAGCTGGTCGGCGCCGTGTTGCTGCTGTGGATTGGCGTGAAACTGCTGCTGCCCGAAGACGATGAGGGTGGGCACAATATTGAAGCCGGCGCAACGCTGGCAGCGGCGATCAAGACCATTATCGTGGCAGATGCCGTCATGAGCCTCGACAACGTGATCGCCATCGCCGGTGCCGCGAAGGACAGCATGTTCCTGATCGTTTTCGGCCTGCTCCTCAGCATTCCCATCATCATGCTCGGCAGCCAGCTCGTGATTCGCCTCATGGATCGCTTCCCGATCGTCATCGTTGCCGGCGGCGCCTTGCTGGGTTGGATTGCAGGCGGCATGGCAGTGAGCGACGTGGCCTTGGGCAGCTGGTTTGAATCCGTGCTGCCGGCATCCAAGTGGATTGGACCGATCGTTGGTGCCATCTTCGTTGTCATCGTCGGCAAGCTGCTTGCTGCGCGGGCGGAGGCGAAAGGCAGGGAGCCGCTGGAAGACCTGGCTTCCAAAAAATCCGAAGGCAGCGGCGCACAGTAATGCGCCCCCATTCCACCGTAATGACAAATATCATCTCGGAGAAGAACGATGCAAAAAATACTATTGGCGGTTGACGGGTCCGAAAGCGCATTGCATGCGGCAGCGTATGTTGCCAAACGTGTGGGTGCAGCCAAGGATGGATATCAGGTCCACCTGGTGAATGTGCAGTACCCGTTGCATGGCAGCGTCGCAGCCTTTGTCGAAGGCACGCAGATCAAGCAATATCACCACGACGAGGGCATGAAGGTGCTGGCTTCTGCCCGTGCGCAACTGGATGCGGCAGGTGTTCCCTGCGAAGTGCATTTGTTTGTCGGTGAGCCTGCTGAAGTGATCACGCGTTTTGCGAAAGAGCAGGGATGTGACGAGATCGTGATCGGCACCCGCGGCCTGTCCGGCATCTCCAGCCTGCTGGTCGGCTCGGTCGCAACCAAGATCATCCATCTTACCGACGTGCCGGTGCTGCTCGTCAAGTAAGAAATCCGCTTCCGCATTGCGGCACATCCGCGGCCGGCGCGGTCACGTTGATCGTGCCGGTCTCTTCCCCTCAGATATCCAGCATGTGTTGCCGGTTTGCCATGCATCTATTGCGTGAGCAGGCGGGATGCGTTTGCCAGTTGCAATAGTGGCATCCTCACTGCGGCTTTCCACAATTGTTTGTGGAATAGCCACTCGCAATAATGGTGCATGGAGGCACACTTGCTGCTGTAAATACGTGTGCATCAAATAAGTCTCCAGAAGGAATCAACGCACACGGCTGTTTTTTGTACCAAATACCAATTATTGGAGGAGTGACACTCATGAATCTCAAGCCTTTGCGCTTTGTTGCAGGTCTCGCGCTGGTTGCCAGCACTGCTGCCTTTGCACAGTCCTATCCCGCGAAAACGATCACCGTGATCGTCCCGTTTGCAGCAGGTGGTCCGACCGACACGGTTGCGCGCCTGGTCGCCCAGTCGATGGGCAAGACGCTCGGCCAGCAGGTCATCATCGAGAACGTCGGCGGCGCCGGCGGCACGATCGGTGCTGCTCGCGTGGCCAAAGCTGACCCGGACGGCTACACGCTGTTGCTGCATCATATCGGCCAATCCACCGCCCCGGCGCTCTACCGCAAGCTGTCCTACAACGCAATGGACAGCTTCGAGCCGGTCGGCCTGATTACTGATGTGCCGATGACCTTTGTTGCCCGCAAGGACTTCCCGGCGAAGGACTTCAAGGAACTGCTCGCCTACGTCAAGGCCAACAAGGAAAAGGTCACGTACGCCAATGCCGGCGTGGGCTCCGCTTCGCACCTTTGCGGCATGCTTTTCATGAGCGCAATCGACACCGACCTGACCACGGTCCCTTACAAGGGAACCGGGCCGGCGATGAACGATCTGCTCGGCGGCCAGGTTGACTTCATGTGCGACCAGACCACCAACACCACCAGCCAGATCAAGAGCGGCAAGATCAAGGCCTATGGTGTGACCACCAAGACGCGCGTTGCGTCGCTCTCCGACCTTCCCACGCTGCATGAGTCCGGGCTCCCGAACTTCGAAGTCGCCGTGTGGCATGGGCTTTACGCACCGAAGGGTACGCCGAGGCCAGTGGTCGATACGCTCTCCAAGGCACTCCAGACCGCACTCAAGGATCCTACTGTCAAGCAGCGTTTCGGCGAGTTGGGTACCGAGCCAGTTGCCGAGGCTCGCGCAACACCTGATGCTCACCGCGCATTCCTGAAAGCGGAAATCGACAAGTGGAGCCCGGTCATCAAGAAGGCCGGTGTGTACGCTGACTGATCATCCATCACTACTGTCATCACTTTGCCGTAATCTGCGAACCGTAGCGGGCAACGCCTGCTACGGTTTGTTGCGGTCAATCGGAAGCAGATCCGATGGCCGGAAAATGGGATAAGATGCCCCTTGACCGCTTGGGCTGTTGCTGCAGTGCGCAGGAAGGCATTACTCCCATCGATTCAATAAGTAGAAGGAGATCGCTTTGCCATCGTTCATTCGCGACCCCAAGGATTTCTGGTCCGGGGTCATCTTTGTCATCTTCGGCCTCGCCGCCGTCATCATCGGGCGCGATTACTCGATGGGCACCGCCGGCAGAATGGGGCCGGCTTACTTTCCCACCATCCTCGGCGGATTGCTTACGTTGATCGGCCTGGTCGGCGTTGTCCGTTCCATGGTCAAGTCCGGTGGTCCGGTCGGTCGTTTCGCGATACGCGAAATTTTCCTCGTCATGCTCGCAGTCGTGGTGTTCGGCGTCCTGGTGCGCGGCGCCGGCCTTGCCATCAGCGTCATCCTGCTGGTCATGGTCAGCGGATACGCCAGCGTCAAATTCAAACCTGGTCCCTACCTTCTGCTGGCGGTTGGACTGGCTGTGTTCTGCGTGCTGGTTTTCGTCAAGGCGCTCGGCCTGCCGATGCCCATGTTCGGGCCTTGGCTCGGTTTCTAGAGGGAAGACGTCATGGAAATTCTCAGTAACCTGGCGCTCGGATTCGAAACCGCCCTGTCTCTGTCCAACCTGCTGTACTGCCTGATCGGCGTGTTCCTCGGTACCGCCATCGGCGTGCTGCCCGGCCTTGGACCAGTCGCCACCATCGCGATGCTCTTGCCGGCGACCTTCTCGCTGCCGCCCATCTCGTCGCTGATCATGCTCGCCGGCATCTACTACGGTGCCCAGTACGGTGGTTCCACTACAGCCATCCTGGTTAACCTGCCCGGTGAATCCTCGTCAGTCGTGACCGCCATCGACGGCTACCAGATGGCGCGAAACGGACACGCCGGCAAGGCGTTGGCCACTGCCGCTATTGGTTCCTTCTTCGCCGGTACCGTTGCCACCATCCTGCTGGCCCTGTTTGCGCCGCCGCTGGCTGACCTGGCGCTGACTTTCGGCCCCGCGGAGTACTTTTCGCTGATGGTCCTCGGCCTGGTGGCGTCGGTCGTGCTGGCCCACGGTTCGCTGCTGCGCGCCATCGGCATGATCGTGCTGGGTCTCCTGCTCGGCCTGGTCGGCACCGACGTCAACTCCGGCACGCCGCGCTATACCTTCGACCTGCCGCAACTTGCCGACGGCATCAACTTCGTCGTAGTTGCCATGGGTATGTTCGGTCTCGGTGAAATCATCTCCAACCTCGAGCATGAAGAATCGCGTTCGCTGGTGATGAAAAAGGTGACTGGCCTGATGCCGACCAAGGACGATCTCAAACGCATCATCGCGCCGATCCTGCGCGGTACCGGCCTGGGTTCGATGCTTGGTATCCTGCCCGGCGGCGGTGCGATGCTGGCGTCCTTCGTGTCTTACTCCATCGAGAAGAAGGTATCGAAGAACTCGGCCAACTTCGGCAAGGGCGCCATCGAAGGCGTGGCGGCACCTGAATCGGCGAACAACGCCGGTGCACAGACCTCGTTCATCCCGATGCTGACCCTGGGCATTCCGTCCAACCCGGTGATGGCGCTGATGATCGGTGCGATGATCATCCAGGGCATCCAGCCGGGCCCGGCCGTGGTGACAGAACAGCCGGCACTGTTCTGGGGCATCATCGCCTCGATGTGGATCGGCAACTTCTTCCTGATCGTGCTGAACCTGCCGATGATCGGGCTGTGGGTCCGCATGATCATGGTGCCGTACAACTTCCTGTTCCCCGGCATCCTGGTATTCTGCGCCATTGGCGTGTTCAGCCTGAACAACAGCGAATTCGATGTGTTCATGATGGCGGGCTTCGGCTTGTTCGGTTACATCTGCTCGAAGCTGGAGATGGAACCGGCACCGATGCTGCTGGGCTTCATCATCGGTCCCATGATGGAAGAGTACCTGCGGCGCGCGCTGCTGCTGTCGCGCAGCGACCCGATGGTCTTCCTGCAGCGTCCGGTTTCGGCAACGATGCTGGCGTTGGCGGTTCTGGCCATGGTTGTCGTTCTCAGTCCGAACCTGCGCAAGAAGCGTGAGGAAGCGTTCGAAGAGTAAGTTCGATAGCATCCAGTCAATCGGCGTGTTTCGGAAACGGACACGCCGATTTTCTTTGTGGCAGGCGAAGTGCAAGGTGCGGAAACGTCCGGGATTTTGATTTATCCTAACGCCATGCATGCACAGCAGAACAGCCGCCTGTTTTCCGCCATCGTCGAGGCCCCATTCGGTGCCATCGGTATACGCACCGACGCGGGAGTGTTGCAGGAGATGGTATATCTTCCGCGCAGCTTCAATGAAAAGGCGCCCGTGGACGCGCTGTCCGAGCGCGCGTCCCGGCAGGTTGAGCGATACCTGAAGGAGGCGGATTTTCGCTTCGATCTCCCTTTGGCGGAGGTCGGCACCGCATTCCAGCGGCGTGTGTGGGATTCCATTGCGGCGATTCCGCGCGGTGAGGTGTTGACCTACGGACAAGTCGCGAAGCTGATCCGATCTGCACCGCGCGCCGTAGGGCAGGCCTGTGGTGCGAACTGGTTTCCACTCGTCATTCCCTGCCATCGTGTCACGGCTTCCGGTGGCCTCGGCGGTTTTTCCAATCATGACGATGAAACCGGCTTCCATCTCGGCGTCAAGCGATGGCTGCTCGCCCACGAGGGTGTCAAGGGCTATTGATGACAGAAGCGCCGACTGCAAGCCAAGCTTCCATCGACGAATTCTGCGATACATTGTGGCTGGAAGACGGACTTGCAAAGAACACCCTCGATGCCTATCGGCGCGACATGGCACTGTTTGCCGCCTGGCTGGATGCCGAAAGGGGAAAGAGCCTGTATGCGGCGACCGATACCGACATCCACGCGTATTTCGCGGCCAGGCACGCGGACACCAAGGCGACGTCGGCCAACCGGCGGCTTGCCGTCCTGAAGCGTTTCTATCAGCTGGCATTGCGGCAAAACCGCGTCGCAGCCGATCCGTGCCTCAAGATCAAGTCAGCCAAACAGCCGCCACGCTATCCGAAGACATTGTCGGAGGCGCAGGTCGAGGCACTGCTTGCTGCTCCCGACGTAAACAGTCCGCTCGGCTTGCGCGACCGCACAATGCTCGAACTGATGTACGCAAGCGGCCTGCGGGTGTCGGAACTGGTGTTGCTCAAGACAATCGAAGTCGGCATGAACGAAGGCGTGCTCCGGATCACGGGGAAGGGCAGCAAGACACGCCTTGTGCCGTTCGGTGAAGAGGCACGGGGATGGATTGAGCGTTACCTGAAGGAGGGACGTCCTGTGATTCTCAACGGGCAGGTGGATGACGCACTCTTTGTCACCGCGCGCGGCAGTGCCATGACGCGGCAGATGTTCTGGACTCTCATCAAGAAACATGCGTTGCGGGCTGCAATCAATGCACCCTTGTCACCGCATACCCTGCGGCATGCGTTTGCCACCCATCTCCTCAACCATGGTGCCGACCTGCGCGTCGTGCAGCTGCTGCTCGGACATGCGGATATTTCTACAACGCAGATCTATACGCACGTCGCGCGCGAGCGGTTGAAGACGCTGCATGCCGCGCATCATCCGCGAGGTTAGCGGAGTGCGCGCCAGATGAAGATCCTGCTCATCGTCATCGGCTGTATTTCCGTCGTGCTGGCGATCCTCGGCGTATTCCTGCCGCTGCTGCCGACGACCCCTTTTTTGCTGCTGGCATCGGCATGCTTCGTGCGCAGTTCGAACCGCTTGCACAGATGGTTGCGCCATCATCCGATATTCGGCGAATATCTCCGCAACTTCGAGGACAAGCGGGCACTGCCCCTGCGCGCGAAAGTCGTGGGCCTCCTGCTCCTGTGGCCATCCATGATGTACTCGATCTACCTCGTCAAACCCTTGCTGCTCAAGGGCATGCTGTTGGCCATCGCTGTCGGCGTCACGATCATGATCCTGCGGATGAAAACGCTGGAGGCGATGGAATCGGGGCGAGACGGGGAGTAGGTGCACGGCTTTTTCCTGAAGCGGGAATCAGGGGAGGAATCCATTGCTTTATCTCAATTTGCCCCTCTGCAGAAGTTGGTACATTGGGTAAATGGTGAATTTTTCCCGGATGTCTGCCATGGAAAGCCTGCGTACAATTTCTTATCTTCTTCTGGTTGCCGCTACCTTCGCAGCCACCTATCTGGTCACTCACATCTGACGCTGATGACAGGGCATGCGCGCCTCATCTGCGTGCTTGTCCTGCTCGTTGCCGGAGCCGCACATGCCGATCGCCACGCGCTCCGGAGCTGGTTCGACGA
This sequence comes from Noviherbaspirillum sp., assembly GCA_035626875.1. Taxonomy (GTDB): domain Bacteria; phylum Pseudomonadota; class Gammaproteobacteria; order Burkholderiales; family Burkholderiaceae_D; genus Noviherbaspirillum. Next base: position 63,668 of record DASPMV010000058.1, on the reverse strand, counting down.
TCCGTTCTTCCAGATCGCCGACAGCATGCCGGGGTGCCCGCTGCCACTCGGTCCATTGCTGACCGAATCCGAAATGAAAGCCGAATCGCATTCGCGTGCCGAACGGGGCACGACGTGCTGGCTTACCGGCGCCTGCAGCGAACCGAATGCTTATCTCTATGATGCGGGTATTGCCCGGCATATCCGTGAGCAGGTGACCGTCCCGGGCCCCGCAAGTCTGTGGATTACAGTCAAACGGCGATTTGTCTGGCTCGAAGGATGTGTGTCAGGTCGGGAGCAGGCTGCGGAACTCGAGAAGCGATTGAAGGACGTGCCTCAGGTTGAGCGAGTGCTCGTTGACGTCATGACCGGCGTGGAGGGAAGGCCTCCGTACCGGACGCAGGCGCGCTGAAAGAACAAAAAAACGGGCCGATCAACGGCCCGTTTTTCTTCCTGTCGGCTGCGCTGGAATTACTTGCGTGCGCGGCTGGTGGTCTTTTCCGCAGCTTGTGTAAACTGGGTAACGGCAGAATTCATGTTGGCTTCCATGACTTCCACGGCTTGCTTGGCAGTCTTGTTGAACTGCTCGTAACCGGCGTTGGCGTTGCCGATTGCGGATTTGACGATGGCGATGACGTTTTCGGAACCTGCGGGCGCATTCTTGGAAACGTCTTCAACCAGGGCGCTCATCTTGCGGCCGGTTTCAGCGATCTGCTCTTCGGTCGCGCGGGTGAGTTCAGCCTGTGCGCTGGTGGCGATGCCTGCCAGGTGACGGCCATAAGCGATCGCCTTGGCTGCAGCAGGCTGTGCCTGGGCTGCGGACAGCGAGAAGAACTCTTGCGGATCCTTGGCGCTCAGCAGCTGGCGGGCCGCGATGGAGGAATCCTCGAGGGATGCCTTCGCAACATTCAGGTTCAGGTCGACGACCTTTTCAACGCTCTCGAAGGCCTTGCTGGTCAGGTTGGTGATCAGGGACAGTTGTGCTTCGAAGTTGGCTTTTGCAGCGGTGGAAAACTGTTCGGGAATGGTAAACATGGTTCGCTCCTTGGTAAGTAGGCGGATAATCGGGGGCGGCAGCTTATTGTGCGCCGCAACAATTCCTATTTTATGGCCGGATTCCCCGAAGTCAAGCGGTTTTTTGTGCGACGCACAAAAACGTCCAGAAAATTAAGGTTGAATGCCTTGCCTTATTTATCACACGACCCGTCTATCGAAGCGCGTCAGCCTGCCTTTTGACTGAAGTATTGACTCCGCTCAAACACAAGACTCCGCGGGGAAAGGACTTGGTATTTCTCAATAGAAGGTAAATTCCAAATGCATGCGATGCGTCTCGCGCTACTTGTATCTGGGGAAAGACTCTATTAGTCTGAAAACATGTCCTTTCCGCAAGGACACAGGACAGTCTTGTCTTGCGGGATCAGGGTGACCACATAAAAGAAAACACGCGCAAAGGCCCTGTCAGGGGGAAAGCCGCGTAAATCGGGGACAGGATGTATTCGGTAAGCAAGATCCTGCATGTTGGCAGCATGGCGATCCTGTGCCGCGGGCAGCGCACGGCTGACGGGTGCGCGGTCCTCATGCATCTCGCCCCGGAACATTATGGTTCTCGCCATGTAGACTGGCTGCGGAACGCGCTCGCCATCGGCAAGGAGGTCGATTCTCCCTTTGTCACCAGGCCGATTTCACTCGACACATGCGATGGCCGTCCGGCTCTGGTGCTGGAAGTTCCACCTGGCGAACCCTTGTCAGCACTGCTCGGCAAGCCGATCGAGCCGCAACGCTTCATCACCATTGCCTCGGCCATCGCCGAGGCAGTCGGGCAGCTTCATTGTTGCGGCATCATGCATAAAGCGCTAGAGCCCGGCTGCATTTTCGTGGACGAGGAAGACCGGGCAGTGCGCCTGACAGGACTGGGGCTGGCCGAAGCGCTGCCCGGCCAGCAGCAGAACGCCGCATTGGACGCAGGCGTGCCCCAACCCACGATGGCGCCTGAGCAAACCGGCCGCATGAACCGGTTGCCCGATCGCCGCACCGACCTGTACGCACTTGGCATCATCTACTACCAGATGCTTACCGGACGGCTTCCTTTTGATGCCGCTGATGCGATGGGCTGGGTCTACTGCCACATTGCCCGCATGCCGGCACCCCCTGCGGACATGCACCTGCTCCTGCCGCCGATGCTGTCCGCGATCGTCATGAAACTGCTGGCGAAGGAACCGGAAGAGCGCTACCAGAGTGCGGAGGGGCTTCTGCACGACCTGCAGGAATGCGGCCGCCAGTGGCGGACGCGCGGCGCCATCGATGCCTTTACCCTGGCACAGCATGACGTTCCATCGCATTTTCAGGTGCCCCAGAAACTGTACGGACGCGACAGGGAGATTGGGCTGTTGCGGCAAGCCTTCGAACGCGTGGTCGGCGAAGGACGGTCGGAACTGGTGCTGGTCACCGGTTACTCGGGCATCGGCAAATCCTCTCTCGTCAACGAACTGTACAAACCGATCGCGCGCGAACAGGCGCTGTTCGTATCCGGCAAATTTGACCAGTACAAGCGGGACATCCCTTATTCAACCATTGTCCAGGCGTTCGCCTCACTCGTGCTGGAACTGCTTGCGCAAAGCGAGGAACGCATTGGCCTGTGGCGTCGCCGCCTGCAGGACGCGCTTGGCGTCAACGGCCAACTGATCGTCGATGTCATTCCGCCGGTCGAGCTGATCATCGGACGGCAGCAGCCGGTGCCCGCGCTTGCCGCCACGGAAGCGCGCAATCGCTTCAGTATCGTTTTCCGTCAGTTCATTGGCGTATTCGCGCGGCAGGAACATCCGCTCGTCCTGTTTCTGGATGACCTGCAGTGGGCCGATCCGGCCAGCCTCGCGCTGCTGGAGAGCCTGCTGCTGCATCCGGATATCCGGTATTTCATGCCGGTATGTGCCTACCGTGGCAGCGAAGTTGGCGCCTCGCACCCGTTCCTCATGAGTCTTGACGCATTGCGCGGTGGACGGGCACGGGTAACCGAAATCGTGCTCGACGCGCTTCCCGACACCGCGATCAGCATGCTGCTGGCGGACGCGCTTCACCGCGATGAACAAGACACGTTGCCACTGGCGCGCCTGATCCGCGAAAAGACAGCAGGCAATCCCTTTTTTGCCAACCAGTTCCTTGTTGCATTGCACGAGCAGCACCTGATCGCATTCGACCGCAGCCTGTCGGCATGGACCTGGGACATGCCGCGCATCGAAGCCCACGGATTCACGGACAACGTGGCTGAATTCATGATCGGCAAGCTGATGCGAATGTCGCAGGGGGCGCAGCAAGCATTGCAGCATTTTGCCTGCCTCGGCACCCGCGCCGAGGGCAAACTGCTCGCCGTCGCCCTCGAATGCGACGCACAGGACTTGCCTGCGGTGCTGTCCGAACCACTGCGCGCGGGACTAGTCTTGCGCGTCGGCGATGACTACAAGTTCCTGCATGACCGCGTGCAGGAAACTGCCTACTCAATGATCGATGCCGACGACCGTGCGGCAATCCACTTGCGGATCGGACGTGCATGCGTTTCCGCCTTCACGCCGGAACAAGTGGAAGAACAGGTGTTCGACGTGGTCAACCAGTTCAACCAGTGGCCGGATGTGCTCGACGATCCCGGGGAAAGGGAATTGCTATGCCGGTTGAATCAACGCGCTGGAAAGAAAGCCAAATCGGCAATCGCTTACGCCGCCGCACGCACCTACCTGCGCTACGCAGTGGTGCTTCTGCCTGGTGACATCTGGTCGACGGATGCGAACCGGGCGTTCGATCTCCACTTCGAACTGGCCGAATGCGAATACCTCGCCGGAGATAGTGAACGGGCCGAGGAATTGTTCGGCCTCATCCTGCAGCGTGCCGTCTCGCCGCTCGACCGGGCGAGAGTGTACGGGCTGCGCATGAGCCTGTGCCAGACGGCGGGACGCTTCGACGAGGCGGTCAGGGCGGGAAGCGAGGGCCTGCAACTATTCGGCATCTCCCTTCCGTCCAGCGACGCTGATATCGCCGCCCAGGAGGACAAGGAGCGCGCGGACATCGAGGCAGCACTTGCGGGACGTGCGCCGGCTGAACTCTTCGACCTTCCGCGTGCGACCGACGCGGCAGCGAAGGCGACCATCGCCTTGCTGGTGGAAATGCTCCCATGTACCTTCGTCGCACGTAACCGCCTGTACCCCCTGCTGATATACAAGGCGGTAGGTTTCTCCCTGGAATACGGCAATACGCCGAATTCCTGCCTGGCCTACAGCGGCTACGGCATGATTCTGGCATCGCGGTTCGGCGATCTTGGGTCAGGCTACGCGTTCTCGGACGTAGCCCTGAGACTGAACGAAAAATTCCAAGACGTCCGGATGCGGGGCGCGTTGATTTTCCTGCACGGGAATTACCTCAATTTCTGGCACAAACCCTTCGCTGACAACATCGCCCTCATGGAAGAGGGATTCCGGGCCTGCATCGAGGTCGGCGACCTCGTATGGGCGGGCTACTCCTCGTATCGTACGCCATGGCAGATGATCGAAAAGGGCGAATCACTCGAGGCAGTGTCGAAGGCCCTGCAGAAATATGCTGCGTTTGCCCAGCAAAGCCACAACGACGCAGCATGGCGTGCTGTACGCCTGGAGCAGCAGTTTGTCGCGAGCATGATGGGTGCGACCAGCGAGCAGGCCGGATTCAGCGACGACAGTTTCGACGAGGCTGAATGCCTGCAGACGTTCGAAAAGACGCGATTCCGCTCCGGCACCGCCTTCTACCATGTCATGAAGCTCATCGCCAGCTACCTGTACCGGCGATATGGAGATGCGCTTGATGCGTCACGGCTGGCCATGGACATGCAGGACGTCATGATATCGATGCCGATCGAGGCGACCAGCACCTTCTACCAGGCATTGACGTACACGGCGCTTTACACACAGGTCGACGCGGACCGCCGGATAGCGCTTTCCGATACCCTCAAAGAACACCAGAAGCGCTTGCACCAGTGGGCGAAGAACTGTCCGCAGAACTTTCTTCATCGATGCGCGATGGTCGCGGCAGAAATTGCGCGTATCGAAGGCCGCGATCTCGACGCCATGCAGCGCTATGAACAGGCGATTCGCCTCGCCGCACAGCACGGCTTTATACAGGACGAGGCCCTCGCGAATGAATTGGCGGCGCATTTTTACCGGACGCGTGGCTCCGGCCGGAGCGCGGATGCCTATCTCCGGCACGCGCACGCCAGTTATGCCCGTTGGGGGGCTGCAGGCAAGGTGCGCCAGCTCGAGTCGCTGTATCCGCAATTGCAGGGAGGCGAAACGTCCGTCACGGACGATTCCTTGCCGCGTGGCACCCTGCAACTGGACGCCCTCGCGGTCATCAAGGCATCGCAGGCGCTATCCGGCGAAATTGCGTTCGACCGGTTGCTGTCCCGGCTGCTTCAAGTTGTGATCGAGCAGGCGGGGGCGCAAAGGGGGTATGTGATCCTCCAGCATGGCGGCGAACTGGCGATCGAGGCGGAAGCCGTGCTGGACGAGCACGGCGTCGTCCAGGCACGCCGCCTCAATTCGATACGACTGGCTTCCGCGACGTTGTTGCCGGTCACTCTCGTCCAGTACGTCTGGCGGACGCGCCAGAAGGTGCTGCTGGAGAGCGCTTCAGCGGATGCGCGCTTCGCTTCCGATCCCTACATCGCCTCGAACCAGCTGAAGTCCGTCCTGTGTCAGCCGATCTTTCGTCAGGCGGAGCTGGTCGGCCTGCTCTACCTGGAGAACAACCTCCTCGCCGGCGCATTCTCGGCCGATGCGCTCGGTGTGCTGGAGCTGCTTTCATCGCAGGCCGCCATCTCGCTCGAGAACGCCCGCCTGTACACCGACCTCGAGGAGGAAAACGCCGAGCGTCGCAGGATCGAACGTGAGCTCCAGTTGTCCGAAGCGCATTACCGTCGCCTGTTCGAAACGGCAAAGGACGGCATCCTGCTGCTGCATTCCGACTCGGGTGTGGTGACGGACGTGAATACCTGCCTGCTTCACATGCTCGGCTACCGCTACGACGAGTTCGTTGGCAGGCGCATCTACGATGCGGCGCCGTTCAGGAACCGGCCGGGGTGCACCGCGCTTTTCAATGAGCTGCAGGAAAAGGACTCGGTGCGGCACGACTCGCTGCCGCTGCAGACACGCGACGGCTACGAGCTCGTCGTCGAATTCGTCAGCAGTGCGTATCAGGTCGAGAATACGCGCGTCGTCCAGTGCAACATACGCGACATTACCGACCGGCGGCGGGCGGAGCAGCGCCAGGCAGTCCAGTTTGCGGTAACGCGTGTTCTGGCCGATGCTACCTCCCTGTCCCAGGCCGCATCGCCGCTGCTTGAGGCAATCTGCGAAAACTTTGGATGGGAAATCGGCGAGCTGTGGGATGTCGATGAGGACGCCGACACTTTCCGGCGGACGCAGGCATGGGAATCTCCCGCCATTGCGCCGACCGAATTTGTGGCGGTGGCGAAGAACAAGACCGGATCCGCCTCGAAAGGCCTTTCCGGGCGCATTGTCCGCTCGCAGCAGCCGCTCTGGGTGCCCGATGTAACGACGGAACCGGCGTTCTTGCGCCAGCGGGAAGCGGCGCAGCTCGGCTTGCGCGGCAGTTTCGCCTTCCCCGTCCTGCTAGGGAACAAGGTAGTCGGGGTGATGGCTTTTTTCAGCCGGGAAACGCGCATGCCCGACGTGGAAATGATCGGCATGATGCAGGTCATCGGCAGCCAGATCGGACAATTCATCCAGCGCAAGCGCGCCGAGCAGGCCATGATCAGGAGCGAAGAGCGTTTCCGGAGCCTGACCGACCTGTCCTCGGACTGGTATTGGGAACAGGACGAAAATTTCCGGTTTACCGTCATGTCGGAGGGCGTTGCGCGCGTCGGTGGCATGGTGCCGGAACACCTGATCGGCAAGACTCGCCACGACCTTGAGATCGATGAGGGGACGCTCGATCCCCAGGCCTGGGAAGAGCATGTGCGCATACTCAGGGAACACCAGCCTTTCCGCAACCTGGAGTACAAGGTGCGCGCGGAGGATGGGCGCTGGCATTGGTTCAGCATCAGCGGCGAACCGCTGTTCGACGATGAAGGCGTGTTCCGCGGTTACCGCGGTACCGGCAAGGAAATCAGTGAACAGAAGCAGGCCGAGGCACTGCACATCGGCCAGGCACGGGTCCTGGAGATGATCGCGACCGGCGCATCGCTGCATGATGTGCTGACCTGTCTTGTCAACGTCATCGAATCGCAATCGGAGGGCATGATCGGATCGGTCATGCTTCTTGACGAGGATGGCCAGCGCATGCGTGCCGGCGCGGTGTCGGGTCTGCCGGTTTCCTACGTCGAACTCATTGAAGACGTACGTATCGGCCCGGCGACCGGCTCCTGCGGGACGGCGATGTATCTCGGCCAGAGCGTAATCGTCGACGACATCGCGCAGGACACATTGTGGCTGGACTATCGGGACGCGGCCTTGCAGCATGGCTTGCGCGCGTGCTGGTCGACGCCGATCCTGTCGCAGCAGGGCAGCGTACTGGGAACGTTCGCGATGTATTACCGCGAGGTACGCACGCCGATACAGGCTGAACTGCGGCTGGCCGATTTTGCCGCGCGCATTGCCGGCATCGCGATCGAGCGCAAGCAGGCCGAGCACCGCATCAGTTACATGGCCCACCACGATACGCTGACCGGCCTGCCGAATCGTGCCCTGTTGCTGGACAGGCTGCGGCAGGCGGCTGCACAGTCGCAACGCATCGCAAAAACGGTGGCCGTGATGTTCATCGATCTCGATGATTTCAAGCACATCAACGACTCTCTCGGCCACCAGGTCGGCGACCAGCTGCTGCAGATGGTCGCCGCGCGCTTGCAACTGTGCCTGCGCCGGGGCGATACGCTCGCCCGTCTGGGAGGCGACGAATTCGTGCTGGTGCTGCCATCGATCGACGACGACCATGCTGCGGCATTGGTGGCGCAGAAGATCCTGGACGCGCTCAGGAGTACGTTCTACGTCAACAGCCACGAGCTGCATGTTGGCTGCAGTATCGGCATCAGTCTCTATCCCAATGACGGGGAGGACGCCGACACGCTCATGCGCGCAGCGGATACCGCGATGTACCATGCCAAGGCAAAGGGGCGGGGTAATTACCAGTTTTTCATGCAGAGCCTGAACGTTGCCGCGCAGTACCGCCTTGCAATCGCGAATCAGTTGCGCCAGGCGATCGCGCGCGGCGAGTTCAGCCTGCATTACCAGCCGCAGGTCGACATGGAGCGAGGCAAGATCGTTTCGGCGGAAGCCTTGCTGCGCTGGCTGCAGCCGGATCGCGGATTCATTCCCCCGGCGGAATTCATTCCGATTGCCGAGGAAACGGGACTGATCACGCAGATCGGCGAATGGGTATTGCGCGAAGCCTGCGTGCAGTTGCGGCGCTGGCGCGACGCGGGCCACGCAGAGTTGTGTATGGCCGTGAACCTGTCGGCGCGGCAGCTTCTGCAGCCGGATTTTGTCGGCAGCGTGGAGCGCATTCTGCTGGAGACCGGTGTTCCTGCCTCCGCGCTGGAATTGGAAATCACCGAAAATCTCCTGATGCATCCGAGCGATGAAAATATGGTGCCGCTCACGCAGCTGAGTGAGATGGGCGTGCAGTTATCGGTGGACGATTTCGGCACCGGCTACTCCAGCCTGTCCTACCTGAAACGTTTTCCCATCGACGCGCTCAAGATCGACCAGTCCTTCGTCCGCGGCATCGGCCATGCGCAGCACGATGCTGCGATTACCAACGCCATCATCGCGATGGCGCACAGCCTGAACCTGAAAGTGATCGCGGAAGGCGTCGAGACAGCCGAGCAGGCCGCTTTCCTGCGGGCGCGGCAGTGCGTGTTTGCGCAGGGTTACTACTACAGCAAGCCGGTGCCGCCGGCCGCTTTCTACGAACTGCTGCGCCGCCAGCCACTCCTGTCCGCGGCATGACAAAAGCGCAACGAAGGGCGCAAATCCCAGTTCTTGCTGCATAATTGGGGCCAAAATTTTTTGGCACGTGCCATGGCAAAGAAAGAACACGTCTCCGAAACGCCGGCCACGCAATTCCTGCGCAAGCAGGGCGTCACGTTCACCGAGCACCCCTACACCTATGAAGAGCATGGCGGCACCGCCGTGTCCTCTCGCGAGCTGGGCGTGGACGAACATCATGTGGTCAAGACACTGATCATGCAGGACGAGGCGGCCAAGCCGCTGGTTGTGCTGATGCACGGCGACCGCAAGGTCTCGACCAAGAACCTGGCGCGCCAGATCGGCTGCAAGTCGGTCGAACCCTGCAAGCCTGAGGTCGCGAACCGCCATTCCGGCTACCTGGTCGGCGGCACGTCTCCGTTCGGCACGCGCAAGGCGATGCCTGTCTACGTCGAGGAAAGCATCCTCGGGCTCGACAAGATCTACATCAACGGCGGCAGGCGTGGCTACCTGGTCGGTATCGACCCGAAAGCCCTCGCCAATGTCCTGCCGGTCAAAACAGTCAATTGCGCGCTCGACGAGTAAGTCGCGCGCACCCATCCATCTGAAAGGGAGAGAATGTCCACAGTGCTGTTTGCCATCGCCGCCTACCTGATCGGCTCCATCTCGTTTGCTGTCGTCGTCAGTGGCCTGTTCGGCCTGGCGGACCCGCGCACCTACGGGTCGAAGAATCCCGGCGCGACCAATGTCCTGCGCAGCGGTAACAAGGCCGCAGCAGCACTGACCTTGCTGGGAGACGGTTTCAAGGGCTGGCTTGCCGTCTGGCTGGCGATGCGTTTCGGCGACCAGCACGGCGTAGGCGATACCGGACTCGCGCTGGTGGCGGTGGCGGTGTTCCTCGGCCACCTGTGGCCGGTGTTTTTCCGCTTCGTCGGCGGCAAGGGTGTCGCAACCGCGCTGGGCGTCCTCCTCGGCCTGAATGGCTGGCTGGGATTGGCCACGCTGGTGACCTGGCTGGTGATTGCCTATGCCTTCCGTTATTCCTCGCTGGCTGCGCTGGTCGCCAGCATTTTCGCGCCGTTCTACTACGGCCTGCTGTTCGGCGTGAATCCCCAGCTGCTCGCCGTCGGTGTCATGAGCGCGTTGCTCATCTATCGTCACCGCCAGAACATTGCCAACCTGCTGGCCGGCAAGGAAAGCAGGATCGGCAGCAAGAAGAAATAAGTTACACCGCCCTCAGTTCGTCCAGCGGCCAGCGCGGGCGAACATTGAACGCATAGTCCCGCTTCGCCGCCTGCGGATTGATCTGCAGGCGCATCGCCCCCGCAAACGCAATCATCGCGCCGTTGTCCGTGCAGAACTCCAGCTCGGGATAGAACACGCGGAAGCGACGTTTCTGCGCAGCCGCGTTCAAGGCTTCCCGCAACTGCCTGTTGGCGCCCACGCCACCGGCGATTACCAGCCGCTTCAGGCCGGTTTCTTTCAGGGCCGAGAGGCATTTCGCCACCAGTACATCGACGATCGCATCCACGAAGGCGCGTGCAATGTTCGCCTTGTCCTGTTCGCAGATATTGGCCACCTGGCTCTTCACGAGGGTCAGGACGGCCGTTTTCAGGCCCGAAAAGCTGAAGTTGAGGTCCTTGGAGTGCAGCATGGGCCGTGGCAGCTTGTAGGTGCCGGGGTCACCGAATTCGGCCAGGCGCGAGATCGCAGGTCCGCCGGGATAGCCGAGGCCGAGCAGCTTGGCCGACTTGTCAAAGGCTTCACCCGCAGCGTCATCCATCGTTTCGCCAAGCAGTGTGTACTGGCCGACGCCATCCACGCGCATGAGTTGTGTGTGCCCACCCGAGATCAACAACGCAACAAACGGGAACGACGGCGGATCGCTCGACAGCAGCGGCGACAGCAGGTGGCCCTCGAGGTGATGCACCCCGAGGACCGGCCGGTCGAGTGCCAGGCCGAGGCCGCAGGCAATCGACGCACCGACCAGCAGCGCGCCGGCCAGGCCCGGGCCTTGTGTAAACGCTATTGCGTCAATCTCCGGTCGCGTGACTCCCGCGTTCGACAGAACTTGTTCCAGCAACGGAATCGCGCGCCGGATGTGGTCGCGCGACGCCAGTTCCGGCACAACACCGCCGTATTCTTCGTGCATCGCGACCTGTGAATGCAGGGCGTGCGCAAGGAGACCGCGTTGTGTGTCGTACAACGCCAGGCCGGTTTCGTCACAGGAGGATTCAACGCCGAGGACAAGCATGGGATGGGAGATGGCAAGCTTCTTGCAAAGCCCTATTCTATAGGATTAGCGCACAGAGGTTCTCATACCATGAACGACTCCAAACAACTCAAGATTGTTGTCATCAACTCACTCGTCGCGCCGGAAGGGGCGGACAGGGCAGCACAGCTACAGGCCGAACGGGCACGTGCCATCCGCATCGGCCTGCTCGAAAGCGGCTACAACATTCTCGCAGCACTCCCACCGGACGCCGACCTGGAAGAGCAGATCGCACAGCTTCAGCCCGACGTGATCATCGTCGACGAACAGTCCGACGCTGCGCTGAAAAAGGTGGTGTCCGCCACCGCCAATGACCGACGTCCCATCGTCTGCTTCACGGAGGACAACGACAGGGAGAAAATGCACGCTGCCATCGAGGCAGGCGTCTCTGCCTATGTCGTGGCAGGACTCTCGGCAGACCGCGTGAAGGCGGTGCTCGACGTCGCCATTGCGCGCTTCGAGGTTGACCAGAAGCTGCGGCACGAACTCTCCGAAACCAAGCTCAAGCTGGCCGAGCGCAAGGTCATCGAACGCGCCAAGGGCTTGCTCATGGAGCGGCATCATTGCACCGAAGACGAGGCATACAAGAAACTGCGCCGCCTGGCGATGGACAAGAACCTGAAGCTCTCCGAAGTGGCGCAGCGCATGCTCGATGTCGCTGATCTGCTCATCTGAGCGCCCCGTTTCGATGCGCTGCACGAAATGAGTGCGTGCATCCATCTTATTCTGGATCAAATAAGTAGGAAACTGGCTGACACGCGCTGGCACACCACTTGCAAATAAGGACCGAGCGCCAACGAAGGCGCACTGATTGAATACGTCGTCCTGACCAATGTTGGTCAGGATGGTTCGGACAAAGGCGTCCGTTCACGCGAGTCTCGACTCGCGGTGAACGGACGCCTTTTCTTTTGCCAGTTTCGAAATCACTCATGAGGACATCATGACCATAAAAGCATCCAAAACGAACCTGACTCGTCGCAGCCTGATCAAGGCAGGTGCCGCAATGACCGCGGGCGCCTTCGGTGGATTGGCCACGCAAGGCGCATGGGCAGCCGGCTCCGACAAGCCAGAGAAAGAAGAAGTCAAGGTCGGCTTCATTCCGCTGACAGACTGTGCATCGGTCGTCATGGCATCCGTCCTGGGTATCGACAAGAAATATGGCATCAAGATCACCCCGACCAAGGAAGCATCCTGGGCGGCGGTGCGCGACAAGCTGGTCAACGGCGAACTGGACGCGGCACACGTGCTGTACGGCCTCGTCTATGGCCTCCATCTCGGCATGAGCGGTCCGAAGAAAGACATGGCAATGCTGATGACCTTGAATCACAACGGCCAGGCCATCACCTTGTCCAAGAAGCTCGCCGACAAGGGCGCAGTCGACGGTGCATCGCTCGCGAAGCTGATGCGGACCGAGAAGCGCGAATACACCTTCGCGCAGACCTTCCCCACCGGCACGCACGCCATGTGGCTCTACTACTGGCTGGCCGCGCACGGCATCGATCCGATGAAGGAGGCGAAGATTATCACCGTGCCGCCGCCGCAGATGGTCGCCAACATGCGCGTCGGCAATATGGACGGCTATTGCGTGGGTGAGCCTTGGGGCCATCGCGCCATCATGGACGGCATCGGCATCACCGGCGTCACCACGCAGGACATCTGGAAAGACCACCCGGAAAAGATCCTCGGCACGACGGCCGAATGGGTGAAGAAGTATCCGAACACGGCGCGCGCAATGACCGCCGCCGTGCTCGAAGCCGGCAAGTGGATCGACGCCGGCCTGCAGAACAAGCTCAAGATGGCGGAAACCGTCGCCGACAAGTCCTACGTCAACACCAGTGTCGACGCGATCAACCAGCGCATCCTCGGCCGTTACCAGAACGGCATGGGCAAGACCTGGGACGACCCGAACCACATGAAGTTCTTCAATGACGGCTACGTAAACTTCCCGTACCTGTCCGACGGCATGTGGTTCCTGACACAGCACCGCCGCTGGGGGCTGCTGAAGGAAGACGTCGATTACCTGGCCGTCGCCAGGCAGATCAACCAGATCGACCTGTACAAGGACGCTGCCAACATGGCCAAGATCAGCGTGCCGAAGGACCCGATGCGCACCTCCAAATTCATTGACGGTGTGGTGTGGGACGGCAAGAACCCGAAGGTGTACGCGGGTTCCTTCAAGATCAAAGCCTAAGAGGACATCATGAGCGCAGTCATGGACAACGTACTGAACAAGCCGGTCGAGCCGGTCTCCGAGTCGCCGCCGAAGAAAATGAATTCACACGCAGAAACCAGGATGCAGGGGGCACGACCCGTTACCGCGGCAACTGTAAGAAAGGCGTCATTGAAGCCGTTCTTCCTCGCCGTGCTGCCCCCCATCCTCGGCCTGGCCCTGCTGGTCCTCGTCTGGGAAATCGTCGCCGCAAAGAGCAGCGGCTTTCCGTCCCCGATGGTGACGCTGGAACACGCCATCAAGCTGTTCTCCGACCCGTTCTACCAGAAGGGACCGAACGACCAGGGCATCGGCTGGAACCTGTGGTCCTCGCTCAAGCGCGTGGGCACTGGCTTCGGCATGGCTGCGCTGGTCGGCATTCCGCTCGGCTTCATGATCGGCCGCTTCAAATTCCTCGCAGGCATGTTCAATCCGATCGTCAGCCTGCTGAAACCGGTGTCACCGCTGGCCTGGCTGCCGATCGGCCTGCTGGTGTTCAAGGCCGCCAACCCGGCCGCCATCTGGGCGATCTTCATCTGCTCGATCTGGCCGATGATCATCAATACCGCCGTCGGCGTGCAGCGCGTTCCGCAGGATTACATGAACGTGGCCAAGGTGCTCAACCTGTCCGAGTGGAAGATCGTGACCAAGATCCTCTTCCCGTCGGTGCTGCCCTACATGCTGACCGGCGTGCGCCTGGCCATCGGCACCGCATGGCTGGTGATCGTCGCGGCCGAAATGCTGACCGGCGGCGTGGGCATCGGCTTCTGGGTATGGGACGAATGGAACAACCTGAACGTGCCGCACATCATCATCGCCATCGTCGTGATCGGCGTCGTCGGCCTGCTGCTGGAACAGGCGCTGGTGGCGATTGCCAAGGCATTCACCTACGAAGAAGTCCGCAGCTAAGGAGCGCATCATGGACAACACAAGCAAGTTCATCGAAATCCAGAAGGCGGAAATGGTGTTCCACACCAGCAAGGGCACCTTCCACGCGCTGCGCGATATCAACCTGAACGTGAAAAAGGGCGAGTTCGTGACCCTGATCGGCCATTCCGGCTGCGGCAAATCGACGCTGCTGAACCTGATCGCCGGCCTGCTCACGGCAACCGATGGAACCCTGCTGTGCGCCAATCGCGAAATCGCCGGTCCGGGACCGGAGCGGGCTGTCGTGTTCCAGAACCATTCGCTGCTGCCTTGGCTGACCTGCTACGAGAACGTCTATCTCGCCGTGGAGCGCGTCTTCGGCGCGACCGAAGGAAAGGCCAGGCTGAAAGAGCGCACCAAAGCCGCGCTGGCCCTGGTGGGTCTGGCGCATGCGGAGCAGAAACGTCCGCATGAGATTTCCGGCGGCATGAAGCAGCGTGTCGGCATTGCACGCGCACTGTCGATGGAGCCGAAGGTGCTGCTGATGGACGAACCTTTCGGCGCACTGGACGCCTTGACCCGCGCCCACCTGCAGGACGAGCTGCTGAAGATCGTCGCCAAGACGGAATCCACCGTGGTCATGGTGACGCATGACGTGGACGAAGCGGTACTGCTGTCGGATCGCATTGTGATGATGACGAACGGCCCGGCTGCGACTATCGGCGACATCGTCCATGTGCGCCTGGACCGTCCGCGCGACCGCGTGGCGCTGGCGCACGATCCGTTGTACATCGAGTACCGCAGTGCGGTGCTGGAATTCCTGTATCACCGCCAGGCGCATCCGGCGGCAATGAAGGACGCAGCTTGAGAGAGAGTATGACGAGGGTGGAAAGGCGACGGGGGCTTCGGCCCCCGTCGCTTTTCAGGTTGCGACGACGAGGTACAGCAGGAGCAGGTTGATCACGATCGAGATCGTTGCCATCGCCCGCCAAAGCGCCACCGGATCGCGCCTGGCAAGCGGTAACGGAGCACGCGGCGCAATTGGATTACTGGCACCACGTTCAAGGGCGAGCAGGAATTCTTCCGCCGTTTCGAAGCGGTCTGCCGGACTGCGCGCTACCGCGCGCAAAAGGACGTTCTCCAGCCACAGGGGAATTTCCGGGCGATATCTGCTCGGTAGCACCGGCTCCACGAAGCGCGGGCGCTGGAATGGTTCGATCTCCCCGTAGGGATAGTGGCGCGTCAGCATCAGGTACAGCGTCACTCCGGCGGCGTACACATCGGTTTGCCGCGACGGCGGCGCATTCTCGAACTGCTCGGGCGCCAGGAACGACGGCGTGCCGGCCTGCGGCGCGTTCAACGGGTCTTCGTCCTCAAGGCCGGACAAGGCGACGCCAAGGTCCAGCAGGCGCAATTCGCCATCGGTTCCGAGGTGAACGTTGCCCGGCTTGATGTCCCGATGAATGATGCTGCGCCTGTGCAAGGCACCGACCGCACGCACCAGCTTCTCGCCGATCGCAATCGTTTCCGGCGCCGTGAAATGCGCCGCCACATCCAGCTTCTGCTGCAGCGTTTCACCTTCGTGCCAGGTGGTGAGGTAATAGAAATAGTTCTTTTGCTCGGGTGTGATCACCTGCGGGAAAAAACGGGCGACAACGCGCTTTGCCAGCCACTCCTCATGCGCGAAAGCGGATCGTTCTTGCGGATCGCTGGCGCGGTCCGGGTGCAGGGTCTTCAGGACGAGCTGCCGCTGTGTCTTCGGATCGAGTACGCGATACAGCAGCGTGGCCTGCGAACTATGGATAACAGCTTCGACGGTGTATCCGTCGATGGTTTGACCGGGCTTCAACTTGGGCGGAACCGGCATTTGGGCGGAAACCGACAATGCATCGCGCAGGTTTTCTTCCGGCAGGCCGTCGACACGCAGCACGAGGGCACTGCAATTGTCGGTAGAACCTGACGCGAGCGCCGCCTTGACAAGGGCGTCCGCGCAGGACGACGCATTCCAGCTTTCCATCGCCACGTCCGCCAGGGCGTGGGTGATGTCGTATTCCGTCATGCTCGACCATACGCCGTCTGACGCGAGCAGAAGCACATCCCTCTCGCGCAGTTCCCCCATGCCGTGGTCGATCGCGAGGCGTGTGTCGAGGCCAACCGCGCGCGTAAGCACATGCTGCATCTCCGGGCGGTCCCATACATGGTCGGTCGTCAGGCGGGTCAGTGCGCCGCCGCGCAGGAGGTAAAGCCGGGTGTCCCCGATGTGGGAAAAGTAATAGCAGTTCCCGCGCAGGACAACGGCGGTGAGCGTCGTGGCCATGCCGGCCAGTTCCGGTCGCACCGAGCTTTGCTTCTGCAACCAGCTGTTAATGGCCTTGATGACCTTGTCCAGAGACTGCGTCACCGGCCAGGTGTCCGGTGTCGCGTAGTAGTCGGTGAGCAAGCCGCGCACGGTGTACTCCGATGCTTCACGGCCGCCATCGTTGCCGGACACGCCGTCAGCGATGGCCGCGATCAAGCCCTTCGTCGACAGTTCGGGTTCGTTCGGCGTGACCATGCCGACAAAATCCTCGTTTCTCTCGCGCAGGCCTGCGAGCGTGCTGTGTCCGATGCTGACGGAAAGGGGCATGGTGGAGTCCGATAAAAAACGGCGGAAGCGGCGATGACCGTTCGCCACTCCCGCCGTTCATGTTACTCAATTTTCTGCGTCAGATCTTCGCTGTCGTCATGGCGGCGCTGCCCCAGGTTGTGCGCCAGCGCCCCTTGACCGCAGTGAGGCCGACGAGGGCCAGCGCGGCCAGCGCGGCAAACAGGGTCAGGCCGAGCTGGTAGCTGCCGGTGATCTGCTTCGAATAGCCAAGGCTGGAGGCGAGGTAGAAGCCGCCAATGCCGCCGGCCATGCCCACCAGTCCCGTCATCACGCCGATCTCATTGCGGAAGCGCTGCGGTACCAGTTGGAACACCGCGCCGTTGCCGGTGCCAAGCGACAGCATCGCGAGCACGAAGACGACGAGGGCGAGTTCGTAGGATTGCAGGCCGGTGCTGGCGATGAACAGGAACAGGGCGGCCAGCACATACATCAGCGACAACGTCTTGATGCCGCCGATACGGTCGGCAACGATACCCCCGACAGGGCGCACCAGCGAGCCGGCGAACACGCAGGCGGCGGTAAAGTAGCCCGCAGTCACCGGGGACAGACCGTACTGGCTGTTGAAATAGATCGTCAGGGACGACGCCAGGCCGGAGAAGCCGCCGAAGGTCACGCTGTAGAAGAACATGAACCACCACGCATCCTTGTCCTTGAGCACATGCAGGTATTCGACCATCGCCTTGGGCGGCGGGGCGGTGGGTGCATCCTTGGCAAAGACCAGGTACACGACGAATGCCACGCCGAGCGGGATCAGGCACCAGCCGAACACGTTCTGCCAGCCGAATGCAAGTGCGAGCGACGGTGCAAACAGGGCTGCGAAAGCAGTGCCTGAATTGCCTGCGCCGGCAATCCCGAGCGCCGTACCCTGGTGCTCCGGCGGATACCAGCGCGAGGCAAGCGGCAGCGCCACGGCAAACGCCGCTCCGGCCACGCCGAGGAGGATCCCGAGTGTGAGCATGCTTTCATAGCTGTTCAGCTGACCCAGCCACGCCCACACCAGCCCGGCAATCACGACCACCTGGCCGATAGCACCGGCCTTCTTCGGTTTCAGGTGGTCGACCAGCACGCCCATGACGATGCGCAGCAACGCACCTGCAAGCAGCGGCGTCGCGACCATCAGGCCCTTCTGGGCGGGTGTAAGAGCGAGATCCTTCGAGATCTGCACGGCGAGCGGCCCGAGCAGTACCCAGACCATGAAGCTCAGGTCGAAATAGAAAAAGGAAGCAAGCAGGGTCGGCGTATGACCCGCCTTCCAAAACGACGTCGTTTTCATGATGCGCCTTTGCACCGGAGTTGGAATTGCTGTGCACTATGCAATCGCCGTGCCACGCGTTTTCGCGCGTCAACACGCTTTTAATAGGGCATGCAGAAATCGAATGTGCTCCGTGCGCTGGCGATGCGCGGAGATTGCACTGCATCGGTGCGGTTTTCTCTTCATCCCGGTGCGTTTACCTGCTTTTCGCATTGGCACCGCTCTTGCTAAGAAACCCCCAGGATCATTTTTTCTAAAGCTTCAATGGCGAAGCGGAGTGGAGAAGGAGCTTTAATGAAGAAGCTGAAATTAGTCATGGTCGGTAACGGTATGGCCGGCGTGCGCACACTCGAAGAGCTGCTCAAGCTCGCACCGGACGTCTACGACATCACCGTGTTCGGCGCCGAACCCTACGCCAACTACAACCGCATCCTGTTGTCGCCGGTGCTCGCCGGCGAACAGACCATCAAGGACATCATGCTCAACGATGTCGACTGGTACGCGGAAAACAATATCACCCTCCATCTCGGCAAGAAGATTGCGAAGATCGACCGCGTCAAGCGCATGGTCATCGCGGAAGACGGTACGACCGCGGAATACGACCGCCTCTTGCTCGCCACTGGATCCAATCCCTTCATCCTCCCCGTGCCTGGCAAGGAACTCAAGGGCGTGATCTCCTATCGCGACATCCAGGACACCAACGCGATGATCGAGGCCGCAAGGATGCACAAACATGCCGTCGTGATCGGCGGCGGCCTGCTCGGCCTGGAAGCGGCCAACGGCCTCAAGCTGCGCGGCATGGAAGTCACCGTCGTACACCTGCCAGCGTGGCTGATGGAGCGCCAGCTCGATCCGACGGCAGGCAAGCTGCTGCAGAAATCGCTGGAAGACCGGGGCCTGAAGTTCCTGCTAGACAAAAACACGAAGGAAATCGTCGGCGACGAATACGGCAACGTGAAAGCAATCCGCTTTGCCGATGGCCTGGAGGTTCCCGCCGAACTGGTGGTCATGGCGGTTGGTATCCGTCCGAACACGACGCTGGCCGAATCGGCCGGATTGTTGTGCAACCGCGGCATCGTCGTCAACGACACAATGCAAACCTATGACCCGCGCATCTATGCCGTCGGCGAATGCGTCAATCATCGCGGCACGGCTTATGGCCTGGTCGCGCCGCTTTTCGAAATGGCGAAAGTGTGCGCCAACCATCTTGCCAACTTCGGCATCGGCCGCTACCAGGGATCTGTGACATCGACCAAGCTGAAAGTCACCGGCATCGACCTGTTCTCCGCCGGGGAATTCATGGGTGGCGAGGGCACGGAAGAAATCGTCCTGTCCGACCCGATCGGCGGCGTGTACAAGAAACTGGTCATCAAGGACAACAAGCTGGTCGGCGCCTGCCTCTACGGCGATACCGTGGACGGCACCTGGTACTTCAAGCTGCTGCGCGAAGGCAAGGACATCGGCGAGATTCGCGATACGCTCATGTTCGGCGAATCGAATACCGGCCGCCCGGGCGATACCGGCCACGAAGGCTTCACCCTTGCGGCCGCCATGCCGGACGACGCCGAGGTTTGCGGCTGCAACGGTGTGTGCAAGGGCACGATCGTCAGGTCGATCAAGGAAAAGGGATTGTTTACGCTGGAAGATGTGCGCAAGCACACCAAGGCCTCAGCATCATGCGGATCCTGCACCGGACTGGTCGAGCAGATCCTGATGGCGACTGCGGGCGGCGACTATTCCACGGCGACCAAGGCAAAACCGGTCTGTGCCTGCACCGACCACACCCATCAGGAAGTGCGCGACGCGATCAAGGTCAACAAGCTGCTGACGATTGTCGACACCATGCAGTTCATGGAGTGGCGCACTCCCAACGGTTGCTCCACCTGCCGTCCGGCGCTGAACTACTATCTCATCTCCACCTGGCCGCACGAGGCGAGGGATGATCCGCAATCGCGTTTCATCAACGAGCGCGCGCACGCGAATATCCAGAAAGACGGGACCTACTCGGTCATTCCGCGCATGTGGGGCGGCGAAACCACCGCGAAGGACTTGCGCCGAATTGCCGACGTCGTCGACAAGTACCGGATCCCGACCGTGAAGGTGACGGGCGGTCAGCGTATCGACTTGCTGGGTGTGAAGAAGAAAGACCTGCCCGCCGTATGGAAAGAACTCGACATGCCCTGCGGCCACGCCTATGCCAAGGCGCTGCGCACCGTGAAGACCTGCGTAGGTTCGGAATGGTGTCGCTTCGGCACGCAGGATTCCACCGAGATGGGCAAGCAGCTTGAGCGCGCCATGTGGAAGATGTACGCGCCGCACAAGGTCAAGATTGCCGTTTCGGGCTGCCCGCGCAACTGCGCCGAATCCGGCATCAAGGACGTGGGCGTGATCGGCGTCGATTCCGGCTGGGAGATTTATGTCGGCGGCAACGGCGGCATCAAGACCGAAGTCGCGCATTTCTTCGCCAAGGTGAAGACGCACGAGGAAGTGCTGGAATATTCCGGTGCCTTCCTGCAGCTTTACCGGGAAGAGGGCTGGTATCTCGAACGTACGGTGCACTATCTCGGACGGGTCGGCCTTGACCATGTGAAGAAGAAAATCCTGGAGGACGCGGAAAACCGGAAGGCGCTGTACGAGCGGCTGCTGTTCTCGCTCGACGGCGAACCGGATCCCTGGCACGAGCAGGAAAAGGCCCAGGTCGACGCGCGCCAGTTTGCGTCGCTGAACGTATAAATCCTTCTCCCGCCTCCGGGAGAAGGGAGAGAGCAAGTTCCGCTTCATTGCATAAAAGGGACCACCATGCCGCAACAATGGAAAGCCGTCTGCAACGTCGCAGACATCCCCGTGCTCGGTGCACGGGTCGTCAACCGGGCAGCGAAGCCTGACGTGGCGATTTTCCGCAACAGCGAAGACAAGATTTTTGCCTTGCTCGACAAGTGCCCGCACAAGGGCGGCCCGCTGTCCCAGGGGATCGTATTCGGTGAACGCGTCGCCTGTCCGCTGCACAACTGGAACATCCAGCTCGATTCGGACTGCGCTGTGTCTCCAGATGAGGGGTGCACGCAAAAGTTCAGCGTCAAGGTGGAAGACGGCAAGGTCTTCCTCGACGTCAAAGAATTGAGTTCCCTGGCGATCGAGGTCAAGGCCGAATGAATGCGATACGCGAAACGAAAACCACCTGTTGTTACTGCGGCGTCGGGTGCGGCGTCATCGTTGAAAGCGATGGCGAAAAGATCACCGGCGTCCGCGGGGATCCGGACCATCCTGCCAATTTCGGACGGTTGTGCACGAAGGGCAGCACGCTGCACCTGACCGCCAATCCGGTGCTGCAGCAGCAGGCGCGCGCGCTGTACCCTGAAATGCGTGTCTCGCGAGACGGCATGCGCGACAAGGCTTCCTGGAACGACGCGCTCGATTTCATGGCAAGAAAGTTTGCCAGCACCATCCGCGACCACGGGCCGGACAGCGTCGGCTTCTATATCTCCGGCCAACTGCTGACGGAAGACTATTACGTCTTCAACAAGCTGTCCAAGGGGCTGGTCGGCACCAACAACATCGACACCAACTCGCGGCTGTGCATGTCAAGCGCGGTCGCCGGCTACAAGCAGACGCTGGGCGCGGATGCCCCGCCTGCGTGCTACGACGATGTCGACCATGCAGAGGTGATCTTCATCGTTGGCTCGAACACGGCCTACGCGCATCCCATCATCTATCGTCGGATTGAGGCGGCGCGCAAGGCGAACCGTGCGCTGAAGATGATCGTCGCCGACCCGCGTCGGACCGACACGGCGCGCGATGCTGACCTGTACCTGCCCATCCTTCCCGGCACGGATGTCGCTCTGTTCAACGGCATGTTGCACATCTGCCTGTGGGAAGGCTGGGTCGATGCGGACTACATCAACGCCCATACCGAGGGCTTCGACGAACTGAAGCGCACGGTGCGCGACTACACGCCGCAGTTCGTCGCTGAACTCTGCGGTATCCGCGAGGAAGACCTGGCGACGGCTGCGCGCTGGTTCGGCCAGTCGAAGGCATCGCTCTCTCTGTATTGCCAGGGGCTGAACCAGTCGACTTCCGGCACCGCCAAGAATGCCGCACTGATCAACCTCCACCTCGCCACGCACCAGATCGGCAAACCCGGCGCAGGGCCGTTTTCGCTGACGGGGCAACCCAATGCCATGGGCGGTCGTGAAGTCGGGGGATTGGCGAACCTGCTGTCCGCCCATCGCGACATGGCCAATGCGGAACACCGTGCGGAAATCGCTCGCCTGTGGGGCGTCGAGGGCGTACCGGCCAAGCCGGGCAAGACGGCGGTCGAGATGTTCGAGGCGGTGCGCAATGCCGAAATCAAAATACTGTGGATTGCCTGCACCAATCCCGCACAGTCCTTGCCCGACCAGAAGCTGGTGCGTGAGGCGCTGGAAAAGGCGGAACTGGTGGTCGTGCAGGAAGCGTACAAGACTACCGCGACCGTCGATTACGCGGATGTGCTGCTGCCTGCCACGACATGGGGAGAAAAGGAAGGCACGGTCACGAATTCCGAGCGCCGCATCACGCGCTTCAAACCTGTCCTGCCCAAGCCTGCCGAAACCAGGCACGACTGGGAGATCGTGATCGACTTCGCTCGCCGGCTGGAAGCGCTGATGGGCAAGGAAAAGACGATCTTCCCGTATGCCAATACCGAGGAGATCTGGAACGAGCACCGCGAATCCACGCGTGGCCGCGACCTCGACATCACCGGCCTCTCGTACAGGATCCTCGAAGAGCAGGGGCCGCAGCAATGGCCCTTCCCCGAGGGGGCGACCGAAGGCAAGAAGCGACTGTACGAAGATGGCGTGTTCCCGACGGCCAGCGGCAAGGCAAAGTTCGTCAACACCGTCTACAAGCCGGTTGCCGAACCGGTCGACGCCCGCTTCCCGTTCCGCTTGACTACCGGGCGCCAGCGCGACCAGTGGCACGGCATGAGCCGTACCGGTACGGTGGCGCAATTGTTCTCGCATGCCGCCGAACCCGCGGTGATGATGTCGAAGGCCGACATGGACCGCCGCATGATGGCCGACGGCGACCTCGTGCATGTGACCAGCAAGCGGGGGTCGCAGATCCTGCCCGCGGTGGCAAGCGACGACACGCGCGCCGGGCAGGCTTTCATCGGCATGCACTGGGGAGAGGAATACGTGTCCGGACGGGGCAGCGACGGCAAGGGCACGTTCGGCGTCAATATGCTGACGTCCCCGGCGTTCTGCCCGAGCTCCAAGCAGCCGGAATTGAAGCACGCCGCAGTCAAGATACTGAAGGCGGAGCTGCCGTGGCGCTTCCTCGTGTTCGGCTGGGTCGACCAGGACAAGGCGCTCGCGCTGCAGTCAGCGCTGCGGCCGTTCATGCGGCGCTACAGCTATGCATCCTGCACCCTGTTTGGGCGAGATAAGGTGGGCGTTCTCTTCCGTGCAGCGGACGACTACCCGGCTGCTCCGGAACTGGTACGGGAAATCGAAACCATGTTCGGCATTACCGGCGCGGAAGTGCTGCGCTACGACGATGTCCGTCGTGGCAATGCCCGCCACATCCGCGTGAGCGACGGCAAGCTGGCGGCCGTGTCGCTTGCCGGAGACACCTCCGCCGAGCACTGGCTGAAGGAATACCTGCAAGGCGAGCAGCCCGTGGCCGCCCTCGGCCGCCTCCTGCTGATGCCGTCGACCAAGGCGCCGCAGGGCTTCAAGGCGCGCGGACGGATCGTCTGCAATTGCTACAACATTGCGGAGACGGAAATCAACGAGGCATTGGTGAAGCACGACTGGATCAACCAGGGTTCGCCGGATGCTGTCCTTGCCGTGTTGCAGGGGCAACTCAAATGCGGCACGAACTGCGGCTCCTGCGTGCCGGAACTGAAGCAAATCATCCTGCACCAGGCGCCGTCCGCCAAGGCTGCCGCCTGAGGCCTGCTTTTCCCGCTCCGTTGCCACCTGCGCAACGGAGCGCACCCTGCCATGACGGTTTAAAATAGCGTTCCTTTTCCGTCACTCAACGCACCCGAACGCCATGGCCGTCAATCTCCCCCTTCCCATCGCCGCCAACCTCACGCCCGTCGCAGGGATCGAACTGGGTTTTGCCGAAGCAGGAATCCGCAAAGCCAACCGCAAGGACTTGCTGGTCATGAAGCTGGCGCCGACGGCCACCGTATCGGGCGTGTTCACCAAGAACCGCTTCTGCGCGGCGCCCGTACAGGTGTGCAAGGCGCACCTGGAAGGCGTCCGCCTGTCGGGTGCGCCGATCCAGGCGCTGGTCGTCAACACCGGCAATGCGAACGCCGGTACGGGCGAAGCCGGCCTGGCCAACGCCAACGCGACGTGCGAGGCCCTCGCCGAACTGCTCGGCTGCGCACCGTCGCAAATCCTGCCGTTCTCGACCGGCGTCATCCTCGAGCCGCTGCCGGTTGACCGCCTCAAGGCCGGCCTGCCGAACGCGATTGCCAATCTCAAGGCCGACAACTGGTACAACGCCGCGGAAGCGATCATGACCACTGACACGCAGCCGAAGGCAGCTTCGCGCACGGTCACGATCGCCGGCAAGCAGGTGACCCTGACCGGCATCAGCAAGGGGGCGGGCATGATCAAGCCGAACATGGCGACGATGCTTGGCTACCTCGCGATGGATGCCAAGGTTGCCCAGCCGGTGCTCGACCAGATGGTGAAGGCGGCAGCCGACAAGTCCTTTAACTGCATCACCATCGACGGCGACACGTCGACCAACGACTCCTTCATGGTGATCGCCACTGGCGCCGGCCAGCTGGAAGTGAACGAGGTTGGATCGCCCGAGTATGCCGAGCTCGCCGCGGCCGTTACCGCGATTTCCCAGGAACTGGCGCAAATGATCGTGCGCGACGGCGAAGGCGCTACCAAGTTCATGACCATTACCGTGGAAGAGGGCACCTCGGTCGAGGAGTGCCGGCAGATCGCTTACTCCATCGGCCACTCGCCGCTGGTAAAGACCGCCTTCTATGCCTCCGACCCGAACCTGGGCCGCATCCTGGCCGCGATCGGCTATGCCGGCGTCGACGACCTGGATGTCAGCAGGATCAACCTCTACCTCGACGACGTCTGGGTGGCGAAAAATGGCGGCCGCAATCCCGACTACAAGGAAGAAGACGGCCAGCGCGTGATGAAGCAGAGCGAGATCACCATCCGTGTGAAGCTGGCCCGCGGCAATGCGGCCGCCACGATCTGGACCTGCGACTTTTCGCACGAGTACGTGAGCATCAACGCCGATTATCGTTCCTGACATGACGCAACTCGATCAATTTCTCGAACGCGCGGAAGCGCTGCTGACGCGCATCGAAGCCTTCCTGCCGCACGCCGTACGAAATGTGGACTGGGATGCCTCGAACGCTTTCCGGTGGCGCAAGCCGGGCGGCAAGGGCAGCCGCGGCTACCTGCAGCCGGTCGCCCATGTGGCGCGCATCGCTTTTTCCGACCTGCACAACATCGAACGGCAGAAGCAGCAGATCGAGCAGAACACGAAGCAGTTCGTCGAAGGCCGTCCGGCCAACAATGTGCTGCTGACTGGCGCCCGCGGCACCGGCAAGTCCTCGCTGATCAAGGCCTGCCTGAACCAGTACGCGTCCCAGGGCCTGCGCCTGATTGAAGTCGACAAGGACGACCTGTGCGACCTGCCCGATATCGTCGATCTGGTTGCCAGCCGTCCAGAACGTTTTGTCATCTTCTGCGACGACCTTTCCTTTGAGGAAGGCGAGGGAGGCTACAAGGCATTGAAGGTGGCGCTTGACGGCGGCCTGACCGCGCAGTCGGACAACGTGCTGATTTACGCGACCTCCAATCGCCGCCATCTCATGCCCGAGCGCATGTCCGACAACGCGACGTATGTGCACACCGAGGATGGCGACCTGCATCCGGGCGAGACGGTCGAGGAAAAGATTTCGCTGTCCGAACGCTTCGGCCTGTGGGTGTCGTTCTATCCGTTCAAGCAGGATGACTACCTCGACATCGTCGGGCACTGGCTGCGCCACTTCGGCTGCAACGCGCAGCAGATCGAGGACGCCCGTGGCGATGCGCTGCGCTGGGCGCTGCAGCGCGGTTCGCGCTCCGGGCGCGTGGCGTGGCAGTTCGCCAAGGACCATGCCGGCAAGATCCGGCAATAAGATATTCATGTCGACAACTTCTGCTGCACCCATCGACGTCGCCGTTGGCATCCTCATGAAGCCGAACGGCGATGTGCTGCTCGGCCAGCGCCCCGAGGGCAAGCCCTACGCCGGTTATTGGGAATTCCCGGGCGGCAAGGTGGAGCCGGGCGAGGACATCCTCGACGCGCTCAAGCGCGAGTTTGTCGAGGAGCTCGGCGTCCAAGTACTGTCTGCCGAGCCCTGGTGCGGCGTCGAGCACGTCTATCCGCACGCGCACGTGCGCCTGCATTTCTACATCAGCCGCGAATGGGTGGGGGAGCCGCAGAGCCTTGAAGGACAGGCCTTTGCATGGCAGGGGACGCTGGGTGTCGAACCGCTGCTGCCGGCGACCATCCCCTTGATCGAATGGCTTGACCGGGTTCGGTACCCCACTTCTGCTCACTGACTGTATTCTCTGGAGTACACTGTACAAAAATATGTACAGTGGTTTTGGTGTGGCGATTTCTTTTATTTTCAAAGACTTAGATCCTTTGGTGGTGTCTTCTGTACATATTTTTGTACACCTGCCCCTCTTGCAGTCGCATCCAAAAATCGGCTAACTCGTTGAATCTATTGAGTTAATTGTTCTGGCACGCCAGTTGCTGAACCGTTACGAAACATGACCGGTACAGGCCCAGCCCCCGGTCGATGACACGTAACGAGGGGACAATGGCGGATCGGGAAAAGCAAGCCGGAGCGGTACTCACCATCGACCTGGGCGCAATCCGCGCCAACTATCGTTTCCTGCGTTCCCAACTCGCCGGCGCAAGCTGCGGCGCCGCAGTGAAGGCTGATGCTTACGGCCTTGGGGCTGCCCCCGTCGCTGGGGCGCTTGCCGCTGAAGGCTGCCGCCACTTCTTTGTCGCACACCTCGACGAAGGTATCGCGCTGCGCCCGCATCTTCCCGCCTCGGCGGACATCTTCGTGCTGCACGGTCCGCTTCCTGACACCGAACTCGAGTTCGTCGAGCATCGCCTGATCCCTGTCCTGAACAGTGCATCGCAAGTTGCCGGCTGGCGTCAGGCCGCTCGAATCCTTGCCCGCCGCCTGCCGGCGGTCGTACAGGTCGACACCGGCATGTCGCGTCTCGGCCTGAGCCGCGTCGAAGTCGAGAGCTGGCTGAACGATCCGGATTTCCTGCGCGGCATCGACATGTGCTACCTGATGAGCCATCTTGCCTGCGCAGAGCGCCAGGACCATCCGATGAATGCGGCGCAGCTGGACGTCTTCCAGGACTTGCGCAGGATGTTGCCGCATTGCCGGACCAGTTTCGCCAATTCATCCGGGATCTTTCTCGGCCACGACTACCACGGCGACCTCGTTCGCCCCGGCGCGGCGCTCTACGGAATCGCGCCCGTCCATGGGAAATCCAATCCGATGCAACCTGTTGTCACCCTGCAGGCGAGGGTGATCCAGACGCGCGTCATCGAGCGCGGCGACTGTGTCGGCTATGGCGCCACCTACCGTGCAAGCACACGGCGCAGGATCGCAACCATCGCCACGGGTTATGCGGATGGATGGCTGCGCAGCTTCAGCGGGCGCGGCTTCGCGCAAGTCGACGGGGTGCGCGTGCCTGTCGTCGGCACCGTCTCCATGGACACGCTTGCACTCGACGTGACCGACCTATCGCCCGACCGCGTACATGCCGGCGCCTTCGTCGACCTCATTTCCGCCACTCAGCCGGTGGACGAGGTCGCCGCGCTCGCGGGAACCATCGGCTACGAACTCCTGACCAGCCTTGGCACCCGTTATCACCGCGACTACGTCGATGCGCAAACGACGCACTCGCCGCAACGGCAGGCAACAACCGAATTCAGCATTTGACCACTAGCAGAGGGACTATCGTGAAAGTAATCGTATTGGGAAGCGGCGTCATTGGTACCGCATCGGCGTACTACCTGGCGCAACAGGGCCACGAGGTCACCGTGATCGACCGCCAGCCGGCGGCCGGCCTGGAGACCAGCTATGCCAATGCTGGCGAAGTCTCCCCCGGCTATTCCGCCCCCTGGGCCGCACCCGGCATCCCGGTCAAGGCGATGAAGTGGCTGCTGATGCGCCACAGCCCGCTGGTCATTCGCCCGGGCACCGATCCCGACATGTGGCGCTGGGTGTTCCAGATGCTGCTTAACTGCACGGCATCCCGCTATGAAACCAACAAGGGCCGTATGGTCCGCCTGGCCGAATACAGCCGTGACTGCCTCATCGCGCTGCGCGCGGCAACCGGCATCAGTTACGACCATCGTACCCAGGGAACGCTGCAGCTGTTCCGCACGCAGAAGCAGCTCGACGCGTCGGCAAGCGACATCGCCGTCCTGCAGCGTTATGGTGTCCCTTATGAAGTCCTCGATCCGGCCGGCTGCGTGCGCGTCGAACCGGCGCTCGCCCACGTGCGTGAGAAGTTTGTCGGTGCGCTGCGCCTGCCGAACGACGAAACCGGCGACTGCTTCAAGTTCACCCAGCAGCTCGCCGCGATGGCCGAGCAGGCCGGCGTGACTTTCAAGTACGGCGTGTCGATCCAGCGCCTGCTCGCCGATGAGCGCAAGATCACCGGCATCCGCACCTCGGAAGGCGACTTGAAGGCTGACAGCTACGTGCTGGCGCTCGGGAGCTATTCGCCGCTGCTGTTGCGCGACATCGGCATCCGCGTCCCGGTTTACCCGATCAAGGGTTACTCGATCACAGTGCCGATCAACGACGCGAAGCATGCCCCGGAATCGACCATCATGGATGAAACCTACAAGGTCGCCATCACCCGCCTCGGCGATCGTATCCGCGTCGGCGGCACGGCAGAAATCGCCGGCTACGACCTCACCCTGCGCAACGCCCGCCGGGAAACCCTGGAGCACTCGGTGGTCGACCTGTTCCCGCAGGGCGGCGACGTGGCGAAGGCAGAATTCTGGTGCGGCCTGCGGCCCATGACGCCGGACGGCACGCCGGTGATGGGGCCGACGCCTTACCGCAACCTGTTTCTCAACACCGGCCATGGCACGCTCGGGTGGACGATGGCCTGCGGCGCCGGCCGCGTGCTGGCTGACCTGGTATCCGGCAAGCGGCCGGAAATTGATACGGAGGGATTGTTCATGGACCGTTACGGCAAGACCAACCGCCCGATTGTGGTTCCGCAAGAGGTGCGTGCATGAACGCCCGCGCCATGGAGACGCCTGGCATCCCGGAATTCATTTTCGGCGACCAGGAGCTGCATGCACGATTTTCCATGGCCATCGAACTCTTGGCCCGTATCGTCATTGCCAATCCAAGGGCGGTGACGACAGCGGCGCTGGCCGAGTCCCTCGGGCAGAGCGCGCGCTCGGTGCGGACTCTGCTGGGCAACCTGCTCCAGTCCGGCCTTCTGAGCCAGGACGAAAAGACGCGGGATGCGTGGTATTGCGCGTCTCCGCTGGGCACCATCACGCTTGCCGATGTATTTCGCAGCGTCGCGGGCGCCGCGGAGGAGTCGCGGCGCAAAAAGGCAGAGCCGGTGGCAGACGAAACCCGGTCGGCCGCACAGCAAAGTGTTGACCTGCTTCTAATGCAGGCCACCATGTCCATCAACCAGGTCGTAATGCAGCATCTGCAGGCCTTCGACCTCGGTCGCTTGAAAGCGGTGCGCTCATCTGGCGGTCTGCATCCCTTTCATTATTCCACCCGGTCCTACATCGCCGAACCGGTCTGACTTGTCGCCCGCCGGCAGCGCGGGTAAAGTGGTCGTGGATGGAGCCCGGAGGGGCTCCGCGTCTTTTGGCTTCCCGAGAAACGAGCAACCCCGACCATGCGTATCGATGTCCAGTTTGCTGACCGCGTAGGCATTGCGCACGAAATCCTTGCCGTGCTCGCGCGCCGCAATATGAATGTGGTCGCCGTGGAGGTCGATTCCTCTGACGTGTTCATCGATATCCCCGAACTGACGGAAAGCCTGCTGCCCTCGTTGCGTGCCGATTTCATGCGTGTTTCAGGCGTTCTCGACGTCAAAGTCGTCGATGTCCTGCCCGGCGCCCGCCGCCGCCTGCACCTCGACACGCTCATGGCCGCCTTGGCCGATCCGGTCATGGCAGTCAATGCGGACGGCCGCATCGTGGCCGCCAATGCCGCCGCAGCAGCTGTCGCCGACATGAGCGAGAGCGAGCTGAACGGCAAATCCCTGCACGAGCTCTTCGGTGAAACCAGCCTGCAGGCAGAATTGCTGGAAACCCGCTTTCAGGCGCCTTCGCGTGAGGTGCGCCTGCAGGGGCAGCCCTTCCTGCTCGAAGTCACGCCCGTCTCGGAGCCGATCAATTCGGCGATCGGCCAGACCATCGGCGGGGTGATTACGCTGCATGCACCGCGCCGCCTCGGCGGCCGCCTGCATGCGCTGCAGCACGGTGGCGGTGGCTTCGATGCGATCATCGGCGAGTCGGAGCCCATCCGTGCCCTCAAGGCCCGCGCTGCCCGCGTGGCTATCGTCGATGCGCCGCTCCTGATCGCCGGCGAAACCGGCACCGGCAAGGAACTTGTCGCTCAAGCATGCCACGCAGCCAGCCCTCGCAGCGGCGCCCCATTTCTGGCGCTCAACTGCGCGGCATTGCCGGAAAGCCTTGCGGAGAGCGAGCTCTTTGGTTATATGTCCGGTGCTTTCACCGGCGCCCAGCGTGGTGGCAAGCCCGGCCTGATCGAAATGGCGGATGGGGGAACGGTTTTCCTGGATGAAATCGGGGAGATGTCGCTTTACCTGCAGGCCAAGCTGTTGCGTTTCCTCAACGACGGCAAGTTCCGCCGCATTGGCAGCGACCGGGAGATCAAGGTCGATGTGCGTATCATCAGCGCCACGCATCGCAACCTTTCCAAAATGGTGGCAGAGGGCGCCTTCCGTGAAGACCTGTTCTACCGCCTGAACGTGCTGCACCTGGAAGCTCCGGCCTTGCGCGAACGACCCGACGATATCCTGTTGCTGGCACGGCACTTCATTGAACGCGCTTGCGCGCAGGCGCAGAAGCCGATCTGCCGTCTCAGTGCGGAGGCCTGCGCGGCATTGGTGGCGAATCACTGGCCGGGCAATGTCAGGCAGTTGCAGAATGTGGTGTTCCGCGCCATTACGATGAGCGACAAGCGCGTCCTCGACGCCGCCGACCTCGATCTTGCCGAGGGCAGCATCATGACGGCGGAGGCGGCCGGTAACGGCCATGACGGGCAGGACTGGGACAGTGCGATGGAATCCTTCGAACACGCCTTTCTGGAGCGCCTCTATCCGCAGTATCCGTCCAGCCGCAAGCTCGCTGCGCGGCTCAAGACCTCACATTCGATGATTGCAAACAAGCTGCGGAAATACGGGATTCCGGGTTCAGGCCGGTAAGTAGTCGGGAGATCAGTGCGGCAGGTCGCCGTCGTCGAACTCTTTGGGTGGATTGACTGCGGGGATGCTGTATTTCTCTTCCGCCCACGCCCCCAGGTCGATCTGCTTGCATCGTTCCGAGCAGAACGGACGGTATTTGCTTGCCTCGATCCACTCGACCTTCTTGCCGCAAGTGGGGCAGTCAACGACGGTTGGCATTACTCACCTCAGAAATTACACAAAGCCAGTTCGAATGGTACATCGTTCTCGAACGATTTCGGCTTCATGTCGCCGTCCTGGGAAGTAAAGCGCACCCACAGCATGTACTTGTTGGCGGAAATTTCCGGGATGGCGCCCAAAGCCTCGTCGATGCCGAGGCGAAGCATCTGGTACACCTTGCCTTGCAGCATCTGCTGGTAGCTTCCTGCCTGTGCAATGGTCTTGGTGGAGCGCCCGGATTCGCGCAGCAGGCGCAACACAACGCTGATCGCATCAAAAAGCGGCACCAGTGGCGCGAACCAGCCGGAAATGTCGTTGAAGCGTTGCTGCGGAGAGCGCTGCTGCCATGCGTAGTACGAGGGCAGGTCGAATTCACAGGCACCGCCTGGGATGATCGTCCGGCCGCGAATGCTCATCAGCCATTCGTTGTCGCGGATGTTCTGTCCGGTCTTGCCCTGGGAACCCATGAGCGCAACCAGACTCCGGTCCACGTCGGACAGCACTTCGTCGAGCCGTTCCGAAGCGACGTTGGGATTGGACTTGAAACCGAGCAGGGTCTGCTTCTGGCGCTCGAGCTCCTGCAACAGGTCCGATTTCAGGTCGGCACGACCGGCGACCTCGAGCATTTCGAAGATCGTGGCGAGCGCAACGTGGTGTTGCTGCGGATGCTCCTGGTGCAGGAAAAAGATGAACTTCTCGTAAAGGTCTTCCAGCCGCAGCAGAGTGCGAATACGCTCATTGAATGGGTATTCGTAGATGATCAAAGTGGCGTCCCTTTAGCAATAAAGGTTGGGCTGGAAATAATTACGTGATTCTGAACGAACCCATAAAAAAATACAAATATTGCAGGTCAAGCAAATCGTCCGCATGTCGGTCGTCGTGGTCATGTCACGCGCTTGCCGCCGACAAGGAAGTATACAGTGCGTGGATCCTGTCGACCTGGGGTACGAGTGCCATGACATCTGCGTCGTTGTCGATCACGTCATCCGCCGCGGCGAGTCGCTCACTCCGCGACGCTTGCGCAGCCATGATGGCGCGAATTTGCGCTTCGGGCAGTCCGCTTCGGCTCATCACACGACGCACCTGCGTCTCTTCGGCGCAGTCAACCACCAGCACGCGCGTGACGCGCTGCTTCCATGAGCCGGACTCGACGAGCAGGGGGACAGCAAAGACAACGTAGAGGCCGTCAGCGGCTTCGGCGGCCCGTTCGGTTTCAATGCGAATCAGGGGGTGCAGGATTGATTCCAGGCGTGTCTTTGCCGCAGGCACGGCGAATACGTAGGTGCGCATCTTCGCCCGGTCCATCGCACCCTCCGGCGTGAGGAAGGCATCGCCGAATTGCGCGCGAATCTCGGGAATGGCCAGGCCGCCGGGGGCGGTGAGCGCGTGGGCGATCTGGTCGGTATCAATAACGGCCGCCCCACGGGCAGCCAGCATGTCGGCAACAGTTGTTTTCCCGCTTCCGATCCCCCCGGTAAGCCCGACGGAAAATGTGCGGGTGCCGCCTGCGGAGCCCGCCATGCTAGACCGTGAACCCGAGGTAGGCCTGCGCCAGCGGTTTGCCGTAGAACAGGGCGATTACACCGGCGGCCGCGAGGTAGGGGCCGAAGGGGATGGGATTATGCCGACCGAGCCGTGACAGAAGGATGAGGGTGATACCGACCACCGCACCGACGATCGAGGACAGCAGGATGATAATCGGCAGCATTTTCCACCCCAGCCAGGCACCCAGCGCCGCAAGAAGCTTGAAATCGCCGTAGCCCATGCCTTCCTTGCCGGTCGCCAGCTTGAACAGCCAGTAGACGGCCCACAGACTCAGGTAACCGGCCATGGCGCCGATGACCGCTTCTTGAAGCGGCACGAAAGTCCCGTTCAGATTGACCAGCAAGCCGCACCACAGCATCGGCAGGGTCAGGTCGTCCGGCAGCAATTGCGTGTCCGCATCGATGAATGTCATGGCAATCAACAGGTACGCGAACAACAGTGTTGCCAGTCCGGCCATGCCGCTGCCGAAGCGCCAGATCAGGACTGCAGAGAGCGTTCCTGTCAGCAGCTCAACCAAGGGATAGCGAATTGAAATCGATGCCTTGCATTTGCGGCATTTTCCGCCAAGGAGCAGGTAGCTGATGACCGGGATATTCTCCAGAGCGGTAATCCGATGCCCGCAGTGCGGGCAGGCGGACCGGGGCACCATCAGATTGTATCGATCGGTATGCGGTAAATCCTTGCCGCTTTCATGCGCGACGTAGTTGTCGGACTCCCGCTGCATCATCCTTGGCAAGCGGTGGATCACGACGTTCAGGAAGCTGCCGATCATCAGGCCGAAGACGGCGGCGACGACTGTCGCCGCAGTGCTCCCGGGCGGGGAGAAAATCAATTGGTCGAGCATCAGACAACTGCTCCAAGCTTGAAAATAGGCAGGTACATGGCAACGACCATGCCGCCAATCAGTACGCCGAGGATTGCCATGATCAGGGGCTCCATCAGGCTGGAAAGGGATTCGACAGCTTCGTCAACCTCTGCCTCATAGAAGTCAGCAACTTTTCCGAGCATCTGGTCCAGTGCACCTGATTCCTCGCCGATCGCAACCATTTGGGTGACCATGTTCGGGAATACGTTCGCGTTGAC
The DNA here is from genome assembly GCA_035626875.1 of Noviherbaspirillum sp. Taxonomy (GTDB): domain Bacteria; phylum Pseudomonadota; class Gammaproteobacteria; order Burkholderiales; family Burkholderiaceae_D; genus Noviherbaspirillum. The sequence goes on along the minus strand of DASPMV010000058.1, from coordinate 29,157 downwards.
CATCGCGTTTGTGAGGCTGGTGCCAGTGCTTACCTCGGTCTGTATCTTTTTTGTCGCCTCCATATATAGGATGTTGCCGGATGCGCCACCAACTGAGTCGAGAGATTCAACCAGGGGAACGCCAGCCGCAAACATTGTTGCGAGGGTCCGCGTCCAGCGCGCAATCGTCGCCTTGCGAATGACGACGCCGAAAATCGGTGCCTGCAACAGCAACTTGTCCATCACACGCTGGACCTTCGCCGAGCGCTTCCATGACTGGAAAAAGAGATACAGGCTGGCAAACAGAGTGCCGAAGATGAGGTACCAGTAGGCCACAAAGAAATCGGAGATCGCCATTACCATGAGAGTAGGGGCGGGCAGATCGGCGCCAAAGCTCGTAAACACCTCCTTGAATGCCGGTACGACCCAGATCATGATCACGGAAGTGACGACAAACGCCACCACCAGGATCGAAATCGGATAGAAGAGCGCGGACTTGATCTTGCCCTTGATTGCCTGCGTTTTCTCCTTGTACGTGGCAAGTCGCTCAAGAAGGCTTTCGAGAATGCCCGCCTGTTCACCTGCGGCCACGAGGTTGCAGAACAAGCTATCGAAGTACAACGGATACTTGCGAAACGCCTGATTGAGACTGCTGCCTGTTTCAATGTCTGCCTTGATGTCCTGGAGTAGTTTGGCCACGGAGGGGTTGGCGTGGCCCTTGCCCACAATGTCGAACGATTGAAGCAGCGGGACACCCGCCTTCATCATCGTCGCAAGCTGCCGTGTGAACAGCGTGATGTCCTTGTCCGTAATCTTCTTGCTGGAACTGAACGACTTCTTCTTGACTTTCGTGACCAGGATCCCTTGCTTGCGGAGCGTCACATTGACAATGGTTTCGCTGCCCGCCCGAAGTTCCCCCTTGACAGTCTTTCCAGCCTTGTCCTTGCCTTCCCAGGTGTAGATGAGTTCTTTTGCGCCTGTGGTCTTACTGGCAGCAGTTGCCATGTTCTACCCCTAACAAGTTATGCATTGGTACAGCCGAGCACTTCTTCAAGGCTCGTCAGTCCCGACTTGACCTTTACCAGTCCTGCCTCGCGCAGCGTCTTGACGCCTTCGACCCTGGCCTGGTGCTCGATCTCCAGTGCCGTACCATGCGCAAGGATGATGCGTTCGATTTCTTCCGAGATAGGCATGATCTGGTAGATACCGACGCGACCCTTGTATCCGCTGCCATTGCAGCGGTCGCAGCCGACGGGCTTGTACGGCATCCAGGTGCCGTCGAGCTCTTCTTCCTTGAAACCCGCCTCAAGCAGGGCTTCGTCCGGAATGACCGTGGGCTGCTTGCAGGTGCACAGCCGCCGGGCCAGGCGCTGTGCGGTAATCAGGATGACAGACGATGCAATATTGAACGGTGCGACACCCATGTTCATCAGTCGGGTCAGCGTCGACGGTGCATCGTTGGTATGCAGTGTGGAGAACACCATGTGGCCCGTTTGCGCTGCCTTGATCGCGATGTCCGCGGTTTCAAGATCGCGGATTTCGCCCACCATGATGATGTCCGGATCCTGGCGCAGGAATGCCTTCAGCGCGGCTGCAAAAGTCAAGCCCGCGCGATCGTTGACATTGACCTGGTTGACGCCTGGCAGGTTGATTTCGGCCGGATCTTCAGCGGTCGAAATGTTGATGCCGGGCTTGTTCAGGATGTTCAGGCAGGTATAGAGCGATACCGTCTTGCCAGAGCCCGTCGGACCTGTCACGAGCACCATGCCGTAAGGGCGTTCGATGGCCTTGAGCAGAAGTTCTTTTTGGTCCGGATCGTAGCCGAGCGCATCGATGCCCATCTGCGCCTGCGACGGATCGAGAATACGCATCACGATCTTTTCGCCGAACAGGGTAGGGAGGGTGCTGACGCGGAAATCGATGGCCTTGTTCTTTGACACGACCAGCTTCATGCGGCCGTCCTGCGGCACGCGCTTTTCGGAGATGTCCAGCTTGGAGATCACCTTGATGCGCGATGCCAGCTTTTCCTTGATTGCCAGCGGTGGCTGTGCAATTTCACGCAGCACGCCGTCGATGCGAAAACGAATGCGGTAGAACTTCTCGAACGGTTCGAAATGAAGGTCCGATGCGCCCATGTTGATCGCGTCGAGCAGGATCTTCTGAAGGAAGCGAACCACCGGCGCATCGTCAATATCGCTGCCCGCATCTGCAACCGGAGCAGCCGCGGTTTCATCGTCGCCGAAATCGATGTCCGAGTCGTCGCCGATCAGTTCGTCAAGATGCTGCTCCGCGCTCTGGCTCAGCTTTTCAATCAGTTGCAGCAGGACCGGATGCTCGACGATCACCGGTTCGACCGTCATTTCGGTCTGGAACTTGATCTGATCCAGCGTATGAGTATTGGTCGGATCGGAGATGGCCACCGATACCTTGTTACCCCGTTTGGCGAGCGCGATCACGCGCTCCTTCTGCATCAGCTTCGCGTCAATGACGTTTTCGGGAAGGTAGCTGAGGTTGTACGCCGAAAAATCGATGACGGGGTAGCCAAAGGTCTCGGAGCAGAATGCTGCAAGCGACCGGGAATCGATGCTGGCGCTGCCGAGCAGCACGTCGATGAAGGGGAGCTTATCCGCCTGCGACTGCTTGTGAAGCGCCTCCGCTTGCTGCGCGGACAGGCGCCCGGCTTGCACCAACGCGCGTGCAAGGCCAGACATCATCGAACTAGTCGCCTGATTGGGGAGAACTGCCGCCATTTAGTAAGCCGGAATTTGGGTCACAATCGTCCAAGTTGCGTTAGATAATGCCTATAGGCATCTGATTTGTAAAGATATTGTGTCAAACAGTCATCATCCTCGGGCTCGAGTGTGACGCTGCAGAAACGCTTGGAGTGGAAAGCTGTAACAGTATGTAAAAGGCCGTGTCAGATTCGTATCAATTTCACGACCTTGATTGCCTGGTTCTGGGACTGGACGGTCTCAACCACGCAGCCTTCCATTTTCACGCTGACGTTGGCTTCCGGAATATCGCGCAGTTCTTCCAGCAGCAAGCCGTTGAGTGTTTTCGGCCCATCGAGGGGAAGGTTCAGCCCGAGGTGCTTGTTGATCTCGCGCAGTGGCGTCGCACCTTCAAGCAGGCATTCCCCGTGTTCATCCCATCCGAATAAATCCGCACGCGACGCACCCGGCATGGAGGTGGTGAACTCGCCGATCATTTCTTCGATGATGTCTTCCAGCGTCACCAGTCCCTGCACCTCGCCGTACTCGTCGACGATGATACCGAGGCGTTCGTGGTTTTCCTGGAAATACTGAAGCTGGGTGAAGACGCCCGTGTCTTCAGGGATGAAATAGGGCGGCGTCAGCAGCGCCCTGAAATGCTCGACGGTCAGCTCTTCTTCATGATTGAAGAGCGTCATCGCCTTTCGCACATGCAGGATGCCGACGATGCGGTTGATCTCGCCTTCGTAGACCGGCAGTTTGTTGTGGTAGCAGGTCGTCAGCTGGTGCAGGATTTCTTCCACAGGCACGGCTAGATTGAGTGCCTCGATCTGTGAACGGGGGGTCATTACATCTTCCACCGAGATCTGCTCCAGCCCGAACAGGTTGAGCAGGATGCTCTTGTGCTTTTGCGGGATGAAATTGCCGCCTTCCAGAACGATCGTACGCAGCTCTTCCGCGGACATGGCATTCTCTGACGGCTTCTCCGGCACGCGCAGCAGTCGTAGCAGGCGTCTGACCATGAGGTTGGTCAGCCACACCAGTGGATTCATCGCGACAGTCAGGAGCCGCAGTACCGGCGCAATCAGCAGGGCGATGCGTTCGGGATAAGTCGCACCGATGACCTTCGGCGTCAGTTCGGCAAAGATAATGATGGCAAACGCCACGGCGGTCGACGCGATCGCCAGCGCATACTGGCTTTCGCCGAAGTAGTGGATCGCAAAGGTAGCGGCCAGCGCGGACAACGCGGTGTTGGCCATGTTATTGCCAAGCAGGATCACGCCGAGGAGGCGTTCGGTTTGCTCAAGCAGGGAAAGCACAAGCGCCGCGCGCCGGTTGCCCGCGGAGGCAAGATGCCGGATGCGGTAACGGCTCAAGGCCATCATCGCCGTTTCCGAGATTGAAAAAAAACCTGAGATCAGTAGCAGTAAGACGAGCCCGAGAATCTGGGCCCATAAGGGAACGGCATCCAAAGGGTCACCGTAATGAAATCTGCATATGGGAAGTTTGGATATGCAAAATGGTCGGGGTGAGAGGATTCGAACCTCCGGCCTCTACGTCCCGAACGTAGCGCTCTACCAGGCTAAGCTACACCCCGAATGCGGTGTCATCGGCCTCTAGTGGTTCCGATGAACTGCGAAAGCGCATAATTGTAGCAGAGAATCCTTGAAAAGGCTATTCGGCATCGAGGAAATTGCATTGGCGGCGCGTTCGGATGCTTTTTCGGCAGCCTGCATGGTGTATTCCAATGCGCCCGAGCCGGTGATCGCGCTCAGGATTTCGTCGAAATGCTGCTCATCGCCGTTCTCGATGCACGCGCGCACCAAGTCGCGCTGCGTAGGAGTGCCGTTCTGCATCAGGTAAATCAGCGGCAAGGTCGGCTTGCCTTCGCGCAGGTCGTCGCCGACGTTCTTGCCGATGTCGGCGGCATTGCCGGAATAATCAAGCACGTCGTCAACGAGCTGGAATGCGGTGCCGATCGAGCGGCCGTATTCGGCAGCGGCCTCGATTGCGTCGTCGGAGGCGCCAGCGATCAGCGCACCCAGCTGTGCGGCAGCCTCGAACAGCTTCGCCGTCTTGGATCGGATGACCTGCAGGTAGCGTTCTTCGGTCACGTCCGGGTCGTGCATGTTCAGCAGCTGCAGCACCTCGCCTTCGGCGATGACGTTGGTCGCATCCGCAAGAATCTGCATCACACGCATGTTCCTCACGCCGACCATCATCTGGAATGCGCGCGAGTAGACGAAGTCGCCCACAAGGACCGAAGCCGCATTACCGAACAGCGCGTTGGCGGTTTTCCGTCCGCGGCGCAATGAGGATTCGTCCACAACGTCATCATGCAGCAGGGTCGCGGTATGGATGAACTCCACTACCGCGGCCAGGTCGTGATGGTGAGTGCCCTTGTAGCCGTAGGCATTCGCCACGAGCAGGACCAGGACCGGTCGGATCCGTTTGCCCCCGGCGCTGATGATGTATTCAGCGATCTGGTTGACCAGTGGGACCTCCGAATACAGCTGGCGACGGATGACCGCGTTGACGGCTTCCATGTCGGCGCTGATCGGCTGGATGATGGTGGTCTGGGAAGTGGGTTGGAGGGCGGCAGACAAGGTAAACCTGCGAAAATCGTGAATTTCGTGAATTATACGCTGACAATCCCTCGCATCTGCCATGGATATGGTAGTTGCTGTTCGATCAATCCCGCTTTCAGGTGGTCGGAAACGATCTGAAACAGGGTTTTGACCGCTCAGCTAAGTCCATGTATAATTGGAGGTTTTCCCGATTCCGCCAGCAGTTTCAGCGGGGCGCCGGGAGAAAAAGTTCATTCACAATCATTCGATGAGGTTTCACATGTACGCGGTCATAAAAACCGGCGGCAAACAGTATAAAGTTGCTGCTGGCGAAAAACTCAAAGTAGAACAGATACCGGCTGACATTGGTTCCGAAATCACTCTCGATCAAGTGCTCGCAGTGGGCGCTGGTGACACCATCAAGTTCGGTGCGCCGCTGGTCGAAGGTGCCAAGGTCCAGGCTACGGTAGTGGCGCACGGTCGCCACGATAAGGTGAAAATTTTCAAGATGCGCCGCCGCAAGCACTACCAGAAGCGTCAAGGCCATCGCCAAAACTACACCGAATTGCAAATCGTTTCGATCAACGCTTAATTCCTGATCGAACAAACCGGATACCAAGGAGTCTGAAATGGCACACAAAAAAGGCGGCGGCACTACGCGCAATGGTCGCGATTCCGAGTCGAAACGACTGGGCGTCAAGGTTTACGGCGGCCAAGCAATCAACGCAGGCGGCATCATCGTGCGTCAGCGCGGCACCCGTGTTCACGCTGGCGAGAACGTCGGCATGGGCAAGGACCACACCCTGTTCGCCCTGATTGACGGCAAGGTGCAGTTCACCACCAAGGGCCCGCAACAGCGTCACACCGTGATCGTCGTTCCGGCCTGATGCAGGACTGACTGCGCAGCAAAGGCGAAAGCCTTCGACTAAAAGGCTCTGCCGATGGTAGGGCCTTTTTAGTTTGTAGCACCATATTTATCCATCACCTTAAAGCGCCATTTTCGGCGGCAAAACATGAAGTTCATCGACGAAGCAAAAATTGAAGTGATTGCTGGTGACGGCGGTAACGGCGTCGCGTCGTTTTGCCGCGAAAAATTCCGGCCGTTCGGCGGCCCGGACGGTGGCGACGGCGGCAAGGGCGGCAGCATCTGGGCGACGGCCGACCGCAACATCAACACCCTGGTGGATTACCGCTATTCCAAGCTGCACAAGGCGCGCAACGGCGAAAACGGCCGTGGCTCCGACTGCTACGGAAAGGGCGCGGACGACATCGAACTGCGCATGCCCGTCGGCACGCTGATCAGCGACCTGAACACCGGCGAAATCATCGCCGACCTGACCGAGCATGGTCAGCGCGTGATGCTGGCCAAAGGCGGCGAGGGCGGCTGGGGCAATATCCATTTCAAGTCGTCCACCAATCGCGCCCCCCGTCAAAAGACGGACGGCAAGCCCGGTGAGCGTCGCGAGCTGAAGCTGGAATTGAAGGTGCTGGCCGATGTCGGCCTGCTCGGCATGCCGAACGCGGGCAAGTCGACTTTCATTACGGCCGTGTCCAATGCGCGCCCGAAGATCGCCGACTATCCGTTCACCACGCTGCACCCGAATCTCGGCGTCGTTCGCGTGAGCCATGAAAAAAGCTTCGTCATCGCCGACATCCCCGGCCTGATCGAGGGCGCCGCGGAAGGCGCCGGGCTCGGGCACCAGTTCCTGCGCCATCTGCAGCGCACCCGCGTGCTGCTGCATATCGTCGACATCGCGCCCTTTGACGACAAGGTCGATCCGGTGAAAGAGGCCAAGGCGATCGTCAAGGAACTCAAGAAGTACGATGAATCGCTCTACGAGAAACCGCGTTGGCTGGTGCTGAACAAGCTGGACGTGGTGCCGGAAGACGAACGCAAGAAGCGCGTCAAGGATTTCGTCAAGCGCTTCGGCTGGAAAGGCCCGGTCTTCGAAATTTCGGCGCTCACGCGCGAAGGTTGTGAAGACCTGATCATCGCGATCTATGAGTACCTGGCCGAACAGCGCACGCAAGAATATCGGGCGGAAGAAACCAAGATGGCGGAAGAGGCGCGTGGCATTGTATCGATCGATCCCGACGATCCGCGTTTCAAGGTCATCGAATAACAGCAGGTCACGCCATCCTCAGGCATGATGGCGGTTTCAGATAAAGAACAATGAATTCCGTCATCCAAAAGGCCAAGCGCCTCATCATCAAGGTCGGCTCCTCCCTCGTGACGAACGACGGCAAGGGGCTCGACAACGCCGCGATCGCCAAATGGGCCGAACAGATCGCGCATCTCCGCTCGCTCGGCAAGCAGGTCGTGCTGGTCAGTTCCGGCGCGATTGCCGAGGGCATGCAGCGGCTCGGCTTCGACAAGCGCCCGACCGGCATCCATGAGCTGCAGGCGTGCGCCGCAGTCGGCCAGATGGGCCTCGCACAGATTTACGAAACCAGCTTCCGCGAACACAACCTGCGCACGGCGCAAGTCCTGTTGACCCACGCCGACCTTGCGGACCGCGAACGCTACCTGAACGCGCGTTCGACCTTGTTCACGCTCCTGCACCTTGGTGTCGTGCCGATCATCAACGAGAACGACACGGTCGTGACCGATGAGATCAAGTTCGGCGACAACGACACGCTCGGCGCGCTGGTCGCCAACCTGATCGAGGGCGACGCCCTGATCATCCTGACCGATCAGAAAGGGTTGTTCACGGCTGATCCGCGCAAGGATCCTGCCGCCACACTGGTGCGTGAAGCGAAGGCTGGCGACCCAACCTTGGAAGCGATGGCGGGAGGTGCGGGCACCGGCATCGGACGTGGGGGCATGTTGACCAAAATCCTGGCTGCACGTCGGGCAGCGACCTCCGGCGCGCACACCGTGATCGCGTGGGGGCGGGAAGACCAGGTCCTGACGCGACTGGCCGCAGGCGAGGCGATCGGCACACAGCTGGTCGCGCAGACTGCCCAGCTGACTGCGCGCAAGCAATGGATGGCGGACCACCTGCAGACTGCCGGCAAGGTGGTGCTGGATGCAGGCGCGGTGCAAAAATTGACGGCGGAAGGGAAATCGCTCCTGCCGATCGGCGTCATTGAAGTCAAGGGGGAATTCGGCCGGGGTGACGTCGTCACCTGTACGGATGAAGCAGGACGTCCGATCGCGCGTGGCATCAGCAATTACTCAAGCTCGGATGCGCGCCGCATCATGCGCCGTCCGTCAACCGAAATCCTGTCTATTCTCGGTTTCGTGGAAGAGCCTGAACTGGTTCACCGTGATAACCTGGTCCTGCTCTGAATCCCGGACGTACGGTCCGGGATTTTCTCAACGATTGCTGTGGGGCGCGAGGGTTTGTCCCGCGCGAAGTCGACGGACGATGTCCTCTCCCGTACCTGCAATCGTCTTTTCCACGCAGAAGAAATCTTTCGTCAAAGCCGCATGGTGGCGATTGGCGGCGCTCGACTGAATTCGTTCCCACTGATCCCTGCGCGAACGCGACCAGCTGCCGTCCGAGCGGCCGAACGCATACAGCTTCCGTTCGTAGGTCGCACAACGGATGCCTTCGTAGCTGACGTTCTTCGCGCCCGCGTCGCTGATGGCGACCAGGGTGTAACGAATCACGCCATCCTGCCCAACGCTCAGAGAACGGGTGTCGATCGCAAAGGATTGGGTAGCGGTCGCGCTGACGTAGAACGGGACAAGATCCGCCTGCTGCGGCGCGGCGGGCAATTGTACGGCGATCTCCTGCCAGGGTTTTTCCTTGTCGTCGAAATCTTCCTCGAATCGCGACTGCGCATGGCTGGCCGTGGCGAGGGTTATCAGGACGGCCGCAGCCGCGGCAAAGAATGCGGTTTTTTCTGCCATCAGGATTCGGTCTTCGGTTTGGCCGCGGCAGGCTGGGCAGTTGCCGAGCCGCGCGTGCCATGGTTTTGCCTCAGGTAGCGCGCACCGTTGCGTTGCGGATTTCCGCCCGAGGGACGAGTCAGGAAGCGCGACAGTTCTTGCAACGCCTTCTGGTAAACCTCGCGCTTGAATTCAATGACGACGTCGAGCGGCACCCAGTAGTCGTGCCAGCGCCAAGCGTCGAACTCTGGATGGTCGGTTCCGCGCAGGTTGATGTCGCAGTCGCGGCCCACCATGCGCAGCAGGAACCAGATCTGCTTCTGCCCGCGGTAATGGCCGCGCACCTCGCGCTTGATGAAACGGTCGGGGACTTCATAACGCAGCCAGTCGCGCGTCCGTCCGATGATCTTGACGTGTTCGGCCTTCAGGCCGACTTCTTCTTCGAGTTCCCGAAACATGGCCTGCTCGGGTGTTTCGCCGAACTTGATGCCGCCCTGCGGGAACTGCCACGAATGTTCCCTTACCCGCTTGCCCCACCACACCTCGTTATTGGCGTTAAGCAGGATAATGCCGACGTTCGGGCGGAAGCCTTCACGATCCAGCATGTTGCACCTCAAAACTTTCTGCGGCTAGACGATCCTCATCGTTACAAATTTTGCACGCGTGATCACACGCAGCCATCATCCGGCGCCCCCACTTGCGGCCCGGAGTGAATCAAATATGTCGGGAAAGGATGCATCAGCCAGCTAATCCTTTAAAATTGAGTCGATTATAACTCTCTCTTTTTAAAAAGAATTCACCGCCATGCGCGCATCACGTTTTTTTATTTCCACACTCAAGGAAGCCCCGTCGGACGCTGAAATCGTCAGTCACAAACTGATGATGCGCGCGGGGATGATCAAACGCCTCGGTTCCGGCATTTACACTTACATGCCCATGGGCCTGCGCGTCATCCGCAAGGTGGAAAACATCATTCGCGAAGAAATGAACCGGGCCGGCGCCGTCGAGCTGCTGATGCCGGTCGTGCAACCGGCCGAGCTATGGCAGGAAACCGCCCGCTGGGACAAGATGGGCCCGGAGCTGATGCGTGTGAAGGACCGCCACGGCCGCGACTACGCGATCCAGCCGACTTCCGAAGAAGTGATCACGGACGTGGTGCGCACAGAGATCAAGTCGTACCGCCAGCTGCCGATCAACTTCTACCACATCCAGACCAAGTTCCGTGACGAGCGCCGACCACGTTTCGGCCTGATGCGCGGACGCGAGTTCACGATGAAGGATGCCTATTCCTTCGACCGCGACGTGGAGGGCATGCAGAAGTCCTACAAGATCATGTACGACGCCTATGTCGCGATCTTCAACCGCTTTGGCTTGCAGTTCCGCGCGGTTGCGGCGGACAACGGCGCCATCGGCGGTTCGGGCTCGCACGAGTTCCATGTCATCGCCGATACCGGCGAGGACGCACTGGTGTACTGCCCTGACTCCGATTACGCAGCGAACATCGAAGCGGCGGAAGCGATGGCCCTGACCGCTGTCCGCGGCGACGCGTCGCAACCCCTGATGAAGACACCGACGCCGGGCAAGGCCAAGTGCGAACATGTGGCCGAACTGCTCGGACTGCCGCTTGCACAGACGGTGAAGTCCATCGTCCTGGCGGTCGACAAGGAAGGTGCCGAATCGGAAATCTGGTTGCTCCTGCTGCGCGGCGACCATGACCTGAACGAGGTCAAGGTCAGCAAGGTCCCGGGCCTGTCGACCTTCCGTTTCGCCACAGAGAGCGAAATCCTCGAGTGCTTCGGTACCAAGCCGGGCTACCTCGGACCGATCGGCACGAAGAAACCGGTCAAGGTAGTGGCCGACCGCACCGTCGCGAACATGAACGATTTCGTCTGCGGCGCGAATGAAGAGGATTACCACTTCACTGGCGCCAACTGGGGACGCGACCTGCCTGAGCCCGTCGTTGCCGACCTTCGCAACGTTGTGGCCGGCGACCCTTCACCGGATGGCAAGGGTACGCTCGCCATCCAGCGTGGCATCGAAGTCGGCCACGTATTCCAGCTCGGCACGCGCTATTCCGAAGACATGAAGGCGACCTATCTGGATGAAACCGGCAAGTCGCAGCTGATTCAGATGGGCTGCTACGGCATCGGCGTGACCCGTATCCTGGGCGCTGCCATCGAGCAGAATTTCGACGACAAGGGCATCATCTGGCCGACCGCGATTGCACCGTTCGAAGTCGTGCTTTGCCCCATGGGCTACGACCGCAGCGAAGCGGTGAAGGCGGAAACGGACAAGCTGTATGACGCGCTGCTTGCGGCCGGCATCGACGTGGTCCTGGACGATCGCGGCGAGCGCCCGGGAGCAATGTTCGCCGACTGGGAACTGATCGGCGTACCGCATCGCGTCGTCGTCGGCGATCGTGGCCTGAAGGACGGCAAGCTGGAGTATCAGGGACGTCGCGACACGGCTGCAACAGCCGTGGCAGTGGCGGAGATGGTTGACTTCGTCAAGGCGCGCGTCGCGGCCTGACGCCGCCGTTGCGACACGCATGCTTCTCGCAGTACGCAGCGGCCTGCTTGCCGCGATGCTGGTGGCCGGGGTGGCAGCCCACGCCGGCAACCAGAAGGAAGAAGCGCTGGCGGACGGCGTCCGGCTGGCGCTGGCCAACGCCATCGCCGATGCGCGTCCGCCCAAACCCCAGTTTGCCGATATCGAAGAGCGCATCAGGTACCTGCACTGGCTGGGCGAGATGTCGAACCGGCTGAAAAAGCGCCTGCCTGACTGGCAGGTGCGGCGCGAATTCCTCGAGACAACGTGGTATGAGGCAAAGCGGGCAGGGCTGGACCCCTCCCTTGTCCTCGGCCTGATCCAGGTCGAATCCGCCTTCCGAAAATACGCCGTATCGCCGGTCGGCGCCCACGGCTACATGCAGGTCATGCCGTTCTGGACGCGCGTGATCGGCGATGGAGACCGCCGCAAGCTGTTCCACATGCAGACCAACTTGCGCTACGGCTGTTCCATCCTCCGGCTTTACCTCGACATGGAGAATGGCAACCTGTTTCTCGCGCTGGGCCGGTATAACGGCAGCCGCGGCCGACCTGAGTACCCGAATGCGGTCCTGTCGGCCTGGAAGCAGTGGGAGTTCAAGGGGTGAGCGCGGGTGGACGGCGAGTCGCATGGCATGCCGTTGCGACCTCCGGCGCCCTCCACCTATTAGCGGCCTTGTGCCTTTCCCGGTACCCCGTGCCGGGTTCACAGCACGCGGGAGTCGAGCTGCCACCGGTCGTGATCCGTCTCATCAACGATCCACCGGCCATGCGCCCCGAAGCTTCCGCCGTCCCCCGGGTAAATTCTGGGGCGCCACGCGAGAGACTGGCGGATAGGCTTTCCACAGCCCTGCCGTCGTCCCCAAACGATCGATCATCCCGGGAGGACAGTGCGACCGTGGAGGCCCCCCAAACGCCCCAGAAGCCTTCCCTCAGCGTAGACACCATGATTGATGCCGCCAAGCGGAACATCGGCAACATCGACAAGGAACTACGGCAGGCATTCCCGTCCCGCGCACCGGTGCCGCCGCAGCCGTCGGCCTCACCTCTCGAACGCGGCATCGCATCCGCCGGATTGCCCCGCGGAACGGTCATGCAAGAACTCGTGCTCGATGGGCGCCGGATCACCAAGGTGGTTACGCCGTCCGGTACCTACTGTGTCCTGGGTCGAAAACCTGGCGCCAGCATCACTGAAAACGAACTTGCTGCGCTGACCACCACCAGCTGCCCCAACTGACCTCCATACTTGCCTGGCTATTCCTGGCGGGAGGACCAAGCGCCTGGACGACGTGTTCGATGTATTGCACCGGGGCTGGGCCGAGCTGGCCAAGGGGAAGAGCACCGCTCGCGCAGAGAGGATATGAGAAGAACTTCGAGGAGTATGACTAAGCCACCAGGGTGGGTGAACAGCAGGCGAAGAACAAGCGCTGGGGCAGATCAGAAGCCCAGAAACAAAAACGCCCGCGCGATGCGGGCGTTTTTGTTTGGCCTTCGGAAAGACACTTATTGCAGGTGATTGGAAATGAGTTTGGTCATTTCGAACATCGACACTTGCTTCTTTCCGCCAAACACAGCTTTGAGCTTGTCATCCGCATTGATCATGCGCTTGTTAGCCTGGTCTTGCAGCTTGTTCTTCTTGATGTAGTCCCAGACCTTCTTGGTGACTTCAGTGCGCGGCAGCGGATTTGCACCGATCACTGCACCCAGGGTAGCGGACGGCGTCATCGGTTTCATGAACGCTGCGTTCGGCTTACGCGGGGTCTTCGGCTTTGCTACCTTCTTGGCTGCCGGCTTCTTGGCGGCGACCTTCTTTGCAGGAGCGGCCTTCTTTGCTGCCGGCTTTGCTGCGGCCTTCTTTGCTACGGGCTTAGCTGCTGCCTTCTTGGCCGGAGCTGCCTTCTTTGCTGCGGGTTTTGCTGCCGCCTTCTTGGCCGGAGCTGCCTTCTTGGCGGCTGCCTTGGCCGCGGGTTTCTTGGCTGTTGCCATCTTCGAGCCTCCTTCACAGAATGTGTTGGGAAATTGCGTCAAATCACGCACCGCTAATAGTGGTGCGGTTTTCATAGGGATGCAAGTGTTTTTTGATCGTTTTCGCATGAATTTGTCTGCTCTGTGCCACGCGTTCTTCATAGGAGAAAACGGTCATTGGGCCTCTTTGAGCACATAAACTCCCCTCTGGGAGATTCCCTATGGCGCCTCTTGGGAGCACCATAGGGAGTGTCGAAGGCGTCTTCGCGAGGATGATGCCGAATATGGCGATGGGACGGAGAGCCGCGCTGGTATTGGTCCTCCGCGTGACGGGGTATTGCGGAAGCGGCGCTTCAAGCAGTCCTTGTAGGACGGCCTTTGTCGTTACTTTTGGCGCTGTGCAGAGGGGGGATTGGGAAGGAGGTCTGGTGCTTCAGAGGGAGCGTCGGGCTCCCTCGAAGGGATGCCCCGTCAGCAGGGGCATCATTGGAGTGGCTTCAAAGGGGGATCAGCGCATTCCGCCGGGCAGCATGCCCTTCATGCTGCGCATCATCTTCATCATGCCGCCGCCCTTGAGCTTCTTCATCATCGACTGCATCTGCTCGAACTGGGACAGCATGCGGTTGACTTCCTGCACCTGCACGCCTGCACCAGCGGCGATGCGGCGCTTGCGGGAGGCCTTGATGAGATCCGGCTTGGCGCGCTCCTGGGGCGTCATCGCATTGATGATGCCTTCCATGCGGCGCACCTGCTTTTCGGCCTGGCCCATGTCGGCATTGCCAGCTGCCTGCTGGAGCTGCGCGGGCAACTTGTCAAGCAGACCGGAGAGGCCGCCCATCTTCTTCATCTGTGAGAGCTGGGCCTTGAAGTCGTTCAGGTCGAACTTGCCGCCGCCCTTGATCTTCTCTGCCAGGTCCTTGGCCGCCTCGACATCGACGCCTTTGCGGGCTTCCTCGACCAGGGCCAGGATGTCGCCCATGCCCAGGATACGGTTGGCCATGCGCTGCGGATCGAAGGCTTCCAGGCCATCGAGCTTCTCCGCGACACCGGCGAACTTGACCGGCTTGCCGGTCACATGGCGTACCGAGAGGGCCGCGCCGCCGCGGGAGTCGCCGTCGAGCTTGGTCAGCACCACGCCTGTCAGGGGCAGGGCGTCGTTGAAGGCCTTGGCGGTGTTGATCGCGTCCTGGCCGAGCATGGCGTCGACCACGAACAGGGTTTCGATCGGTTTCAGGGCGGCATGCAGGGCGGCAATCTCCTGCATCATCGCTTCGTCGATACCGAGACGACCGGCGGTATCGACGATCAGAACGTCGTGGTAATGCTTCTTCGCGTAGTCGAGGGCCGCAACAGCGATATCGACAGGCTTGTCGGTGGGGGAGGAGGGGAAGAAGTCGGCCCCGACCTGGGCGGTGACGGTCTGCAACTGGCCGATCGCCGCCGGGCGGTAGACGTCGGCGGAGACGGTGAGGACCTTCTTCTTTTTTTCTTCCTTCAGGTACTTGGCGAGTTTGCCGACGGTGGTCGTCTTACCCGCGCCCTGCAGGCCGGCCATGAGGATGATCGCCGGCGGCTGAGTAGCGAAGTTGAGCTGTGATGCTTCCGGTCCGAGGTCAGCCCCCATGAGCGAGGCCAGCTCGCGCTGGACCACGCCGACCAGGGCCTGGCCGGGAGTGAGTGAGCCAATCACCTCTTCGCCCATCGCCTTTTCCTTCACCTTGGCGATGAATTCGCGGACGGCAGGCAGGGCGACGTCGGCCTCGAGCAGCGCAAGGCGGACTTCGCGCAGCATCTCTGCCGTGTTGGACTCGGTCAGGCGCGCTTCGCCGCGCATCGTTTTGACGACTTTCGCCAGTCGTTGTGTCAGGTTGTCGAGCATGGATGACGATGTATCAAGAAATGGGGGAGGGCCGGTGCGGAAAGCCTGGCCGCAAGGACAGGCTCCATTTTACCCGATGCAGACCCCTTCTCCCCGGCACGGGTTAATAAGCGGAAATCCGGAAAGTCGCTCCTGCCGGCGTGCGGTTTTTCGCCCGGAGGATGGCAGGCGGCAGAGGGAAATCGTGTGTTGGAACGCTGGAGCGTTGGTGGCACGGAGGCTGCATGGAGCACATACGATTGACCCGTTGCAAGCGCGACCGGTTCCTGGATGCATGCACTTCACGAGGAAAAGATGTTCGCAGGGGGTAATATTACGGACGATCCTGATGTATCAACTGACACCCTTTCGCGCTACGCACGGCAGGGCTCATGCATCCACTTACCCGGGGACGGCACGGAAGACGGAATGTTCAGAAAACGACCTGCGCTCTTCATCCTCGCGGCCGCATGCGCGCTGGCCGTCGTGCTTGCCGCCTACCTGCTGGCGGCCGAACGCGCGCGCGCGGACATCCATGCCGCGGGCGACCGCCAATTGCAGATCATCGCGCTCGACCTGGAATCGGTACTGGAGAAATTCGAAACCCTGCCTTTTACGCTGGCCTATCATCCCGACGTGCCGGACGCGATCAACCGGCCTGAAGACCGCGAACGCATCCACCGCCTCAACCTGACACTGCAGTCGATCCAGCGCCAGGCGAAGGTGAGCGCCATCTACCTGATGGATCGAAGCGGAAACACCCTCGCTTCCAGTAACTGGGATCAGCCGCTCAGCTTCGTCGGCAGGAATTTTGCATTCCGGCCGTACTTCCGTGATGCGATGGCGGGGCGCGCGGGACGTTTCTACGGTATCGGCAATGCAACCAGCGAGCCGGGCTACTTCATCGCGCAACCTGTGTACGCGCTAGCACAACCGAAGCCCTCCGCACCGATGGGCGTGATCGCCGTCAAGATCAGCCTTTCTGAATTCGAACAAACCTGGCGCAGCAGCGAAGAGCCGATCGCCCTTGCCGATGCGAGCGGCGTCGTTTTCCTCAGCAACCGCACGTCATGGCGTTACCACAGCATGCGCCAGCTGGACGAAAAGGAAAGGCGTTACCTGGACGGCACCTTGCAGTATGCCGGGCTGAACATCTATCCCATCACCACCCTGCCGAAAGCAGAGCAGGCCGGCTTCGGGGACCATGTTGCCAAGCCGGTCGGCCGCCTTGGCTGGCAGCTGATGCTGTTTCCCTCGCAGACGCGCGTCCAGCGCTCGGCCACCCTGGCCGCGCTGGCTGCAGTGCTCCTGATGGCGGTCGCCGGAATTTCCTGGTGGGCGGTCTACCAGCGCCGGCGCCGCCTGGAAGAGCGGTCCGCCTCGCGCCAGGCCCTCCAGCGTGCGGCGGAAGAACTCGACCGAAACATCGCGCAGCGTACCCAGGAACTGCTCGATGCGAACCGGCGGCTGGAGTCCAAGTATGCAAAGCTGAAGGAAACCGAGCACCTGCTGCGCACGACGCAGAATGAACTGGTGCAGGCCGGCAAGCTGGCGATGCTGGGGCAGATGGCCGCCGGCGTCACGCATGAACTGAATCAGCCCTTGGCCGCAATCCGTGCGTTCGCCGATAACGCCGTGACCTTCCTTGCAAGGGGACAAGGCGACAAGGCGGGGGAGAACCTTGCACAGATCAGTGCTGCCAGCGCGCGCATGGGTGCCATCATCGGTCAGTTGAAGGGGTTTGCGCGCAAAAGCCACGAGACCCTGTCGACCGTGGACCTCGCACAGGCCGTCCAGGCATCCGCGCTCCTGCTCGACAGCGACTTCCGTCGCCATGACGTGCAGCTTGCGATCGACATCCGGGAGCCGGCGCAGGTCATCGGCGACGCCGTGCGGACCGAGCAGGTGTTGATCAACCTGCTGCGGAATGCCCTCGATGCTGTGGAGACGGCAACGGTTCGACGGGTGGAGGTGATCCTCGAGCGTGAGGGGGCCGAGGCGGTGGTGAGGATTCGCGACAGCGGTGCCGGCATTCCGGATCAGGTTGCGCCGCACCTGTTCGAACCGTTCTTCACGACCAAGGCGTCGGGCAAGGGATTGGGTCTTGGACTGGCGATCTCGTCATCGATCGTGCAGGCCATGAATGGTCAGCTGACCGCGCAGAATCACGCGGGCGGTGGAGCCGAGTTCGTCGTGCGGCTACCGGCCGCCGCGGAGGCAACACATCAGGAGGAAGGCAGGCTTGCCAGTGCATGAATCAATGGGGGAAGTCGTCCTGGTAGAGGACGAGCAGGCGGTGCGCATGGCAACCGCCCAGACGCTTGAGCTTGGCGGATTCGAGGTGCGCGCCTGCGAAAGCGCCGAACTGGCGCAGTCGTGGCTGCATGCGGGCTTCGGCGGCGTGGTCGTGACCGACGTACGATTGCCGGGACGATCCGGCCTGCAATTGCTGGCCGAAACGGTTGCCAGCGATCCCGACCTGCCGGTCATTGTCGTGACCGGCCACGGCGATGTCAGCATGGCGGTGGAGGCCATGCGGGCCGGCGCCTACAATTTCATCGAAAAGCCGTTTGCCGCAGAGCGCCTGCTGGAAACCGTCAGGCGCGCGCAGGAGAAGCGGCGGCTGGTGATGGAAAACCGGCGCCTGAAAGCGGCATGGGCGTCACACCCCGACATGCCCGCGCTGATCGGCCAGTCACCGGCGATCGAACGTGTCCGCATGCTGATCCGCTCGGTCGGGCCGACGCCGGCGGACGTGTTGATCAATGGCCAGACTGGGACCGGCAAGGAGGTCGTCGCGCGGCACCTGCACGGGGCCAGCGGACGTACTGGGCCGTTCGTCGCGATCAACTGCGCCGCCCTGCCGGAGAGCGTGTTCGAAAGCGAAATATTCGGCCATGAGGCCGGCGCTTTTACCAGCGCCGTGAAGCGTCGTATCGGGAAACTGGAATATGCAAGCGGCGGCACGGTTTTCCTTGATGAAATCGAAAGCATGCCGCTCGCCCTGCAGGTCAAGCTGTTGCGCGTGTTGCAGGAGCGGCGCCTGGAACGGCTGGGCGGCAACGACGCGATCCGGATCGATTGCCGGATCATCGCAGCCAGCAAGGCAGACTTGTTGCGGCTGAGCGCACAGGGTGGATTCCGCGAGGACCTGTATTACCGGATCAGCGTGGTGGGCATGGAACTGCCACGGCTGGCGGACAGGCGCGAAGACATTCCCTTGCTGCTTGCCCACTTCGTGCAGGGGGCGGCGCTGCGCTACCAGCGGCCGGTGCCGGAATGGAGCATGGCGCAGATGGCGGAGTGGCAGGCGCGCGAGTGGCCGGGCAATGTCCGCGAGCTGCGCAATTTTGCCGACCGCCTTGTGCTCGGTGTCACCGAACTGGCATCCGTTCCGGCGGAAGAGGGCGGGGACACGCTGCCGCAACGGGTGGACGCCTACGAGCGTGCGCTCATCGCGGAAGCGCTTGCCGCGCAGGACGGCAATGTAGCGGCTGCCGCCGACCGGCTCGGCATCCCGAAAAAGACGTTGTATGACAAGTTGAAAAAGTATCAGCTATCTTCCGGCAGGGCGCCGGATTGACGAAGCGGCATCGTTCGGAAGCCGTTCGTTTCCATTGGGTCCGGCCGCAGGCAGACATGGTGTAAACTCAGGGTCTGTTTACCTCCCTTTCCGTCCATGCATACCTATTTCTTCGTCCTGGCGGCACTGTTGTACGCGGCTTGCGCCTTCTTGCCGGCCCGGCAGCGCGCCGCGAGTTCAGCCGGTACGGCCGTCGCCTGGCTGCTCCACGGGGGCGCGCTCTGGGTCGACATGGTTGGTGCCGGTTCGCTGCGCATCGGTTTTGCCATCATGCTTTCGGCGACCTTGTGGATTTCCGTCGCCGCGTACTGGCTGGAAAACCGCAACCTGACCCTGGACGGCCTGCGCGTCCTGGTACTGCCTAGCGCCGCACTCGCGGTGATCCTCCCTGTCCTGTTCCCCGGCAGCATTGTCCCCCTCGAGGGCAAGTCGGTATTGTTCCCCTGGCACGTGGCGATTGCCATCCTGGCCTACAGCAGCCTGACCATCGCCGCATTCCATGCGGTCCTGATGGCACTGCAGGAGTCGCGGCTGCATGCGCATCCGGCTGATGTCCAGCGTGGATGGCTCGGTCTGGCGATCGATCGTCTCCCGGCTTTGCTGACGATGGAAAAGCTGCTGTTTCGCCTGATAGCATTCGGCTTTGTGCTGCTGACCCTGACCGTGATGTCCGGGATCGTGTTCTCCGAACAATTGTTCGGCATCGCGTTCAAGTGGGACCACAAGACGATCTTCACGATGCTGTCCTGGGTCTTGTTCGGCGCCTTGCTCACCGGGCGCGTTTGGCGCGGCTGGCGCGGCAAGACCGCGCTGCGTTTCACGCTGACCGGCTTTGCGACCCTGCTGCTCGCCTATGTCGGCAGCCGCTTCGTGATGGAAGTGGTGCTGCACCGGGGCCTTGCATGAAGATCCTGCTGTGGGTGCTGGTTGCATTCGCTGTCGTGATGTGGCTGACCTACGGCAAGAAACAGCGCGTGAAGGCGGAGCGCGACACGCCGCCTCCGTCCTCCTCCGCCGTGCCCGAAGCCATGGTGCGCTGCGCCCACTGCGACACCTATATCCCGGCTTCGGAAGCCCTCACCCTGCCATCCGGCATGTACTTCTGCTGCGAAGAGCACCGCTTGCGGCATTCGGCCCCCGACACGCCCGCATGACGCGCGTCAGCCACCACCGTACTGGAAGGGCGTGATGCACATTGCCCGGCTCAAGGAAACCCGCGAAACTTTCTGGCGCACGCTGCAAACCTTCTGCGTGACGCGGATCGTGATCGCGGTCGTCCTGCTGAGCTATTTCGGCGTCAAGGCCGTCCGCGGCGTCGAGGCAGTTGAGGTCGCGGACAGCTGGGACATGTTCGTCGCCTACGGCATGCTGGCGGTGACCTTCGCGCTGTTGTCGGTGTATTGGCAGCGGCATTTCACCATCCAGTTGCTGGTGCAGCTCATGGTCGATATTGCGGCGATTTCACTGCTGTATGTGACCGCTGGCGGCGCCCGCAGCGGGCTGGCGATCCTGTACCTGTTTCCGCTGGCCGGGGCCGCGGTGTTGGCACCGCTGATCCTTGCGCTGTTCTTCGTTTCCGTCGTGACGCTGATCATGCTGTCGGAAAGCGGCTACCAGCTGCTGCATTCCATGTCCGACGCGTCCCCGTCACGCGCCGGCCTGTACGGCGCGGCGTTCTTCGCTGCGATCTATGTGATCAACCGCCTCGCGGCCAAACTCATCAAGCAGGAAAACCTCGCTGCCCAGCGCGGCCATGAACTGCAGGTCCAGGAAGCCATCAACCGGCTGGTGATTGCCGACATGGGGGACGGGATTCTTGTGGTCGGGGCGGATACGGAAGTTTTCGCAGGCAATCCTGCCGCCGAACGGATGCTCGGATTTGCCATGCCGAACGGCAAGGCACGCTGGAAGATCACCGATTTCCCGCCGTTGCAGCCGATCGCCGATGCCTTCTTCGCATGGCGAAACCTTCAGGATGAAGATGCCGATGCAACGACCTTCGTCATGATCAAGCCCGGCGATACAACGAGCAGCACGCCGCGCGACCTGCGGCGCGAACTCGTCACGCACCTGAAGCTGCGCTTCGGGAAGGTCGAGAGCGCCGGCCTGGCCGAAGACCGCTCTGTGATTTTCGTCCAGGACGTCACCGAGATCGAAAACCAGGCGCAGCAACTCAAGCTTGCTTCCATGGGGCGACTGACGGCCAGCATCGCGCATGAAGTACGCAATCCGCTCTCCGCCATCGCCCATGCGGCCTCCCTGCTGAAGGAGGACGTGGCCGAGCCGACTCAGGTGCGCCTGCTCAATATCGTCGGCGACAATGTCGTGCGCCTGAACCAGATGATCGAGGACATCCTCAAGCTATCGCGCAAGGCGCATGCGAACAGCGAACCGCTGGAACTGGGGCCCTTCCTGGAGGGGCTGCTGGATGAGTTCCGCGAAAGCCACCGCGTGCCGCCGGGCATGATCAGGCTGGGAAGCATGGCGGGAATTCGCGTCCGCTTCGACCCTTTGCATCTGCGCGAAGTGGTGGTGAACCTGTTGTCCAATGCGCTTCGCTATGCCAGCGGCAAGGACAGCAGCATTCGCCTCGAGGCCATTTCACCCCAGGCCAATCGCCTGGAGTTGCATGTGCAGGACGATGGCCCCGCCATCACGCCGGAGGTCAGGGCGCACCTGTTCGAGCCTTTCTATACGACGTCCAGCAAGGGCACCGGCCTGGGTCTCTACGTGGCGCGTGAATTGTGTTTGAATAACGGAGCAATGCTGGACTATGAATACCGCATGTCGATGTCGAGCGATGGTGCCGACGAACCGAGCGGCAGGTTCGTCATCAGCTTTGCCGTCCGTAACTGACTTTGCCGTGCGCTGAAGGAACTGAACCACCGCCATGACTGCACCCCGTATCCTGGTTGTCGACGATGAGGCCGACCTGCGTGAATTGCTCGAAATCACGCTCGTGAAGATGGGCCTGGACGTCGACTGCGCCGAGTCCCTGACCGCCGCCCGTGCCTGCCTGGCGCAGGCGGAGTATGCGCTGGTGCTGACCGACATGCGCCTGCCCGACGGCGTCGGCATCGAGCTGGTGCGTGAAGTCGCCACGACCTGCCGTAACACGCCTATCGCAGTCATTACCGCTTTCGGCAGCGCTGACAACGCGGTCGCTGCCCTCAAGGCGGGCGCCTTCGATTATCTGTCCAAGCCCGTCGGGCTGGACCAGCTGCGGCTACTGGTCCAGTCGGCGCTACGAATGCACAAGGTAGAAGGCGGAGCAGGGCCGTCAAGCACGCCGTCAGTGGAAACACGTTCCCGGCTGACTGGCCAGTCTCCCGTCATGCAGGACCTGCGCTCGCAGATTGCAAGGCTGGCACGCAGCATGGCGCCTGTGGCGATTACCGGGGAGTCCGGCAGCGGCAAGGAACTCGCCGCGCGGGACATCCATGCGCACAGTGCGCGCGCGGACAAACCCTTCATCGCCGTCAACTGCGGCGCCATCCCGGAAGCCCTGATGGAAGCCGAGTTCTTCGGCTATCGCAAGGGCGCCTTTACCGGCGCAAGCGAGGATCGAGACGGCTTTTTCCAGGCGGCCAATGGCGGCACCCTGATGCTCGACGAGGTGGCGGACCTGCCGCTGCAGATGCAGGTCAAGCTGCTGCGCGCCATTCAGGAACGGCGTGTGCGCAAGGTGGGCGCGACAGTCGAGGAGCCCGTCGACGTGCGCGTTATCAGCGCCACGCACCAGAATCTGGCGGAGTGCGTCGAGAAGGGCCGTTTCCGCCAGGACTTGTACTACCGCTTGAACGTGATCGAGCTGCGCCTGCCGCCGTTGCGCGAGCGGCTTGATGATATCGGCCTGCTGGCTGACGTGCTTCTCGAACGTCTCGCCCCGTCGGGCGGAAAGGCCGTCCTGTCGCCCGAGGCGCTCGACGCCCTGAAGTCTTATGCCTTTCCCGGAAATGTCCGGGAGCTGGAAAATATTCTCGAGCGCGCACTCGCCTTCGCTAATGATGGCGTCATCGAAGTTGCAGACCTGGCGCTGAAGTCCTGTCCGGCACCGGTGGAAGCCGCGCCCGCGCCCGTCCAGAAGGCGGCCCCGGAAGAAAGCATCCTCGTACCGCCGCCGGAGCTGAACCCTGCCGCGCCGCCACGACCGCCCGCACCTGCACCGGTCATTCCCCAGGGCGAGCTGCCGCATTCCCTGCCTGACTACCTCGACGATGTCGAACGCGAGATCATCCGCCGCGCGCTCGCAAAGACGCATTTCAACCGCACGCAGGCGGCCGAGCTGCTGGGCATCAGCTTTCGCCAGCTGCGCTACAGGATGCAGCGGCTGGACATCCACGAGCCGGACACATGATGCGATTCCAACTCGGCGAGGACGGCTGGGCTGCCGATGTAGTGCGTACCCCATCGCCGAATTTCGATGCGCGCGCCGAAGGCACATCGGCCAGCCTGCTGGTGATTCACAACATCAGCCTGCCCCCGGCGCAGTTCGGCGGTTCTTATATTGAGGACCTGTTCTGCAACCGCCTCGATTGCGATGCCCATCCCTACTTCGACCAGCTACGGACGCTGCGTGTCTCGTCGCATTTCCTCATCCGGCGCGACGGCACGGTGATGCAGTTCGTCTCGGCCAACGATCGCGCCTGGCACGCCGGCGTCTCCACCTTTTGCGGCCGTGAGCGTTGCAATGACTTCTCCATCGGGATCGAACTGGAAGGTACCGACTTCGAGCCCTTCGACCCGCGCCAGTACGATTCCCTTGTCGCATTGACCCTGGCGCTGTGCGACCGCTACCCCCTTTCTGATGTTGCGGGACACGAACACATCGCTCCCGGCCGCAAGACCGATCCCGGTCCCTTCTTCGACTGGACGCATTTCCGCAAGTCCTTGATTCACAAAGGGCAGGGCGCACAGATCGCACCGCTTCCGCGCTTCCCGTACATGGCCGACTGAAAAAGTCAACGGGTTGCCGCTGCCAAAATTATTGCAGGTCAAGAAAAAAAGATATTGCGCTCCCCGGGACCTGACACTAGAATTAGTCTCAGTCGCAACGCATACCACTAGATATAGTGGTGTTGCGATTTCCCATTTATGGGCTGTTCAGCTTGTACCTCAGTGCAAAGTGTGTTGGCGGGCGAGTCCTGAACAGCTCCGCCTCAGGATGCGCAAAGCAGTGCATGTCCTCGACATGCCGCAAGCGCCATCTGCAGTACGTGAACCCGGGCATGGACCGGCGTTCTAATTAATAACCATAAATAAGCAGCTAAATGGCTGCGGGCACCTATAGTCGAAGGAGGCTAGATGCACACGTCCCAGGAAGTTTCCATGAAGTCCCCCACCGAGTTCGGTCTGGTCACTCCGCAAGCGGTAGCGACCGACGCTCCCGCAACCCTTTCGGTCAGCCTCGGCGACTACAAGATCATCCGCCGCAATGGCGCGGTTGTCGGCTTCGAACCGTCGAAGATCTCGATCGCGATGACCAAGGCTTTCCTCGCCGTGAACGGCGGGCAGGGGGCGGCCTCCGCGCGCGTGCGCGAGCTGGTCGAGCAATTGACCGGCGGTGTGGTTTCCGCGCTGGTCCGCCGCCAGCCGGCCGGCGGCACCTTCCATATTGAAGACGTCCAGGACCAGGTCGAACTGGCCCTGATGCGCTCTGGCGAACACGACGTCGCCCGCGCTTACGTGCTGTATCGTGCCAAGCGCATGGAAGAGCGTGCGCAGCAGCAATCCGCGAAGGCAGTCGATGCGCCGCAACTGCACGTCACCGAAAACGGCCAGAGCCGTCCGCTTGATCTCGATCAGGTCCGCAGCCTGATCACCGCCGCCTGCGTCGGCTTGGAAAAGCACGTCGACGCTGACGCCATCCTGGCAGAGACCGTCAAGAACCTGTACGACGGCGTGCCCGTCGAAGAGCTGCACAAGTCCGCCATCCTGGCTGCCCGCGCGCTGATGGAAAAGGATCCGGCCTACAGCAAGGTCACTGCACGCCTCCTGATGCACACCATCCGCAAGGAAGTCTTCGGCCAGGAAGTGGCCCAGGCCGATGCGCAGCAACACTATATTGATTACTTCCCGAAATTCATCAAGAAGGGTATCGCCGCCGACCTGCTCGACGACAAGCTGTCGCAGTTCGACCTGAAGAAACTGGCCGATGCCATCAAGCCGGAACGTGACCTGCAGTTCGGCTACCTTGGTCTGCAGACCCTGTACGATCGTTACTTCCTGCACATCCAGGGCACCCGCATCGAGATGCCGCAGGCCTTCTACATGCGCGTTGCGATGGGTCTGGCCCTCAACGAAATCGACCGCGAAGCGCGTGCCATCGAGTTCTACAACCTGCTGTCGTCCTTCGACTTCATGAGCTCGACGCCCACGCTGTTCAACTCCGGCACCCAGCGTTCGCAGCTGTCTTCCTGCTACCTGACGACGGTGTCGGACGACCTGGACGGCATCTATGAAGCGATTAAAGAGAACGCGCTGCTGGCGAAGTTCGCCGGCGGTCTGGGCAACGACTGGACCCCGGTGCGCGCACTCGGTGCACATATCAAAGGCACCAACGGCAAGTCCCAGGGCGTCGTCCCGTTCCTGAAAGTGGTGAACGACACCGCCGTCGCGGTCAACCAGGGCGGCAAGCGCAAAGGTGCCGTCTGTGCCTACCTGGAAACCTGGCACCTCGACATCGAGGAATTCCTCGACCTGCGCAAGAACACCGGCGACGACCGCCGTCGCACCCACGACATGAACACCGCGAACTGGATTCCCGACCTGTTCATGAAGCGCGTGATGGAGAAAGGCGAGTGGACCCTGTTCTCGCCGTCCGACGTCCCGGACCTGCACGACAAGTTCGGCCGCGCCTTCGAGGAAGCCTACCTCGGCTACGAAGCCAAGGCCGCCCGCGGGGAGCTGAAGCTGTTCAAGAAGATCCAGGCCATGGACCTGTGGCGCAAGATGCTGTCCATGCTGTTCGAGACCGGCCATCCCTGGATCACCTTCAAGGATCCGTGCAACATCCGTTCCCCGCAGCAGCATGTCGGCGTCGTCCACAGCTCCAACCTGTGCACCGAGATCACGCTGAACACCAACGATTCCGAAATCGCGGTCTGCAACCTCGGTTCCGTCAACCTGCCGGCGCACATGAAGGACGGCAAGCTCGACCACGCCAAGCTGCAGAAGACCATCCGCACTGCGATGCGCATGTTGGACAACGTGATTGATATTAACTATTACGCCGTCAAGAAAGCGCGTGACTCCAACCTGCGCCACCGTCCGGTCGGCATGGGCATCATGGGCTTCCAGGACTGCCTGCACATGATGCGCGTGCCGTACGCCTCCATGGAAGCGGTGGAATTCGCCGACCGCTCGATGGAAGCCGTCTGCTACTACGCTTACTGGGCATCGACCGAACTGGCGGAGGAGCGCGGCCGTTACAGCTCCTACCGTGGTTCGCTGTGGGACCGCGGCATCCTTCCGCAGGATTCCCTGAAGCTGCTGGCCGAAGAACGCGGCGGCTACCTGGAAGTCGACACCTCGGAAACGATGGACTGGGCCTCGCTGCGCGACCGCATCAAGACCCACGGCATGCGCAACTCGAACTGCGTGGCGATCGCACCGACCGCGACGATCTCCAACATCATCGACGTGTCCGCGTGCATTGAGCCGACCTATCAGAACCTGTATGTGAAGTCGAACCTGTCCGGCGAATTTACCGAGATCAACGAGAACCTGGTGCGCGACCTCAAGGCACGCGGCCTGTGGGACGAGGTGATGGTTGCGGATCTCAAGTACTTCGACGGCAGCCTGGCCAAGATCGACCGCATCCCGCAAGACCTGCGCGATATCTACGCCACCGCCTTCGAAGTGGATCCGAAGTGGCTGGTTGAAGCCGCGTCGCGCCGCCAGAAGTGGATTGACCAGGCGCAATCGCTCAACATCTACATGGCGGGTGCATCGGGCAAGAAGCTCGACGAGACCTACAAGCTCGCCTGGCTGCGCGGCCTGAAGACCACTTACTACCTGCGCACCATCGGCGCGACCCATGCCGAGAAGTCGACCTCCAAGGCCGGTGCACTTAATGCGGTGTCGGCCCATATGGGTGGCGCAACGGCGGACGCCTCCGCCGCCGGCATGGCGATTCCGACCGAAGTCGCCGGTCCGGTATGCACGCTGCGTCCGGGCGACGCCGGCTTCGAAGAGTGCGAAGCCTGCCAGTAACACCGCGCATGTGAACGGCGCGGCACCACCGCCGCGCCGTTTCCTTGAACATCATGCAACGACAACTACAATACCTCTGTAAGGAAGAACAGCCATGCTAAGTTGGGATGACGAAGCAACCCCGGTTGCAAGACCCGCTCAAGCTCCGCAACCGCAGCCGGCGCTCGCCGCGGTGACGCCCTCAGTCCTGCGCTCCAGCCAATCCGACATCGCACTGAACCCGGCACTGGTCACCAAGCCGCAAGCCGCTCCCGGCGCCGAAACCCGCCGCGTGAATGCCGCCGACAAGCGCATCATCAACGGCCAGACCGACGTCAATCAGCTGGTCCCGTTCAAGTACAAGTGGGCCTGGGACAAGTACCTGGCCGGCTGCGCGAACCACTGGATGCCGCAGGAAATCAACATGCAGCGCGACATCGAGCTGTGGAAAAACCCGAACGGCCTGACCGAAGACGAGCGCCGCATTATCAAGCGCAACCTCGGCTTCTTTGTTACCGCCGACTCGCTCGCCGCCAACAACATCGTGCTCGGCACCTACCGCCACATCACTGCGCCGGAGTGCCGCCAGTACCTGCTGCGCCAGGCATTCGAAGAGGCAATTCACACCCACGCCTACCAGTACATCGTCGAGTCGCTCGGCCTGGATGAAGGCGAGATCTTCAACGCGTATCACGAGGTTGCATCGATCCGCGACAAGGACGAGTTCCTGATTCCGTTCATCGATGTGCTGACCAATCCCGAATTCAAAACCGGCACCCTCGAGGCAGACCAGACCCTGCTGCGTTCGCTCATCGTGTTTGCATGCCTGATGGAAGGTTTGTTCTTCTATGTGGGCTTCACGCAGATCCTTGCGCTCGGTCGTCAGAACAAGATGATGGGAGCAGCAGAGCAGTATCAGTACATCCTTCGCGATGAATCGATGCACTGCAATTTCGGGATCGATCTCATCAACACGATCAAGTTAGAGAACCCGCACTTGTGGACTGCAGAGTTCCGCGAAGAGATCAAAGCGTTGTTTTTGCGTGCAGTAGAGTTGGAATATCGCTACGCAGAGGATACAATGCCGCGTGGAGTACTCGGATTGAATGCGCCTATGTTCAAAGGGTACTTGCGATTCATCGCTAATCGTCGCGCACAGCAGATCGGACTCGACCCGCTGTTCCCGCAGGAAGAGAATCCCTTCCCTTGGATGAGCGAGATGATCGATTTGAAGAAGGAGCGCAACTTCTTCGAGACTCGAGTGATCGAATACCAGACCGGTGGTGCACTGAGCTGGGAATGAAGAAGAACCGATCCCGGGTCGATAGCGTCAAGCGGATGGAGAGACAGCAGTCGACTCACCATCGGTAAGCAGGAAGAGACTGCAACACCGAGAGGTTACAACCGAACTTAATGGACAGTAGACGAACGATTCGATCTTCTGTGATTCAGCCGCTTACCCCGACGCTGTCGGGCAAGGCGGCTTTTTCTTTGAAAAACCTGTTGGGTTTTCAGAAACTGTATTCCCACGCCGGCTTTGCTGCCGGCGTTTTTTTTGGCTTCGCGGTTCGCAGCGCCGTTTGAGCGCGCGACCAGGACCTCCGTCACTGCCGACGCGCAGCGGTGATTTCAAGAAGAGAGGGCGTAGCCGAATGAGGCTGAAGTGCTGCATGTCTGAGGTGATGCAGCAGTTCAGCTGGTGCCGAATTCATTAGCGCAAACAGAGGTTTGCTTGTGCCGATGAATAATCCGCGTGGATCATCGCGATGGTCGATGCGGGTTTCCAACCTCGTAGTTTGAACTTTCTCATCACGTGAAGGAGAAACAAATGGCAACAGCAAAGAAACCCGCTGCTAAGAAAGCAGCCGCGGCGAAGAAGCCGGCAGCCAAGAAGGCAGCAGCTCCGAAGAAGGCAGC
>DASPMV010000057.1:0-12490 GCA_035626875.1 Noviherbaspirillum sp. | reverse complement strand
GCAGGAAGGCGCCCATGGAGGCAGCCAGGCCAGTGCACAGCGTGGACACGTCCGGCTTGATGAACTGCATGGTGTCAAAGATCGCCATGCCGGCCGAAACCGAGCCGCCCGGCGAGTTGATGTACAGCGAAATATCCTTGTCGGGATTTTCGCTTTCCAGGAACAGCAGCTGCGCGACGATCAGGTTGGCGCTATGGTCGTTGACCGGGCCAACCAGGAAGATCACGCGCTCCTTCAGCAGGCGCGAATAAATATCGTACGCGCGCTCGCCGCGGCCGCTCTGCTCAATCACCATCGGCACCATACCGAGCATTTCGGTATCAAGTGCGGAGTTTTTCATCATGCCTGACATGTGCTTTCCTTATGGAGTTCGCACCGGCCGGATCAGCCTTGTGCGGTATTGCCCATCAATTCGTCGAATGCGACCGGCTTCTCGGTCACCTTGGCCTTGCCAAGCACATAGTTAACGACATTATCCTCCAATACAAGGGCTTCCACTTCGGCGAGACGGCGACGGTCGCTGAAATAGAACTTGATCACTTGCTGGGGATCTTCGTAGCTCTGTGCGAATTCCTCGACCTGGGCCTTGACCTGCTCCTGGGTCGCTTCGAGCTTGTTGGCCTTGACGACTTCGGCCAGGATCAGGCCGAGGCGAACGCGGCGTTCTGCCTGCGCGGTGAACAGTTCGGGCGGGAAAGGCATGTCTTTCACGTTCATGCCGCGCTGTGCCATGTCCTGGCGCGCCATTTCGATCAGGCGCTCGACGTCCTGGTCGACCAGTGCTTTCGGCACATCCAGCTCTGCAACCTTGATCAGCGCGTTCATCACGCTATCCTTGGTCTTGGCTTTGACACGGCCGTTGACTTCACGTTCGAGGTTGACCTTGATATCTTCGCGCATCTTGGCGAGGTCGCCGTCGGCGATGCCGAGCGACTTGGCGAATTCTGCATCGACTTCCGGCAGGTGCGCCCATTCGATCTTCTTCATGGTGATCGTGAATTCGGCGGTCTTGCCTGCGACATCCTTGCCGTGATAATCCTCAGGGAAAGTCAGCGGGAAGGTCTTGGACTCGCCGACCTTCAGGCCGAGCGCTGCGTCTTCGAATTCCTTGAGCATGCGGCCTTCGCCGAGGACGAAGACGAAGTCTTCCGCCTTGCCTCCCTGGAACTCAACGCCGTCGATCTTGCCGACGAAGTCGATGGTCACGCGGTCGCCGTTCTGCGCGGAGGTGTCGGCGCCGCCGTCGCCGTGCGCGCTGTGCTCGCCCTTGGTGTGGTAGTGCACGCGCTGCTTGCGCAGGATGTCGACGGTCTTGTCGATCTCGGCGTCGGTGACTTCACTCTTGATCTTCTCGACTTCGGCTGCAGCCAGGTCGCCCATCTTCACTTCCGGATAGACTTCGAAGGTGGCGTCGAATGCAACGACATCGTCACCTGCGCCGGTCTTCGGCTCGAGCTTCGGATAGCCTGCAACGCGCAAGTTGTTCTCGCTGGCTGCTTCGCTGAACGCACGACCAACCTTGTCGTTCAACACTTCGGTCTCAACCTGGTAACCATACTGCTGGGCGACCATCTTCATCGGGACCTTGCCCGGACGGAAGCCGGGAGCCTTCGCGGTGCGTGCACGGATCTTCAGGCGCTTTTCGACTTCTGCCTTGACGTCCGACAGCGGCACGGTGATGGTCATCCGACGCTCGAGTTTTTCCAAAGTTTCGACTGCAGTTGCCATGTGAATCATCCAAAAAATTGTTTGTGCTGTGGTGCGAGGAGGGGGACTCGAACCCCCACACCATTGCTGGCGTCAGGACCTAAACCTGGTGCGTCTACCAATTTCGCCATCCTCGCGGGATTGTGTATTGATCTTGCACAAAAGCAAAGGGCGACCCTGAAGTGAATACCGGTCGCCCTACTTGACCTTCCGAACCGCCGATTACCGGCCTGCCCGGACTGTGCCCGCCTTTGTTATTAGCTCTTCAACTTCAACCCGGCATTTTACTGGATTTTTATATCCCCTGTCCCGATTTTTCATCTGCCGGAAATGAGGGGACCTTCTGCGAAAGTCCCCTCCGCCTGAAGACATTACGGAATGACCGCAACGTCCGGCGCTGGCTTCTTCACGCGGAACCAAGCGGCGTAAAGCGCCGGCAGGAAGAGCAGCGTGAGCGCGGTGGCGACGACGAGGCCGCCCATGATTGCCACCGCCATCGGCCCCCAGAATACGGAACGCGACAGCGGGATCATCGCGAGCACCGCAGCGGCGGCGGTCAGGATGATCGGGCGGAAGCGCCGGACTGCCGCCTCTACGATGGCATCCCAGGGAGCAACGCCGTCGGCGATATCGTGCTCGATCTGGTCCACGAGGATCACCGAGTTCCGGATGATCATGCCGAACAGCGCGATCACGCCGAGCTGGGCGACAAAGCCGAAGGGCCGTTGCAGGATCAGCAAGGCCATTGCAGCGCCGGCCACACCGAGCGGCCCCGTCAGGAACACCATCACCGAACGCGAGAAGCTGTGGAGTTGCAGCATGAGCAAAGTGAAGATGATGAAGATCACCAATGGCACATTTGCGGCAATCGAGTCCTGCGCCTTTCCACTGTCGGCAGCGGCACCGGCCAGCTCGATCCGGTATCCGGCCGGCAGCGAGGCACGCAGCTGCTGGAGCTGCGGGTCGATCTGGCCGGACACGGTCGGGCCCTGGATGCCATCGACGACGTCAGACTGAACCGTGATCGCCCATTCGCGACCCTCGCGCCAGACGACGCCCGGCTCCCAGACGAACTGCGCACGGGCGACCTGCGCCATGGGGACGGTACGGCCGCTCGCGGTCTGGATATTGGCTTCGTTCAAGGCGGCGATCGTCGAACGTTCCTCGACGGGCTGGCGCATCACGATGTCGATCAGGCGGTTGCCCTCCCGGAACTGGCCGACGGTGCTTCCCGAGAGGATCGTGTTCGCCGCACGCATGACGGTCTGCGAACTGACGCCAAGCGCGCGCAGCCTGTCCTGGTCGAGGTCGAGGCGCAGGACCTTGACCGATTCGTTCCAGTTGTCGTTGACGCCCATCGTATTCGGATTGGCGCGCATGACCTCCTTCACCTGGTCGGCGATCTCGCGCACTTTCGGCACCTCGAAGCCGGAGACGCGGAACTGAACCGGGTACGGCACCGGCGGTCCGTTCGGCAGCAGCTTGACGCGGCCGCGCACTTCAGGGAAATCGTTCTTGAAGGCGTCGATGATCTTGAGGCGAAGGATTTCGCGCGACTTCAGGTCCTTCGGCAATACGACCACCTGTGAGACATTGGTTTGCGGGAAAATCTGGTCCAGCGGCAGGTAGAAGCGCGGGCTGCCGGTGCCGACATAGGTTGTCACGCTTTCCACGCCGTCCTGCTTGCTGATGAAGGCTTCGAATTTCTTCGCCTGCGCCTCGGTCGCTGCAAATGAACTGCCCTCGGGCATCCACAACTCGACCATGAGTTCCGGACGGCTGGAGTCGGGGAAGAATTGCTGCTCGATGAAGCGGAATCCGAAAACACCGAGCGCGAATGTAGCGAGCGTCAGCAGGATCGTGGTCTTGCGCCATTCCACGCACCAGTTCACTACCGCGCGGAAGCGTTTGTAGAACGGGCCGTCGAACAACTCATGGTGTCCGTCCGCGTTCGCCGCCGGCTTGACCTTGAGCAGCACGTAACCAATGTAGGGGGTGAAGAGCACGGCGACAAACCAGGAAATCACAAGTGCGAGCGCATTGACCGAAAACATCGAGAAGGTGTACTCGCCAGCTGCGGATTTAGCGAGTCCGATCGGCAGGAAGCCTGCTGCGGTGATCAGGGTACCGGTCAGCATCGGCATCGCGGTCGATGTGTAGGCGAACGTCGCTGCGTCGAAGCGCGAGAAGCCCTCTTCCATCTTGCGGACCATCATTTCGACGGCGATGATCGCGTCGTCGACGAGCAGGCCGAGCGCGATGATCAGCGCTCCTAACGAGATCTTGTGCAGGTCGATACCGAAAACGCGCATGAACAGGAAGGTGACGGCCAGCACCAGGGGAATGGTGAATGCGACAACGAGGCCGGGCCTGACATCCAGGCGGAACGGTTTGGTGTGCAGGCCAAGCGCAACAAAGCTGACGGCAAGCACGATCAGCACAGCTTCGGCCAGCGTGAACAGGAATTCATTGACCGATGACGCTACAGCCCTGGGTTGGTCGGAAACCCGCTCGAGCTCGATGCCGACCGGGAGCTTGTCCTTGATTCCGTTTACCGTGGCATTCAGGTCCCGCCCCATCTGGATGATGTCGCCGCCCTTCTCCATCGATATGCCGAGGCCGATCACTTCCTTGCCATTGAAGCGCATCTTGTCCTGCGGTGGATCCTTGTACTCGCGCTTGATGGTGGCGAAGTCGCCCAGGCGGAACAAGGCATTGCCGGCGCGCAGTTCAAGATCTTCCAGGTCCTTGACGGTGAGCATGGCGCCGGTCACGCGCACCTGCAGGTTATCCGTCGGCGTCACCAGCACGCCGGTGGCTTCTACCGCGTTCTGCGTGTTCAGCTGCTGCACCACGGATTCGAACGGAACACCGAGCTGCGCGAACTTCTTGTGCGAGAACTCGATATTGATCTTTTCGTCCTGCACCCCGAACAGCTCGACCTTGGAGACCGAGGGCACCTTCAGCAATTGCTGGCGGACGAAATCCGCATAATCCTTGACCTCGGCATAATTGAAGCCGTCGCCGGAGAGCGCGAAGATCGAACCATAGGTGTCGCCGAACTCGTCGTTGAAGAACGGGCCGACGACGCCGGCCGGCAGGGTTCCGCGCATGTCGCTGATCTTCTTGCGCACCTGGTACCAGGCGCCCGGGGTTTCCTTCGGCGGCGTCGATTCGCGCAGCTGCAGGATGATGAGCGTTTCGCCGGGCTTCGAATAGCTGCGGATCTTGTCGATGTA
The DNA here is from genome assembly GCA_035626875.1 of Noviherbaspirillum sp. GTDB lineage: Bacteria > Pseudomonadota > Gammaproteobacteria > Burkholderiales > Burkholderiaceae_D > Noviherbaspirillum. The sequence goes on along the minus strand of DASPMV010000057.1, from coordinate 7,544 downwards.
GGGTGTTTCCTGCAGCTTCTTTTCCAGCTTGTCGGTCACCTGCTCCGCCATCTGCAGCGACGTTGCGCCGGGCCAGAATGCCCGGACCACCATGCCACGGAAGGTGAACGGCGGATCCTCGTCCTGGCCGAGGCGGCCGTAGCTGAGGACACCGCCGATCAGCAGCGCCACGATCAGGTAGCGTGTGAGGGGAATATGTTCGAGTGCCCAGCGGGATAGGTTGAATCCCGACCTCATTTGGCGTCTCCCGCCGTGGCAGCAGCCGCGCTTGCCTTCACGGCATGTGCAGCGACCGGGCTATCCCGTCCGGATGCCGATTCTGCGGCGAGTATCTTGACCTTTTGTCCGGGCTTGAGTTGGTTTACGCCGGCGGTGACGACCGTCTGACCGGGCGCGACGCCGCTGGCAACCAATATTTCGTTGCCGGCCGATCCTGCGACCTGCACCGGAACCAGTTTCACACCACCGTTCTCCACCACCCAGACCGAGGTTGCACCCTTGTCGCTGAACAGTGCGGTCAGCGGCAGCTTGAGCATCGCGTTCTGCGACTTCGCCGAAAAAGTGACGTATCCCGTCATGCCAAGCTTGATATTGGCAGATGCGTCAGGGATCGACACTTTCGCCGCATAAGTACGGGTTGCCGGATCGGCAACCGGCGACAGTTCCCGCAGGGTGCCGGGAACGACATCGTTCGGGTTCGCCCAGGTGCGCACTTTCACATCGGTCACCTTGCGCAGGACATCCACCTTGTCTTCGGGGATCGCAATCACGATTTCCTTTTCACCGGTTTGCGCGACCCGCAGTACCGGCGTGCCCGCCCCCACTACCTGTCCAACTTCGGCGTCGATGGCGGTGACGACACCATCGACATCCGAGACCAGGCTGGCGTAACCGGCCTGGTTGGATTGGTTCCTGTAGGCCGCCAGCGCCTGGTCGTAGCTCGCCTGTGCGGCCTTGAAGGCAGTTTCCTTGCTGTCGAGGATGGCCTGGCTCACGAAATTCTTTTCACGCAGGTCCTGGTAGCGTTTCAGCTCGGCCTTGGCCAGGTCTCGATTGCTTTCGGCGGCTTTCAGGCCGGCATTGGCCTGTGCCTGAGCCAGCTTCAGGTCTTGCGGATCGAGCTGCATCAGCAGCTGACCGCGCTTGACCTCGGTGCCGACATCCACCTTGCGCGAGACGATCTTTCCGGCGATGCGGAATCCCAGTCGCGATTCGACGCGCGCCCGCACTTCCCCGGGAAACTCTGCCATGACATCAATGTTGTCGGGAGCCAATACGATGGCGCGAACCGGACGGATTTCTGCCGTCTTTTCAACGGGCTTCGAGCAGCCGGCCAGTGCCATGACGACGGCGAACGCCACGACGGCAGTGGATTTGAGGTGGGACAAGGGCTTGCGGGAATGGCGGTGAATGATCGGAGCCACGTTTTTTCCTTTACTATTCGGGCTGAAAAATGCACACCACAGGCATTTCTTGAATGCCAACGTTTTAATGACTGACCGGTTAGTAATTATACGCACGCCGCATGCCGTTTGCATACGGCTTTCTTTCTGTTAACAACAGCATCATGCCGGTCGAACATTACGAGAATTTTCCAGTTGCCTCCATCCTTCTCCCGGCCAGGCTGCGGCCGGCCGTCGAGGCGATTTATGCCTTCGCGCGCAGCGCCGACGACCTCGCCGACGAAGGCGACGCAGTGCCTGAGGCGCGGCTGGCTGCCCTTTCGCGCTACGAGGAAGCGCTCGACCGGATTGAAGCAGGCGACGACGTCGAAGGCGACATATTCGCAAACATCGCGTCGGTCACGAAGCATTACGGCCTGCCGCTGCGTCCGCTGCGCGACTTGATTTCCGCATTCAAGCAGGATGTCGTCACCACGCGGTACGCAAAATTAGAGGACTTGCTCGATTACTGCCGACGGTCAGCGAATCCAGTGGGACACTTAATGCTCTTTTTATACGGAACGGCCTCCCCCCGCAACCTCGAAGATGCGGACGCGATCTGTTCTGCCCTGCAGCTCATCAATTTCTGGCAGGACGTTGCCATCGACTGGAAGAAGTCGCGCATCTATATTCCCCTAGCCGACATGGAGCAATTCGGGGTGACGGAAGCGCAGCTGGCGGAAGGGCGGGTCGATGATGCCTGGCGCAACCTGATGCGCTTCGAAGTCAATCGCGCCCGTGCAATGATGCTGTCCGGCGCATCCCTGGCCACACGCTTGCCAGGACGAATCGGATGGGAACTCCGACTCGTTGTCCAGGGCGGCCTGCGCATCCTGGAGCGTATCGAGGCGACCGATTACGATGTGTTCAGGCATCGCCCGACGCTGGGGCCAGGCGACTGGCTGTGCATGGCATGGCGCGCTGCGGCCATGAAAATCCGTTTGTCGCGCGTAGCGCATGTCGGCTAGCATTACGGCTTCCTATCGATCCAACCCCTACCTTTCATGTCTCCGGACGAATACTGCCAACAAAAAGCCATACAAAGCGGCTCCAGCTTCTACTACAGCTTCCTGTTCCTGCCCGTGGAAAGGCGGCGTGCGATCACGGCCCTGTATGCCTTTTGCCGCGAGGTTGACGATACGGTGGACGAGTGCACCGACCCGACGATCGCTCGCAACAAGCTGATGTGGTGGCGCAAGGAGATCAAAGCGATGCTCGACGGATCGCCGTCGCATCCGGTGACCCAGGCCCTGCATCCGCACGTGCCGGTCTATTCCCTCGACGGCAAGCACCTTCAGGCGATCATCGACGGCATGGAAATGGACCTGGACCAGACACGCTACCTGGACTTCAAGGGACTGCAGCGCTATTGCTGGCATGTCGCGAGCGTGGTGGGTATCCTGTCCGCGAGCATCTTCGGCGCAACGCGGCCCGAGACCTTGCAGTACGCGGAGAAGCTTGGCCTAGCGTTCCAGCTCACCAACATCATCCGTGACGTCGGCGAGGATGCACGCAAGGGACGCATCTACCTTCCCGTGAATGAATTGCAGCAGTTCAATGTGACTGCGGCGGATATCCTGAACGCACGCTACAGCGAGAATTTCGAAAAGCTCATGCGCTTCCAGGCAGAACGCGCCCGGAACGCGTATGCAGAAGCCTTCGCCCTGCTGCCGAAGGAAGACCGGCGCGCACAACGTCCCGGCCTGATCATGGCGTCGATCTACAGCGCCTTGCTGGAAGAGATCGAACGCGACCGATTCCAGGTGCTCAACCAGAAAATTTCCCTGACGCCGATCCGCAAGCTCTGGCTGGCGTGGAAGACCTACGTACGCGGATGATGGGACGGGTCGCGGTCATCGGCGGAGGCTGGGCCGGTTGTGCCGCCGGCGTCGAACTCACGCTGGCCGGCGCGCAAGTCACGCTCTTCGAAGCCGCCCGCACACTGGGGGGCCGCGCGCGCGCCGTGGACATGGATGGTCGCCTGCTCGATAACGGACAGCACATCCTGCTCGGAGCGTACACGGAGTCGATGCGCCTCATGCGATCGGCCGGCATTGCACCGGAGGACGTGTTGATGCGTCTGCCGCTGCAGATGCGCTACCCGGACGGGAGCGGCATGCAGTTCGTCACGCCTCGCCTTCCGGCGCCCTTGCACATGCTGGCAGGACTGCTGCGTGCAAAGGGCCTCGATGGCGCGGATAAGATGGCGCTCGCGCGCTTCTCGACGACAGCGCGCTGGATGGACTGGAAGCTGAACCAGGACTGCAGCGTCGCCGAGCTACTGGATCGCTTCGACCAGACTGACCGATTGACGCAACTGATGTGGAGGCCGCTCTGTATTGCGGCGCTCAACACACCACCGGAGCGCGCCTCCGCGCAAGTGTTCCTCAACGTGCTGCGCGACAGCCTGGGCGCGCGACGTGCAGCCTCTGACATGCTTATTCCGAGGGTCGACCTCACCGCGCTCTTCCCGCAACGTGCCGGTGACTTTATCGAGCGACATGGCGGTGCAGTGCAATGCGGCGTGCTTGTCAGGCGGCTTGTGCGTGCCGGGTATGGATGGTCAGTGGAACGTCAGGGCGCGGCCGACGAATTCGATGCAGTCGTCGTGGCGACGCCGCCGGGAGCAGCGGCAACCCTGATTGAAGGACTGGCAGATGTTCCTGCGCTATCCGCATTCGATTACGAACCGATCACGACCTGCTATCTGCAGTATGCGCACGACCTGCGACTGGACGGTGCGATGTTCGCACTGGAGGAACGCGCGGACAAGGGAGCATGGGGGCAGTTCGTCTTTGACCGCGGTCTGCTTGATCCTGAGCGCGCCGGATTATTGGCCGTCGTTGTCAGCGCCTCGCGCGAAGCGATCGAATCGGGGCACGATGCCCTCGCCGCTTCAGTTGCCGCACAGCTCGCCATGGTGTTCCAACGGCCCGAGCTGAAGACTCCGCTATGGAGCAAGGTGATCACCGAAAAGCGCGCGACCTTCTCCTGCCAGCCGGCACTGGTGCGTCCCGCCAACGACGTCGGCGTGGCGGGGCTCGCGTTGGCCGGGGATTACACCGCCTGCGATTACCCAGCCACCCTGGAGTCGGCAACGAGAAGCGGCGTGCTGGCAGCACGCCTCATCGCCGGATCGCTCAGTCGAGTTCGCGAAGCCGGTTGAGCGCTTCGTCAATACGTTCGACGCCAATCACGTTCAGCCCTTCGATCTTCTGCTTGGGCGCATTCGACTTCGGGATCAGCGCGATCGCGAAGCCGAGCTTGGCCGCTTCACGCAAGCGCTCCTGTCCGCGCGGCGCCGGCCGGATCTCGCCGGCCAGTCCCACCTCACCGAACACCACCAGTCCGCGTGGCAAGGGCTTGTTGCGCATTGAAGAATGAATGGCCAGCAGCACCGCAAGGTCGGCTGCCGGCTCGGTAATCTTCACACCGCCGACTGCGTTGATGAACACATCCTGGTCGAACACGGCGATGGAGGCATGGCGATGCAGGACCGCCAGCAACATCGCCAGGCGGTTTTGCTCCAGGCCCACGGAGAGACGGCGGGCGTTGGGCACATGCGAGGTATCGACCAGAGCCTGGATCTCGACCAGCAGCGGGCGCGTGCCTTCCTGCGTCACCATCACGCAGGAGCCCGGCACCTGGCTGTCGTGTTGCGACAGGAACAGCGCCGACGGATTGGACACGCCCTTGAGCCCCTTCTCGGTCATCGCAAACACGCCCAGCTCGTTGACCGCGCCGAAACGGTTCTTGAACGCGCGCACGAGGCGGAAACTGGAGTGGGTATCGCCCTCGAAGTACAGTACGGTGTCGACAATGTGCTCCAGCACACGCGGGCCGGCCAGCGCGCCCTCTTTCGTCACGTGGCCAACCATGATGATGGTGATGCCGGACTGCTTGGCGACACGCGTCAGTTGTGCCGCGCATTCCCGCACCTGGGCGACGGAGCCGGGTGCGGATGTGAGCGCGTCAGAATAGATGGTCTGGATCGAGTCGATGACGGCAACCTGCGGCTTGTGCTCGGCCAGGGTGTTGAGAATTTTTTCCAACTGGATCTCGGCCTGCAGTTGCAACTCCTTCGCGTCGATGGCGAGGCGCTTGGCGCGCAGCGCGATCTGCGCGCCGGATTCTTCGCCGCTGACGTACAGGACTTTCTTCAGCTTTGACATGTTGGCAAGCGCCTGCAGCAGCAGGGTCGATTTGCCGATGCCCGGGTCGCCGCCGATGAGCACAACACCGCCGGCAACCAGTCCGCCTCCGAGTACCCGGTCAAATTCATCGATGCCGGTGCCGAAGCGCGGAACATCGATGGCTTCGATATCGGCAAGGCTGAGGACGGGTGCGGTCTGCGCCAGGCCCTGGTATTGGCCGGAGAAGCGGTTGCCGCCGGACTCGACGATGGTTTCCACCAGCGTGTTCCACTGCCCGCAGGACGGGCATTGCCCGGCCCACTTGTTGACGACGCCGCCGCACTCAGTGCAGGTGTAATTGGTTTTCTCTTTTTTTGCCATGGGAAGGATGAAAAGATGCGTCCGGTTATTCCTCAACGACACGGACGCGTGGTGCGATTGCGCACATGAGCTCGTATCCGATGGTACCCGCGGCGGTGGCGACTTCGTCGATGGGAAGCGTGTTGCCCCACAGTTCCACCTTGCTGCCGACGCGAGCGCCGGGAATCCCGGTCAGGTCGACAGTGATCATGTCCATAGAGACACGCCCTGCCAGGACCGTTCTGTGCCCGTCGACAATGATCGGCGTGCCGCTCGGCGCATGGCGTGGATAACCATCCGCATAACCACAGGCGACCACGCCAATCGTCGTTGGCTTTTGGGCAATGAAGTGGCTCCCGTAGCCGACCGCTTCACCTGCATCGATATGCTGAATGCCGATGATTTCGCTCGTGAGCGTCATTGCGGGTTTCAGCCCGAATTCCCGCGCGCTTCGACCACCCGGCGTTCCGCCGTAGAGCATGATGCCGGGACGCACCCAGTCGCAGGCCAGATCGGGATGCGTCAGCACGGCTGCCGAATTGGCAAGGCTACGTGCACCAGGCACCCCTTCCGCCGCGCGCTCGAAGCGACGAACCTGCTCGGACAGCGGCAGGCCTTCGTTGGCCGGATCGTCCGCATTAGCGAAGTGCGTCATGAGCGTGGTGCTGCGCACCGCGTCGATACTCCTCAACCTCGCATGCGCATCCTTGTAGGCTTCCGGTGCGAAGCCCAGGCGATTCATGCCGCTGTTCAGTTTCAGGTGAACATCGACGGCCGCAGGCAGGTTGGCCTTTTCCAGCATGTCGATTTGTTCACTGCAGTGCACCGCAAACTGGATTCCGTGCGTCGCGCATACCGGCAGGTCCGCAGGCTCGAAAAAGCCTTCAAGTAAAAGAACGGGCTTTGTCCAACCGGCCTCGCGCAGGCGAACCGCGGCGTCGACTTCGATCAGTGCCAGGCCGTCGGCATCGGAAAAGGCGTGCATCGCCCGGACCAGGCCGTGGCCGTATGCATTGGCTTTGACGACAGCCCATGTTTTCGCGCGTGGCGCATGTGATCTGGCAACTGCAAGGTTGTGCCGCAGGGCAGCAAGATGGATGGTGGCGACGAGTGGTCTGGGCATGAAACTATTTGAAAAGACGAAGAAGCATGGAGATCCTGCATTTTACCGGAGGCTTATATTCCGATGCGGAACAAATCCCCAGTGGCCCTGTGATTTCATGGTATAAAGCAAGCCGGAGACAATAGAGAGTCACTGGTATACCCCAATATGCGGATGAATCGCGGTTTCTAGTCCATCATGGCGGCGCAGTTTTTTTCGTCGCTTGCGGATAACGCACTCCTGATCGCAGCCATCGCGCTGTTGACGACCATGAAAGCTCCGGCGTGGATGACGCCGCTCCTGAAGCTCTTCTTCGTCCTTTCCTACGTCTTGCTGGCCGCCTTTGTCGGCGCCTTCGCCGACTCCATGCCCAAGGGCCGGGTCATGTTCGTTACCAACATGATCAAGATCGCCGGCTGCGCAATGATGTTCTTCGACGTGCATCCGCTATTGGCATATGCCGTGGTCGGCTTCGGCGCAGCTGCGTACTCACCCGCGAAATACGGA
>DASPMV010000056.1:0-52840 GCA_035626875.1 Noviherbaspirillum sp. | reverse complement strand
AGTCGCTCAGTCTCGCACCCGGCAAGCACCACATCGAAATCCGCAATGCCGGTTTCGCGCCCTACAAGGAAACAATCGAGGTCAAGAGCGGCAGTGACATCACTGTCCAGTACGTTTTCTGACCGGAGTACACAGATATGCAACGCCTGAAACTTGTCGCGCTGCTGCTGGCCGTCTTTGCCGCTGGCTGCGCGCAAGTCCCGACTCAGACCGAAGGCAGCACACGCTCCCCCATCTCTGCTCCGGAAGCGCAATCACAGTATCAGCAAGGATTGTCGAACTACCGCGACAACAGGTTCGACACCGCGCTCGGCAACCTGACGTCTGCGGTTGGCAGCCGCAACCTCCAGCTTGCCGACGCGAACAATGCGCGCAAGCACATCGCCTTCATCCACTGCGCTGCCGGGCGAGAACTGCCATGCCGCGACCAGTTCCAGGCAATCCTCCAGGCCGACCCGGGCTTTGATCTGTCACCGGCTGAAGCAGGCCACCCTCAATGGGGGCCGGTATGGCGCTCCGTCAAAGGTTCGATGGAGGAAAAGCGCGCATTGTCGAAAGCGAGCAGCGCGAGCGCAACGCCGGCACAGCAAAAGCTGGCCGAGGGCATCAAGGAATACGACGCGGGCCGTTACAAGGAGGCGCTGGAGGCATTGCAGGCTGCACTCAAGGCGGGCCTGCCAGCGAAAGCAGATGAAATGCGCGCGCACAAGTACACGGCATTCGCCTACTGCCTGACGGCACGCACGAAACAGTGCCGTGCCGAGTTCAAGCAGATGTTTGCGAAGGATCCGGCGTTCGAACTGCTGCCGTCTGAAACCGGCCATCCCGCCTGGTCTTCGGCATACAGGAGTGAAAAGGCTGCGGCGGCAAAGAAGGCGGACAAGAAACAGCCCCAGTCGCGTTAATCGAAGGCCCAAATAAAAAGCCGCTCCTCGCGAAAGGAGCGGCTTCTTTTTTTGGCGATCCGACGCTTATCGATCGGCTACGGCATCCATCACGCACAGGGCCGTCATGTTCACGATACGGCGCACGGTCGCCGACGGCGTGAGGACATGGACGGGCTTTGCACAACCGAGCAGGACGGGGCCGATGGCGATACCGTTACCTGCCGACATCTTCAACAGGTTGTAGGAGATATTGGCGGCGTCGATGTTCGGCATCACCAGCAGGTTAGCGTCGCGCGTGAGCGGCGAGTTCGGCATCATCGACTTCAGCAGGGCCGGATCGAGTGCGGTGTCACCGTGCATTTCGCCGTCGATTTCCAGGTCCGGGGCACGCTCCTGGACGATCGCCAGTGCGGCGCGCATCTTCTTCGCGGACTCGCTGTTGCTGGAGCCGAAATTCGAGTGGGACAACAGCGCGGCGCGGGGAATGATGCCGAAGCGGCGCATTTCGTCCGCAGCCATGATGGTGATCTCGGCCAGCTGTTCCGCGGTCGGGTTTTCGTTGACGTGGGTGTCGACGATGGCCACCTGGCGATCCGGCAGGATGAGGACGTTCATGGCGGCATAGACGTTCGCGCCTTCACGCTTGCCCAGCACCTGGTCGATGTAGTGCAAATGCAGGGGCACCGTGCCGAAGGTGCCACAGATCATGCCGTCGGCATTGCCGCGTCGGATCATCATCGAACCGATCAGCGTATGGCGGCGGCGCATTTCCAGCTTGGCCCACTGCTCGGTGCCACCCTTGCGGCGGGTAAGCGCCAGGTACTCTTCCCAGTACTCGCGATAGCGCTCGTCGTATTCCGGGTTGATGGTTTCGAAATCGATGTCCGGACGCATGCGCAGGCCGAACTTCTCGATGCGTTGCGCCAGCACGGCGGGACGGCCGACCAGGATCGGCTTGGCCAGCTTCTCGTCGATCACGACCTGCACTGCACGGAGTACGCGCTCTTCCTCGCCTTCGGCAAACACGATGCGCTTCTTGCCGGCGGGTGCCTTCTTGGCCACCTGGAAGATCGGCTTCATGAAGGTGCCGGAGCGGTAGACGAACTGCTGCAGGCTGGCGGCGTACGCGGCCATGTCCTTGATTGGGCGGGATGCGACGCCGGACTCTTCCGCAGCCTTTGCAACTGCCGGGGCGATCTTGATCATCAGGCGCGGATCGAAGGGCTTCGGAATCACGTATTCCGGACCGAAAGACAGGTTGCTGATGCCATAGGCGGTGGCGACGATGTCGGACTGTTCTGCCTGGGCGAGGTCGGCAATCGCATGTACCACGGCGATTTCCATTTCCCGCGTGATCGTCGTCGCGCCGCAGTCGAGCGCACCGCGGAAGATGTACGGGAAGCAGAGGACGTTGTTGACCTGGTTCGGGTAGTCGGAACGGCCGGTCGCGATCACGGCGTCGTTGCGCACTGCCTTCACCTCTTCCGGCAGGATTTCCGGCGTCGGATTCGCCAGCGCCAGGATCAGCGGCTTGGCATTCATTTCCTTGACCATCTCCGGCTTGAGCACGCCGCCGGCGGACAGGCCGAGGAAGATGTCTGCGCCGGGGATCACTTCAGCCAGGGTACGCGCGCTGGTGTCCTGCGCGAAGCGTTCCTTGTCCGGATCCATCAGCTCGGTGCGGCCCTTGTAGACCACGCCGGCGAGGTCGGTCACGTAGATGTTCTTGAGCGGGAAGCCGAGGTCGACAATCAGGTCAAGGCAGGCGAGCGCGGCCGCGCCTGCGCCGGACACCACCAGCTTGCACTCCTCGATCTTCTTGCCGACGACCTTCAGGCCGTTCAGCATCGCAGCGCCGACGATGATGGCGGTGCCGTGCTGGTCGTCATGGAAGACGGGGATCTTCATGCGTTCGCGCAGCTTGCGCTCAATGTAGAAGCACTCCGGCGCCTTGATGTCTTCAAGGTTGATGCCGCCGAAAGTCGGTTCCAGCGCTGCGATCACGTCGATCAGCTTGTCCGGGTCGTTCTCGTTGATTTCGATGTCGAACACATCGATGCCGGCGAACTTCTTGAACAGCACGCCCTTGCCTTCCATTACGGGCTTGGAGGCGAGCGGACCGATCGGGCCGAGGCCGAGCACGGCGGTGCCGTTGGTGATCACGGCGACGAGGTTGCCGCGGGCGGTGTATTTAAAGGCGTTGGCCGGGTCGACGACGATTTCTTCACAGGCGGAGGCGACACCGGGGGAATAGGCTAGCGCAAGGTCGCGCTGGTTGGTGAGCTGCTTGGTGGGGGTGACGCTGATTTTACCGGGGGTGGGAAATTCGTGGTATTCGAGAGCGGCCTGGCGTAGCTGTTGGCGGAGTTCTTCTTTTTGATCGGGAGATTCCATGATGTGGCCGTCCTTTTTAGCTTACGGAAAGCTTACGATTTTATCAGATGAAATTGTGCGTTCTTATACGTATTTATCCTAGTCGATGCAGGCGCGGCGTGAGTTTTCCTTCGAAAAAATTGAAGAATCCTGCGCCGGATCATTGGAAATACAATTAACTATCAAAAACATAGAAACAATCAATTTTATTTATCAATAAGCGGTAACTATCATTCTCTCCAAGTTGATTGTATTCAATCAAATGCTCTAAGGAGAGAAAAATGGCAACCCAACATTCCGTCACCATCCAGAACCTCGAAGCCGCCTTCGCCGGTGAATCGATGGCTCATATCAAATACCGCTATTTCGCCAAACTGGCCCGCGAAGCCGGCGCCGAAGACGTGGCGAAGATTTTCGAGGAAACCGCCGAGCAGGAAGTGATGCATGCGTTCGGCCACCTCGACCTCCTGTATCCGAAAGCAAAGCTCTCACCGGCAAGGGCGCTGGAAATCGCCATCGAAGGCGAGACGTATGAGTACACCGAGATGTACCCGAAGTTCCGCCACCTCGCCGTCCAGGAAGGCAACGACGCCGCAGTCGCCGAGTTTGACGAACAGATCGCGGAATCGAAGGAACACGCCGACAACTTCCGCCGCACACTCGAAATCGCCGCCAAGCGATTCGCCGCGCTGGCCAAAGTGGAAGAACGCCACGCAAACAATTACCGCAACGTGCTTGCCGCCACCGCAAAGTAAGCCTGGCCCGCATTTAACGACATAAGACAGAGAGGATCACCATGAAGACATACCAATGCATCGTTTGCGGATTCGTGTACGACGAAGCGGCCGGCATGCCCGATGAAGGCATCGCCCCGGGCACGCGCTGGGCTGACATCCCTGCGGACTGGGAATGCCCGGATTGCGGCGTGGCGAAGGCCGATTTCGAGATGGTCGAAATCTGACCATCACTTCGCTTCTCTACCGATACTCACAAGGAATACATGAAACCCGTCATCATCATCGGCACCGGCCTCGCCGGCTATACCCTGGCCCGCGAGTTCCGGAAGCTGGACAAGACGACCCCGCTGTTCATCCTGACAGCGGATGAGGGCGGCTTCTATTCGAAGCCGATGCTGTCGAATGCGTTTGCACAAGGCAAGGGCGCCGATCAACTCGTCACGCAGAGCGCCGTGCAGATGGCGGCGCAATTGTCGGCAACGATCATGACGGGTACCCGCGTGCTCCGCGTGGATACGCAGGAAAAGAGCGTGGAAACCTCGAGCGGCACCTTCCCCTATGACAAGCTCGTGCTTGCCACGGGCGCCCAACCGATTCGGCTTGCCATTAACGGCGATGCCGCGCGTGAAGTGGCGTCGGTCAACAACATCAACGACTACGCACTCTTTCGCAAGCGCATCGCCGGCATCGGCAACCATGCCAGGATTGCGATCCTCGGTGCCGGACTGATCGGATGCGAGTTTGCGGACGACCTGGCCGGCGCAAGACACGCGGTCACAGTGATCGCTCCCAATGAACGACCGCTGGCCGCACTCGCCGCGCCCGCCCTGTCGCACGGCTTGGGCGCCGCGCTTGCCCAGCGTGGCGTGCAATTCTGCTTCGGCACGACGGTCACTCGCGTCGATCGCAGGAATGACACCCTTTGTGTCGCCCTGGCCGACGGCCGCAGTCTGGAAGCCGACCTCGTGCTTTCCGCCGTCGGACTGCGACCGGATCTGAGGCTGGCGCATGCCGCAGGACTGCATGCCGGACGCGGGATCGTGGTTGACCCGCAAGGACGCACGAGCGCACCGGATGTGTTCGCCCTCGGTGACTGCGCGGAATACACGACGGATTCCGGCACGCGCCTCCTGCCCTACGTTGCACCGCTCATGACTGCGGCGCGCGCCATAGCCCGGACACTCACCGGTGAACCGACCGACATCGAACTCAAACCATCGCCGGTCATTGTGAAAACGCTGTCCTTTCCCCTGGCACTGATGCCGCCCCCGGTCAGCCCAAAGGCTGATGGCGCATGGCACGAAACCCAGTACAGCGAGCGCATCGTTTGCCGCTACTACAATGGCGAGGGCACGATGGTCGGATTTGGCGTGGCACCGCAGGATGCGAACATCCGCCAGGTCCTGATGGCCGAACTGGGCTCCAATAGGGTTTCGCTTGCCGCATGACCCAGGGTAGCGGGCGCGATTGGGTACAATCGCGTCATGCTGTCCGAATTCGACCTGATCGCGCAATACTTTACCCGCCCGGTGCGAGAAGCCGGGCGTGTTGCATTGGGCGTGGGCGACGACTGTGCATTGGTCTCCCCCGCTCCCGGCATGCAACTGGCCATTTCCTCCGACATGCTGGTGGAAGGCCGTCACTTCTTTCCCGGTGCCGAGCCGCGTTCGCTCGGCCACAAATGTCTTGCAGTCAATCTATCTGATCTTGCCGCAATGGGTGCAAAGCCAGTGGCGTTCACGCTGGCACTTGCGCTGCCGGACGCACAGGCCGAGTGGCTGTCGCCGTTCTCCAAAGGCATGCTTTCGCTTGCCGATCTGCATCAGTGCGAACTGGTGGGCGGTGACACGACGAAAGGCCCCCTCAACATCTGCATCACCATCTTCGGAGAAGTACCGCCGGGACAGGCATTGCGCCGCGACGCAGCGCAGCCGGGCGACGATATCTGGATTTCCGGCACACTCGGCGACGCGCGGCTGGCGCTGGCCGGATACAGGAATGAACTGGCGCTGCCGCCCGAGACGATCGCGGCCGCTGCCACGCGCATGCATGCGCCGACCCCACGCGTTGCGCTTGGCCTGGCGTTACGGGGCATCGCCAGAGCGGCAATCGACATTTCAGATGGACTCGTCGGCGACCTGGGCCACATCCTCGCCCGTTCCCGGGTCGGCGCTACGCTCTTCGCCGACGATCTGCCGGTCGGTGCGGCATTAGCCGGCCAGGACCGTGAACTGCGGCGGCGCTTTGCACTCGCGGGCGGCGACGATTACGAACTGTGCTTTACCGCCCCCGCCGCCCGGAGGGACGAAGTCCTGGCCGCAGCGCATCTATCCGGGACACCGGTGACCCGCGCCGGGCACATTGAGGATACGGCTGGACTGCGCCTGATCGACGCAACCGGCGCGCCGCTCAACCTTCAACTGGCGTCCTTTGACCATTTCGCCTCGCCATGACCACACTCGAAACCGGACAGACCGCTTACATCGCCAAGCCCAACGCGCGCTTCATGCTGTCGCATCCTGCCCATCTGCTTGCGCAGGGTTTCGGCAGCGGCCTCTCGCCGGTCGTTCCCGGCACCGTAGGCACCCTGTTCGGCTGGCTGGTCTTCGCCGTGCTCACCGTTCGCTGGCCGGAAATCTTCACGCAATCGACCTGGTCCACCCTCATTGCCGCCGGCTTCGTGATCGGCATCTGGGCATGCCACAAGACGGGCCGCGACCTGGGCATCGCCGATCACGGCAGCATGGTGTGGGATGAAATCATCGCATTCTGGATCGTGATGCTAGTGCTGATGCCCGCCAGTTTCTCTACTCAGTTCTGGGCCTTCCTCTGGTTCCGCTTCTTCGACATGGTCAAGCCGGCGCCAATCAATTATTTTGACCGGCGCTTCAAGGGGGGCTTCGGGGTGATGTTCGACGATCTGGTCGCAGCGTTCTACACCCTGCTCCTCTTTGCCATCTGGCGTTCGCTCTAGGCAAAAAAAAAAACGCGGCCAGGCCGGCCGCGCAAGCTCGAACTCTCACGCCTTCGCAACCGGTTTGCGTCGCACCGCAAACCTTGCTGACTGTCATTCTGCTTCAGCAGGAAAATGATTTCGTTGAGAAATGTCACAGGCTGGTCGCGCCGCAAACACACGGCGCCTTGGTGGTAAAGTAGACCATTCCATCCGGCCCATGGAGACAGGAACACGGACATGAACGGCATTATCGACCTCGCAACCCGAGTGGGATCCACGCTCAAGGCAAAAGGCCTGCTTCTCGCGACGGCGGAATCATGCACCGGCGGCGGCGTCGCCCACGCGGTGACCGAAATCGCAGGCTCGTCCGAGTGGTTCGATTGCGGCTTCGTCACCTACTCCAACGCGTCGAAGACCCACCTCCTGAACGTTCCGGCTGCCGTTATCGCCCAGTTCGGCGCAGTCAGCGAGGAAGTCGCGGACGCCATGGCGGAGGGCGCGCTGGCCAACAGCAACGCGCATGTCGCAGTTTCGACTACGGGGATCGCCGGGCCCGGCGGCGCAGTGCCTGGCAAACCTGTTGGCACGGTCTGCTTCGGCTGGTCGTACGGCGGCAAGACGTGGACGGAGCGCCTGGTATTCGCCGGCAACCGGCAGTCCGTGCGCGAACAGACGGTCATTCACTCCCTGCAAGGTGTGCTGCGTCTCCTGGAGAAAACATGATGCTGGAAAATTTCAAACAACAACAATTGCAGGTCAACGGCGTCACGATCAATTTCCGCTACGGCGGCGAAGGCCCGCCGCTGCTGCTGCTGCACGGTTTTCCCCAGACGCATGTGATCTGGCACAAGGTCGCGGATGCACTGGCGCGGCGATACACGCTGGTGATGCCGGACCTGCGCGGATACGGCGACTCGTCCCGCCCGCCCGGCCTGCCCGACCACAGCAACTATTCCAAGCGCGTGATGGCGCAGGACATGGTCGAACTGATGCGCACTCTCGGGCACGACAGGTTTTACCTGTGCGGCCACGACCGCGGCGGGCGCGTGTCGCATCGCCTCGCACTCGACCACCGCGAGGCGGTGAGGAAACTGATGATCCTGGATATTTCCCCGACGCGGACCATGTACGAGGCAACGGACAAGACGTTTGCGACGCTCTATTACCACTGGTTCTTCATGATCCAGCCTGCCCCGGTGCCTGAAACCCTGATCGGCAACAGTGCCGCCTTCCTGCTTGAAGCTTCGCTTGGCAACTGGGGTTCGAATGGCGTGAAATTCATCGACGATGAGGCGATGGCCGAATACAAGCGCTGCTTCTGCAGGCCGGATGCCATTCACGCCGCGTGCGAAGACTATCGCGCCGCGGCCAGCATCGACCTCGAACATGACCGCGACCACGAGACCAACCGGATTGCGTGCCCGGTCCATGTGATCTGGGGCGAGCATGGCGTGGTGGGACGGCTGTTCAAGCCGCTGGAGGACTGGCAGGTGAAATGCGAGCGGCCGGTAACGGGGAAGGCCGTGCCCGCCGGGCATTTCATTCCTGAACAGGTGCCAGGCCTGCTGCTGGAAGAAATGCTGGCGTTCTTTGCCTGACGCAGATCTTACTTACGGAAGGCGTTGATCGCGTCGCGCGTCTCAATGGCAACGCGCCGTGCTGCCTTCGCAAAATCCTCGCCCGCCTGTTCGTCGGCCTTCGCATACAGAATGGCACGCGAGGAATTGATCATCATGCCGGTGCCGGCTGCTGTCCTGCCCGCCTTCACCGTCGCCTCCACGTCGCCGCCCTGCGCGCCGACGCCTGGCACCAGGAGAGGCATGTCGCCGACGATCTTGCGTACTTGCGCGAGCTCATTCGGGAAGGTGGCGCCGACGACGAGGCCGCACTGGCCGTTGGTATTCCACTTGTCGGCAACCAGTTGCGCCACATGCTGGTAGACCGGCTTGCCGTCCACGTTCAGGAATTGCAGGTCCGATCCGCCAGGATTGGAGGTGCGGCAAAGGATGATGACGCCGCGGTCCTTCCATTCGAGATACGGCGCCACCGAATCGAAGCCCATGTACGGATTGACCGTCACTGCGTCCGCGCCGTAACGCTCGTACGCTTCCCGCGCATATTGCTCGGCCGTGGCGCCGATGTCGCCGCGCTTGGCATCAAGCACGATGGGAATGTCCGGATGGTTCTTGCGCAGGTAGTCGCAAATCGCTTCCAGCTGGTCTTCCGCCCGCAGCGCCGCGAAGTAGGCAATTTGCGGCTTGAAGGCGCACGCAGTGTCCGCAGTCGCGTCGATGATCGCCTTGCAGAACGCATAGATGGCGTCCGGCTGCTGCTTAAGATGCGCAGGGAATTTCGCCACATCGGGATCGAGGCCGACGCACAGCAGGGAATTGTTGGCCGTCCACGCGGCGGAGAGTTTGTCGATGAAGGTCACGGCAGCCCTTGGAGGAGAACAGTTGGCACAATGCGCATTGTAACGCGCCATGCTATCGTTTCGACATGACTTCCCTTTCCCGCAAGGACTGGATCCTTCTCGTTCTCCTGACCCTGTGCTGGGGCATCAACTGGCCGATCATGAAGTTCGGCGTACAGGATTTTCCGCCTCTGACCTTTCGTACGGTAAGCATGATCGGCGGGCTGCCGGTCCTCTGGCTAGCCGCACGCGCGCAGGGTGCGTCGCTCGGGATCCCGCAGGGCAAGCTCACGCAGATCATGCGACTGGCTGTGCCGAATATGCTGATCTGGCACGTATTCATGATTCTCGGCGTCAAAATGCTTTCATCGGGCCGCGCCGCCATCCTCGGTTATACGATGCCCGTGTGGGCCGTGCTGTGCGGCCTTGCATTTTTTGGCGAACGCCCCACGCGCTCGGCGTGGACCGGCATTGGCTGCGCGCTGGCGGGTGCGCTGCTTCTGCTGTCCAGCGAATTTGCCGCCCTGGCAGGCAATCCACTCGGTACGGTCTTTGCCCTTGTCGCAGCAGCTGGCTGGGGGTACGGGACTGTCATGATGAAACGCAGCGTATTGCCGATGCCGACAATTTCGCTCACCTTCTGGATGCTCGCGCTCACGACGACCGTGATGGCCGTCGCATCGTTCCTGCTTGAGCGGTCCGCCTGGCACATGCCGAATGCCGGTACCGCGGCGGCAATTGTCTACAACGCCGTGATCATCTTCGGTTTTGCCCACGTGGTCTGGTTCCAGCTGGCACGCACCCTGCCCCCGATCGCATCCAGCCTGTCGGTAATGATGATCCCGGTGCTCGGCGTGTTCTCCGGCGCATGGCTGCTTGGCGAAACGCCGCACTGGCAGGACTATGCCGCCATGGGCCTGATCCTGGCGGCAATGAGCACGGTGTTATTGAAACCGCGCTGAAAGACCATACATACTTGGCAAGCCGGATTTTCCGTACGGATAAACAAGAAAAGGACATCGTCATGAAGACATGGATGAAATGGTTGACCGTCGCATTCCTCGCCTCGACGCTGAGTGCCTGCGGCTACAACGATTTCCAGGACAAGGATGAACAGGTGAAGGCTGCGTGGGGCGAAGTCGTTAACCAGTACCAGCGCCGTGCCGACCTGATTCCGAACCTGGTCAACACGGTCAAAGGCTACGCTTCGCACGAAAAGGAGACGCTGGAGTCCGTCACGCGCGCCCGCGCTGCGGCGACGAGTTTCCAGATCACGCCCGAGGTGCTGAACAATCCTGAAGCATTCCAGAAGTTCCAGCAGGTGCAGGGCGAGCTTTCAAGTGCCTTGTCGCGCCTGATGGCCGTCTCGGAGAACTATCCGCAGCTCAAGGCGGACACCAGCTTCCGCGACCTGCAATCGCAACTGGAAGGCACGGAAAACCGCATTACCGTCGCCCGCCAGCGCTACATCCAGTCGGTCCGCGAATACAACGTGCTGGCGCGCAGTTTCCCGACCAACCTGACAGCCATGATGTTCAACTACGAGGTCAAGCCTTCCTTCACAGTGGAAAACGAAAAGGCGATCTCGAACGCGCCGGCTGTCAATTTCGGCAAGTAAGCACACGGATACCATGTCGATCTTCCGTCCTCTCCTCGCCCTTCTGCTGACGCTGATGCTGGCGGCGGCGCATGCGCAGGAGTTCGTGCCCGTCCCGCCGCTGCAGAAGCGCGTGACCGACAAGGTCGGCATGCTGACGGAAAACCAGCGCGACGCGCTGGAGAACGTGCTGAAGGAATATGAGACGCGCACCGGAAGCCAGATCGCCATCCTCCTGATCAGCAAGACGGAGCCGGAGGCGATCGAGCAGTACAGCATCCGCGTCTTCGACGCCTGGAAGCTGGGCCGCAAAGGCACTGACGACGGCGTGCTGCTCGTCGTTGCGAAGAACAACCCGCCCGCGCTACGCCGCCTGCGCATCGAGGCCGGGCGCGGCGTGCAGGGGACGCTCACCGATGCGCAGTCCAAGCGGATCCTGCAGGACGTCATTGCACCGCATTTCCGGCAGAACGACTATTACGGCGGGCTGGCGGCGGGCGTGTCCGCCATCACGAGCCTGCTGGACAAGGAGAAGCTTCCGGCGCCGGAAGGCAGTCCGGCCACGGCCGCGGTGGAAGAAGACGAATTCGACTACTCTCTCGTCCTGTTCTTCGTCTTCATGATCCTGTTCCTGATGCTCTCGCGCGCCCAATCGCGTCGCTACGCGCGCCACCGCCATGGCTGGGGGCGTTCGGTGCCCGGCGTGATCCTTGGCGGCGGTTATGGCAGCGGCGGATTCGGTGGTTTCGGCGGCGGGGGCTTTGGCGGCGGCGGCGGCGGATTTTCGGGCGGCGGCGGCAGTGCTGACGGCGGCGGTGCTTCGGGGAACTGGTAATGAACACCTTGTCTCGCTTCTTCAGGCATCTCACCACGACCGTCGGATTTGGCCGGCGCGCCTTTCCGGAAGCAACCCTCAAGGCCATCGAGGATGCCATCGCCGACGGCGAAACGCGGCATCGCGCGGAAATCCGGGTGATCGTCGAACCG
This sequence comes from Noviherbaspirillum sp., assembly GCA_035626875.1. GTDB lineage: Bacteria > Pseudomonadota > Gammaproteobacteria > Burkholderiales > Burkholderiaceae_D > Noviherbaspirillum. The sequence continues at coordinate 40,890 of DASPMV010000056.1, read as the reverse complement.
TCACTGGGCGCGCTGGCCGTGCTCGCAGGTCAGTCCGCACGAGAGCGCGCGCGCGAACTGTTTGCGCACTACGGCGTGTGGGACACGGAAGAGAACTGCGGCGTGCTGGTCTACATCAACCTGGCCGATCACCAAGTCGAGATCGTGGCTGACCGCGGTATCGGACGCACGGTGGCAGCACAGGACTGGCAGGCAATCTGCCGCACGATGACGCAAGGATTTGCCCGCGGCGATTATCACAACAGCACGCTTGCGGCGCTGGCCCAACTGAATGCACTGTTGCAGGAGCATTACCCGGACGACGGCTCCACCCGCAACCAGTTGGCCAACCGGCCTGTCATGCTCTGAACGAAATCAGCCGCGCTCGTAGATCCACTGCAGGAGTGCGTCCTGCGCTTCGTTGCCGCGCAGGGCGTTGGGATGATTGATCATGCACACCACTACGTAGCGCCTCCCTGAAGCGGCAAGCACGTAGCCCGCAATCGCCCTCACTTCATTCAACAGTCCCGTCTTGATATGCGCCTTGCCGGCCACCGTCTGTGTCGTGAGCCGGTTGCGCATGGTCCCATCGTAACCGACCAGGGGCAGCGATGCGATGAATTCCGGCATGAGGTGCGACCGGAATGTCATTGCCAGCATCTTGGCAAGGGTCGCCGGCGCAATGCGCTCGGTACGTGACAATCCCGATCCATTCTCGATGCTGAGCTCCGGCGCGGCAATGCCCTTCGCCGCGAGCCAGGCGTGGACCACGGTGGCGCCCCGCTCGGTATTGGCCTGCATCCTTGTCGTCTGTACCGCCAGCGTCAGCAGCACCTGCCGCGCCATCACATTGTTGCTGAACTTGTTGATATCGCGGATCACCTCGGACAGGGATACAGAATCCCATTCCGCAACGAGACGCGCGGTGGGCGGCACGAGGCCGCTGCGCGTCTCGCCTTTCAGCGTACCACCCAGGTCTGCCCAGAAGCGCCGGAACGCAAGATCGAAATACTTCGTGTGCGTCATCAGGTGGGGGTGGACGTGCCAGATACGCTCGCCGCAGGTCGCCGGATAACTGCCGTTGAAGCGCGCACTGTTGCTGTCGATGGCTGCATTTAGCTTCACACGCCAGTCGCCGCAATCGCCATTGGAAAGCTGGGGTGCATACAGGGGATACGCAGCCAATGGCGGGTCGACGCTCACTTGCACGACGCCCTTTGCCGGATCGGGCACGAAGCGAAAACTGAGCGATTTGTAATTGAGCAGCAGGGCGTCCGGCCCGACGTTGTAAGGCTTCAGCGGGTCGCCGTCGAACAGCGCGGCATCGTAGGGCATGTCCTCAAAGATGGCGCGGTCGAGAAGCAGGTTGCCGCGAATCTCGCGTATACCCTGCGACCGTATCCTCCGAAGGAACATCCAGAAGTTCTCGATCACGAGTTTCGGGTCGCCGCTGCCCTTGATGATCAGGTCGCCGTGGAGGACATCGCCATTCTGCACGCCGTCGATGAAGGCCTGCGTTTTCCAGCTGAAGGTCGGCCCCAGGATGTCCAGTGCCGCGTTGCTGGTGACCAGCTTCATGGTCGATGCCGGATTAAAGGCCAGCGTGTCGTTCATCGCGAGCGAGACTGTCCCGGATGCCAGTTCCTGCACGTGCACACCGACGGAAGTGACAGGGATCTGCGCGCGCTGCAAGGCATCCATGACAGCCGGCGGCAATTCCTGCGCCTCTGCGGCTGCGCTGGCGACGAACAGAACGAAGGCTGCTTGGACTCTCTTCCGAATTCGCATACGATGGCAATATCAGGTCACGCACAATCGAATTCGATTATCCCACGCCAACGACGCAGCCATGCCGAAATCCGCCACCTCCCCCGAAGCCGCACAGCCTTTCGATCCGCTCGCGCTGGAAAACCAGTTCTGCTTTGCGCTCTATTCCGCCTCGCTGGCGATGACCAAGACCTACAAGCCTTTCCTCGACAAGCTCGGCCTTACCTATCCGCAATACCTGGTGATGCTCGTGCTGTGGCAACAGGACGACGTGCTGGTCAAGACCATCGGCGAGAAGCTCTTCCTCGATTCCGGCACGCTCACCCCCTTGTTGAAGCGGCTTGAAGCCTCCTCACTGATCCAGCGTACCCGCGATGCAGCCGACGAGCGGCAGGTGCGCATTACCCTGACCAAGGAAGGCCGCGCGCTGAAGAAAAAAGCGCAGTGCATCCCGCACGACATCTTGTGCGCCAGTGGCCAGTCGCATGAAGTGCTGAATAACCTGCGCACCCAACTCTCTGCCATTCGCGACGATCTCGCCAAGTCCAGCAGCGCGTAACCAAAACGGCAATTTTGAGGAAGCACTCCAAAACCGGCTATTAGATTGCACACAATTGAATTGAGTGCTATATTTATTCCGTCATCACCCGTTCCAGCGACCACCCATTCTAAGGAGAACCACATGCAGATCCTGTACAAAGCACAAGCAACCGCCACCGGCGGCCGTGATGGCCGCGCTGTGACCAGCGACAACAAGCTCGACGCCAAACTGAGCACGCCCCGCGAACTCGGCGGTGCCGGCGGCGAAGGCACCAACCCCGAACAATTGTTTGCGGCCGGTTACTCCGCCTGCTTCCTTTCCGCACTGAAGTTCGTGTCGATGCACGCCAAGGTCGCCCTGCCCGCTGACGCCGCAGTCACCGCCGAAGTCGGGATCGGCCCCAACGGCCAGGGCGGCTTCGGCCTCGCCGCCGATCTGCGCGTGTCCCTGCCCGGCCTGGAGCGCGAAACCGCGCAAGCCCTGGTCAACAAGGCGCACGAAGTCTGTCCGTACTCCAACGCTACCCGCGGCAACATTGATCTCAATGTTGCCTTGGCCTGACCGGCACCACCACGGCAAAAAGCCCCGTTCGCGGGGCTTTTTCTTTTGCGGGGCCTTGCAAAACAGGCAATCGTCTTTATCTACGGGTAGTCATATCAATATGCACTTCATGCATCTTCCTCTCTTGAAAAAGCAAAACCCCGCCCCTATACTTAGCACTCGTTAGGGGAGAGTGCTAACATCTTCCTCCTGGCTTCACGATTTTCCACCTGCAGCATTCGCTGCAAACAACTATAACTTATTGATTATTAAGGAGTTTGTATGAACCTTCGTCCTTTGCACGATCGCGTCATCGTCAAGCGCCTCGACCAGGAAACCAAGACTGCGTCCGGCATCGTTCTCCCGGATGCGGCTGCTGAAAAGCCGGACCAGGGCAAAGTCCTGGCCGTCGGCAACGGCAAGATCCTGGAAGATGGCAAGGTCCGCGCGCTGGACGTCAAAGTCGGCGACACCGTGCTGTTCGGCAAGTACTCCGGCCAGACCGTCAAGGTCGAAGGCGAGGAAGTGCTCGTCATGCGCGAAGAAGACATCATGGCAATTGTCCAGAAGTAATACGAATCCCTACCCGATAATTAAGGAGTAACGAATATGGCAGCTAAAGACGTAGTTTTCGGCGATGCCGCCCGTCACAAGATGGTTGAAGGCGTCAACATCCTCGCCAATGCCGTCAAGGTCACCCTGGGCCCGAAAGGCCGCAACGTTGTTCTGGAGCGCTCCTTCGGCGCCCCGACCGTCACCAAGGACGGTGTTTCCGTTGCCAAGGAAATCGAACTGAAAGACAAGCTCATGAACATGGGCGCGCAGATGGTGAAGGAAGTCGCCTCGAAGACCTCCGACAACGCCGGCGACGGCACCACCACTGCAACCGTGCTGGCACAAGCCATCGTCCGCGAAGGCATGAAGTACGTTGCCGCCGGCATGAACCCGATGGACCTGAAGCGCGGCATCGACAAGGCTGTCGCTGCAACCGTCGACGAACTGAAGAAGATCGCCAAGCCCTGCACGACTTCCAAGGAAATCGCCCAGGTCGGCTCGATCTCCGCCAACTCCGACGCATCCATCGGCGACCGCATCGCTGAAGCAATGGAAAAGGTCGGCAAGGAAGGCGTCATCACCGTTGAAGACGGCAAGTCCCTGAACGACGAACTCGACATCGTCGAAGGCATGCAGTTCGACCGCGGCTACCTGTCCCCGTACTTCATCAACAACCCGGAAAAGCAAGTCGCGATCCTGGAGAACCCGTTCGTCCTGCTGTTCGACAAGAAGATTTCGAACATCCGTGACCTGCTGCCGGTTCTGGAACAAGTCGCCAAGGCTGGCCGTCCGCTGCTGATCATCGCCGAAGACATCGAAGGCGAAGCACTGGCAACCCTGGTTGTGAACAACATCCGCGGCATCCTGAAGACCTGCGCCGTCAAGGCTCCGGGCTTCGGCGACCGTCGCAAGGCGATGCTGGAAGACATCGCTATCCTGACCGGTGGTCAAGTGATCGCTGAAGAAGTCGGCCTGACCCTGGAAAAGGCAACCCTGAACGACCTCGGCCAAGCCAAGCGCGTCGAAATCGGCAAGGAAAACACCACCCTCATCGACGGTGCTGGCCAGGCTTCCGCTATCGAAGCACGCGTCAAGCAGATCCGCGTCCAGATCGAAGAAGCAACCTCCGACTACGATCGTGAAAAGCTGCAAGAGCGCGTCGCCAAGCTGGCAGGCGGCGTTGCAGTGATCAAGGTTGGCGCTGCGACCGAAGTCGAAATGAAGGAAAAGAAGGCACGTGTCGAAGACGCGCTGCACGCAACCCGTGCCGCCGTTGAAGAAGGCATCGTTCCTGGCGGTGGCGTTGCCCTGCTGCGCGCTCGCGCCAACATCAACCTGAAGGGCGACAACGCCGATCAGGAAGCTGGCATCAAGATCGTCCTGCGCGCCATGGAAGAGCCGCTGCGCATGATCGTCACCAACGCCGGCGAAGAAGCATCCGTCGTCGTGAACAAGGTCATCGAAGGCAAGGGTAACTTCGGTTACAACGCTGCCAACGGCACCTATGGCGACATGGTCGAAATGGGCGTTCTGGATCCGGCCAAGGTGACCCGCTCGGCACTGCAGAACGCAGCGTCGATCGCCGGCCTGATGCTGACCACCGACTGCACGGTTTCCGAGCTGGTCGAAGACAAGCCGGCTGCAAGCCCGGCTGGCATGGGCGGCATGGGTGGCATGGGCGGCATGGACATGATGTAATTGCCGACCGGTGGAAGGCAGCGATGCCTTCCGCACTTGTCCGTCAAACAAAAAAGCCCGCAGGATTCGTCCTGCGGGCTTTTTGTTTTTCGTCGACCTTTTTAGTTCGACCAGGCCGGCTTCCGCTTGTCGATGAATGCCTGCACGCCTTCCAGGGCAGCCTCGTCCATCATGTTGCAGGCCATCGTCTGTCCGGCCAGCTGGTATGCAGCGCCGATGCCCATCTCGATCTGCTTGTAGAAGAGCTGTTTGCCCATCGCGATGGCGACGGCCGGCTTGGCAAGGATGCTGGCGGCCAACTTGCCGATTTCGGCGTCCAGTTCTTCCGTCGCAACCACCCGATTCACGAGGCCGCGATCTCGTGCGGTCTCCGCATCGATGAATTCACCGGTGAGAAGCATTTCCATCGCCTGCTTGCGCGACACATTGCGCGACAGGCCGACCGAAGGCGTGGAGCAGAACAATCCGTAGTTCACGCCGGACACCGCAAACTTCGCATCCTTCGACGCCACCGCAAGATCGCACATGGCGACAAGCTGGCACCCTGCTGCCGTCGCAATCCCCTGCACCCGCGCGATCACCGGCTGCGGCATCTGCTGGATGGTCAGCATCATCTTGCTGCACTGATTGAACAGCTTCTTGTAATACTCTTCGGACGGCTGCGCGCGCATCTGCTTCAGGTCATGCCCGGCGCAGAAGGCTTTTCCGGCGGCGGCGAGCACGACGACGCGCACGCTGCCATCGGCCTTCACCGCATCCAGCTCCGCCTGCAGCGCAACCAGCATTTCTTCCGACAGGGGATTGAACTTGTCGCCGCGGTTCAGCGTCAGCGTCGCCACGCCGTCCGAAACGGATGTCAGAACATGGGGATCGGCGTCACTCATCGTCACTCTCCTCTTCTGGTTCCTGGGGCAATCCAAGGGATGGCGGCGGCTGGTAAGTGGCCAGCAGCTCGGTGCGGCTCTCCGGCGTTTCCAGGCTGATGCGCCCAAGCGCGCCGCTGCGGTAATCGAGGAGCAGCGTGTGCGCCGCCTTTTCGAAGTCCAGGTCGCCGCCCTTGATGCGGAACGCGCGCCGCTTGGCGATACCTTCGATGACGGCGACACCGTCGATCCCGTCCGTCGGGAATCCGTAGCGTGCTGTAACGAGTTGCGGATAGCGCGCGAGAAGCAGGTCCGCGAGGAAGGTCGCAACTTCTTCTTCGATCAAGGCGTTAACGCCCACCGCGTGGCTTGCCGCCAGCATGAGGCCATCGGTGGGATGTTCGATCTTGGGCCACAACATGCCCGGCGTATCCACCAGCACCATGTTGTTGCCGAGGTAGAGGCGCTGCTGCGCCTTGGTCACGGCCGGCTCGTCGCCCACGGCGGCGACCCGTTTCTTCAGCAAGGCGTTCATCAGCGTCGACTTGCCGACGTTGGGAATGCCCATGATCATCATGCGCAGCGGCTTGAGCGCCGTGCCGCGATGGGGTGCCAGGCGCATCGCCAGGCCGGGCACCTTGGCCACGTCCGCCGGCTTCTTGCAACTCAGGGCGACGGCGTACACGTCCTTCTGCTTGCCGAAATGTTCAAGCCATGCCTTGGTCGCGGCAGGATCGGCAAGGTCGGCCTTGTTGAGAATCTTCAGGCACGGACGCTGACGAAACTTGCGGAGCTGTTCGATCATCGGATTGCTGCTTGCCATGGGCAGGCGCGCATCCAGCACTTCGATGACGAGGTCGGTCTTTTCCATGGACTCCGCCGCTTTCTTGCGGGCGGCGTTCATGTGACCGGGGAACCATTGAATGGACATGCGTGGATCTGGTTGGTGGGGCAAGCCGCTATTTTACCTGTTGGCCGCCCTCCTCCGTCTCAAACGCTAGTCCAGGTCAGCGAGTACCTTGATATGGGCGACGACACTGCGCGCCAGGGCGGACAGGTTATAGCCGCCCTCGAGGCAGCTGACGATGCGGCCGTTGGCATGTTCGCGCGCGACCGACATGATCTCTTTGGTGATCCATGCGTAGTCGGCTTCCACCAATCCCATCTGGCCGATGTCGTCCTCGCGATGGGCGTCAAACCCGGCGGAAATGAAGATCATTTCAGGCTTGTGCGCGCGCAGTGCCGGCAGCCATTTGTCCGCCACCAGGCGGCGTACCTCATCGCCCTTGGTGTAGGCCGGGACCGGAACATTGACCATATGATCAGACTCGTGCAGCGCGGTGTAGGGATAGAACGGATGCTGGAAGAAACTGACCATCATGACGCGCGGATCGTCCAGAAAAGCCTCTTCGGTCCCGTTGCCGTGATGGACGTCGAAGTCGACGATGGCGAGGCGTTGCAGCCCGTGCACATCGAGGGCATGCTTGGCGGCGATGGCAACATTGCCGAAAAGGCAAAATCCCATCGGTTCCGAAGGGCGGGCATGGTGCCCTGGCGGCCGGATTGAACAGAACGCGTTTTCAATCTCCCCGGCAATCACGGCGTCTGTTGCCGCGATGGCGGCGCCCGCCGCGCGCAACGCTGCCTTCCAGCTGTGCGGATTGAGCATCGTGTCGGCATCGATCGGGTAATACCCGGAACCAATGCCTTGCAACGATTCAACGTTCTCGCGCACGCGGGCAATGGCCTCGCGCGTATGCACGCGTTCGATGGCGGCCACGTCGGCCTCCGGCGCGTCCCGGTAGTCGAGGCAGTCGTTGATGCGGCTGGCGATGATCTGGTCTTCTATCGCCTGCAGCCGTGCCGGGCACTCCGGATGCCAATGCCCCATCTCATGGCGTTTGCAATCGGGGTGGGAGTAGAAGCCGGTGGTCATGTGTCGGGATGCGCGGGCGAGAATTTCTTGAATGGGATCCGGCGGTCGACGCCGCGCGAGCGGCAAAGAGCCAAGATGACTTATAGTGTAGCGAAGAAAATAATGTAATACAGTTCTTTTGTCGCAGGCGGCTTTTTACTGTTTGCGGATGCTCAACCAGGCGGCGCAAGACCGCACTCCCCCACTCACGGAAGATTCATGTTCGACAAACTCCATGCCGTTGCCAAGCAGGTCAGCCAGGTCGTCGTCGGAAAAGACACGCAGATCCGCCAGTCACTGGTTTGCCTTCTTGCAGGCGGACACCTGCTGATCGAGGACGTCCCCGGCGTTGGCAAGACAACATTGGCGCACGCGCTGGCCATTTCGCTGGGACTGAAGTTCAACCGCCTGCAGTTCACGAGCGACCTGCTGCCGGCCGACGTCGTCGGCATTTCGATCTTCAACCGGGAAAAGAACGGCTTCGTGTTCCATCCCGGCCCGGTCTTCACACAGGTATTGCTCGCAGACGAAATCAACCGCGCGACGCCGAAGACACAGTCGGCACTCCTTGAGGCAATGGAAGAGCGCCAGGTCACCGCTGATGGCGTCACACGCGACCTGCCCAGTCCTTACTTCGTGATCGCGACGCAGAACCCGACGCACCAGATCGGCACCTTTCAGCTCCCGGAGTCGCAGCTGGACCGTTTCCTGATGTGCCTCTCGCTGGGCTATCCGGATGCCGCGGCGGAACGCGCATTGCTCATGGGCGAAGACCGCCGCACGATGCTGAAATCATTGCCGACGGCCATGCATCCCGAGGAGTTGATCGCGGCGCAAGCGGCACTGAAAGGCGTGCATGCGTCCGCGGCGCTCGTGGATTACGTGCAGGCACTGGCCCAAGCGTCGCGCCAGAGCGGCCTGTTTGCCGAAGGCATGAGTCCTCGCGCCACCATCGCACTGCTGCATGCATCCCGTGCGTGGGCAGCGCTCGAAGGCCGCAACCATATCGTTCCGGAAGATGTCCAGGCGGTGCTCGTCCCGGTCGTTGCGCACCGCCTGCGTCCTTTGAAATCCGGCGGCAGTTCGGCGCTCGGCAGCCGCGACCTCGTCCTGCAACTGATGAAATCCGTTCCGGTGTGAAGAAGAAACTGTCCCTTTACGCGCGGCTGGAACATGCCGTACGCGGCCAGCTGAGCAAATGGCTGTTCCGCCTGAAGGACGCCGAACCCGGCGAGGTCTTCCTGAACCAGCGCCGGGTCTACATCGTGCCAACGCACCCCGGCCTGCTGTTCTGCGTGATGCTGGTCGCGATGTTCCTCGGGTCGGTCAACTACAACCTCAGCCTCGGATTCGGCTTCACCTTCCTGATTGCAGGATGTGCCTTGATCGACATGCACCTGACCTTCCGCAACCTTGCGCACCTGCACCTGAAAGCCGGGCGTGCCGCGCCGGTCTTTGCCGGGGAGGAGGCGCAGTTCGAGCTGCACCTCATCAACCGGCGCAAGCATGATCGCTATGCCATCTGGCTCGACTTCGTCAATGACGACCGTCCTGAACTGGCGCAGCCGGCCGATGTTTCGGCAAACGCGACCTCCAGCGTCCTCCTTTCCACGCCGGCCGCGCGACGCGGTTGGCTGAAGGCCCCGCGTGTGCGGCTGCAAACGCGCTTTCCGTTGGGATTGCTGCGCGCCTGGAGCTACTGGCATCCGGATTCCAAAGCGCTGGTCTATCCCCGCCCTGAGGATGATGCGCCGCCGCTCCCCTATGCCGGTATGGAAATGAATGATGGGCAAGGCCTTGCCGGCCAGGACGATTTCGCCGGAATACGCGGCTACCAGGCCGGTGACTCGCCGAAACGCCTCGCATGGCGCCATATCGCGCGGGTAGACGTGGAAGCTGGCGGATCGCTGGTCACGAAACACTTCGAGGGCGGCGCGTCCACCGAAATCGCGATCGATTTCGACGCACTGCCGCCTGCGATGGACACCGAACAAAAACTCTCGCGCATGACGCGCTGGGTAATCGAAGCAGAGGCGCGCGGACTGGCCTACGCTTTCCGGTTAGGGAGTGTATCGCTGCCTGCCGCGCATGGTCCGTCGCACCGCGATGCCTGCCTGCGCGCTCTGGCCTTGCATGGGGAGACATCGTGAAACTGCCATTCTTCGGGAGCCAGGCATCCGGAGCATTGGGCAACCGTCCCATGTCGCGCGACAAGGGCGACATCCTCCTGCTGCTCGGCGCATGCGCGCTGGTACTGCTCCCGCATGCGAGCCACCTCCCTGCGTGGATCACGCCGGTATGCGCCGTGCTGCTTGCATGGCGCGGATGGATCACCTTCCGCGGCAATCGCCTGCCGCCGCGCTGGCTCCTGTTGCCCATTGCCACGCTCGCGATGGCCGGCGTTTATCTCACTTACCGCACCCTCTTCGGGCGGGAAGCCGGGGTGTCGATGCTGGCGTTGCTGCTGACGCTCAAGCTACTGGAGATGCATGCCAAGCGCGATCTCTTCGTCGCCTTGTTCCTGAGTTTCTTTCTGATCCTGTCGAGCTTCTTCTATTCGCAGTCGATCGGTACGGCATTGCTGACGCTGGCGGCCGTCGTGGCGATCCTGACGACACAGGTCTCCTTCCAGTTCACTGGCGCCGTGCCGCCGCTGAGAAAACGCCTGCGGATGGGAGCAACAATCCTCGCTCTCGCGGCACCGGTAACGCTGGTGCTGTTCCTGCTTTTTCCACGCATACAGGGACCGCTGTGGGGAATGCCCGGCGACGCCCATGCCGGTCGAACCGGCATGTCGGACACAATGGAGCCGGGCAACATCCAGAGCCTTGCGCAATCAGACGACATCGCTTTCCGCGTCAAATTCGCCGGCTCTCCTCCAGCCAAGGCGCAACTTTACTGGCGAGGACCGGTGCTGAGCGGATTCGATGGAAGGAAATGGTTCCCGCAACGCCGGCGAACGCCAGGCACCCCTTCCCTGCAGGTACAGGGCGAACCGGTGAACTACCAGGTCACACTGGAGCCGCACGGCAAGCGCTGGCTGTTCGCACTCGACATTCCTCGCGCCGTTCCGAGGATAGAAAGAAACCCGGCGCGTATCACACACGATATGCAGTTGCTCGCGTCGACGGCGATACACGACCGGCTGCGCTACGACGCTGTCTCTCATCTTCAGTACGACCTGAATCCGAACGAATCAACCTTGGCCCTGCAGCAATGGCTGGAACTCCCCACTGGATTCAATCCGCGTTCGCTGGCTTTTGCTGCCGAACTGCGCCAGAAGTCGCAGACATCCGCCGATATTGTCACCGCCGTCCTCCGCCACTTCCGCACGGAAGCATTCCGCTACACCCTGCAACCGCCGCTGCTGGGCCGCAACAGTGTGGACGAGTTCCTTTTCACGACGCGGGCCGGTTTCTGCGAACATTATTCGTCGGCCTTCGTGGTGCTCATGCGCGCGGCGGGCATCCCCGCGCGCGTGGTAACCGGCTATCAGGGCGGCGAGCTGAATCCCACGGATGGCTTCGTCGTGGTCCGGCAGTCCGATGCCCATGCCTGGGCCGAGGTATGGCTGGAAAACCGCGGGTGGGTACGCATCGACCCCACCGCGGCTGTCGCACCCGAACGGGTCGAAGGCAACCTCGCGAGCGCGATTCCACGTCAGATTCTTGGCGGACTGATCACGCTCGATCCTTCGAACAACGCCTTGCTCGCACGGATGCAAAGAATCCGGCAGAGCTGGGACGCCGTTTCCAATGCGTGGAACCAGTGGGTGCTCAACTACACGCCGCAGCAACAAAGGAATTTCATCAAGTCGCTCGGCTTCGAGGATGTCGACTGGCGCACGATGGTGACGCTGCTGTTCATATTCAGCTCGCTCGCCGTTGCGATTGTGGTTTTGCCATTGCTCTTGAACGAAAAGAAACGCGATCCGATCGACACGATCTACGAATCGCTCTGCAGACGGCTTGCCCGAAAGGGACTTCCGCGCGAACAGCATGAAGGACCGCGCAGTTACCGTGCACGATTGACGTCGGCTGAGTCTCCGTTGCCGCAGAATCAGAAAGCAGCGCTTGCGCGCTTTCTCGATCTCTATGAAACTGTGCGTTACGGCGCGACGGACCTCACGCGTCCCGCAGCCGTTGCCAGACTCAAATCCCTGTCCGCCGAATGTCGATAATGTTTTTCAAACCCGCCGTACCCGCAGTCCTGCTGTCCACACTGCTCCTTGCCTTCACCCTTCCATCCGATTCACACGCCAAACAATCCGGAAAGCAGGCGCGCAAACCGGCCGTGCAGGGAGCAAAGCTGCGCAAGGTGTCGGTCAATCCCGACGAGGCTGGCGAATTCGCCAACTTCACGCAATGGGCCGAAGTGGCCGGCTTTATCGACCAGATGGTGGAAAAACATGGATTCGATCGGAGCGTGCTGGAGTCGACGTTCAGGAAGGTGCGCTACATCGATACCGCGATCCAGCTCGTCAAACCCGCACCGCCCGGGCGTCCGAAAAACTGGCGAGCCTATCGCTCCCGATTCATCGAGCCCGTGCGCATCAACGCCGGAGCAGCATTCTGGGAAGAACACAGCGATGCACTCGCGCGTGCCGAAGAACGTTTCGGCGTTCCTGCCGAAATCATTGTCGGCATCATCGGCGTCGAAACTGTGTACGGCCGCAACACCGGCAACTTCCGGGTGCTTGATGCACTGACCACCCTCGCCTTCGACTACCCTGACACGCCCAACCGCGCTGCGCGCAAGGCGTTCTTCCGGGGCGAAGTCGAGAACACGCTCCTGCTCGCCCGTGACACAGGCATCGATCCGTTCTCGCTGTTCGGCTCCTACGCCGGCGCCGTCGGCTGGCCGCAGTTCATGCCGGGCAGCATCCGGAAATTCGCTGTCGACTTCGACGGCGACGGCAAGGTGGATCTACGGACTTCGCCTGTCGATGCAATCGGCAGTGTGGCCAATTTCCTCGTGCAGCACGGCTGGAAATCCGGCGAACCCATCGCTTTTCCCGCCACGCTGGCGGCAGCGGAACCAGGACGAAGCTGGGAGATGTTCATCGGACAAGGCCTCGAGGCGAAGTTCAGACTGGATGAACTGAAGGCGGCAGGCGTCGTACCGACCGCGGAGCCGCCCTCTGACATGCTGTTCGGCCTTGTCGATCTGCAGAATGGCGGCGAGCCGACCGAATACTGGCTCGGCGCCAACAACTTCTTTTCCATTACGCAGTACAACCGAAGCTTTTTCTACGCCATGTCGGTCGTCGAACTGGGGCGCGCAGTGAGGGCTGCGCGCGGCCATTGCTCCGGCTTGTCCGTTAACCCATAAGTCTGGATTTTTGACGCATAAGCCTGGACCAGCCACCCCATAACGCTGGATTAAATTTACACAAAAGGCTGGATCTAAATCAAGTAAAAAACTATAAATTTCAATCACTTACTTTCGGGCTCACAGTGCTTGTGCTTCTGACGGCTCTGCATCTCACGCAGGTTGGCGAGCAGGGACTAAGGGTGGTCGAACGATAAAAAGCATCTCGTTAAAAAGCGTTCTCGCGGCCCCAATTCGATGTGGTATTTTTTCCACTAAGCCCTAATACCAACGCAGTTGGGGTACGAATGCTTCAAATGCTGATAGGACCGCTTTGCACTCTGCGGAGTCCTTTCCGAACAGCCCCGATGCGACAAACCGCGATGCTGCCCCTGCGCTTGCAAGATCATCTCTTATTGTTTTTACAATTTTCTCTCGGTTATTGCTTCGATAACCATAGGCACCTGGAGGAAACCAATGCCGAGTGTTCCCTGCTCTTACTTCAGCAAGTCCCGCCCCAAGCGCAATAAAGACTTCAAAGCTGTCGAAACCTAGCGTGTAACTGTGCGACTCACCGTACGCCGAAACAGCGATAGCTGCGAAATAGTCGTGCAACCAATCATTTAAAGGGGCATGACGCCGTTCCATGCCGGGGAGCATTTGCATCCATTGCTTTCCGTTCATCTGGAATAGTACGGACGGTGGCAGAACATCAAGAACCTTCTGTTCCTCCCCATATTCTCTGGGAAGGCTAACATCAAAAAGTAGTTTTAGGCTTTCGTAGCGTTTCGCGGCAACAGCCCCGAGTCCAAGTGCGTATAGCGTTAACGTTGCCGGATAGCGCTGTAGCTCCAGCCATGGGGTGAGGCCGTTACTGTATTTTTTATAAGCAAGCCTGACCAATGCGTGCTCCCAGGCCCGAAGTTGCTCTTTGTCGGCCCAATAGCCAGATGTAAAAGCCATGCGTATCAACGTGCCGCACGCCGCTTCATAGGCTCGGACACGTTTCTCTAAGGATGCTGCGTCAAACGAGTCGTTTGGGTTGAACGCATTACTTTGTATGGCGTCCACTACCCGCCCCACTTCAGCCGAGACCAAGTCCTCAAGCTGAATACGGTATTTTGTCTCCGACAAATACTTCTTTAGGCTCGCAACTGCAGCTTCAGCCGAAAGCGGATGAGGTCTCGAAAAAGTTTCTAATGCCTCAACTTGCTCTTTCACGGTCGAGAAAAATGAATCAGCACCGTCAATCTGAATGACTTGCGCCCCTTTACGCGCAATCAAGTCCTTCGCGGCAAGTCCGGGTTCGCCGCGGCTGGCCCAATAAGTTGTGAAGCGCCTGTAAGGAGCACGAGTAAGCGCATTGCGTAACGCCTGATCCCACTCGGCGGACCACCCGCAAACAATCAGGCCATATTCGTCGAATATTCGGTCAAGTATCCGGTTGAACGGCTCCGGGTATTCCGCGAGCTCCTCGGGAGTATTCCGAATACGGGTATCCAGATAATCACCGTGTACTTTTATTAAGGTGCACGGAGTATGGACCAGCGGTAAAGCTCCCTCGACGTGGTCCGGCGTACTTAACACGGTAGGAACCACGCCAGCGTCATGCAGCGCAGTCTCCATGAGCTTGTCGAAGTTCGTGGTCAGAATCACGCGAATAAAACCCGCTCTCACCAAGTCCGCGATAGCGCGGTGAGCCTTTGTCGGTTGCTTTGCCCCCTCCTCCCGTTCTGCCTCTGTTGGCTCCCAGTATCCGCGCAACAGCTGTTGGCGTTCCGAGGGTGTTTTCGCTACTGCGTCTAAAAGATCCGAATAATCCGGAGCCTTTCCGTACTTCGAAACATACCATCCCTCCGGATCCGGTTCACAGGACTCGTCCTGCAATGACGCCACTTTTCTGACCAACTCTAAAGTAATTTCCCATCCCGTCGGAATCTTTGACGTGCGAGATATACCTGAACCAAGCAACAGTGCGTAAACTCCCTTGTTTGCGTGCATTGAAAATGCGAGAGAGTTGATCGGGTCGATCATAGGGTGGTCAGTAGCCAATGACGTAAAAGGGAACACCGTGTATGAAGCGCGGGTAGAAGGTATGCATTGTGTCATTTGCGTGGTAGGCACGATGAGGTCGCTACAGGCCGCCGGTACCAGGTCGCGGCGTCCACCGAGGCCAAATAGCGTGAGACGACATCGGCGACGCTGCGTCTCCTACGCGAAGGCCCCGTAAAGATTGACAGCGTCGGTTGCTAGCGGCATTGTAAAAGTTATAACCTGCGTTTTAACGCCGCTTGGACCGAACCCATTATGCACCTCTACCTTAAACTTGTTATATGCCTAGTACTGCTAATCATCACTCTAGCGGAAGGCTATAAGCTGGCAAAGAGCGGTGAACCACCGTCATTATTCCCATTCAAATTTAAGAAAAGGCGAGCTTCACCGCAGTCGCAAGGAGAAACTCACTGATCAGCAATAGGCCAATGGCAATCACCCTCGCTGGCAAAGATTTCAAAAAACTGCCTCTAAGCAGAGCGATGTAAATGCTCGAACATAGAAACCCTGTGCCTAAGACAAATGCGGTGACTAGCGCTAGCTGGCCAAGGGTAGAACTAAGCTGCAGGATTGGCCGCATCAAGTACCACTGTGCGACAACTGCTAAAACTGCGCCGGCGTAGAAGGGATTTCGTGAACTCATGTTCTTTCTTGTTAATTACGAACCGATAGTCTCCTCGGTTAGCAACGGCGGAACCGGTGGGAAGTATCGTGCAGGATTACAGGGCGGCGTAATAATAACTGATACGCAAAATGACGCATAGCGAGTAGGCCTAGAAGACGCTTTAAAAGCGAGCGAATGTCCTGCAGTTCCGGTCCGAACGAGTGCTCACAGACGAGATACGATTTTTCACACCGACGACCTTCGCGCTGATTGTGGTCCTCGGTGAGGATGCCCAAGACCAGGCGCGCTTGGAGCGGGTACGCTGGAGTACGGCGGAACGCCGTGTGATCGTGAAGCCGATGAAATAGAGGATTGGCTATGGAAGCAAAGGTGCGCGCAGAAAACGAGATCTTCGCCGAGTTGACCGCGCTGTGTCAGGAACCCGGCTATGTCCATGCGATTGCCTATTTTTGTTATCGTGACAATACGGTGGGCTTTAACGACGAGATGCAGCCGCAGGACATGTTGCGCATGTATTCCCCTGAGCGATTGCTGCGCACGGAAATCTCGACCTTGCTCGGCTTGTTGGTCCAAACCGATATTGACTATGCCATCCCGCCCATCGCCACCTTTGAGCGCTACATCGAGCAGACCGGCGTACTGCTAGAGGAATTGCATCAAGCGATGAGTGCCGTGATGTGGGCCAGTATGATTCCAGCGCCCGGCGGCATCCCCAATCCTGCTGCGCTGGCGAGAGGCGCGGCCTTGCGCGAGCCTATTTTCTATGGCGGTGAGTCGGCTTACCCGTTTCAGTACCGTGACTTTGCGCCGCTCAAATATGCCGGTGATAACCCCTGGCTGCTGCAGCACAAGGGATTTGCAATCGAGTCTGCGAAGGCGGTCGCGCAGGCGATTGTCGCGATCCAAAACGATAAGCTGCTGCAACTTCACCACACGCTGCGCGAGCAACCCCCCGAGACCTGGACGCTGCTGCCTGCATATCTGCTGACGGCGGAGGAGGTGGCGGCGGCCAGTACTTTGCCGCTCGACGTGGTCACGCACGTTTTGCAGGCGTTTTTGCTAACTGACCGAAACAGGCAGTTCCAGTCGGTCGGCGATTTTAATGCGACAAACGCCGCACCTTTGTTGCGTACGCCTGACGGGAAATACCTGCTGTTCCAGTACTACAGCTTCGTCGAGGCAATCTACGAATCGCCGTTTTACTGGATGATGCAAGACAAGGGGTATCGGGCGCAGGCCTCTGAACACCGCGGTCAGTTCACTGAATCGTTTGCCGCCCAGCGCCTAACAGCGGTGTTTGGTTCGGCCAACGTTCACCAGAATGTCGACCTGGTCGCGAGGAAGGGCGTGAAGCTGGGGGAGATCGATGTGTTGGTCCTATTCGGTGACCGACTCATTGTGGTACAAGCCAAGTCGAAACGCCTGACCCTTGAAGCGCGTAAGGGGAACGATGGCCACCTGCGCAGCGACTTCAAGGCTGCGATCCAGGACTCGTACGACCAGGCGCGAGAGTGTGCGGTGCATTTGTTAACGGGCGAATGCAAGTTAGTCGATGCCCAGGGCATCGAACTCCATCTCAAGCACAAGCCAACCGAGATTTTTCCGTTTTGCGTGGTCGCCGACCATTACCCGGCACTGAGTTTCCAGGCAGGCCAGTTCCTCAAGGCGGAGTCCACTGCGGCAATCAGGCCACCTTTTGTGATGGATGTGTTCCTGCTTGACGCAATGACCGAGATGCTGGAGTCGCCGCTGCGGCTGTTGGGCTTTATCAGGCAACGTGCGGCATATGCAGGACGACTGAGCACGCCGCATGAACTAACGGTGTTGTCCTACCACTTGAAGCGCAATCTGTGGTTGGACGACGAAGCAAATTTCATGATGCTTGGCGACGATATTGCCGTCGACCTGGATATAGCGATGGGCGTGCGGCGAGAGGGTATTCCGGGCGCACGCACACCCGAGGGAATACTGACAAAGCTTTCCAGAACACTGTTTGAACGGCTCATCCAGCAGATCGAGCAGAAGGAGGAGCCGACCACCATCGAACTTGGCTTTTTGCTGCTAACGATGGGCGAAGATACTTGCCGGTCTCTCGATCAGGGCCTGCGCCAGATTACCGGCATGACGCGCGCGGATGGCAAGGCGCATGACTTCACGCTTGGTATCGCGACTCAGGGAGTAACGGTCCACTGCAATCCGGCACCGAATGGCGTGGCTGCTGGTGTATTGGGCGGCCATTGCTATCGCCGCAAGTATATGCAACGGGCACCCAGATGGTTTGGTTTGTGCGTCGACGCGGACGCGAACCTGCGCTTCGGCGTCATGCTGGATTTCGAATGGGAATATTCTGCAGAGCTGGAGCAGCAGATTGCTCGCACGACACGTCAGCTGGCAGTCAAGGCTTCATCTTCGTTGGTAGTGCGTGGTGGAAAGATCGGTCGCAACGATCCCTGTCCATGCGGGAGCGGGTCGAAGTACAAAAAATGCTGTATTGCGAACGAGGTGCCCTAGCCTCGGTAGGCGCCGCGCTGTACTTGGAAGCATACGAAGTAGCGATCCCAGAAAGTCAAAAGCCACCTTGCGGTGGCTTCGGACTCTTTTACGATTAGGGCCATAAATGCTTGCGCACTTAGCGGGATCCCTATCGCCTACGAGAGAAATAGTACCCGTATTTGGCTTACTTGGCAAGGGATTTGGCACAAGAACTTCCCAGAGGCATAATACTCGCCTTTGCTCTGTGACAATACCCAGTCCCGCCTTTATGCCTGCTTTCCCGATGTCTTCCGAGTTGCTCCCGTTCTTGTCGGATCCCCGCATGAATGCCTACAAGCATTTTTTCAAGACGGCCAACGATGACGAGTTGATCGGGTGCTACATGTGGAATGAAGCCGTTTCTTCGGCACTCAGTACCGTCCTCAACCTCTTTGAGTTGACACTGCGCAACCAAATCCACTTGACGCTTTCCCAGATCGACGGCGGCGGCGCTGCCAAGTCGACCGACTGGTACCATCCACATAAAAGCATTGTCCACCTGAGCGCCGAGTCCAAGGAAAAGATTGGACGCCTGCTGTATAGCGACCCCAACACACAGACTTTTAAGATGCCTGCGCCCAATCCCAATGACGTTGTTGCATCACTGAGCTTTGGCTTTTGGACGACTCTGATTGAAGGAACGCGTGTTTCACAGGGCTCCTTTCGCATTCCACGCATATTTCCAGTCCGGGGCACATCGGTTCCAATCAGCGAATGGAGTCATAATCAGCGCATACGGCTGAAGCCGCTCGCGCGTGACCTCAAGAAATTGAAAGACTTTCGCAACCGGATTGCGCACTTGGAACCGTTGTGGACCCTTGCCGATGACTACGACGGAAACGGCGCGGTACGCCGGCCACGTTTGCCTGGCGAATCCATCATCGGCCTGCGCCGTTTTCATACATTCATGGAGTCGAGCCTGGACTGGTTTTCACCCAAGCTCAAACCTGCCTATCAGGCTACCTACGCGTACCATCATGTCAATACACTGCTCACTACCGACGCGTTGTATGCGTTTGCCACCCGTGCGGGAACGGCTGATGCAATGCTGGTGCGCTTTTCTTCACGCCAGTTCAGCGAAAGAAATAATCTAAGCGCACCGCTACGAAGGCGCACATGAGCGGGTACAAAATCGTTTTGCGACAATCTGCAAGACGGCAATTCCTATGCGCCATTTGATTTAGTTCAAGCTTGAGTAAACCGACCTTAAAAGCGAGCTCCGTGCGTGTTAACCTGCTCGCACCATGAAAGTCCACCGTCCGCATCGCTTCCATAGCGTCTGCCTAGGCACCCACCTTATACGCCGCTGCCTTTAGGCGGCGACTCCTAAACGCGTCCCGCCTCGTCATGTTTGCCGGGCCGTGTCCATGCTGATGTTTTTATCATGCCGTTGGATGTTGTGCCCGCATTGATAGTGTTTGTCGTGCTGGAGAACATCATGCTGCATCATTAACTGCCTTCAGATGAAGGCAGCTCGTCGGCAGCGGAACCGAAGCTGGAACTGCCGGATTTAACGCAATTACTCGAACAGTCCTTGCGGGCCGTCGGCGCTGAACCCGATGGGGAAGCGCTGTGCACCGCCGGCCCGCCCGCCTTGGCCAGCATCTGGCCGCAGCCTTCGCCGGCATCGAGCGGCGCAGTGCACAAGCCGCTTGATGCGCAAGCCACCGAAATCCGTTATCAACAACGGATGAAACAGGCGACGGGTCCAGATGAGCGCCGACTCGCCATGCTCATGCAGACGCTGCGCCCACGCGGCGAATACCGTAAGCTTGCGCAGATTCACACGGAGTGGCGCAGCCAGCTCCAGGAACTCGAGGCGCGTTTCCCTAACTTTATCGAGGTGATCGAATACCTGCGCGGCATGTACACCTTAGCTGAGCATGGCGATGGCGTCGCGCGCCTTGATCCCATGCTCCTCAATGGGCCTCCGGGGTGCGGCAAGTCGATGTTCGCAGAAGCTTTCGGCCGACATATCGGTAGCGGGACGCTCTGTCTGCGCATGGAGAGCGCACAGAGCAATAGTAACCTCGTCGGAAGCGCGGATTTTTGGAGCAATTCCAAACCAGGCGAAGTCTTTACCGCGCTTGTGCAACGGGATTTCGGCAACCCAGTCATCGTTCTGGACGAGATCGACAAGATTCCCGCCGGGGACTTCGATCCGATGTCGTCGCTGTACAGCTTGCTTGAGCCAGGTACCGCGCGCGCATTCCATGATTTGTCCTATCCGTGGGTCACCTTGGAAGCTAGCCGCATTGTGTGGGTTTGTACCGCCAACGATGCGAGCCTCTTGCCAGAGCCTGTACAGGACCGGCTACGCTGCTTTGATATTGAAATGCCTACCGAACATCAGTGTCGGGCGATGGTGCAAAACATGTCCGCAGAACTCGAGCAGGTACTGACGTTGAAGACGGCCCAATTCCAGTTGAGCGCAAAGGCAGTGGAACGACTAATGTGCCTCTCGCCGCGCCGCATCCGACAAGCACTGCGTGAAGCGATGGGCCGCACGCTTTATGCGGGACGCCGCCGCATTCGGCCGGGCGACTTGCCAAAGGAGGACGAAGGCGGTGCCGACGAAGTGATGCGGCCGACGGGATTTCTGCAGGGCAGTACTAAAGCGGTTGGTCAGAAATCAGTGTCTGCTCTTTCTTTCACCACGACAGCTACAAGCACATTTGCAGCTAGCCTCGATATCTCACGGCATCAACAAATGCGGAAAAGGCCGGGGAAGCCTGGCGCGTATGTGGGTAATACAAGTGAAAGCTCTGGAAATGCGGACACCAGTCAGCCTGAACTCCCTTAAGACGACTATCCGCCAAGTGGGCGCGGCGAGTGCTTTGGAAACATCGGATGGTCTGATGCCTCAGCTGGTAGCGAGATGAACTTGCACAGCGTCTACTTTCCATATGCCATTGCTGAAGTTTTCTCACAACCTCATCAAGAATAGGCTGGGTTATCACAGCCGTGTACCCGCGCGAAAATGGACCAAATGGAAAGCCTCCGTCATCAGTGATGGGAGGAAGTCCCGACGGAACAGGTCGTTGCTTTACTCGGGATGCCTGTCATTTCTTTTTCTATAAAGGCTGCAGATATGTCGAACGGTGCGGATAACTTTTTTACGAGCGATAAGGTAACCACGCAGAAGGTTACGTTCGTCAACCAGTACAAGATGAAGGTCGCGGGGAATCTCTTCATTCCCAAGACCTTGGACCAGAACACAAAGCACGCCGCAATCATCGTCGGCCATCCCATGGGCGCTGTGAAGGAACAAAGCGCAAATTTGTACGCGACGAGGATGGCTGAGCAGGGATTTATCACCTTGTCGCTGGACCTGTCGTTCTGGGGAGAGAGTGAAGGCCAACCGCGCAATGCTGTTGCTCCGGAAATCTACGCCGAAGACTTCAGCGCAGCGGTGGACTATCTGGGAACGCGTCCCTTCGTGGATAGGGAGCGCATTGGCGTCATCGGAATTTGTGGCAGTGGCAGCTTTGTGATCAGTGCGGCCAAGATCGACCCGCGCATGAAAGCCATTGCGACAGTAAGCATGTACGACATGGGTTCCGTCAGTCGCAACGCGCTGTACCGCTCCCAGACACTTGAGCAACGCAAGAAGATCATCGCGGAAGCGGCGGCGCATCGCTATGCGGAGTTTGAAGGCGGCGAGACCAAATACACTAGTGGAACCGTGCATGAATTGCAGGAGGACACTCATCCAATTCAGCGGGAGTTCTTTGACTTCTATCGCACGCCGAGGGGGGAATTCACTCCAGAAAGCTCCTCCCCGGAACTGACCACACATCCGACGTTCACCAGCAGCATCAAGTTCATGAACTTTTATCCGTTCAATGACATCAAGACAATATCGCCCCGTCCAATGTTGTTCGTCACCGGTGACCAGGCACACTCGAGGGAGTTTAGCGAGGCAGCATACCGCCTGGCTGGCCAACCAAAAGAACTCGTCGTTATCCCCGGTGCTGGACATGTGGACATGTACGACCGGGTCAATCTCATTCCTTTTGACAGGTTGACCTCATTCTTCCGCACTACCTTGCAGTAGCTGCATAGGAGTATTTTCTGCTGGAGTGGTTAGGTGGCTGGCAACGCACTCTGGTAACGGTCTTAGGAGATTGGAAATGACTGAATTCGATCCTTCACGGCGCAAGCTATTGAAAGCGACAGCGGCCGCGACCGGTGGGGCTGTAATTGCGGGGCGACTTGCGCCAGAAGCCGAGGCTGCCAACCCGCAGCCTGCGCAGAGCACTCCACCGCCGACCGTTAGTGTTTTTCTGCGCGTCAATGGCACCGAACATCAGTTAATGATCGACCCGCGCACTACGCTGCTTGATGCCCTGCGCGAACGGCTGCATCTGACTGGCAGCAAGAAGGGGTGCGACCAGGGCCAATGCGGCGCCTGTACCGTCATCGTGGACGGCCGTCGGATCACATCCTGTCTCACGCTGGCGGTGATGCAGGAGGGGCATGACATCACGACTATCGAAGGCCTCGGAACCCCGATGAATTTGCACCCTATGCAGGCGGCGTTCATCAAGCACGACGGGTACCAGTGCGGTTTTTGCACGCCCGGCCAGATATGCTCGGCCGTGGCCATGCTGGACGAGGTAAAGGCGGGAGTCCCGAGCCATGCAACAGCTGACTTGACTCGCAAGCCGGAAATGACAGCCGTAGAGTTTCGCGAACGCATGAGCGGGAACATCTGCCGATGCGGTGCCTACTCCAACATCCAGGAAGCAATCGCCGAAGTCGCGGGAGTCAAGGCATGAAGCCGTTCACCTACGAAAGAGCTGCAACGCCTGCCGAAGCTGCGGCCGCAGCTGCCCGGACCAAAGGCGCACGTTTTATCGCTGGTGGCACTAATCTGCTCGACCTCATGAAGCTGCAGATCGAAACGCCCACGCACCTCATCGACATCAACGACCTCGCGCTCGACAAGATTGAGCCGGCAATGGATGGCGGACTACGGATCGGGGCACTGGTGCGCAATACGGACCTTGCCGCCGACGAGCGCGTGCGGCGCGGCTATGGAGTACTGTCACGTGCCTTGCTCGCGGGGGCCTCCGGCCAGTTGCGCAACCAGGCTACGACGGCGGGCAACTTGCTGCAGCGGACACGGTGTCCCTACTTCTACGACACCAATCAACCTTGCAACAAGCGCAAGCCTGGCAGCGGCTGTGGCGCCATCGGCGGTTTCAGCAGGCACCATGCAATTGTCGGTACAAGCGATGCGTGCATTGCCACACATCCGAGCGACATGGCGGTTGCTATGCGCTTGCTGGATGCGACGGTGGAGACAGTCCGTGCCGATGGTGCCAGGCGCATCATCCCGATCGCCGACTTTCATCGGCTGCCAGGCAATACCCCCCATATCGAGAATGCGCTCGAGCCGGGTGAATTGATTACCTCGGTTTTGTTGCCCCCACCACTCGGTGGTAACCACGTGTACCGCAAAGTGCGCGACCGCGCTTCCTATGCCTTCGCGCTGGTGTCGGTGGCCGCCGTTATCGGCCGCGACGGAACCGGCCGCGTTGCGCTCGGTGGCGTAGCGCACAAACCGTGGCGTATGGATGCGGCCGACGATGAAATACCGCGCGGAGCGAAGGCAGTGGCGGCGACACTTCTTGCCGACGCGCGCACCACACATGACAACGCGTTCAAGCTCGCGCTGGTCGAACGCACGCTTGCCTCCGTCCTCAATTAAGCGAAGGTCTTTGCCATGAAATTTGACACTCCTGCCGCCGACAATCCCATAGACCAGCTCAAGGTGGTCGGGCAGCCGGTTGACCGCATCGACGGGCCGCTCAAGACCACCGGGACGGCACCCTATGCCTACGACCGGCACGACGTGGTCCCGAACCAGGCATATGGGTACGTGCTAGGCTCGGCCATCGCCAAGGGCCGCATCATTGCCATGAACCTTGCGGCCGCCAAAGCGGCGACCGGAGTGATCACGATTGTCACGGCGCAGAACGCCGGCAAGCTTGGCAAAGGCGACTTCAATACGGCGCGCTTATTGGGCGGCCCGGACATCGAGCACTATCACCAGGCCATTGCCGTGGTTGTTGCCGAGACCTTCGAACAGGCACGGGACGCTGCGCATCTCATACGCGTTGACTATTCGCGCGCGAAGGGTTCGTTCGACCTCGCGTCTGCAAAAACCAAGGCGACTGCGGCCGACAGCTTCAATGCCCCAGGTGCTACTACAGTCGGCAACTTCACTGGCGCCATGGCGTCCGCTCCTGTCCAACTGGACGCGGTCTATTCCACAGCGCACGAGTCCCACTCAATGCTGGAGCCCCACGCGACGGTTGCTGCGTGGGATGGCGGCCGACTAACACTTTGGACGTCCAGCCAGATGGTTGCCTGGGCCGTCAGTGACATGGCCAAGACGCTGGGCATCCAAAAAGAGAAGATCCGGGTCATGTCGCCATATATCGGCGGCGGCTTTGGCGCCAAACTCTTTCTGCGGTCGGACGCGGTGATGGCGGCACTGGCGTCGCGTGCTGCGCGGCGCCCGGTGAGGGTGGCGTTGCAGCGCGCCCTCATTCCGAACAATACGGTACATCGTTCGGCGACGATCCAGCGAGTGCGCATTGGCGCCACGAGGGACGGGCAGATCACGGCCATCGGACATGAAAGCTGGTCCGGCAACCTGCCGAAGGGCGGGCTTGAGGCCGGCGCGATCCAGACACGGTCTCTCTATGCCGGCGGCAATCGCATGACGGCGAACTGGCTGGCAGTGATGGACTTACCCGAAGCTAATGCCATGCGCGCGCCGAACGAGGCACCAGGTCTCGCAGTCCTGGAAATCGCCATGGACGAGATGGCCGAGAAGCTGGCAATGGACCCGATCGCATTTCGCATCAAGAACGATACCCAGGTGGTCCCGGACTATCCCGCCAAACCGGTCTCGAACGACCCGCAGTCCAAGAAGCCGGATGAAAAGCAGGACGCGCACACGAATCCGCCGTTCTCGAAGCGGCAGCTGGTGCAGTGCTTCGAGATCGGCGCCAAGCGCTTCGGCTGGGACAAGCGCAATCCCCGGCCAGGGCAAGTACGCGATGGACAATGGCTGGTAGGCATGGGAGTGGCCTCGGCATTTCGGGACAATCTAGTCACCAAGTCCGCGGCGAGGGTGCGGCTGGACCGCGGCGGCTATGTCACGGTAGAAACGGATATGACCGACATCGGGACCGGCAGCTATACCATCATCGCCCAGACCGCGGCCGAGATGCTGGGCGTGCCGCTGCACAAGGTGAAGGTGCGTCTGGGGGATTCCAGCTTCCCTGTATCGTGCGGGTCGGGTGGCCAATGGGGGGGCAACAGTTCGACATCGGGCGTGTATGCGGCGTGCGTGAAGCTGCGCGAAGTGGTTGCACAAAAGGCTGGGATAGACGCGAGCGAAGCCGTCTTTGCGGAAAGCCAGGTTCGCGCCGGCACGCGCGGTATTCCGCTTGCCGAGCTGGCGGGAAGCCAGGGCTTGGTGGCGGAAGACATGATCGAGTTCGGCGATCTCGACAAGCGTTACCAGCAATCGACCTTCGGCGCGCATTTTGTCGAGGTCGGGGTTGATGCAGCCACCGGGGAGGTCCGCGTGCGCCGCATGCTCGCCGTCTGTGCCGCCGGGCGCATTCTCAACCCGAAGACGGCGCGCAGTCAGGTGATCGGCGCCATGACCATGGGAGTCGGTGCGGCCCTGATGGAAGAGCTTGCAGTCGACACGCGCTACGGCTTTTTCGTCAACCATGATCTCGCCAGCTACGAAGTGCCAGTGCACGCCGACATTCCGCACCAGGAGGTCATCTTCCTTGATGAAACGGATCCGATCTCCTCGCCGATGAAAGCGAAAGGGGTTGGCGAGCTCGGTATCTGCGGAATTGCGGCGGCTGTGGCCAACGCTGTCTATAATGCAACGGGTGTGCGGGTGCGTGACTACCCAATCACGCTCGACAAGCTGATTGCGAAGATGCCGCCCGTGATCTGAGCAAAGCCTGACGGCGTTAAGCTCCTCAGGACCGATCGCAATTAGCCCCGGTATTTCACCGCGTCGACAAAAGCCGAGAAGGCTGCGGAAGTCTGGCGTCTATGCGGATAGTACAGGTGAAAACCCTGGAAATACGGACACCAGTCGGCAAGAACTTCCTGAAGGCGGCCATCAGCCAGGTAGGGCGCGGCAAGCGCCTCGGGAACGTAAGCCAACCCAATTCCGTCCAGCGCGCCGTTGAGCACGTGGATGATGCTGTTAAAGACAAGTTGCCCTTCGCCCTTGACGGTGAATGCCTTCCCATTCTTCTCAAACTCCCATGCGTAGATCGCTCCCGAAGGCCTGTGCCGGATGTTGACGCAGGCATGATTGGTCAGGTCATAGGGTGTGGCGGGCGGGGGGCACCGTTTGAAATAGGCTGGTGATCCGACTACCGCCAAGCGCCAGTCAGGACTGATGCGAACGGCGATCATGTCTTTACTGATGGCTTCACCCAGACGTATACCCGCATCGAACCGCTCTTCGACAATGTCGGTGAAACCGTAATCGACGAAAAGCTCGAGGTTGATGTCCGGATAGTTTTTCAAGAACGACGCTAGCACTGGCCGCAGATACAGCTTGATTACATCATCGGTGCATGTGATACGGATCGTTCCGGCTGGCCTTTCGCGCAACTCGCTGAGTGCCTCAACTTCTTCCGCTATCTGATCGAAGAGCGGAGCGATTGAACGCGCCAAGCGGTCCCCTGCCTCTGTCGGTGCTACATTTCGCGTCGTGCGCGCGAGCAGACGCACGCCGAGTCTTTCCTCGAGCGCTCTGATCGTATGGCTTAGGGCGGACGGCGTCACACCCAGCCTAGCGGCCGCCTTGGTGAAGCTGCGATCCCGCGCCACCGCAAGAAAATATTGCAAATCATTAATTTTTGTTTGCGCCATTGCTGAGTTTTTTTCACAGCCTCATCAAGATTATACCCGCTTATCAGCGTCATCCGCGCGAGCGAAAATGCAGGTCATGGAAACAAGATTAGGAAAAGGCAGCCACTCATGACCAACCAAGTTCTTGACGCTCGAGCGGTTAACGGCTCGTCTCTTACAAGCGCCGGGCACCAGCAGGCTTTCTGGGGCGGCATTTTCTCGATGACGTTGTGCGTCTTCGTGCTGATTGCCTCGGAATTCATGCCTGTGAGTCTGCTGACTCCGCTTGCCGCTGACCTTCTCGTCAGCGAAGGACTGGCAGGCTATGGCATCGCCATTTCCGGCGTCTTCGCGGTGCTGACCAGTCTTTCCATCTCGACGATCGCAGCGTCAATGAACCGCAAGACATTGCTGCTGCTGTTGACGGGATTGATGTGCGTATCAGGGCTGATTGTTGGCCTGTCCTCCAGCTATCTGGTGTACATGATCGGCCGCGCACTCATTGGTGTAGTTGTCGGCGGATTCTGGTCAATGTCGGCGGCGATAGCCATGCGGCTGGTGCCGGCGGAAAGCGTACCTAGGGCACTGGCCATCTTCAACGGCGGCAACGCACTGGCGACAGTGGTAGCCGCCCCGCTGGGTAGCTATCTCGGTGGGATGATCGGCTGGCGCGGCGCCTTTCTTTGCCTGGTGCCACTCGCGGTGATCGCCATGGTCTGGCAATGGATCAGCTTACCTTCCATGAAGGCCACGCCGCGTGCAGCAGGCTCAGGTAATGTCTTCAGTCTGCTGAAAAGACCTTTGGTCGCGCTGGGGATGCTGGCGGTCGGTACTTTCTTCATGGGTCAGTTCATGCTCTTCACGTATGTGCGGCCCTTCCTGGAAACCGTCACCGGCGTGGGTGTGAGCATGCTCTCGATGATCCTGTTGGTGCTTGGGACCGCAGGCTTTGTCGGAACCGTACTGGTCGACGGATTACTGAAAACGGGCATCTACCGAATATTGATTGCCGCCCCGCTGACCATGGGTGCCATCGCGTTGGCCCTTATCGCTTTCGGCGAGTGGACGTCGGCAGCCTTTGTGCTGCTGGGCCTGTGGGGACTGGTGGCGACGGCTACGCCCGTCGGGTGGTGGGCATGGCTCGCTAAATTGCTGCCGAAGGACACGGAGGCTGGCGGCGGACTGATGGTCGCTGTAATCCAGCTCTTTATCGCCATGGGCTCGACTATCGGCGGCATTCTGTTCGATGTAAGCGGTTATCGGACCACTTTCGTAACAAGCGCAGCCTTGCTGCTGATCGCCGCCGTCTTGGCTTTCCTGACCAGGCGCATCGCGCAGACGAAGGTAGCCTAATTCTTCAGTAACCAAATAGCGAGAATTTCAATGACAGTTAAAGCCTACGGCGCCAACGCGGCAACCGAACCTCTGCAAGCCATGGATATCACCCGTCGCGCGCCTGGTGCGCACGACGTGAAGATCGACATCGCCTTCTGCGGCGTATGTCATTCCGACATCCATCAGGTGCGTGCTGAGTGGGCCGGCACCCTCTATCCGTGCGTGCCCGGGCACGAGATTGTCGGACGTGTGTCGGCCGTGGGAGAACACGTCTCGGGCTTTAAGGTCGGCGACCTGGTCGGTGTCGGCTGCATCGTCGACAGCTGCAAGCACTGCGAGGACTGCGACGCCGGCCTGGAGAACTATTGCGACCACATGGTCGGCACCTATAACGGGCCCGCGGCTGATGCTCCCGGCCACACCCTGGGCGGCTATTCGCAACACGTCGTCGTGCATGAACGCTACGTGCTGCGCATCCGTCATCCCGAGGAACAACTGGCCGCCGTCGCGCCACTCCTATGTGCCGGCATTACCACCTGGTCCCCGCTGCGTTATTGGAAGGTGGAATCGGGTCAGAAAGTGGGTGTGGTCGGCATCGGCGGGCTCGGTCATATGGGGATCAAGCTTGCGCGCGCCTTGGGTGCGCATGTGGTGGCGTTCACCACATCAGAGTCGAAGCGCGAAGCGGCCCTGGCCTTGGGCGCGCACGAGGTTGTCGTCTCGCGGAACAACGACGAAATGGCGGCACACGCCAAAAGCCTGGACTTCATCTTGAATACCGTAGCCGCACCGCACGACCTCGATGCCTTCCTGGTGCTGCTCAAACGTGATGGCACGATGACCCTGGTGGGCGCTCCTGCGTCACCACACCCTTCGCCGCAAGTGTTTAACCTGATCATGAAGCGCCGCAGCTTGGCGGGCTCGATGATCGGCGGCATTTCAGAGACGCAGGAGATGCTGGATTTCTGCGCCGAGCACGGCATTGTGGCAGACATCGAGCTGATCCCGGCCGACGAGATCAATAACGCCTACGAGCGGATGCTGAAGGGCGATGTGAAATATCGATTCGTTATCGATAACGCAACCCTTGCCGCTTGAATATGAATCAACAGGAGAAATAGATATGAGCACGCAGAATGAAACTGGCAACGCCATTGCAATTCAGGACTCGCCTGACACGCGACGCCGCAACCTGCTGAAAATGACGGGCCTCAGCATCGCCACGTTGAGCGTCGCATCAGTGGCTGCGGCGCAGCCTTCCGCGCCGGTGAAAATACAAATGACCGACAAATGGGACAAAACTTTTGCCAAAAGCGACAAGGTCGACCACAAAAAGGTCAGCTTCAAGAACCGCTACGGCATTACGCTGGCGGCTGACCTGTACCAGCCAAAAAATGCGAGCGGCAGGCTGGCGGCACTCGTCATTAGCGGCCCGTTCGGCGCGGTGAAGGAGCAGTCGTCGGGTCTCTATGCCCAAACGATGGCGGAACGGGGATTCGTTACGCTGGCGTTCGATCCGTCCTATACGGGGGAAAGCGGGGGCGAGCCGCGTAACGTCGCGTCACCGGACATTAACACTGAGGACTTCAGCGCGGCGGTGGACTATATCGGTTTGCTGCCTTTCGTTGACCGCAGGCGTATTGGCGTCATCGGCATTTGCGGCTGGGGCGGGATGGCGTTAAGCGCCGTTGCGGTGGACAAGCGCGTCAGGGCCGTCGCGGTAAGCACCATGTACGACATGACGCGTGTCATGTCCAAGGGCTACAACGACAGCGTGACCCCGGAGCAGCGTGCGCAAACGCTGGAGCAACTGAGCCGGCAGCGTTGGCAGGATGCGGAAAAAGGCGGCCCATCCTATGGACCTGTCATGAATCAGCTCAAAGGTGGAGAACCGCAATTCCTGGTGGACTACCACAACTACTACCGCACGCCTCGCGGCTTCCATCCGCGAGCGATCAACTCAAACGGCTCGTGGACGCAAACAACACCGCTGCCGTTCATGAACATGCCGATTCTGACGTACATCGCCGAAATTTCTCCGCGTCCAGTCCTGTTTATCCACGGTGAGAAAGCGCATTCGCGCTATTTCAGCGAAACTGCCTATGCGGCTGCGGCAGAACCGAAGGAACTGATGATTATCCCAGGGGCGAGCCACACCGATTTGTACGACCGCGTTGATGTGATTCCCTTTGATAAGCTGACTGCCTTCTTCCGCGCGCACCTGGCGTAGGGGCGCTAACTGGGGCGGCGATTACGTCCGTCCCTATAAACTCTCGTGGGAAGTAACATGAAGCGATTTCTGATATCGGTGATGGTCCTGGCGTGCGCACTAGTTGTCAGCGCCTGCGCCTACCTTTACCGTCCGCTTGGGCAGTTGCCCGAGGGCGAACGGCTCGCGGCAGTGCAAGCGTCAAAGCACTACCGGAACGGCGTGTTCCAAAACGAGGTGGCCTCTCCACCGCGCCCCGGGGGCTTTGCCTTCATCTGGGCCGTACTCAAGGGGCGCTTTGAGCCCAGAGACCGGCCAACACCGCCAGCACCGCTGCCCTCCGTGAAGACGGACCTGGCCGCCTTGCCTCGCGACCAGGACACCGTTATCTGGCTCGGCCATTCCTCGTATTATGTTCAGCTTGGCGGCAAGCGACTGCTGATTGACCCTGTATTCAGCAGCTATGCAGCTCCACTGCCATGGATGGTGCGCGCCTTTGATGGCACCAGCCCTTACCGTGTTGAGGACATCCCCGAAGTCGACGTCATCCTGATCACCCACGATCACTACGACCATCTTGACTACGCGAGCATGAAGGGGCTGGAGCCGAAGACCGGGTTGGTCGTGACAGGGTTGGGAAACGGTGCGCACCTGGCGCTCTGGGGTTACCCGCCCGAAAAAATCCGGGAAGCCGACTGGCATGCGAGCCTCGAAGTGGCGCCCGGCCTGAAAGTGCACATATTGCCGGCACAGCACTACTCCGGCCGCTTCATGAAACGCAACCAGAGCTTGTGGGTTAGCTTCGCACTCGAAACCACTGAGCGACGGCTGTATTTCAGCGGCGACACGGGCTTTGGTCCGCACTTTGCTGATATCGCCAAACGCTTCGGCAGCTTCGACCTGGCAGCGCTGGATGCGGGTCAGTATAACGAGCGGTGGGCTGACATCCACATGAACCCCGAAGAAGCATCCCGCGCGGCGGAGTTGCTGGGAGCGCGCACGCTTCTGACAGCGCATGCAGGACGCTTTACCCTGGCGCGTCATGCCTGGGATGAGCCGTTCAAGCGAGCGGCCGCAGCGAGCCAAGGCAAGCGCTACCGGCTGCTGACGCCGCGTATCGGCGAGGCAGTCCAAGTCGGCGAACCTGAGCAGCAGTTCTCGCACTGGTGGACGGGAGTCGACTAGCGGCGTCAGGTACACCGGAATAGCGTGTCCTTGATTCCGTTGTCAAAGGGCGCCAATTTGAAAGGACGAATGTCATGCATTTTCCGCTTCTAAGCACCGCTTTGTGCGTCGCCGCGCTTCAGCCGGTTCTCCTGGAGGCCGCCGAGGCAGGTGGGACCTCTCTCTTTGCGCAGCAAATCACG
Organism: Noviherbaspirillum sp.; assembly: GCA_035626875.1. GTDB lineage: Bacteria > Pseudomonadota > Gammaproteobacteria > Burkholderiales > Burkholderiaceae_D > Noviherbaspirillum. The sequence goes on along the minus strand of DASPMV010000056.1, from coordinate 8,689 downwards.
CGCGCCGGAAGCCAGCCTTCAGCGGCTGGCCCGGCCGCCAACTTCACTGGCCAGGTTCGCGTGGACACGATCTGGCCGGCGGATGACGACATCAGCGCGTCGGGCGCGCTGGTCACGTTCGAGCCCGGATCTCGCTCGGCGTGGCACATGCACCCGACGGGACAGCGCTTGGTGGTCGTCTCGGGCATGGGACTCACTCAGGAATGGGGCAAGCCGGTGCAGGAAATCCGACCCGGAGACGTGGTGTGGTGCCCACCAGGCGTCAAGCATTGGCATGGTGCGGCGTCAAAGACCGCAATGACGCATCTGGCCGTCACCGGTACGAAGGATGGCAAAAATGTTGAATGGATGGAGAAAGTCAGTGATGACCAATACAACAGCCGCTAAGCACCGCAGAGCCGGCATACTGCCCATCGCATTACTCGGCCTGACGGCTGTGTTTTGCCAAGCTGCTCCGGCCACCCCGGCAACCTCAGCTATGACCCAGACACAAACCGTCTCGGAGACGCTCTCGGCCCGACAGCAGGCCATTGTCCCCATCGCGGCCTTCGCTGCAGCGGGTGACATCTCTCGTTTGAGCGCGGCGTTGCACAAGGGACTGGATACAGGATTGACGATAAGTGACGCCAGAGAAGTGCTGGTGCAGGTATATGCCTACGCCGGTTTTCCGCGCAGCCTGAACGCTCTCGGCGAACTCATGAAGGTGCTGGAGGCGCGCAGGCAGCGAGGCATCCAGGATGCGCCCGGGCGTGCTCCAAGCCGTCCCATCCCGACGGGTGAGGCACTGCGAGCCGCAGGTACTGCCAATCAGACGAAGCTAGTAGGCGCACCGGTCCAGGGGCCGCTGTTTGAATTCGCGCCTGCCGTTGACGAGTATCTCAAGACGCACCTGTTTGGCGATATCTTCGAGCGCGACAACTTGGACTGGCAAAGCCGCGAATTGGCGACTGTGGGCATGCTTTCCGCGCTACTAGGCGCGGAGTCTCAATTGCAATCGCACATGCGCATAAGCATGAACGTGGGCCTAACGGCCATCCAGTTGGAGCAGCTCGTTCAGGTGCTGGCGGAGCGTGTCGGCGCCGATCACGCAAGGCGTGCGCGCGTAGCATTGAAGCAAGCGCTTGCCACTTCTCCCAAGCGTTGAGTGGCCACCCAGGCCCCTGCATGGAAGTTACGTGAACATCCCGCGCACACCTAGCACGGCCAGCGCATGCAGGATGTAGTGCCTTCGATGAAGCTAAATCGCTGATGCTTTGAGTGACGACTTTTTGGACACGCAGGCGCCGCAGTTCGGGCAAGCCGTACCCGTATCAAGGAGAGCCAGAAATGAACCGCCGTTGCCGAATCCTGATCCTGCACGGACTGAGTTTGTTACTCGGACTGCTAGCGGTCAGCGCGTGCCAAGCCGGAGAGCCACCGAGGTCCAGCGCCGCCGGGGTCTCTGAGAAAACCAAGGAGTCACGCATGTGGATGACCATCTACGGACGTCGCTTAGCCATAACCCTTGCCGACAACAACACTGCGCGTGCATTTTCCGCGCAATTGCCGTTGACACTGCACATGGAAGAGCTTAACGGCAACGAGAAGCACGCCAAGTTGCCGACATCGCTGCCCGCTAATGCGAGCCGGCCGGGGCTCATCCGTAATGGCGATCTTATGCTTTATGGCGACGATACTCTCGTCGTCTTCTATTCGACCTTCGACTCGATGTATTCCTACACCCGCATTGGGCGAGTGGACGACGCTACCGGCCTGGCCCGGGCACTTGGGCCGCGAAGTGCGCGAATTACTTTTTCCACCCAGTAAATTCTCGGCTAACGAGTCTCACGCTTGCCCGGCGAATGGCCGCTTTTCGCAATCGGCCACTTCCGCTTTGGGTCGACTGATCCTGCTCGCGGCCAGAAAACGAAAGTCTGGAAACTGCCGCTTAGCCGCCGGTGCCGAGAGACCATCTGCCATGTACAATCGGCCTCAACTAGTCGGTCGCCAACGCCAGCCTTCGAACGGGACAGCTTAGCCAAAGTGAGCAACTGTAACCACAGTCCTGGCACACTGCCCCAACTGCTATCATGCTGCATGGCCACCACTCGCACCATTGGACCCCTCCACTTTGAAGACTTGGATCCGAAGAGATTCGAAGACCTCGTGCGACAGCTTGCGTACGAGTTCAAACCTTGGCGGCGACTCGAGGCCACGGGACGCTCCGGCAGCGATGACGGATTCGATGCGCGAGGCTACGAAATCGTTGCTAGGGTGAACGAGACCTCTGCGTCAGTGGAAGACGGAGAAACGGGTGAAGAGAGATCGCCCCTCGACGAGGGCGTCGATGATAGGCTCTGGCTCATCCAGTGCAAGCGTGAGCGGGCCATTGGGCCGAAGGCGTTGGTCAAGTACTTGAACGACACCGTGCTCGGCCCGGATGAAAAGCTTCACGGACTTGTATTCACTGCAGCCTGCGATTTCTCCAAAAAGGCCCGCGACGACTTCGCCAGAAAGTGCCGCGAGATGGAGATCGAGGAGTGGCACCTCTGGGGCAAGGCTGAGCTCGAGGACCGGCTCTTCCGCCCCGAAAACGACCACCTCTTATTCGCCTACTTCGGCGTTTCGCTGACCATCCGCCGACGCTCACAACGAGCCGACCTGCGGGCCCGGCTGGTGATGAAGAGGAAGGCGCACCGCATGCTGAAAGACCAGTCCCACGCGTCGTTATTGCTACGCTCGCCTGATGCCACGGAGTACCCATACACGGGCGACCTCGCTGATTTCAAGAAGAACCCCATGTGGATGGTGTGGCCGTACCGGGGCATGTCGCATGAGGGGCTTAAGTTCTGCGTGCAACGCTACTTCGCGTACCTCTCTGACGACGGCAAATCATGGGACGCTGCGATGGCTGTGAACGACGCTAGAAGCGGTAAACACGATGACCCTTGGTTGGGCGAAGACCGGCACGACGAGAAGCGGCAGACTATCTACGAGTTCTGGGACAAGATTCCGGAGGCGAACCGAGCGTGGCTCGAAGTTGTTGGCCTTGTGTCGTTCGACGATATATTAGACATCGATGACCTCGGTGACGAGTATGTGCAAGCCCCTCACGTCTACGCGCCATTTGCACCTGGAAGGCGCGGTCCTTTCAAAAGCTTCATCGCCGAGGTCGAGACCATCGGGCGATGGGACCGGCGCTCGTTCTACCCCCACAAGATGGCTGACGGCCGCATCGAGTACTTCCCTGCCGTGTTCCGCGAGCTCAACGACGACAGTGAATGAACAAGTCTCCAATGTGTGCCTTGTTGTTGGTTCATTCGCATGCTAAGGCAAGCATCAGTTCACGGCGTCGTCGACGCTGCTCTGCCTTGGATCAGTGGCTCGCGCACACTTTCAAGCGTAACTTTCTTTTCCGCAAGTCAGGATTCGTGGAGCATGTCGTCCACGAAATTCAATGTGCCGTTAAAGGGAAGTCGGCATACCAGAGTTGCGCTTGCAGTAGCGATTGGCCACCGGTCGACTGGAAATGGCAGGTTTGTGATGCGCAGTTCGCGGCACAAATGTCTGCAACGGGGTTGGCTTCCGACACTCAAGTTAGCGTATGCAAGGATCGATTTAAGACCTGTTCCTGCCGATGCCCATAGTCAGCCTAACGATGGACGGTAGCGTGCGAACCACAGATGGTTGCCCGCATAGTTCCCACATTCCCCTCTAATCGATAACAAGGCTTGACATGATCTCCTTCTGGAAATATGGTCAAGGCCGCAATAGCCAAAACCATTTTCCCTCTGGCCTGCCAACGGGCGCGTCAAGGGTACACAACAGCAGATATCGATGTCCATAAAGCGCCCCATCCGCCGTTTCGCACAACTTCTCGAACATGCTGAAATAGGAAAGTTCCCTGTTGACTGCAACGGGAAAAACATCCTCCATCACCTTTGCGACAATGAAAAACCCGACATTGAATGGATCAAAGAGTGCGTGAGGGCAGGCTGCAACTTCGTCGAGCCCAATCTGAAAGATAGCGGCTTCACACCATTTGCATATGCTGTCGCGTTACAGCACCGAACGGTAATCGATCTTTTTCTCAATGAACTCATTGCGAAGCATAATCGTGCTGGCCTGCCGTATGTATTCACAACCCTCTACGAGAAGATAGAGCTTCCAATCGCACCCAAAACGGCTTCGTTTGAGCGGCTATGCGCCGCCCAATCCGTGGTGGACGCACTAATGCATGCGGCGGTTGAAGGAACTAAACAGCCAGGCGTATTGCCGACTGAGCTTATCATCCCAGACTAACCGCGCCTCAAACTTATTCAAATAAATCCAATCTTTGGCCGTTGTGCGTCATCTTCCACAATGTCCACAACTACATCCCTCGGCAGTACACGGCGTCGCCCGTCATATAGGGCCCGTCCAACCGCTTCTCGGACTACTCTCTTTACTCGTCGCGGGGACAGCCCGACCAACTGCTCAACGACTGCCGTCGAAAGCTTAGGTGCATTAGTCCCAGGCATTAGCTCCGCAATCTCCTGATCAAACAAACGTTGAATCAAGACACGTGCCTCGAAATCCAACAACGGTCCGATTTCAAACCGCCGGCAGCGGTCTAGTACAGGCAATGGGAGCAAGTCCGCGTCATTACTTGTGCAAATCCACAAAATAGTGCTCGCATCCAGGGTTAACCACGGATAGCTCAAGTCGGTGAACTTGCGGGCCGTACCCGGTTCGAGCAGGCTAAGTAACGCCATCGTCGGGTCGAAATCCCGGCTCGTGCACTTTTCGATTTCGTCGAGAATCATGCAGGGATTAGCCCAGTCCTTTTCCACTAGCAGAGTGAACGTCTGTCCAGGCTTGGTGTTGCTCCAAAAATCGGCACTCCCGGCCAATACCGCATTACTTTGTGCTGTCTCCATACGGATGACATTAGAGCCACTGCCGATCAATCCCGCAAGGCGCTCTGCAAAGTACGTTTTCCCGCACCCAGGCTGCCCATTCAGCAAAATGGGGTCGAAGCGGAAAACCTTGTCGCGATGCACACTTAATGCGCACATCACTTCAAGATACTCCACGACTTCACTGAAGTTCGGGAACTCCTCATTTAATGCTCGGAACTTGCGGCGCCAATCTCGGGGAACGGTCATTAGCTTGCGATAAGGACCGCGCTCACGCAGACAGGTCATGACGTTTTTTAGACGTCTTTGCTCGTTCATATCAACTAGTGGAAAACGCGCGTCATAGCGCCTCTCCGCCTCTTTCCAGTCGGTGATGCAGTGCACTGGCCCTTCCCATCCCGGACAGCACTGCTGCCAAGGACAAGTATCATCCTGGGCGTCGTCGCCCTCCTGCTGCAGAGGCAGTTGCGCCTTAACCGTTACCTCATTGCCCGAGCTCTTGGGACCGATTTGGGTCGCCGTAACGTCCGCATCTCCCGCCAGATCGGGTAGTTCCGGGAGACGTAACCGCTCAACACCATGTACCCTTTTCTTGACCTCGGAATTCGACATGCAGCCTCCAAAGTAGCACTTGCTATTGGGGACGCGGCGATCTTGACGAAGTTGAGCAATACTGCCGCGCCGATATCTCAGCAATGGCGGCTAGACCTGAAGAAAAGCGAATGGAAAGAACGCCGCCATGTTAGCGCAGGCAGCGTATGTGGAAGGCGCGAGTATTTGCGCGTAGGAAGGAAACGAATTGGCTCGACATGATGCGAACTAGGTTAACACGTGTACAGCTCGCACTACCCCCAGGCCAATTGATCAATGTCAGGCTGAGTTCAGAACGTTGAGCTGCTCAGTTCTTAGTGAAGCTGCTCCGCCTAGCCAAGCGACACCTATTTGCAGCGCGTGTTTTTTCACAACACGATTGTAGATTTCGCTTGCGTTTTTCCTAATCTATGCTAGTCTTTCTCGCATGAATTGCCACGCCACATCCCTCCGTTTCTCCTCCATACGCATACGCTAGGGACTGCGTACCTTTGTTACGTCAGTCCATCCGACTGACGGGCACATTCCGATTCGCCATCATCCGTTGTTTTAAGCGCTGTCGCGATCTCCCGTCTCGATTGTTCCATCGATTCAGGAGCGTTCATGCAAAGCGACATCTTCCAACTCGACCACTCTTTTCTCCAGCTTCCAACTAGCTTTGGCCACGATCCTATTCCTCAGCCAAAGGGGCGCGTTCTGTCCATCAATCAACTTCAAAATGGCCAGGTTCGCGCCCGCAAAGTTGTATCTCGCTCTAACTCCCGGCCTACCGGCAAGTATCCGAGCTGGAAGATGCAAAGGCAGGTGCACTGGGAGTCCCACAACGAACTCAATGCCTTTCGCTTGCTCGATGCAAATCCATTGGTGCTGCGTTTTCACGAGCAACCCTTTGAAATCGTCTACGAAATCGACGGCGAGCAGCACAGGCATTTTCCCGACGTGCTCGTCGAGACGCGCGACGGCAAAGAAGTCTGGGAAATCAAGTCACTACAGTGGGCGGTAACAGATAAGAACCGACGCCGCGCTGCACTAATGGTGGCTGAACTTCCGCGGCACGGCTTCCAATACCGCCCGGTCGTTGCCGAGGATCTGCGGAAGGAGCCGCGATTAGCAACGGTGTCTACGCTGCTTCAATGGGGACGACAGGGCATTAGCGCCCTTGAACGCGAGAGGCTGCGTATTTCACTCGAAAGAAAGCCTTGCGTTACCTGGGGTGAAGTGTTGACCGGCGCCTTGGGGCAACATGGGCGCCGCCATTGCAGCCGCCTCATTCTAGAAGGTGCCCTCCACATCGATGTAAACAAAACGTTAACACCCGACACAGTCCTCACCTACACAACCGCCATTGCGGCACCGCAGATTATGGTGGAGGCATAAATGGGCGTAGCGGCTTTTGAACAAGGGCGCACCCTCCAAATTGAGGGCAAAACGTATTGCCTGACAAGGAAAGTCACCAACGAGTTATGGCAGCTGGAAAACGTCCGAACAAAGCGCATTCATGAGATGAGCGACACGCAGCTGCGCCAGCACTACAGCTGCGGCCGGCTTCGGTTCATTAACGACACTGCGCCTGTTCTTTCAAAAGCAGCGCAATCACACAGCCGCCCGAATCGCGATATTCCAACCGATCTCTGGGAAGCGGCGAAGGTACGTCGTGCTTACGTTACTGCAATCCTCGATTTCCCAAGTACCAAATCGGTGGTCACGCCGTTGATCCAACAGCTTTGGAGCAAGTTGCAGCAACCCCAAAAGATGCCATGTGCTAGCAGCGTCTTGCATTGGAAAAAACTGTATCTCGCCTCTGGCAAGGATATTCACGCGCTTATTGATAACACCGACAAGAGAGGAAACCGTATGCCGCGCTACCCCAAGGAAGTTGAAGAGTTTGTTGAAACTGCAGTGGAAAAAGCATATCTCACCAGAGAACGTCGGACCGTGCAAGACACATTGCACAAGGCTATGCACATGGTTAACGAGGAAAACCGGTTACGTCCGGACGCCACCAAATTGCCCTGCGGGCACAAGTGACGAATAACATTGGGCAAACGGTGCCACTCGACTATGCCTTTCGTCTCCATGCAGTCCAACTCGTGCACGGCCTTGCGCGGCCAACGAAATGAAGACCACGCATGAAGAAGTTTCTCTTGGTATGTGTGGTGGGGTCGTGTCGGCGTGGTCGAACTGAGCCTTCAAGCAGATGCGGTGTTGGAGAATGCAAACGGAGGGGCTAGTTGGGACGAGAAGCAGTGGGCTTTGCCGGCACCTCTGCTTCTTGTCATCCGTTCCCGTTACGTTTCTTCGGCCTCGGCAACGATCTCCGCTGCGGGGTCATAATCCAGTTGATGACGTAGCCAGTCCTCAGTCGCGGCAGGGTTATCACGTAGCCGCGCCTCAATAGCCAAGCTTTCCCTATACTCAGCAGCTTCTGCCGTCACGGTCCAGCTGGCTTCAATGCCCATCTCCTCGATTTGCTTACGCAGGCCAACAGGCGACACACGGAAAAACTCTTTTCGGGGGTTAACCTTGTTTACCTGCGAGCGTACCAGGCGTTTGTGCAGCTCACGTTCCAAGCCCGGTGCATCTTCGCTCCAAATCATCGCGTGAACGTCAAAATTGAACGGTACGCTAGCATCTCCCAGCTCGCGGATACGGTCCAGTGGTTCGAGCCGGCGCGTCATACCTACCTTGACGACATCATCACCGAAAGATCCAATGTTGGAGATGACGTAGACGTGCCCGGCTTTAGTTTGCTGCGCCATGGATAGCGCTCGCTGGTTCCGCGCCTCCGCCTCGGCGAGTTGCGCCTGGAGCTCGGCAAGTTTGGCTTCGAACTGCGCGCGTTGCTCATCGTTGGCTTTCGCAACTTGGGCCTGCACTTTGGCCATCGCTTTTTGCAAGACTTCTTCGTCACGGGCCGCCTCTTTCAATGCCCGCTCGATTTCGCGACGTGCTTTTTCCTCTTCACGAATCTGCTCGCGGATTCGCCGCTGTTCTTCTTTTTCGCGTTCGCGTAAAGCGTTTACCGCAGCCGCCCACTTAAGTTCTTCCAAGCGGGATTGAAGGTACTCGTCAGTAATTCGGTAAGCGGTCCATCATCGGCGTCTTGAATCGCGCGGTCTGATTAGTCAGGATATGTCCACCTTCATGGAGGTGGACACCTATGGCAGAGCATGACTCAGAGCTGTTGCAGCGACTGGTCGTCGGCAGCAAGCGGGATGGGC
>DASPMV010000055.1:0-27985 GCA_035626875.1 Noviherbaspirillum sp. | reverse complement strand
CTCAGCCCGGTATCGGCGAGGGCGGTGTCCTCGTCTCCAAGCCACTCATCGCGCACGGTGCGCGTCGTTTGGCTTCTACCTGGATCCACAAATGACTCGATCACAGATTTCCGGATGGCATGCTTTCCATCCTTTCTCCATTGAGGTGCGTGAGGCATGACGGAACTGCAAATGAGCCTCATGGCCATCGGCGGCACGATTGTCGTCGGCGTAATCAGCTATAACAAATGGCAGGAGTACAAGGCGCGCAAGAGTGTGCAGCGTGCGTTTTCCTCGGAGCACGACGATGTGCTCATGAACCCTGCGGACGTTCCTTCCGGTGCGAGGCAGGAGCCGACGCTGGCTCCGAATGCGGAATCTGTTGCCGGCATGTCGGAACCAGGCACGAACTCCGCCCATGAGGGCGAATCGATCGACGCGTTGGTCGAAGCACCGCAGAAAGAACTGCCGGTGGACGACCTCATCGACTGCTCGATTTCGCTCACGCCCCAGTCGCCATTGCGCGGAGAGAAGATTCTTCAGAAGCTGCAGTCCCTGCGGCACGTCGGGAACAAGCCGGTCCACTTCATCGGCCAGCGCGAAGACAGCAGCTGGGAGCCGGTCGCACATGGGGGCCAGTACTTCGGCCTCTTCGCAGGTGTCCAGCTTGCAAACCGCAATGGCGCACTCAATGAAATCGAATATTCCGAGGTCATCACGCGCTTGCGCCAGCTTGCCGATGAATTGGATGCAGACCTCGACGTCCCCGATATGGCGCATGTCATGGCGCGGGCGCGCTCGCTGCACCAATTCGTCGCCGAATACGACGCACAGCTGAGTGTCAACGTGCAATCGAAGGGCGCTCCGTGGGCGATTAACACCCTGCTCGCGGCGCTTGAGCGGCAGGGCTTCGACCTGCGTCCCGACGGACGTCTTGTGATGCCCGACGGCGACGGCGGTGTTCTGTTCTCCCTTTCCACCAATGTGACCCTGGCTGCCGAAACGACGTCCCGCCTGACCCTGTTGCTGGACGTGCCACGGGTGGCACCGCAGCGCGACGGTTTCGGTGCGATGACCGCCTGCGCACGCATGCTGGCTTCACGTTTGGATGGCGTGGTCGTGGACGACGGCAACCAGCCCCTCGCGGAGCCCGCGCTGGCGGAAATCGCCGAACAAGTGGCAGCGTTCTACAAGCATATGGAGGGCGCGAATATCCCCGCAGGGTCCACGCGCGCTCTGCGCCTGTTCAGCTGACCAATGCAACCAGACCTGTTTTCCAATTCTTCCGGGACGACGAGTCCCGGGACAAATCATTGGCAGGAACGGGCAGCCTGGTTAAGGGCCGAGCTCCATCGCCATAACCACGCGTACTACGCGCTCGACAACCCGACCATCCCTGATGCGGAGTACGACAAGCTGTTCCGCGAGCTGGTCGACCTCGAGCAGGCGCATCCCGACCTGATCACGCCGGATTCGCCGACGCAGCGTGTGGGCGGCAAGCCGCTGCCGCAATTCGACCCGGTACGGCACGCGGTTCCCATGTTGTCGATCCGCACGGAGACGGATACCACGGAAGCAGGCGCCATCGCTTTTGACGCGAGATTGCGCCGTGAGCTTGGACTGGGCGCGGATGCGCCTCCGCTCGAATATGCCGTCGAATTGAAGTTTGACGGACTGGCGCTCAATCTGCGCTACGAGCACGGCATGCTCGTCCAAGCCGCCACACGTGGTGACGGAGCGACCGGCGAAGACGTGACCCAGAACATTCGCACGATCCGGCAGATTCCTTTGCGTCTGGAAAGCTGCACCGCGCCGGTGCTGGAAGTGCGCGGCGAGGTGTATATGCGCCGCGATGCGTTCGAGCGCATGAACGAGCGCCAGCGCGAAAAGGGCGAGAAGGCTTTCGTCAATCCCCGTAATGCCGCTGCAGGGGCAGTGCGTCAACTGGATCCGGCAATTGCCGCCAAGCGCCCCCTCAGCTTCTTTGCCTACGGCCTGGGTGCCGTCCAGGGTTGGCAGACTCCGGATACGCACAGCGGCACCCTCGATGCACTGGCTGCCATGGGCCTGCCTGTCAACGCAGAAAGACGTGTTGTCGCCGGTGCGCAGGGCCTCGCCGAGTTCTACAAGCACGTTGCCTCCATTCGTGACGCGCTGCCTTTCGACATTGACGGCGTTGTTTACAAAGTCAACAGCTATGCCTTACAGCGCCGGTTGGGATTCGTATCGCGCGAACCGCGCTGGGCCGTGGCGCATAAGTACCCGGCTCAGGAACAGATGACGGTCGTGCGCGGTATCGACGTTCAGGTCGGGCGCACAGGCAAGCTCACACCGGTGGCCAAACTGGAACCGGTGTTTGTCGGCGGCGTCACCGTGACTAATGCCACCCTTCACAACGAGGATGAAACGCGCCGCAAGGATGTCCGTGTCGGCGATACTGTGATCGTGCGCCGTGCGGGCGATGTCATCCCGGAAGTCGTTTCCGTTGTGCTCGAGCGGCGTCCAGCCGACGTCGGGCAATCGTTCGACATGTTCGAGCGCCTTGACGGCAAATGCCCGGTATGCGGCAGCCATATCGATCGGGAAGAGGGTGAGGCGGACTGGCGTTGTACCGGTGGACTTGTCTGTGCCGCGCAGCGAAAGCAGGCGATTGCGCACTTTGCCGGCCGCCGCATGATGGACATCGAAGGCCTTGGCGACCGCTACATCGAGAACCTGGTCGATCTCGGCTATGTGCACAGCATTGCCGATCTCTACCGCTTGACGCTGGACGACCTTCTCGAGATGAAGCGTCGCGCCGACGAACGTGACGGGATCACGCCGGAAACGGTGCAGAAGGGAAAGATCGCCACAAAGTGGGCGGAGAACCTGATCGACGCCATCGAAGCGAGCAAGAGCCCGCCGCTGGAACGTCTGCTGTTCGCCCTCGGCATCCGCCACGTTGGCGAAACGACTGCCAAGACGCTGGCCGACTGGCTCGGCAGTCTTGCCAACATTCGCCAGGCACCGGTCGCATTGCTCCGTGTCCTTCCCGACATCGGTGACACGGTCGCCGAGTCGATTGCCGAATTTTTCGCCGAAGAGCGCAACCAGCAGGCGATCGACAAGCTGCTCGCCGCCAATGTGAAACCGCGCGACGAGCATCCGCCGAGTATCAAGCTGCGCGAGAAGCTGGGGCAGGTGGAATTGCTGGCGGCGCTGCGCATTCCGAAGTTCACCGAGACGCGTTGCCGGCAGGCGGCGGAGCAGGGGGTAACAATCGCCTCGCTCGCGGGCGTCACTACTGCAGAAAGCATCGATCTGCCGAAGAACATCAAGGAATCGATCGCAGCGTGGATTGCAGAAGAAGGTCATGCCGCGCAATTGGACAACCTGGATGCAGTCCGAAACAATCTGCTCGAACAACTGCCGGCAGGCGCAGTCGCCGAGGAGGGGCATCTTGTCGGCAAGACCTTCGTGTTGACCGGCACGCTTCCCGGCCTGACCCGTGACGAAGCCCAGGCAAAGATTGAAGCCGCCGGCGGCAAAGTTTCCGGATCCGTGTCGAAAAAGACGTCGTATGTCGTCGCTGGCGAGGAAGCCGGAAGCAAGTTGACCAAGGCTCGGGAACTGGGCGTCCCGGTGATCGATGAAGCTGCGCTGCTCAAGATGCTGGAAGAAAAATGACAAGAGTTCGGAAAGCCGTTTTCCCTGTCGCTGGTTTGGGCACGCGCTTCCTTCCGGCGACGAAAGCGCAACCGAAGGAAATGCTGCCGGTGGTGGACAAACCGTTGATTCAGTATGCGGTCGAGGAAGCGGTCGCCGCCGGTATCACGGAAATGGTCTTCATCACGGGACGCAACAAGCGCGCGATCGAAGACCATTTCGATTCCGCCAACGAGCTCGAACTGGAGCTTGAAGCAGGCGGCAAGACCGAGCTGCTGGAAATCCTTCGCAAGGCCGTCCCGAAAGACATCCATTGCATCTATATGCGCCAACCTGCGCCGCTCGGCCTCGGACACGCGGTACTCTGCGCGCGCCCCGTAGTGGGAACCGAGCCGTTTGCCGTCCTGCTGGCAGACGACCTGATGGACGTTGAGACGGGAAAGAAACCCGTGCTTGCGCAGATGCTCGACGCCTATGCGGCGGAAGAGACGAGCATCCTCGCCGTGCAGGATGTCCCGCGTGAGGAAACACGGCAGTACGGCATCGTCAGTTCCCATCCGTACAAGGAGCGACTGGAGCTCGTGAATGGAATCATCGAAAAGCCTGCGCCAGAAAAGGCACCGTCGACGCTTGGTGTCGTTGGACGATATGTACTGAGCAACAGCATCTTCGACTACCTGGAGCGCATCGGAAAAGGCGCGGGCGGGGAAATCCAGCTGACGGACGGCATTGCACAGTTGATGCAGCATGAGCGCGTGATGGCCTATCGTTTCGATGGACAGCGATTCGACTGCGGCTCCAAGCTTGGCTATCTGAAGGCAACCGTGGCCATGGCGCTCAAGCATCCCGATATGGGCCAGGAATTCTCCCGTTACCTGGAGCAATTGAAATGACCGTACGCGAAATCCTCAAGATGGGCGACCCGCGCCTGCTACGCCAGGCGGAGCCGGTGAAGGAGTTTGATACGGCGGAATTGCATGCCCTGATCGCGGACATGTTCGACACCATGCGCGCAGCGAACGGCGCAGGTCTCGCGGCGCCCCAGATCGGTGTAAACCTGCAGCTTGTTATTTTCGGATTCCAGCAGAACGTCCGCTACCCGGATGCGCCGCCCGTGCCGGAGACGGTCCTGATCAATCCAGTCCTCAAGCCCCTGTCTGAAGAGGTGGAGGAAGGTTGGGAGGGATGTCTTTCCGTTCCGGGCTTGCGTGGCGTCGTGTCGCGCTGGCGCCGTTTGCACTATGCCGGCGTCGACCAGTACGGCGCACCGATCAGCCGCGAAGCGGACGGGTTCCATGCGCGCGTTGTGCAGCACGAGTGCGATCACCTTGCCGGGATTCTTTATCCGATGCGGATCAAGGATTTTTCGCGATTCGGCTACGTCGATGTCCTGTTCCCCGGACTGGACGCCAGCGGGGACGACTAGAACTGCTCGTCGGCGCCAAGGTAGCGCCACTGCCCGACGGGCAGTTCGCCCAGTTTCACGCGTCCGATGCGCACGCGCTTGAGGCCGAGCACCTTGAGGCCGACTGCCTCGCACATGCGCCGGATCTGGCGCTTCTTTCCTTCCTTCAAGATGAAGTTCAGCTGGTCGTCGTTCTGCCAACGCACCTTGGCGGGCAGCAGCTTCTTGCCGTCCAGCGACAGGCCGTGGTTGAGCAGCTTGAGGTCTGCATCCGGAAGCTTGCCCGGCTTCGTGTACTGGACGCGGACGAGATATTCCTTCTCGATGGACGTGTCCTCGCCGATCAATTGTTTGGCGATGCGTCCGTCCTGCGTCAGAACGAGCAACCCGACCGAGTCGATGTCGAGTCGGCCCGCGGGTACGAGGCTACGCAAGTGGCTGGCGTGGAATTGGATCGGGGCCTTGTCCTCTTTCCATCGACTGGCGGCAGAGACGAGGGTAACGGCCGGTTTGTAACCGTCTTCCGCCTGCCCGCTGACAAAACCGACCGGCTTGTTGAGGATGACCGTAACGCGCCGCGCCTGCTGGGCCGAAGCCTGGCGTTCGATCGTGATGCGCTGGTTCGGCAGGACCTTGCTGCCCAGCTCGGAAACGATTTTCCCGTCGACGCGCACCCATCCGCGTTCGATCCACTCATCGGCTTCACGGCGCGAGCAAAGTCCGAGTTCGGACATGCGTTTGGACAGGCGTACTGGTTCGTTCATGGCAATGCGGAGCGGATAATGGGTTAGACGCGAAGCGCTTCCAGCAGGTCGGTTTCGAGCTGGATCTGGCTGCGCGCATTATGGAGCATCGGCCCGTCCACAAGGAACACGTCCTCGACGCGCTCGCCCAGGGTCATGATCTTCGCGGTGTGCAGGTTGACGCGGTACTTCGCCAGCACATTGGCGATGGAATACAACAGGCCGTTGCGGTCGTTGGCGGAAACGGACAGAAGATAGTACTGGCCCTTTTCGTCCGGGCGCAGGTCGACGGTCGGCGTGATCGGGAAGGTGCGCGAGAGCCGCGACAGGCGGCCCTTGACCGGCGGCGGCAGTGGCGCACTCGACTCGATCAGTTCAGACAGTTCATGTTCGATGAGGCTGATGATGTCGCGATAATTGTTCGCGAACGCCGGTTCGGTCACAAGGAAGGTGTCCAGGGCGTAGCCGTGCCTCGTCGTATGGATCTTCGCGTCAAGGATGCTGAAATTCTTCTTGTCGAAATAGCTGCAGATGCGCGCGAACAGGTCCGGCTGGTCCTTCACATAGACGGCCACCTGCACGCCTTCGCCGATCGGTGCGAGGCGGCACTTTACGACTGGCGTGGGGCTATCCGTCTTGTTGTAGAGCGAACGCGTCTGCCATGCGATGTCGGCGGCATCGTGGCGCAGGAAATAGGCGACGTCCAGCTGTTGCCAAAGGCGATGATGCGCATCCTGCGGCAGGCCATACAGGCGCAGCGTCTTGAGCGCAGCTTCCTGTCGGTTGTGCAACTCGTGGTCGGCCGACGGGTCTTCGCCACCGAGCACGCGTAGCGTCATCTTGTACAGGTCTTCCAGCAGCTTGCCTTTCCATGCATTCCACACTTTCGGACTGGTGCCGCGGATGTCGGCGACCGTCAGCAGATAGAGTGCCGTGAGATGCCGCTCGTCCTTCACCAGGGTGGCGAAGTTGCGGATCACATCCGGATCGGAAAGGTCTTGTTTCTGCGCGACCTGCGACATCGACAGATGGTGTTCGACAAGGAAGACCACGAGCTCGCAGTCCTCCTTCGATAGGCCGTGTTCCCTGCAGAACTTGCGCGCATCCGCCATCCCGAGCTTCGAATGGTCGCCGCCGCGCCCCTTTGCGATATCGTGGAAGAGGGCCGCGATATACAGCAGCCAGGGCTGCGCGAAGTTTGCCATGAGCTGGCTGCAGAACGGATACTCGTGGGCGTGCTCTGTCATCGTGAACCGGCGCACATTGCGAACCACCATCAGGATGTGCTGGTCGACGGTGTACACATGGAACAGGTCGTGCTGCATCTGGCCGATGATGCGGCGGAAATTCGGCAGGTAACGACCGAGAATGCTGGTCTGATTCATCCCGCGCAACGCGTGGGTGATCCCTTGCGGCGCCTGCAGGATTTGCAGGAAGAGGGCGCGGTTCGCCGGATCGTGGCGGAATTTGCTGTCGATCTTGAAGCGGGCATGCCAGAGGGCGCGAAGAGTGCGCGCCGTCATGCCTTTCAGTTCCGAATGCTGGGCGATCAGCAGGAAGACTTCCAGCATCGCGGAAGGCGTTGCCTCGAAAGTGTCGTCCCGCGCGATATCGATGAGGCCGTGGATTTCGTTGAAGCGCTCATTGATCGGCTGGGGCGAGCCCGGCTGAGGAAAAAGCTGCGCTTCGATATTCTGGAGCAGGATGGTATTGAGCTGGGTAACTGCCTTGGCTGCCCAGTAATAGTGCTGCATCAGGTATTCGCTGGCGCGGCGCGTCTCGGTAGTTTCGAACCCGAAGGTTTCCGCGATCGGCGTCTGCACGTCGAAAACCAGGCGGTCTTCGCGACGGCCGGCATGGATGTGCAGCCGGATGCGAATGTCCTTGAATGCGCGTTCCTTCTGCGTCAGCTGGCGCGCCTCCGTGGCAGTGATCAGTCCGCGTTCCGCGAGTTTGCGCCACGAGTCGCCCAGTCCGGCCGCCTTGGCCACCCACAGGATGACTTGCAGATCGCGCAGGCCACCCGGACTCTCCTTGCAATTGGGCTCGAGGCTGTACGGCGTGTCCTCGTACTTGACGTGGCGCTGGCGCATCTCGAGGGTTTTCGCCTGGAAGAATGCCTGCGGATTGATAGCCGCAGTGTGGCGGTCCTGCAGGAACTGGAACAGCTTGCGGTTTCCCGTGACGAGGCGGCTTTCCAGCAGACTTGTCTGAACGGTGATGTCCGCGGCGGATTCCGTCAGGCATTCGTCAACGGTCCGGATGCTGTGTCCGATCTCGAGTCCGATATCCCAGAAAAGCTGAACCAGTTCCTCCAGCTTCCCCTGCAAGCCAGCGTCAGGAGCGCCGTCAAGGAGGATGAGTACGTCGACGTCGGAATGAGGAAACAGTTCACCGCGGCCATAACCGCCGACTGCGACGAGTGCAGCGCTTGAAGGAAGGGAAAAGCTTTGCCAGGCCTGGATAAGCGCCGCGTCGACGTTCTGACGCAGCTGCGCCAGCAGTTTTTCCGGTTTTCCGTCCGCCTGGAATGCGGCTATGGCTGCCTGGCGCTCCGCTTTCAACTGCTCCTTGAGCGTCAATGCAAGTGATGCCATGGGTTTCTATGCAGTAACTGTTTGCGCAGTATTCGCTTGCTGGATGAATGCAGGCGGCGGCGGCATGCCGTCAGATACAGTCAGGACTTCAAAGCCGGTTTCGGTGACCAGCACGGTATGTTCCCATTGCGCGGAAAGGCTGCGGTCCTTGGTCTTGATCGTCCAGCCGTCCCCCATTTCCCGGATTTCCCGTCGGCCGGCATTGATCATCGGTTCGACCGTGAAGATCATGCCGGGGACCAGTTTTTCTAGCGTTCCAGGCCGGCCATAGTGCAGTACCTGCGGTTCTTCATGAAAAACCTTGCCGATCCCGTGGCCGCAGAATTCGCGCACGACGCTGTAACCCGCCTTTTCGGCGTGTTGCTGGATGACGTGACCGATGTCACCGAGATGCGCGCCGGGCTTGATCTTGGAAATGCCGAGCCACATGCACTCGTAGGTGATTTCCGTTAATCTTTTGGCAAGAATGGAGGGCTCTCCGACGAAAAACATACGGCTGGTGTCGCCGTGATAGCCGTCCTTGATGACGGTAATGTCAAGGTTGACGACGTCGCCGTTCTTCAAAGCCTTGTCGCCCGGGATTCCGTGGCAGACCACATCGTTGACCGAGGTGCAGATTGCCTTGGGATAGGGGGTATAGCCGGGCGGGCAGTAATTCAGCGGCGCAGGAATGGTTCCCTGGACGTTGGTCATGTATTCATGGCAAAGACGGTCAAGTTCGCCCGTCGTGACACCCGGTTTAACATAAGGGGTAATGAAATCAAGTACTTCAGCGGCCAGTCGGCCGGCTACACGCATGCCCTTGATGTCGTCTTCGGTTTTGATAGTGATGGAGCCCATGGCAAGCAAACACACGCCCGCAAGCGTAAATAATAGTCAATCCGGAATTATAGACGAGGCGGGCCCCGCTCGCATGGGAACAGCAGTTCGCCGTCTTGAATAATTCTTTGGAATTAAGGTAGAATCTCGGGTTAGCTTGAAACGACTTCAAGTGAAACCTGTTTAAAAATCGCGAATCCGGTCCTAAAGGGTGCCCAAGGTTAGACCAAGGGTGACTGATCGGATTCCAGACCTAACCCTGGAGAAATTCATGTCCGTTACCATGCGCGAAATGCTGGAAGCCGGTGTCCATTTTGGTCACCAAACCCGCTTCTGGAACCCCAAGATGGCCCCGTATATCTTCGGTCATCGCAACAAGATCCATATCGTCAACCTGGAAAAGACCCTGGGTATGTACCAGGAGGCGATGAAGTATATCCGCCAACTCGCTGCCAACCGCGGCACCATCCTGTTCGTCGGCACCAAGCGCCAGGCGCGCGAGATCCTCGCTGCTGAAGCTCAGCGTGCAGGCATGCCCTACGTCGACCAGCGCTGGCTCGGCGGCATGCTGACCAACTTCAAGACCATCAAGACCTCGATCAAGCGCCTGAAGGACATGGAGGCAGCAATCGAAGACGGTTCCGTCGAGAAGCTGAGCAAGAAAGAAGCGCTGATGTTCCAGCGCGAGATGGAAAAGCTGCAAAAGTCCATCGGCGGCATCAAGGACATGGGCGGCATTCCTGACGCGATCTTCGTCATCGACGTCGGCTACCACAAGGGCGCCATCACCGAAGCTGCCAAGCTGGGCATCCCGGTTATCGGCGTGGTCGATACCAACCACTCCCCGGAAGGCGTGACCTACGTCATCCCCGGCAACGACGACTCCTCCAAGGCGATCACCCTGTACGCCCGCGGCGTGGCAGACGCGATCCTGGAAGGCCGTGCCAACGCCACCACGGAAGTGCTGGAAGCTGTCAAGGGCGGCGCCGACGAATTCGTCGAGGTCAACGAGCAGGCCTAAGGCCCTCTGCCTGAAGTGTCGGGCTTCAAAGAAGGGGCAACAGCGGTTCGCCCCTTTTTTTTAGCCGGCTTGAACGTATTTTGATTGAACGCGTCCGAACAGACGCTCATTGAATTGAGGAGAAAGACATGGCGGCAATTACCGCAGCGATGGTAGGCGAACTGCGCGCAAAGACCGACGCGCCGATGATGGAATGCAAGAAGGCACTGACCGAGGCCGACGGCGATCTGGCCCGTGCTGAAGAAATCCTGCGTGTGAAGCTGGGCAGCAAGGCATCCAAGGCCGCTTCCCGCATCACCGCCGAAGGCGTGGTTGCTGTTTCGATTTCCGGCGGCGTCGGCGCCATCATCGAAGTCAACTGCGAAACCGACTTCGTGACCAAGAACGATGAGTTCATCGCCCTGGCCAACACTGCAGCCAAGCTGGTCGCCGAGAAGAACCCGGCTGACGTCGCTGCTCTGTCCGCATTGCCGGTCGATGGTAAGACGCTGGAAGAAGTGCGCGCAGCACTGGTTGGCAAGATCGGCGAGAACATGTCGTTCCGCCGCTTCAAGCGCTATGAGACCGGCTCGAAGCTGGTTTCCTACCTGCACGGCACGCGTATCGGTGTGCTGGTCGAGTACGACGGTGCGGACGAGCAGGTTGGCAAGGACGTCGCAATGCACATCGCGGCGATGAAGCCGGTCGCCCTGTCCTCCAATGATGTTCCGGCAGACCTGATCGAGACCGAGCGCTCGATCGCCGCACAGAAGGCCGCCGAGTCCGGCAAGCCGGCCGACATCGTCGCCAAGATGGTGGAAGGCAGCGTGCAGAAGTATCTGAAGGAAGTCTCCCTGCTGAACCAGGCATTCGTGAAGAATGACAAGCAGACCGTGGAGCAGATGCTGAAGGCAACGAACACCACCGTGAAGTCGTTCACGATGTTCGTCGTTGGCGAAGGCATCGAGAAGAAACAGGATGACTTCGCGGCAGAGGTTGCTGCACAGGTTGCAGCAGCCAAGCAGGCGTAAGCAAGGAAAGCGGGCCGAAAGGCCCGTTTTTCTAGGCGTATCGAATTACCAGCAGTGCGTGTGCTCATGCATGGATGAATCCATGTGATATTGCCTCTTGACATCATTTTACGTTTCGTCAATAAGCAAGCACACCGAAAATCCCGAATTTCAACTAATCTTAAGCCTGCGGAGGCTGGGTGCCGTCGAGATCGGGTTCAACCGAATATCAAGCAGAACCGGACATTACTAGGAGTCTTTGCCCATGACAAAACCAGCTTACAAGCGCGTCCTCCTCAAACTCTCCGGTGAGGCGCTGATGGGCGACGATGCATACGGCATCAATCGCGCAACCATCGAGCGCATGGTCGCGGATGTGGCCGAGGTGGCAGGGCTGGGTGTGGAGCTGGCAATTGTCATCGGTGGCGGTAATATTTTCCGTGGCGTCGCACCGGGCGCACAGGGTATGGACAGGGCCACGGCCGATTACATGGGAATGCTGGCCACGGTCATGAACTCGCTCGCGCTGGCCGACGCCATGCGGCAGGTCGGAATTACCGCCCGCGTCATGTCAGCGATCAGCATCGAGCAGGTCGTCGAGCCGTATGTGCGTCCCAAGGCGCTGCAGTACCTGGAAGAAGGAAAGGTCGTGGTGTTCGCGGCTGGAACCGGCAATCCGTTCTTCACCACTGACACCGCTGCCGCGCTTCGCGGTTCGGAAATCGGTGCGGAGATCGTGCTGAAGGCCACCAAGGTGGACGGCGTGTACAGCGCGGATCCCAACAAGGACCGTAATGCCGTACGGTATGCGACGATCAGCTTCGACGAGGCGATTTCCAAGCACCTGCAGGTCATGGATGCGACCGCGTTCGCCCTGTGCCGGGACCAGAAACTGCCGATCAAGGTTTTTTCCATCGTCAAGCCGGGCGCCCTCAAGAATGTCATCATGGGCGAAGACGAAGGCACGCTGGTTCATGTATAAATAAGTCGTACCCGTAGCAAAACAGGAGAGCAGAATGACAGTCGTTGACGTCAAGAAAACCGCCGAACAAAAGATGCACAAGTCGATCGACACGCTGAAGGCGGATCTTGCAAAAGTTCGTACCGGCCGTGCACACGTGGGCATCCTCGACCACGTCCATGTCGATTACTATGGTACCCCGACGCAAATCAGCCAAGTGGCCAACCTGACCCTGCTTGATGCGCGCACCATTGGTGTGCAGCCGTGGGAAAAGAAGATGGTGGGTGTCATCGAGAAGGCGATCCGCGAGTCGGACCTCGGCCTGAATCCGTCCACCCAGGGCGACATGATCCGCGTGCCGACGCCGCCGCTGACCGAAGAGCGCCGCAAGGAAATCGTGAAGGTCGTGAAGGGCGAGGGCGAAGACGCCAAGGTTGCGATCCGCAACATTCGCCGTGATGCGAACGAGGCCCTGAAGAAGCTCCTGAAGGACAAGGCCTGTTCCGAGGATGACGAGCGTCGTGCACAGGACGATGTGCAGAAGCTGACCGACAAGTTCGTCGCCGAAGTCGACAAGCTGATTACCGAAAAAGAAAAAGAGCTTTTGACCGTTTGACGGCAATTGGGCGCGCTCCCCGGCGGTGGGGTGCGTTCGCCGGAACCCGCCACCCGCCGCGCCGCTTGCAAGCATCCGGTGCCGCGTGAAATTCGATGACATACGTCTCGGTCGCGGTGCGGCCGGGTTCCCCGCGACAACTCTTTTTCGTGCCGAGCTAACGATGACGCATACCAGTTCAACGCAAGACATCCCTCCCGCCTCACCGGTGCCGCGCCATGTCGCAATCATCATGGACGGCAACGGACGATGGGCAACCCGCCGCTTCCTGCCGCGCGTCGCCGGTCACAAGAAGGGGGTTGAAGCGGTGCGCGACATGGTCGAAGCCTGCGTGGAACGCGGCATCGAGTACCTGACGCTGTTTGCATTCAGCTCCGAAAACTGGCGGCGCCCCGCCGAGGAAGTCTCGCTCCTGATGCGCCTGTTCATGACTGCGCTGGAGCGTGAAGTCGCAAAGCTCCACGTGAACGGCATTCGCCTGAAGATCGTCGGCGACCTGAGCCGTTTCGATCCCACCCTGCAGGAACTGATCGCAAGTGCAGAGCGCCGCACGGCGAACAACACCCGCTTGACTCTCACGATTTGCGCGAACTACGGCGGCCGTTGGGACATCATGCAGGCCGTTGGGAAAATGGTGGCGGCAAATCCGGGGGTTACGGATTTCTCTGAAGACGAGCTCGCGCAGCATCTCTCCATGGCCTATGCGCCAGAGCCGGATCTGTTCATCCGTACCGGCGGCGAAGAGCGGATTTCCAATTTCCTGCTCTGGCAGCTTGCCTATACCGAGTTCTATTTCACCGAAACCTTCTGGCCTGACTTCGACGGCCCGGCGCTCGATCTCGCCATCGATTCCTACCAGCGGCGTGAACGGCGCTTCGGGCGCACGAGCGAACAGGTGATAGAACAGAAGAAGGCATCCTGATGCTGAAAACGCGCGTCATCACGGCGTTGGTATTGCTGGCTGTCCTGCTTTCTGTCCTGTATTCGAAATCCCTGGTTTTCTTTCTCCTGGTGACGGCGGCATTTCTCGGTGCCGCTGCCTGGGAGTCCGCGCGCCTGTTTCGCGCAAAACAACCGGTCGTCAGCGGTGTGCTCTGGACTGCGGTGTTCCTGCTGGCAGTTTACTTCGTCGATGCAGTCGGGATGCATTTCCTGTTCGCGCTATGCGTCGCGATCTGGGCGATCCGGCTGGCACCGTCGCTCGCGCTCGGCCTGCCTGCGGCTGGAACGCTCGGAAGCAGGCTCTTGAGTATTGTCTACGGCATTTCTGTATTTGGCTGTTTCGTGGCCATTGTTGCGCTGTTCCAGCATTCCCCCTTGTATCTGCTTTCGGCCATGGCGATTGTCTGGATTGCCGACATCGGGGCCTATTTCTCCGGAAAAGCCTTTGGAAAACACAAACTCGCTCCGTCGATCTCGCCCGGAAAATCATGGGAAGGCGCGATTGGAGGATGGGTCGCGGTTCTCGTCCTCGCGGGCATGTCGGCGCATTATCCGCCACTTGCCGACACCTTCGCCGCACGCGTTCTCGCCGGCTTCGGATGGGCCGGGTTCGTCGGCGTAATGACATTGATGGTCGCCGCCAGTATTGTTGGCGACCTGTTCGAGTCGCAGCTCAAGCGCAGGGCGGAGATGAAGGACAGCAGCAACCTCTTGCCGGGACACGGTGGCGTCCTGGACAGGATCGACGCCCTGATCCCGACGCTTCCGCTCGCTGTCTTGATCGGCTCATGGCTTTGACACGGATGGTGCAATGCAGCGAATTACGATTCTTGGGGCAACGGGTTCCATTGGTGTTTCAACGTTGGATGTCGTGGCGCGCCATCCCGAGCGCTACCAAGTGTACGCGTTGACGGCGCACAGCCGGGTCGACGACCTGGCTGCCCAATGCCTGCGATTCCAGCCGGAGGTCGCCGTTGTCGGATCCGCGGAAGCAGCGTCCTCTCTTGCCCGCATTCTGAAAGAAAAGGGCAGCAAGACGGAGGTCGCCCACGGCGAGGCAGCCCTGTGTGAAGTGGCGAGCGCCCCGGAATGCGATGCCGTCATGGCGGCCATCGTTGGTGCCGCGGGGCTTCCGCCTACGCTGGCCGCTGCCCGTGCAGGAAAGAAAATTTTGCTTGCAAACAAGGAGGCGCTCGTCATGTCCGGCCGTCTCTTCATGGAGGCCGTAAGTGCCAGCGGGTCGGCCCTGTTGCCGATCGATAGCGAACACAATGCCATTTTCCAATGCCTTCCAGCGGGTTATGGACGGGAGCCCGAGACCCACGGCGTGTCGAAAGTCCTCCTGA
Organism: Noviherbaspirillum sp.; assembly: GCA_035626875.1. Taxonomy (GTDB): domain Bacteria; phylum Pseudomonadota; class Gammaproteobacteria; order Burkholderiales; family Burkholderiaceae_D; genus Noviherbaspirillum. The sequence goes on along the minus strand of DASPMV010000055.1, from coordinate 12,922 downwards.
CGGCTTCTGGCGGCCCCTTCCTGAAGCGGGACGTCAGCACGCTGGAATCCGTCACGCCAGAAGAAGCGGTGGCGCATCCGAACTGGGTCATGGGCCGCAAGATTTCCGTTGACTCGGCCACCATGATGAACAAGGGCCTGGAAGTCATCGAGGCGCACTGGCTGTTTGGCGCATCGGCGGAACAGATCGAAGTCGTCATCCATCCCCAAAGCGTCATCCATTCCATGGTTTCCTACGTCGACGGCTCCGTCCTTGCCCAGCTGGGCAATCCGGACATGCGGACTCCGATCGCGTACGGACTGGCATATCCGGAGCGGATCGCTTCCGGCGTCGCACCGGTCGACCTGATCAAGATCGGCCAGCTTGCTTTCATCCAGCCTGATTTCATCCGCTTCCCCTGCCTCAAACTGGCCTATGATGCCTTGTTGGCCGGTGGAACGGCGCCCGCTGTACTGAACGCAGCCAACGAAGTTGCTGTCCAAGCATTCTTGGACAGAAGAATCGGTTTCCGCGCCATCGATCGCGTCATATCGAACGTCATGGAGGCGTTGCCCTGCGTAGAAATCACTTCGCTTGACGACCTGCTGGAGCAGGACAGGCGAGCCAGGGAGAAAGCGCTTTCCTTCATTCATTGACCACTATCGGGTGAACAATGACTCTGCTGCATACCGTAGTTGCCTTCCTGGTTGCACTTGCCCTGCTGGTTGTCGTGCACGAGCTGGGTCACTATTGGGTGGCGCGGTGGTGCGGTGTGAAAGTGCTGCGCTTCTCCGTCGGCATGGGCAAGATCGTATATTCCCGGCGTGTCGGTCCCGACCAGACGGAATGGGCACTGTCGGCGCTTCCCCTTGGCGGCTACGTCAAGATGCTCGACGCGCGCGAGCAGGATGTAAGCACTATCCCTCCCGAAGACCTGAAGAGGGAATTCACCCGCCAGTCGGTGTGGAAGCGCATCGCCATTGTGGCGGCCGGCCCGCTCGCGAACTTCTTGCTGGCCATCGCGGTTTTTGCCGGCCTGTACAGCTACGGCATTCCGGAACCGGCAGCCCGTCTCCGGGCTGTTCCGGAAAAGACTGCCGCCTATGAAGCGGGCCTGCGCGGAGGCGAACTCGTCACCTCAGTCAATGGCGAGTCGGTCAAGATCTGGACCGATTTACGCTGGAAGGTCATGCAGCTGGCGCTCGAAGGTACGCCTGCTACGCTCGGCGTGCAGCGTACGCTTGAAGGCGGGGACACTCCGTCCGACTCCGTCAATGTGCGCCTCAATGGATTGACTCCAGGCGATCTTGAGGGCGATTTCCTCGCAAAGCTGGGGATTGATCTTGCGCGCCCGAAGGCAGTACTCGGGAAAATTGTGCCGGACGGTCCGGCTATGCAGGCCGGTCTTCGCGAGGGCGACATCATCCGGACGGTCGATGGACAGCCTGTGCTGGATGGCCTTGCATTCGTAGAAAAGATCAGGGGTTCCGCAGGAAAATCGATCCGCATCGACGGTGAACGCGCTGGCGAGCCTTTTTCCCTTACGGTGACGCCCGAAGCCTATCTTCACAACGAACAGGAGATCGGACGGATCAAGGCCGAGGTGCCCATGGCGCCTGAAATGGTCGTAGCCCAGGAGTCACTCATGCCGGCCATCGGCAAGGCCATTGGCAAGACATGGGATACGAGCGTACTGACACTCAAGATGCTTGGTAAAATGCTCATCGGCGAAGTTTCCTGGAAGAACATTACCGGGCCAATCACTATCGCCGACTACGCCGGGCAGACAGCGCGAATCGGAATCATCAGTTACCTGACGTTCATCGCGTTCATCAGCATCAGCCTGGGTGTCATGAACCTGCTTCCCATACCGGTTTTAGATGGGGGGCTTTTACTGTATTATTCGCTGGAACTTTTGACCGGGCGGGCCATCCCCGAACGGATCGGAGAATTGGCCCAGCGAGCAGGCGTGGGCATCCTGATGACCTTGATGGCGGTGGCCGTCTTCAACGACATCATACGGCTCATGTCCTGAGTCCCTGCCAGCCCCGAGCGGACCGCCGGCGGGCAGGGATATTGATAATAAAACAACCGATGAAATTATATTCCGAGCGTTCTCCCCAGCCTTCCTTTCCCCGCCGTCTCATCGCTATTGCCGCCTTTGCTCTCTGTACCGGACATGCGCTGGCCGTCGATCCGTTTACGATCAAGGACATCCGCGTTGAGGGTATCCAGCGCACCGAGGCGGGAACCGTATTCAGCTACCTGCCGGTCCGGGTCGGCGAAATCTACAACGATGAAAAGGGAGCCGCTGCAATCAAGGCGCTCTACGCCACCGGTTTCTTCAAGGACGTGCGACTCGAAGTGGAAGGCGACGTGCTCGTGGTATCGGTGGAAGAGCGCCCGGCGATTGCAGGCGTAGATTTCTCCGGCACCAAGGAGTTCGACAAGGAGCAGTTGACCAAGGCGCTCAAGGACATTGGCCTGGGCGAGTCGCGCATCTTCGACAAGGCATTGGTCGATCGCGCGGAGCAGGAACTGAAGCGCCAGTACCTGTCGCGAGGCCTCTACGGCGTCCAGATCACGACGACCGTCACGCCGGTCGAACGCAATCGCGTCAACATCAGCTTTGCCGTGGACGAGGGCGAGGTATCCCGCATCAAGCAGATCAACATCATCGGCAACAAGGCGTTCCCGGAAAAGGAATTGCTTGGCCTGCTTAACCTGCGCACCCCCGGCTGGTTCACCTGGTATACGAAGGCTGACCAGTACTCCAAGCAAAAGCTGACTGGTGACATCGAAGCGCTGCGTTCCTTCTACCTGAATCGCGGTTACCTGGAGATGCAGGTGGAGTCGACGCAGGTATCAATCACGCCGGACAAGCGGGACATCTACATTACGATCAACATCAACGAAGGCGAGAGATTTACTGTCGGCGACGTCAGGTTGGAAGGCGAGATGTTTGGTCGTGAGGAAGAACTTCGCGGCCTGGTCGAACTGAAGAGCGGCGACGTCTACTCTGGCGAGAAGCTGGCGGAAAGCGTCAAGAAAATTTCGGAGCGCATGGGCAATTTCGGCTATGCGTTCGCCAACGTCAACGCCAATCCCGAAATCAACCGGGAAAAGAAAGAAGTCAGTTTCACCGTGCTCATCGATCCCGGCAAGCGCGTCTATGTTCGCAGGATCAACATTGCCGGCAATACCAAGACGCGCGATGAAGTCGTCCGTCGCGAATTCCGGCAGTTTGAAAACTCCTGGTACGACGGTGAGAAGATCCGCCTGTCTCGTGACCGCGTGGACCGTCTCGGCTATTTCAAGGAAGTGAACATCGAAACGCCGGAGGTTCTGGGCACGACTGACCAGGTGGACGTCAATATGACCGTCGCCGAAAAACCGACCGGCAATATCCTGCTCGGTGCCGGCTTCTCAAGTAGTGAAAAGCTCATGCTGACCGGCTCGATCCAGCAGGCCAATGCCTTCGGCAGCGGCAACACACTTGGTATCGATGTAAATACGAGCCGCCGCAATCGCACTATCGCGCTGTCGCAGACCACACCGTATTTTACTGACGAGGGCGTGAGCCGCAGCTATGAAGTCTTCCTGCGCACCACTCGGCCGCCTGAAGTCAACACCGGCGATTACGTCGTCAAGACGACCGGCGCCAATATCAAGTTCGGCGTACCGTTCTCCGAAGTGGATACGGTGTTCTTCGGCGCGGGTATCGAGCGGACAGAAGTACAGACCTACACCGGCGTGCCGGGTTTCAACGACAGCCCCGAGCTGTATAAGCGTTACGTCGCCGACTTTGGCAATGGCACGGACGCCACGACCACCAGCTTCCCTCTGACTGCGGCGTGGCAGCGCGACAGCCGCGACAGCGCCCTGGTGCCGACGGTGGGCCGCTACCAGCGCGTGAACGTCGAATTCGCGCCGGCCGGCAGTCTGAAATACTACCGCGCAATGTACCAGCATCAATGGTTCCGGCCGTTATTCCGATCGGTCACATTGGCGCTCAACGGCGAGATCGACTACGGTCGCGGCCTGGGCGGACGTCCGTATCCGATCTTCAAGAATTTCTACGCGGGTGGTATCGGTTCCGTTCGCGGCTATGAAGGCTCGTCCCTTGGCCCGCGCGCACTGAACGGCGACCCGTTGGGTGGCACATCGCGTATCATCGCCAATGCCGAACTTCAGTTCCCGTTCCCGGGCTCAGGCAATGACCGGACCTTGCGCTGGTTTACTTTCTTTGACGCAGGCAACGTCTTCGCAGAGGGCGCGAAGATGAATGTGTCCGACCTTCGCTATGCGGTTGGCGCGGGCATCAGCTGGGTGTCGCCGATCGGACCGTTGAAGCTGAGCTATGGCGTGCCGCTGAATTCGAAGGCCGGCGACCGCAAGCAGAACTTCCAGTTCCAGCTTGGTACCGGCTTCTGATGCGTCAATGGCATAATGGTAATTTGATCTGCGGAGAATGACCTTGAAGTCTTTAACACCTATTTTTTCGCCGCTTAAGTGCTTCGCCCTGATCGCGGCGTTCGTGCTTCCGGTCGCAGGCGTGCAGGCTCAGGAATCGAAAGTCGGCTTTGTGAGCACCGAGCGGATTTTCCGCGAAGCGGCCCCCGCCAAAGCAGCGCAGGCGAAGATCGAACAGGAATTCTCGAAGCGCGACAAGGAGCTGCAGGAACTGGCCAGCCGCCTGAAGTCCATGTCCGACCGGCTCGACAAGGATGCCGCAGTCCTCTCGGAGTCGGACCGCATCAAGCGCCAGCGCGAGCTGGCTGACCTGGACAAGGATTTCCAGCGCAAGCAGCGCGAGTTCCGCGAAGACCTGAACCAGCGCCGCAACGAAGAACTCGCCATCGTCCTGGAGCGCACCAACAAGGTGATCAAGCAGATTGCAGAAAGCGAGAAGTACGACATCGTGTTCCAGGAAGCCGTGTACGCCAGTCCGCGCATCGACATCACCGACAAAGTGCTCAAGGCGCTCAACAAGTAACTTTTCAAAGGGCCGCACATGAGCACTCGGCTGGGTAAATTGGTCGAACGCTTGGGAGGCCAACTGACAGGCGATGCCGAGATCGAAATCTCCGGCATCGCACCCCTCGACGCAGCAGGCGCGTCGCACATCACCTTTCTCTCCAATCCGAAACTGAGAGCGCAGGCTGCGCAAACCAAGGCGGCAGCGCTCATTCTTTCGCCTGCGGACGAGCCGGTCATCAGCGCGACCTACAAGGGCGCGACAATCGTCACCGACAATCCCTATGCCTACTTCGCAAGGGCGGCACAGTACTTTGTCGAGCTCGAAGCGATCCCGGTGGTGCCCGGCATTCATGCCAGCGCTTCGGTGCACCCCGACGCCAAGGTCGCGCCAAGCGCGACGGTCGGACCGCACGTCACCATCGATGCGGGGGCCGAGATCGCAGAGGGCGCGATCATCGACGCAGGCTGCTTCGTAGGCCGCAACGCAAAGGTCGGAGAGGGCACGCATTTCTATGCCAACGTTTCCTTCCATGCGGGTTGTGAAATTGGCCGGCGCGGCATCATTCATTCCGGCGCCGTGATCGGTGCCGACGGTTTTGGCTTCGCGCGGGAGAAGGGCGCCTACATCAAGATTCCGCAGACGGGACGCGTCGTCATCGGCGACGACGTGGAAATCGGCGCTAATACGACCATCGACCGCGGCGCGCTGGCCGACACGATCATCGAGGACGGGGTCAAACTGGACAACCAGATCCAGATCGGCCACAACTGCCATATCGGCGCCCATACGGCCATGGCTGGCTGCGTCGGCGTGGCGGGCAGTGCAAAGATCGGCAAGTACTGCACCTTCGGCGGGGCCGCAATGGTGCTTGGTCATTTGACAATAGTCGACAACGTCCACATCTCGTCCGGCAGCATGGTGTCGCGTTCCATCCTTGAACCGGGCCAGTACACGGGCTTCTATCCCCTCGCAAAGAATGCCGAGTGGGAAAAAACTGCCGTGATCGTGCGCAATTTGGGAACAATGCGTGAGAAAATCCGCGAGCTGGAAAAAACCATCAAGTCGCTCACTGAAAAAAAGTAATGAAAACGCTCGATATCAATCAAATCAAAGAATATCTCCCGCATCGCTACCCCCTGCTGCTCGTTGACCGCGTCCTGGAATGGGAATCCGGCAAGACCATTACCGCGATCAAGAATGTGACCGTCAACGAAGAGTTCTTCAACGGACACTTTCCCCACAAGCCGGTCATGCCGGGCGTGCTGATGATCGAAGCGCTTGCCCAGACCGCCGCATTGCTGTCCTTCCTGACAATGGGACAGAAACCCGATGAAAACAGCGTGGTCTACTTTGTCGGCATCGACGGCGCGCGCTTCAAGCGCCCGGTCGAGCCGGGGGACCAGCTCAGGATGCAGGTCGAAATCCTGCGCCAGTCGCGCGGCATCTGGAAATACAAGGCACAGGCAACGGTCGACGGCCAGGTGGCGGTCGAGGCGGAACTGATGTGCACCATGCGCAGCGCGGCGGACGCAAGCCAGCCAGCGGGGCAGTAATGACAGTCATCCATCCCACCGCAATTGTCGATCCGAAGGCGGAACTCGACGATTCGGTCGAGGTAGGCGCCTATTCGATCATCGGGCCCAACGTGAAAATCGGGGCCCGGACGAAGATAGGGCCGCATGTCGTCGTCGACGGTCATACGACCATCGGTTGCGACAATCGCTTCCTGCAGTTTTCTTCGATTGGCGGACCGCCGCAGGACAAGAAGTACGCGGGAGAGCCGACTCGCCTGGAAATCGGCGACCGCAACCTGATCCGCGAGTTCTGCACCTTCAACCTGGGCACCGCGCAAGACGAAGGCGTCACGCGGCTGGGCAACGACAACTGGATCATGGCCTACGTGCACCTCGCGCATGACGTGCAGGTCGGCAACAACACCATCTTCGCCAACAACGCGGCACTCGCGGGGCATGTGCATGTGGGCGACTGGGTGATCCTCGGCGGGTTTTCCAACGTCCACCAGTTCTGCAAGATCGGCGCGCACGCCATGCTGGGAATGAGCACTAGCCTCACCCAGGATGTTCCGCCATTCGTGATGCTCAACGGGAATCCGGCAGCGGCGCATGGCATCAATGTCGAAGGCCTCAAGCGTCGCGGCTTTTCGCGTGAACAGATCTCCGACATCCGCAACGCCTACAAGCTGATCTACAAGTCCGGCCTGACGCTGGAAGAAGCGAAGGCTGCTCTGGCCAAGCTGGAAACCGACTCTCCCGGCTCCGCCAATCATGTTCGCCTGATGCGCGAATTCCTCGATACGACCACCCGTGGCATCGTCCGCTGAGCTTTCCATTGCGATGGTCGCAGGGGAGAGTTCCGGCGACCTGCTCGCCAGCCGGCTGCTGTCCGGCTTGCGCCCGCAACTGCCCGATGCCAGGATCCACGGCATCGGCGGTCATCGGATGGCAGAGTACGGATTCCAGAGCCATTGGCCGATGGACAAGCTGTCGGTGCGCGGCCTGTTCGAAGTCCTGGCCCACTACCGGGAAATCAAAGGCATACAGAACTCGCTGCGTGACATGCTGCTTGCCGAGAGGCCGGCTGCATTCATTGGTGTGGACGCGCCCGATTTCAATTTTGGCCTCGAGGCACCGCTGAAACAGGCGGGCATCCCGACCATGCATTTCATCAGCCCGTCCATCTGGGCATGGCGGGGTGGGCGCATCAAGAAAATCGCAAAGGCCGTATCGCACATGCTGGTCGTCTTCCCGTTCGAGGAAGAGATCTACCGCAAGGCAGGAATACCGGTGACCTATGTCGGCTATCCGCTGGCCGAAGTCATACCGATGGTGCCGGATGTGAATGCTGCGCGGACGGCGCTCGGCCTGCCCCTTGATGCCAAGGTTGTGTCCATCCTGCCGGGCAGTCGCATGTCGGAATTGAAGTACAACACGGTGGCCTTTATCGAAGCCGCCAAACGCCTTGCATCGAGGGATCCGGCCATCCGTATCGTCGTGCCCATGGCGGGCGACAGGCAGCGCGCCTACTTTACCGAGCTGGTCATCAAGGCTGGACTCGCGGATGTGGCGATCGAACTGATCTCCGGGCGTTCCCATGAGGCGATCGCTGCCGCCGACGCGGTTCTCGTCGCGTCGGGAACAGCCACCCTGGAAGTCGCGCTGTTCAAAAAGCCGATGGTAATCGCATACAAGATGATGCGGGGCTCATGGGAAGTCCTTCGGCACATGGGATACCAGCCGTGGGTCGGCTTGCCCAATATCCTTGCGCGTGATTTCGTCGTACCGGAACTGCTCCAGGACGCGGCAACGCCGGAGGAAATGGCAGACGCACTCTGGACCCAGCTTACGGACGAATCCCTCCGCATCCGCCTGGTCCAGCGGTTCACAGACATGCACCACACGCTGCTGCGCGACACGGCTCGTGAAAGTGCGCAAGCAGTAATGCAACTCATCGGAAGGACGTCGGGCACATGAGCCGGAAGAATGAAAGCCTGTCCCTTTTCAGCTTTGACGACGATCTTGTGTGCGGCGTCGACGAAGCCGGCCGCGGACCGCTTGCAGGCGCAGTGTTCGCCGCTGCCGTCATTCTCGATCCCGGAAAGCCGATTGACGGCCTGCGTGACTCCAAGAAGCTGACCGAAGCAAAGCGAAACGAACTTGCAGAGCAGATCAAGGAGCGCGCGCTGGCGTGGGCGATCGCCTCCTGTTCGGAAAGTGAAATCGATGCACTGAATATTCTCCAGGCCTCGATGCTCGCCATGCGGCGGGCGGTAGAGGGACTTACTCCCGTGCCCACACTGGCCCTGATCGACGGCAACCGTTGCCCGGTCATGCCGATTCGCTCGGAAGCGATCGTCAAGGGCGACGACAAGGTGGCGTCCATTTCTGCGGCTTCGATCCTTGCAAAGACGGCGCGGGACGCATCACTCATGAAACTGCATGAACAGTTTCCGCACTATGCCTTCGACCAGCACAAGGGCTATCCGACGGCCTTGCACCTCGAGCGCTTGCAACTGCATGGCGTCTCGCCTGTGCACCGCAAGTCGTATGCACCAGTGCGTGCGCTGCTGGAGGGCAAATGAAGGCGATCACCTCCCGCGACAACGCCCTGTACAAGGAGCTCAAGCAGCTTGCAACGAGTTCGCAGGCCCGGCGCAAGGCAGGACGGTCTCTGCTGGACGGCGTTCATTTGTGCCAGGCTTACCTTGAGCAGGTGGGGAAACCGCCGTTCTGCGTGGTGAGCGAGGGTTCGACGGCGAATCCGGAAGTGTCCGCCATTGTGCAGGAGTGCGAGGCGGCGCGGGTCCACTGCATCAGCCTGCCCGAAGCGCTCTACCAGTCGATCAGCCAGGTGGAACACGGCATCGGCCTGATGTTCATCGTCGATACGCCCCAGGTTCGTGCGCCGGCGGTGCTGACGGAATCCGCAGTTCTTCTCGATGGTCTCCAGGATCCGGGAAATCTGGGGTCGATTCTTCGCTCGGCCGCGGCGGCGGGGGTGCGGCATGTCTTGTGCAGCAAGGGAACGGTTTTTTCGTGGTCGCCAAAGGTCTTGCGGGCAGGGATGGGGGCGCACTTCACCCTGACGATTGCGGAAAACGTGGATCTCGTTGCGCTGATCCGATCGTCAAGCGTCCCGGTGCTCGCCACCAGTTCGCACGCCAGTCGGCGCCTCTATGACATGGATCTCACCAAGCCCGTCGCGTGGCTGTTTGGCCATGAAGGGCAGGGTGTGTCGGAGGAGTTGCTCGCTCTGGCAACGGATTCGGTGTCCATACCGCACCTGGGGCAGATGGAGTCCCTCAATGTTGCCGCAAGCGCAGCCGTCTGTCTTTTCGAGCAGGTCAGGCAGCGCACTCTCGCCTAGTGTTTCAGGCGACGCTTTTCTCTGGCAGGCAATTCGGATTGCACTCTTGATAAACGAGGCCGGGAGCCACGCAACGCTCGTCGGCATCCAGAGGCATACCGGAATCCGGCGGGCAAACACGGTCGAATTGATAGGTGCGGCCGTGGATGACGGCATACCGGTAAATCTGCGTGTCGCGGTAGCTGCCGATCAACTCTTCAACGCGTTCCGGACGCTCAAAGCGGATTGGGCCGTTTTGAGCCAACATGTTCCTGCCGTTGGGAACCAGTCCCATGGATTCGATATCCGATTCGACATGGCTGAGGCCTTCCTTCAGTGCCCAGAAGAAAAACAAGAGGCCAGCCCAGCAAACTAGCTCAAGCAATACGAGATCCATTTTCGTCTCCTCCGCCGTCCTTACTCTCTTTATAATCGATCCGGCACGAGAATGTAAGTTTCGTGTAAGGTTTCGAAATCTGATTGATATTTTGCTAATTTTCTGAAAAGAAAAGCGCCGCGCGGAAAGTCCGGCGCGGCGCATCGGAGCGGTGAACCGGCGCTCAGTAAGCGCGTTTGTCGGATTTGATCTCTTGCAGGATCATCGTCGCGATTTCCTCGATCGACTTTGCTGTGGAAGACATCCAGCGGATGCCCTCCCGGCGCATCATCTTCTCCGCCTCATTCACTTCATAACGGCAATTCTCCAGGGCCGCATACTTGCTCCCCGGACGGCGTTCATTACGAACTTCAGAAAGCCGGTCCGGTGCGATCGACAGCCCGAACAGCTTCTTCCGGAAGGGCATGAGGCCGCTCGGCAGCTTCCCCCGCTCGAAATCTTCCGGGATCAACGGATAGTTCGCCGCCTTGATGCCGTACTGCATGGCAAGGTACAGGCTGGTCGGCGTTTTTCCGGAACGTGAAACGCCAACCAGGATGACGTCAGCGGCAGCGAGATTCTGGTCGGACTGACCGTCGTCATGCGCCAGCGAAAAGTTGATGGCCTCGATCCGGTTTTTGTAATCTTCGGAGTCGGCAATGTTGTGGCTACGCCCGATGGTATGCGTCGACTTGACGCCAAGCTCCTGCTCGAGCGGCTCCACGAAGGTCTGGATCAGGTCCATGTGCATGCCCTTGGACTGGCGCACGACGGAAGACAGTTCGGATTTGACCAGGGTGGAAAAGACGATCGGACGCTTGCCGTCGCGGTCAAACGCTTCATTGATCTCGCGCACGGCTTCGTACGCCTTGTCCAGCGTATCGATGAAGGGCAGGCGGATCTGCTTGAAACGCAGCTCGAACTGAGTGAGCACCGAATGCCCGAAAGTCTCCGCGGTGATCCCGGTTCCGTCCGAAACGAAGAAGACCGTGCGGTCGGCAGGCGGCAAAAGGTGTGCAGGCAAGTCTGGCATAATGTTGTTTAACTATAAAGCATGAAAAGTTCTACATTGTGTCCGGCAAGTTGCGGCAGCACACTGTAGAATGACGAGCAATTTATGACACATCGCGCCCCTGAAGAATAACAAAAAGAGCGTGGCGGCGAAGGCACATATGCAGATTTTCCATCATCAAAATAGGTGCAGTAATGTCCAACGCAGTATCTACCGGGGCGACCCAGGGGGCTACGTACGTAGCGTCATTTGAAAACCTGAGAATGACGGATGTCGAATCCGTCGGTGGCAAGAACGCGTCGCTCGGCGAAATGATCAGCCAGCTGGCTGGCGCGGGCGTCCGCGTTCCCGGCGGCTTTGCCACCACCGCGCAGGCATTCCGGGATTTCCTTTCACATGCAGGCAGCAACGGCACGTCGCTGGCACAGCGCATTGCCGATCGTCTCGCTTCGCTGAACATTGATGACGTCCGCGCGCTCGCACAAGCCGGCGCCGAGATCCGTCAATGGATCATCGACACGCCGTTCCAGCCACGCCTGGAACAGGAGATTCGCGAGTTCTACCAGCGTCTCGTCGCCGACTCGGCGGCGGAGGTGTCGTTTGCCGTCCGTTCGTCCGCAACGGCGGAAGACCTCCCCGATGCGTCGTTCGCCGGCCAGCAGGAAACCTTCCTGAACGTCGTCGGCATCGACAACGTGCTCGAGGCGATCAAGCACGTGTTCGCATCCCTGTACAACGACCGCGCGATTTCCTATCGCGTGCACAAGGGCTTTACGCACGCCGAAGTCGCACTGTCGGCAGGCGTTCAGCGTATGGTCCGTTCCGATGTCGGTGCCGCCGGTGTGATGTTCACTATCGACACCGAGTCCGGTTTCAAGGATGTCGTCTTCATCACCTCCAGCTATGGCCTGGGTGAAACGGTGGTGCAGGGCGCCGTCAATCCCGACGAGTTCTATGTCCACAAGCCCATGCTCGAGCAGGGCAAGATGCCGATCATCCGGCGCAACATTGGCTCCAAGCTGATCAAGATGGAATTCACGGGCGAGGCAAAGGCTGGCCGCTCGGTGAGAACCGTCGACGTGCCGATCGAACTGCGCAATCGCTATTCCCTGAACGACCAGGAAATCGTCGAACTGGCGAAGTACGCCGTGATTATCGAAAGGCACTACGGCCGCCCGATGGACATCGAGTGGGGCAAGGACGGCCGCGACGGCAAGCTGTACATCCTGCAGGCACGTCCGGAAACCGTGAAGTCGCAGCAGAAGGCCACCGACGCGCAGCAGCGCTTCAAGCTCAAGGGTAGCGGCACTGTCCTCGCCTCCGGCCGCGCAATCGGCCAGAAGATCGGTGCCGGTCCCGTCCGTGTGATTCACGATCCGTCCGAGATGGAACGCGTGCAGCCGGGCGACGTGCTGGTGGCCGACATGACCGACCCCAATTGGGAACCGGTAATGAAGCGCGCGTCCGCGATCGTCACCAACCGTGGCGGTCGTACCTGCCACGCGGCGATCATTGCACGTGAACTGGGCGTTCCGGCGGTTGTCGGCTGCGGCAATGCCACCGATATGCTGAAGGACGGCACGCTCGTCACAGTCTCCTGCGCCGAGGGTGACGAAGGCAAGATCTACGACGGCCTTCTGGAAACCGAAGTGACCGAAGTGTCGCGCGGCGAATTGCCGACGCTGCCGCTGAAGATCATGATGAACGTCGG
>DASPMV010000054.1:0-2311 GCA_035626875.1 Noviherbaspirillum sp. | reverse complement strand
CGACCGATTGATCGCGACACGCCGTGTCGGCTATACGCCGGCGGCAGGCCGTATCCTGCTGCGCAGGCGGTTCAACGGTTTGTTCGGCGACCGGGCCGCCCGAACGTTTTCAACAACAGGTGTAACCATGAAATCGACGACCGCAACGGCGAGTACCAAACAGAACTGGACAGCGTTCGAGCTGCTCATGCTCGCACCTTTTGGGCTGCTGCTCTGGTATGTTGCTACCCAGCCGCTCGTTTTGCCCGCTGCACCTCCGGTAAATGCGATCGTTCCGATCGCGGCGGCAGCTGTCCCGGCCGAACAGGTTCTTGCTGCACCTGTGACGCGGGCGGCTGATCCGGACGCGCCGGTTTTCGTCACGGCGGGTACAACTGTTCTCCAGCGCATCGCTCCGGTCGCTAGGGTGACGCTCGAAGCGCAGGAAGCGGCAGCTGCGCCTCAGGATACTGCACAGGCGCCGGCATCAGACGGGCCGGCCGTCGCCGTGCCTGTTACGGCCAGCGAGCCGGCGGCGGCTGAACCTCAGGTAGCGGCCTCGATGCGTATCGAAATCACGGACGGCACCGGCGTTGATGGGTTTGTCAAAGACATTACTTCCCAGCTGGAGAAATCCGGCGTGACCGTGACCAGAACCACGAACATGACGCCCGGTGCGCAGAACCGTACGGTCATCCTGTACCGCGACGGTTTCGAACAGGATGCCGAGCGCCTGAGCAAGCTGTTTGCGCGTCCGCCAGCACTGGTCAACAATACGCGGTCGCGCAAAGCGTCCGATGCCTCCGACGTGAGGCTGGTGCTCGGCAGCGCAGCGGTGCGCGAAAAGGGATTGCAGGCGACACGCGTCGCGGCATCCGGCATGTAATTCATTCTTCTTCCGCGCTGCGTTCTGTAGCGCGTCCTCGCGAATCGCCGCTGCGCGATTTTCTTCAGACTATTCGACCGTCTCGGCTTCAGAAGCCGGCGGCGGCTGAGAACTTTCTGCTCGGCACGAATCAAATGTGTCCTGCGCGCAGGCGTACGGATGTTGTCGGCATGGCAATGGATGGCGCCGCCTTCAAAAAAATTCCCGACTTTCTTGTTAAGTCTTATGTCTTATAGAAGAGTTGTTCGAGTACAATAACGCCAGAACAGGCAGGTCGGGATTTTTCCTTATCTTTTTCATAACCAAACTGGAAGAGCACACACATGCTAGCAGCGTACCGTAACCATGTCGCCGAACGGGCGGCCCTCGGCATTCCTCCGCTCCCGCTATCCGCGGCGCAGACCAAGGATCTGGTGGAACTCCTGAAGAACCCGCCGGCTGGCGAAGAGCAGTTCCTCGTCGACCTGCTGACCAATCGCGTCCCCGCAGGTGTGGACGATGCCGCCAAGGTCAAGGCTGCGTTCCTGGAAGCCGTTGCCAAGGGCACCGAGAAGAGCCCGCTGGTGTCGCGCGAACTGGCTACCAAGCTGCTGGGCACGATGCTCGGCGGTTTCAACATCAAGCCGCTGATCGACCTGCTCGGTGACGCAGCTGTCGGCGGCGTCGCTGCGGAAGGCCTGAAGAAGACCCTGCTGATGTTCGACTACTTCCACGACGTCAAGGAACTGGCCGACAAGGGCAACGCCAACGCCAAGGCCGTGCTGCAATCCTGGGCCGACGCCGAGTGGTTCACCTCGCGTCCGGAAGTCCCGCAAAGCATGACCCTGACCGTGTTCAAGGTCTCCGGCGAAACCAACACCGACGACCTGTCGCCGGCTCCGGATGCGACTACCCGTCCTGACATCCCGATGCACGCGCTGGCAATGCTGAAGAACGCGCGCCCGGGCATCAACCCCGACGAACCGGGCAAGGTCGGCCCGATCAAGCAACTGGAAGCGCTCAAGGCCAAGGGCAACCTGGTCGCCTACGTCGGCGACGTGGTCGGCACCGGTTCTTCCCGCAAGTCCGCGACCAACTCGGTCCTGTGGTTCACCGGTGAAGACATCCCCTTCATCCCCAACAAGCGCTTCGGCGGCGTCTGCCTCGGCGGCAAGATCGCTCCGATCTTCTACAACACGATGGAAGATGCCGGCGCACTGCCGATCGAACTCGACGTCAACAAGATGGAAATGGGCGACGTCATCGAACTGCGTCCGTACGAAGGCAAGGCACTGAAGAACGGTGAAGTCATCTCCGAATTCAAGGTCAAGTCCGACGTGATCTTCGACGAAGTCCGCGCTGGTGGCCGTATCCCCCTGATCATCGGCCGCGGCCTGACCGCCAAGGCACGTGAAGCCCTCGGCCTGCCGCCGTCCACGCTGTTCCGCCTGCCGCAGAACCCGGCCG
>DASPMV010000053.1:0-56742 GCA_035626875.1 Noviherbaspirillum sp. | reverse complement strand
GTCCGGCCTTTCTTGTCTTGCCCTGCTCGAATTACATGTTCGAGATCATCACTTCGCCGAAGCCGGAGCAGGAGACTTGGGTTGCGCCATCCATCAGACGGGCGAAGTCGTAGGTCACCTTCTTCGAGGTGATCGACTTCTCCATGGAGGAGATGATCAGATCGGCGGCCTCGACCCAGCCCATGTGACGCAGCATCATTTCAGCGGACAGGATCAGCGAACCCGGGTTCACGTAATCCTTGCCTGCGTACTTCGGTGCGGTGCCGTGGGTGGCTTCAAACATTGCGACGGAGTCGGACAAGTTGGCGCCCGGAGCGATACCGATGCCGCCGACTTGTGCGGCCAGCGCGTCGGAAATATAGTCGCCGTTCAGGTTCAGCGTTGCGATCACGCTGTACTCTGCCGGACGCAGCAGGATCTGCTGCAGGAATGCGTCAGCAATCGAATCCTTGACCGTGATTTCCTTGCCGGTCTTCGGATTCTTGAACTTGCACCACGGGCCGCCGTCGACCAGCTCTGCGCCGAACTCCTTTTGTGCCAACGCGTAGGCCCAGTCACGGAAGCCACCTTCGGTGTACTTCATGATGTTGCCCTTGTGGACGATGGTCACGGACGGCTTGTCGTTGTCGATTGCGTATTGGATCGCCTTGCGCACCAGGCGCTCGGTGCCTTCGCGCGAAACCGGCTTGACGCCGATGCCGGAAGTGCCCGGGAAGCGGATCTTCTTGACGCCCATTTCCTTGATCAGGAAGTCGATGATCTTCTTGGCGCCGTCGGAGCCTTCCTGCCATTCGATACCGGCGTAGATGTCTTCGGAGTTTTCGCGGAAGATGACCATGTCGGTCTTCTCCGGCTCACGCACCGGCGAAGGCACGCCCTTGAAGTAGCGCACGGGGCGCAGGCAGACGTACAGGTCGAGTTCCTGGCGCAGCGCGACGTTCAGCGAACGGATGCCGCCGCCGACCGGAGTGGTCAGCGGGCCCTTGATCGAAACAACATATTCCTTCAGTACCTGCAGGGTCTCTTCCGGCAGCCACACGTCCGGGCCGTAGACCTTGGTTGACTTTTCGCCTGCGAAAATTTCCATCCAGCTGATCTTGCGCTTGCCGCCGTATGCCTTTGCGACTGCAGCGTCAACGACCTTGATCATCACCGGGGAGATGTCCACACCCGTGCCGTCACCTTCGAGGTAGGGAATGATCGGATTGTCGGGAACGTTCAGGGAGAAATCGGCATTGACAGTAATTTTTTTGCCGTCGGCAGGCACTTTGATATGTTGATACATCGTAGGCTCCGGGGGGTTGGGGAGGAAAAGGGAAGACCGTTCCTGACTTTAAATTTTTGTTTTAAAGCGAAGCACCGGTCTTATATAAGACATAAGACCACATTTCGTATTATGCACTAGTATTTTACTGGATGCCATAGTTTTTACTTCCGTCAACATTCGTGCAAAAACGTCAACCCGCCTCCGGACAAGCGGAAACGCGTCTGAAATTACGAAGGGAGGGTCCAGCTGTGACGCCTACCAGATTAGCTCCAAATTCCGGCACATTCAAAGCGTAAAATACGGCCTCCTTGACCACGATTACCCTTTACGAGATTGCATGGCACTTTTTCTGTTCAACAAGCCGTTTCAGGTGATGTGCCAATTCTCGCCCCATCCCGGACGCCCGACGCTGGCGGACTATGTCGATATCCCCGGCATTTACCCCGCCGGCAGGCTCGATGCCGACAGCGAAGGCCTGGTCCTGCTGACTAACGACGGAAAATTGCAGCACCGCATCAGCCATCCCGACAGCAAGCAGCCCAAGACGTACATCGTGCAGGTGGAGGGGACGCCGGATGCCACGACGCTCAGGCGGCTGGCCGCCCCGCTGGACCTGGGTGATTTCGTAACGCAGCCGTGCAAGGTGAGCGAGATCGAAACGCCCGACTGGCTGTGGGAGCGAGATCCGCCGATCCGCCATCGGGAGAACAAGCCGACGAGCTGGCTCGCGATCATCCTGTCCGAGGGAAAAAACAGGCAGGTCCGCCGTATGACCGCGGCAGTCGGACTGCCGACGTTGCGGCTGGTGCGGATTGCAATCGGCCCGTTTTCACTGGCCACGCATCCGGTGTGGCCCGGCGAGACACGTGAAGTTTCGCCCTCCGAGCTCGATTAGAACGGCAGCAGTTTCATGTCGAATGCGCGCTCGACAAACCAGGCGCCCGCCAGCAGGGCAATCAGCAAGGAGCCGCCGACTAGCACCAGCCGCCGGTAGAGCACCGTGCGGCGCAAGACATAGGCGAGCGGCAGGAACGCCGCCACGATGGCCAGCTGCCCGAGCTCGACGCCGACATTAAAGCCGACCAGCGCAAGGATCAGCGCATCCGAGGGCAGGCCGAGATCGGCCAGGACGGTGGCAAAGCCGAACCCATGCACGAGGCCGAATGCAAACGCCATTGCCCACCGCCGCTCACTGAAAAGGGGGAAGATGTTGTTGAGCGCGGCAACAACGACCGATGCCGCGATCACAGATTCGACGAGGCGTGACGGCAGGCTAATAACGCCGAGCGTCGCCAGCGACAGCGTGATCGAATGAGCGACGGTAAACGACGTGACGATCTTGAATACGTTCCAGAACGCCGGACGGAAGGCATCCACCGCCTCCCATCGCTGGCGCACGCGCAGCGCGACAGCAGGCAGCAACAGCGCGAGCAGGAACAGGATATGGTCGAAACCGATCCAGATATGCCAGACACCCTCGCGCAGGTAGTCCAGGAACTGCGTCCATTTGCTTGGCGCGGCCAGGCTGAAATCCTGGATTGCCTTCTCGGGACTGAAGATGGCGCTACTGGAGTTGCCCCCGTATTCGAGGCGCAGCAGCCCCTTGTGTTGCGGATCCAGATCGAAGAACAATCCGTAGCGCACCTGCAGGTTGCCGGATACTTCGCTGCACTCCGCCCGAAAGCGAAGGACTGCGTATGCGCCGTCGGTATGATCGTCGATCAGGTGGTCGGTCGCCATCGTCGGGCACGGCTTTCCGAGGTTCGATATGGCGAGGCGCGGCAAGGCGTACGCCGTAATGTCGGCATGTTTCGCCCGCACCTCTCCCCAGGTAATTTCGGCATCGCCGTTGGCATCGAGGCCGATGGCGAAATCCAGGTCGCGCAGGGCAATGTCCCATTGTCCCTCTACGACTGCTCCGTCCACTGAAAGCGTGAGGTAACTGTCGCTCGGCTTGTGCGCGTGGGCCGGCAGGACAACAAACAGGAAAGCAATCTGCAGAAGCAGACGCGCAATCATTTGCGCATTCCCTTCAGCTGGCGACCGAGGTCTATCAAATAAGCGTCTTCAATTCCGCTTTCCTCCAGCCACTGCAGCACGGGCTGCGCAGAGATGGGATCCTTCATCGCGCGGGCCGCTTCAAGGAAGATCCGTGCATCCCTTGGCTCGCGCTGCACTTTCCAGTTTTCCTGTGCAAGCGCCAGCGCCTTCTTCGCATCGTTCCTGATCTCGAGCTCGAAGCGCGCCTCTTCCTGCTGGTGGACGGTTTCTCCACGCATCTGCGACGCCGCGTAACGCGCTGCCAGTACCGCCTGGCGCTCCTTCGCCGTCGGCAGGGCCAGTGCCCGCTCGGCGAGGACCAACCGCAGCAGGAGCACGTCGGAACGCGCCTTGTCCCTGAGCAGCGCAACCACTTCGGGGTAACGCTTCTTGTCGAGCAAGAGATCGGAATATGCGGCAAGCAGGAAGGTATCGGGGATTCCAAGCGCCATCGCCTGCCTGAAGTGGGATTCGGCCACGTCATCGCGTCCGTGGCGCTGCGCCAGCTCCGCAAGACGAATCTGCAGCCACAGCATGTCATGCGGCGCGATATCGACACTCCGCCTCACTGCCGTATTTAAAGCCGCGTGCGCCGGCACTGCCTTGCCGGTCAAGCCGTCGACCATCGACTCGCAGCCGAACCCGACCAGGGGACTGCCGGCTTCACGCAAAGCCTGGCAGTCAATGCGCGCTTGCGCATAGCGGGCCTGGACAATGTGGATGACCGCCCGCAAAGCCAGCGCACGAACATTGCGCGGATCGCGTTCCAGCACCTGGCCAAGGTCATCGACCGCGCCGGCAAAATCATGGCGATACTGGCGGATGCTGGCCCGAAGCACTTGCACGGCGACTGGCGGCGCCGGCAAGTCCCACCATGGAGCCAGCGCGGCCTGCGCGTAACCGAGATAGCGCGGATCGCCCTCCTCGCCCACCATCCCGTAGTACCGGTTGGCGAGGGTAACCGCGGCCTCGAGGTTGTGCGGGTCACGCCGCAGGGTTGCGCGAAGTTGCGACAGTTCGCGTGCGACGGGGTCGTTAGGCTTGAATGGCAGCCGTTCCAGCACGTGCTCGTCCGACTTTGGCAGATAAGGGACGGCGTCGGCGAGCGTCGTCCAGGACGACAGCGCGAGCAGCGCTGTGAAAAGGCGTGGATTCATGGGATTCGGGTAGCGATTGCGGGTCGGGGGCCGCGCAAAAGTCTGGATCATAGCAATACCATTGACGGCCCGGTAATTATTACGCCCCCGGCGACACTACACGGCTATCCCTTTTGAAACTTTCCTGTCAACCATTCATGACATGGGCCGTTAATCCGATTGATTCGCAAGAATCATGGTTTTCTATAACCTACATGAAGGATAAAACATGAAGAAACTGATCGCTGCTCTCGTTGCTGGTTTGTTCGCCTCCGCTTCCTTCGCTGCCAGCCACGCTGCCGCTCCTGCCACCCCGGCCACGCCTGCGACGCCCGCTGCCGCCCCGGCTGCCGCCTCTGACGCTTCGGCGCCGAAAGCTAAAAAGGTGAAGAAAGCCAAGAAGGCCAAGAAGGCAGCCGCCGCCAAATAATCGGCGCACGTATTGCAAGAGAGGCAGGCGCGTCCTGCCTTTTTTGTTTTATGCTTTCCGCTTCAATACCTCTTCAACGCGCTCATGACCCTTCGTCCCCTGATTTCCTCGATTTTCCTGCTGCTGGCTGTTGCTAGTCCGTTTGCTGCCGCTCAGCAACCCATGAAGTTTCCCGTTGTTTCACTCACCGCAGGCATGCATGTCATTCGGGCCGAAGTGGCATCTACCGATGCGGAACGGCAGCAAGGATTGATGTACCGGGAGAAGATGGGACCGAACGAAGGCATGGTCTTCCTGTTCCACGCGCCGGCTTCCGTATGCATGTGGATGAAGAACACCCTCATCCCGCTGTCCGTTGCATTCCTCGACGAGCATGGAAGAATTGTCAACATTGAGGACATGCAACCGCAGACGACGACCTCGCATTGCGCGAAGAAGCCGGTTCACTACGCGCTGGAAATGAACCTGGGATGGTTCCGGCAGAAGAACATCAAGCCGGGCGCGACCATCGAGGGCTTGCCGCGCTAGCCTGAGCAATAAACCACAGAAACGACAAAAACCCGCGAAGCCGAAGCTTTGCGGGTTTTTTTGTTCCGTGCTGCCACCGCGACTGGCGCGGCGGTCACGCTCGAACTTAGGCTGCGAGTGCCTTCAGGGCAGCGGCCAGACGGCTCTTGTGGCGAGCTGCCTTGTTCTTGTGGATGATCTTCTTGTCGGCGATACGGTCGATCGTCGAAACGGAAGCCTGGAATACTTGCGCGGCTGCGGCCTTGTCGCCTGCACCAATCGCCTTGCGAACAGCCTTGATGGCGGTGCGCAGCGTGGAACGCTGGCTGGAGTTGTGAGCGTTTTGCTTGACTGCTTGACGAGCACGCTTGCGCGCCTGTGCGGTATTTGCCATGTATGTTTCCTAAATCGAAATCGGGCTGCGTTCGCGGGATGCGATACGAAATTCTGTAAAGCTGAGGATTATAACGTCCTTTTTGGGAAATGGGCAATGGATTCAGTGGTTTGGCGCATTTTTGCATGAAATGCCCGCCGTGCCCTCACTGCGCTGGCGCAAATCGGCGCCGATGCTGCCCGGCCGGGAGATGGCGAGCGGCTATAATTGCGGCCCATGAAACTCCACAAAACGCTGGCGACCGTCTCCGGCATGACCATGCTGTCGCGGATAACCGGGCTGCTGCGCGAGCTCCTGATCGCCCGCGCCTTCGGCGCCTCCGCCTACACCGACGCCTTTTTCGTCGCCTTCCGCATCCCCAACCTGTTGCGCCGGCTGTTCGCCGAGGGTGCATTTTCGCAGGCATTCGTGCCCATTCTTGCGGAGTACAAGAACCAGAAGGGAGAAGCCGCAACCAAGGATCTCGCCGACCATGTCGCCACGGTGCTGGTCTGGGCGCTGGTCCTGACCTGCCTGCTCGGCATCGCGGGCGCGCCGGTCATCGTTTATTTGATCGCCACGGGCCTGAAATCCGACCCGGATGCGTTTGCGTCCTCCGTCGTCATGACGCGCATCATGTTCCCGTACATCGGATTCATGGCCTTCGTCGCGCTGGCCGGAGGCATCCTGAATACCTGGCGGCAGTTCCGGGTCCCTGCATTCACGCCCGTGCTGCTCAACCTATCCTTTATCGCCGCGTCACTACTGGTTGCGCCGTACATGGAGCAGCCGGTCTATGCACTGGCGTTCGCAGTCGTGGTGGGCGGCATCCTGCAGGTCGCGATCCAGGTTCCGGCCTTGCGCAAGATCGGCATGTTGCCGCGCGTCGGCATCAATGTGAAGGGTGCACTGTCCGATGCAGGCGTCCGACGCGTCCTGAAGCAGATGGTGCCCGCCATCCTCGCCGTCTCGGTCGCGCAGATCAGCGTCATCATCAACACCAATATTGCCTCGCGGCTGGAGAACGGCAGCGTCTCTTGGCTCTCCTATGCCGACCGCCTGATGGAGTTCCCGACCGCCTTGCTCGGCGTTGCCCTGGGGACGATCCTGTTGCCGAGCCTGTCGAAGGCAAATTCAGAAGGCAATCACACCGAATACGCCTCCCTCCTCGACTGGGGATTGCGGCTGACCTTTCTGCTTGCCCTGCCTTCGGCAGTCGGGCTGCTGACCTTGTCCGAACCGCTTACTACGACCCTCTTCCATTATGGAAAGTTCGATCCGCAGGCAGTGACGATGACCGGCCGGGCGCTAATCGCTTATGGCGTGGGCCTGATCGGCCTGATCGTCGTCAAGATCCTGGCACCGGGTTTCTATGCGAAGCAGGATATTCGCACCCCGGTCAAGATCGGCATCGGCGTGTTGATCGCGACACAGTTGATGAACCTGTTGTTCGTCCCCTGGATCGCCCACGCGGGCCTGGCGCTCTCGGTGGGTGTCGGCGCTTGCCTGAATGCTGCCTTCCTGTATTGGGGCCTGCGCCGGAAAGGTATTTATGAAGCCCTGCCGGGATGGGGACTTTTCCTGGTGAAACTCGCGGGGGCACTATTCCTGCTCGCCGGCGTCGCGCTCTGGACTGCGGGGCATTTCGACTGGATCGGCATGCAGGACCGGCCGCTGCAGCGTGTCGGCGCACTGACGCTGGTCATGTTTGCCTGCGGCGTTACCTATTTCGGCGCCCTGATTGCCATGGGATTCCGCTTCCGCGACTTCAAGCGGGTCGAGGCCTGAAGAAGTTCCCGGCGGCCAAATTTATCCCCGGCTTTTCCCTGCCGCCCTTTTATTGGCTGCGGCATGGTTTATGATGGTCATTGTATGGTGATCAAATCCCTCGATTACTTCGCGTCGCTCGTGCAGGAGGACGAATCGATTCCACTGTTCGAAGCGGCCCTCGCCATCGCACAGGACGTCGATCCGCAACTCGACCTGGCGGCCACACAAGCCGAAGTTGACCAACTGGCGGCCAGGCTCCAGCGACGCCTCGCTCCTGACGCCTCGAGCGTGCAGAAGCTGCGCATGCTTAATCACTTTTTCTATCGCGAACTCGGCTTTGCCGGGAACGTGAATGATTATTACGACCCGGACAACAGCTACCTGCATCGCGTCATCAGCACGCGGCGCGGCATTCCGATTTCGCTCGCGGTCCTGTACATGGAGCTGGCTCAGCAGATCGGACTGGATGTGAAAGGCATCTCCTTCCCAGGCCACTTCCTGATGAAGCTGTCAATCCAGTCGGGCGACATCGTTCTGGATCCGTTCAACGGCGTGAGCCTGTCGCGCGAGGAACTCGAGGAGCGGCTCGAACCCTACTTCGAGCAGCACAGCTATCCGGGCGCGATTCCGTTGTCCTACTACCTGCATGCGGCGCACCCGCGGGAAATCCTCGTGCGCATGCTGCGCAACCTGAAGGCCCTGTTCGTCGAGCATATGCGCTGGCAACGGGTTCTGGGCGTGCAGCAACGCCTGCTCATCCTGCTTCCGGACGAAATAACCGAACGGCGCGACCGCGGACTCGCCTATGCGAACCTGGAGTGCCCACAGGCGGCGCTGGCCGACATCGAGGCGTATCTCGAGGAACGCCCCTACGCGCCGGATGCAGACGTACTGCGGGGCAAGCTTCCGGAACTGCGCGAAGCCTGCCGGCGCATGAATTGAAGCGGCTTCAGCCTTTCGCCTTCGCCTCGATCGCTTCCCACTTTTCGAGGTTTTCCATCAGCAGCTCGTCGATCTCGGCGAAGCGCGCATTCAGCTTTTGCACCTCGTCGGGCCGCTGGCGATACAGCTCGGGATCCGCAAGCTGGTCAGAAATCGTTTTCTGCTCGGCCTCAAGGCCGGCGATCAAGGCCGGCAGCGTTTCCAGTTCGCGCTGCTCCTTGTAGCTCAGCTTCTTCGGCTTCTGCGCGGCCGGTTTTTCCGCAGGCTTGCTTTCAAGTTTCGCTGACGGCTTCGCCTGGGGTGCCTGCTGATTCGCAGCGCGCACACGCTCCCAGTCGGTATAGCCGCCAACATATTCGCGCCAAAGGCCGTCGCCTTCCGCGACGATGACCTGCGTGACCACGTTGTCGAGGAACATGCGGTCATGGCTGACGAGGAACACCGTACCGCTGTAGTCCTCCAGCAATTCCTCGAGCAGTTCCAGCGTATCGATGTCGAGGTCGTTGGTCGGTTCGTCCAGCACAAGGGCGTTGGCCGGACGGGCAAACAGGCGCGCGAGAAGCAGTCTGTTGCGTTCACCGCCGGAGAGCGACTTCACCGGGGAGCGCGCTCGCTCGGGCGCGAATAGGAAATCGCCCAGGTAACTCATCACATGCTTGCGCTGTCCGTTGATTTCCACCCAGTCGCTGCCTGGTGAAATGGTGTCGGCGAGACTGGCCTCTTCGTTCAATTGGGTGCGCATCTGGTCGAAGTAGGCAACCTGCAGCCGCGCCCCCTGGCGGACCGTTCCTGCATCCGGCGCCTCCTCACCGAGGATCAGCTTGAGCAGCGTGGTCTTGCCCGCGCCATTCGGACCGATCAGGCCGACCTTGTCGCCGCGAAGGATGGTGGCACTGAAATCGCGCACAATGATCTTGTCGCCGTAACGTTTGTGAATATCGGTCAGCTCGGCGACGATCTTCCCGGAGCGTTCTCCTTCCGACACATCCAGCCGCACCTGTCCCTGCTGGTCCCGGCGAGCGCTCCGCCTGAGGCGCAACTCTTCAAGACGGCGCACGCGCCCCTCATTACGGGTACGCCGCGCCTCGACACCTTTGCGTATCCACACCTCCTCCTGTGCAAGGAACTTGTCGAACTTGGCGTTCTCGACCGCCTCAATCTCCAGCAGCTCAGCCTTGCGGGCCTGGTAGGTGCTGAAATTTCCGGGGAAGGAAAGCAGCCGGCCGCGGTCGAGCTCCACAATGCGGGTCGCGACGTTATCGAGGAAGGAGCGGTCGTGCGTGATGAACAGGATGCTGCCCTTGTACTCGCGCAGCAAGGCTTCCAGCCAGATGATGGAATTGAAATCGAGGTGGTTGGTCGGCTCGTCCAGCAGCAGCACGTCGGGCGCACCGACCAGTGCGCGCGCGAGTGCGACCCGCTTCTGTGTACCTCCGGACAGCGTTCCTATGAGTGCATTCTTGTCGAGACTCAGCCGCGCGAGGATCGTCTCCACGCGGTTGCCTAAATTCCACGCGTCGGCTGCATCGAGTTTCGCCTGCAACGCATGCATTCGTTCCATGAGTGCATCGTCTTCATGGCCACCAAGCCGGGCTGTCAGGTCGTTGTATTCGTCGAGCAGCTGCTGCGTACCCCCCATTCCGGCGGCAACGGCGTCGAAAACGCTCGCGCCTTGCTCGAATGCAGGTTCCTGTTCGACGTAAGCGATCTTGATCCCCTGCTGCATGACGAGCAAGCCGTCGTCGAGCTTCGATGCGCCGCCAATGATCTTCAGGAGCGACGACTTGCCGGTGCCGTTGCGCCCAATCAGTCCGACGCGTTCGCCGGCTTCGAGGGAAAATTCCGCATGGTCAAGCAGGGCGACATGCCCGAAGGCGAGCTGGGCATTGGTAAGGGAAATGACTGCCATAGATAAGGTGGTTGCCGGCTGCCACGAAGGCCTGGAGAGCCGAAATGAGAGAAGAAGCATGCATTGTACCGGCTCGCGATGTTGGAAAGATCGTTTGCAGCTGCCGTCTCGGCTATAATCCTGCCTTGGCTGCAATGCAGCCGGTCAAGCGTCTCGCCGTAGTTCAATGGATAGAACGAGTGCCTCCTAAGCGCTAGATACAGGTTCGATTCCTGTCGGCGGGACCAATTTTCCTTGCTTCACACCGCTTCCTCCCTTGCCGCATGCCGAAAGTGTAACGATCGGTAACTTCCGCCGACCGGTCGCCGGGGCTTCCTATAATCAAACTCGGGAGAATCCGTACCATGACCAGACTGCTTGCACCATCCACCCTCGCTGTCGCCGCCCTGCTGGCGGGTTGCGCGACCTATGAATCGCAGCCGGAATACCGTGTGGCGGCAACTGAATACAGCCACGGGCCGGTGACCTACTATTCCACACCGCCCGCCTACTACGCTGTTCCCGCTCCGGTACCCGTGTATGTTGCACCTCCCGTGTATGTCGCTCCGCCGGTCTACGTTACTCCCGCGCCGTCGTTCAACATGCACATCCAGTCCGGCCCGAGTTTTCGCCGGTCTCCGCACGGCCACGGCCCGCGCCATCGGCTCCGCTCCGGCAATGCCGCCGGGTCACAGGTGGGAGGACCTGGCTGGTCGGGAACGGTCTGGAGCCGCTAGACCTCGTTACACGCTGTGACACCTCTTGGTCCCCAATGACCAAGCTCAAGGCGCGACCAGCCCTCGGCAGTAAGATGACTCTATTCACTTTCAACAGAGTTACACATGCCGACGATACCCAACCAGAATCCCGTCTCCCCCGCTCTGTCGAGTGAGGAGCCGCTTGAGTCCACCTCTGCGGAAACAACCGAGAACCCGGATATCCCGGAAAGCGTTTCCGAAGTCTCGAAGCGCCTCAACCTCCTTGGCAAGCTCATCATTCCGCCCGCTCCGCGCTAGGCCTTGTTACTCACATAAACTGTGGCCAACTCTGTGGACAAGTGTCCTCTGGGCAGCGCA
The DNA here is from genome assembly GCA_035626875.1 of Noviherbaspirillum sp. Lineage (GTDB taxonomy): Bacteria > Pseudomonadota > Gammaproteobacteria > Burkholderiales > Burkholderiaceae_D > Noviherbaspirillum. The sequence continues at coordinate 45,313 of DASPMV010000053.1, read as the reverse complement.
CGTCCATGATTTTGCTTGGATTTTTCATATTGACGAAATTCAAGGCACGTAACGGGCACGTGCGGATCAACGAGCACCTGGAACCCGAAACTTTGCGCGAGCGGGCCGGCCTAAATCGCTGAGAAGAAGCCATCGAGCGATCGGGCTGCTTCTCGTAAGGAGGTCGAAGATGAAAATCCCGTTCCTGGTCATGCTGATGGAAGGCGCCATGCTGGCAGGTTTGTCGCTGGTATTCCTGGTGCTGTAGGCACGCCTCGTCCACACTGAGACCGGCGTCCGCGGGCGATGCTCCAGGACGCCGATCGCGATGACCAGCTCCGCTGGCCATTGCCCCTCCCCTTGCGCTGCATTCCCCCGACAACCGTTCCCGCCTGCAGGAGGAGAGCGGTGATTCGCTTACGGAAAATGCTGGTATCGCTCGCCTTGGGTGCCATTTGCCTTTCCAGCATACTTGGCCAGGTCGAGCGGAACGACGACAGCAATCTAGAGACGATGCAGGTGACCAGGGATGCTTCTTCGCATACGCAATACCGCGCACTGGAAAGGGAAGCACAAGCCTTATTCCGCGCGACGATTGCTCGTTGCCGACGCATGCAGGATCCGCAATTCGGGGACGACAGCAACGAAGCCAAGGCGCACCTGTACGACGATCTTTCTGAGGCCAAGCGTGTCAGCGGCACAGGGCTGTGATGCACTCCGCACGATGGGACGACCGCGATGCGGCATCATGGACAAGCATGCGTGCAGCCCCTATATTGCAATGTCCACCCCGTTCCCATCGGAAACCACACAAGGAGATTGCATGAAATTGGCGCGCTACGGCCGCATTGGCAAGGAAAAACCGGGATTGATCGACGAGCAGGGCCGGCTGCGCGACCTGTCCGGCGTGATCAATGACATCGGGCCGGAACAGCTCTCTGACAAAGCGCTCGCCCGGATTGCGAAGATCAAGCCAGAGTCGTTGCCAATCGTGCGCGGCAACCCGCGTCGCGGTGTACCCGTTGCGGGTGTGGGCAAATTCATCGGCATCGGCTTGAACTACTCCGACCACGCCCAGGAGGCGGGTATGCCGATTCCAAAGGAGCCAATCGTCTTCATGAAGGCTACCTCATGCCTGTCCGGCCCCGACGATGACATCATGCTGCCCAAAGGCTCGAAGAAGACCGACTGGGAAGTCGAACTCGGTGTCGTGATCGGCACCACTGCGCGCTCCGTCACCGAGAAGGAGGCGCTTTCGCATGTGGCAGGCTATTGCGTTGTGAACGATGTCTCCGAACGCGAGTACCAGCTGGAGCGCGGTTCACAATGGGACAAGGGCAAGGGATGCGACACCTTCGGCCCCGTAGGCCCGTCGCTGGTGACGCGCGATGAGGTGCCGAACCCGCAACGCCTGGAACTTTGGCTGGACCTGAACGGCAAGCGCGTTCAGTCGGGCAATACGCGGACCATGATTTTTTCTGTCGCGAAGATCGTCAGCTACGTCAGCCGTTTCATGACGCTCATGCCCGGCGACATCGTCACGACCGGCACACCGCCGGGCGTGGGCATGGGCATGAAGCCGCAGCAGTTCCTGAAACGCGGCGATGAAGTCGTGCTTGGAATCGATGGTCTCGGCGAGCAGCGCCAGGCTGTCATCGCGTACAAGGCGGGCTGATCATCAGGGGCGGCATGCCAAGGCACCGCCCCTCCCGTGAGTACGACTACTCGGCGTCCGGCTGCTTCGCCGGCGCCGCGTTCGCGAACGCTTCCATTGCGAGGCAAGCTTCATTGATCCGCATGACCGTCGGCATCGAAGACAGGTCGCAATTCAATCGCTGCGCATTCGCAATCTGCGGGACAAGGCAGCAATCCGCAAGGGTTGGCGTGTCGCCATAGCAGAAGCGGCCAGTGCGATTGTCCCGCGACAGCGTCGTTTCCAACGCCGCTAGCCCTTGCTCGCACCAGTGCCGATACCAGGCGTTTTTGTCATCCTCGCTGACCTTCAGGTTGCGAACGAGATAGCGCAGTACGCGTAGATTATTGATCGGATGGATATCGCAGGCGATCGAGAGCGCGATGCCGCGCACATGTGCCCGGTCGAGCGGGTCGTGCGGAAGCAGCGGCGGTGACGGATGCCTCTCGTCGAGATACTCGATGATGGCAAGCGATTGGGTGAGAGCCCTCTCCTCGCCATCGACCTCGTCCACCAGTGCCGGCACGAGCGCATCCGGATTCAGCTTCCTGTACTCCGGACTGAATTGCTCCCCGCCGTTGCGCAGCAGGTGAACGGGAACCACCTCATAAGGCAGTCCCTTCAGGTTCAGAGCGATGCGCACGCGATAGGACGCGGAACTGCGGAAGTAGCTGTACAGTTTCATGCCGTAGCCTCCTGCTCCGGTTGCCGTCGATTCAAACGATGCGGACCTTCAGTTCGCCCAGGCCGGCAATCGCGCCTTCCAGGAGGTCACCCTGCTTCACCGCGGCGACACCTTCCGGTGTTCCTGTGAAGATGAGGTCGCCGGGACGCAGCTCATAGAACTTCGACAGGTGTTCGATCGTCTCGGCAACATTCCAGATCAGCTTTTCGACGTCGCTCTTCTGGCGGCCTGCGCCGTTTACATCGAGACGGATCTCGCCCTTCGTGTAATGCCCGGTCTCGGATACCGAATGAATCGGCGCGATGGGAGCCGAGAAGTCGAAACCCTTGCCGGTACACCAGGGACGACCGAGCTTCTTCGCTTCGCCTTGAAGGTCGCGGCGCGTCATGTCGAGGCCGACTGCGTAGCCCCAGACGTGCTGCAAGGCATCCGCTGCGGCGATATTCTTGCCGCCTTTGCCGATCGCAACAACCAGTTCGATTTCATGATGCAAGTCGCCGGTCATTGGCGGATAGGGCATCTCGCCGACGGAGCCGTGCGGGACAGGCAAAACCGCGTCTGCGGGCTTCATGAAAAAGAACGGTGCTTCCCTTCCGGTGCCGCCCATTTCCTTCGCATGCTCGACGTAATTACGGCCAACGCAGTAGATGCGATGAACGGGAAAAACGGCATCGCTGCCGGCAACGGGAACAGTGGCAACGCTAAGCTGGGGAATGACAAATTGCATGATGGGCTCCTTGTTATTTTCTGATTATGCCATCGGGGAAAATCGCTTGCCTGCGCATGCTCTCCAAAACAAAACCGCCTTGTCGAACGAGCGAGCAAGGCGGTTTCGATGACGCGGATTCGATGCTTTACATCAGCCTTCGCCGAGGTATGCCTCGCGCACCTTCGGATCGTCGAGCATATCCTTGGCGTTGCCGGTCATGGTGATGAGGCCGGAGTCCATCACGTAGCCGCGGTGCGCCGCCTGCAGCGCGAGCTTCGCGTTCTGCTCGACCAACAGGATGGTCACGCCCTGCGCTGAAACGTTGCGCACGACTTCGAAAATCTTCTCGACCATGATTGGCGACAGGCCCATAGACGGCTCGTCCAGCAGCAGCAGCTTCGGATGGCTCATCAGCGCGCGGGCCATGGCCAGCATCTGCTGCTCACCACCGGACAGCGTGCCGGCGAGCTGTGCGGAACGCTCCTTCAAGCGCGGGAACACGCCGAACCACTTGTCGATGTCGGCCTGGATGCCGTCCTTGTCGTCGCGGATATAGGCGCCCATCATCAGGTTTTCCAGGATGGTCATGCGCGTGAACACGCCGCGGCCTTCCGGCACCATCGCCAGCTTGTTCTTCACCAGTTCGAAGGACTTGGTGCCCTGGATCTGGCTGCCGGAGTAGTGGATCTGTCCTTCGACCTTGCAGCCCGGCAGCGTGCCGGTGATGGCCTTGAGGGTCGTGGTCTTGCCTGCACCGTTAGCGCCGATCAGCGTGACGAGCTCGCCCTTGTTGACTTCGAGATCGACGCCCTTGACTGCCTGGATGCCGCCGTAGGCGATCTTCAGGCCGCTGATCTTCAGAATGTTTTCGCTCATTAGTGAGACCCTCCCAAGTATGCCTCGATCACGGCCGGGTTCTTTTGCACCTCGGCCGGTGCGCCTTCCGCAATCGGTTTGCCGTAATCCAGAACCGTGAGGCGGTCGCAGAGTCCCATCACCAGTTTCACGTCGTGTTCGATCAGCAGGATCGTCTTGCCTTCCGCCTTGATCTTGACCAGCAGCTCGCGCAGGGCGAGTTTTTCGGTCGCGTTCATGCCTGCGGCGGGCTCGTCCAGTGCCAGCAGTTGCGGTTCGGTCGCCAGGGCGCGCGCAATTTCCAGGCGACGCTGGTCGCCGTAGGAGAGATGCCTGGAGGTACGGTGCGCAAATTGCGCGATGCCGACGAAGTCCAGCAGTTCCATGGCGCGGCGACGAATTGACGCTTCTTCTTCACGTGCTGCCTTGTGATGCAGCACGGCACCGAGCACGCCCTGCTTGGTACGGACGTGGCGGCCGACCATCACGTTTTCCAGCGCGGACATCTCGCCGAACAGGCGGATGTTCTGGAAGGTACGCGCGATGCCCGCCTTGGCCACTTCGTGCGGCGCGGAGGGCGAGTACGGCTTGCCTGCGAGCTCGAAGCTGCCGGTGTCCGGCTGGTACAGGCCGGTAATCACGTTGAAAAACGTCGTCTTGCCCGCGCCGTTCGGGCCAATCAGGCCGTAAATCTGGCCGCGCATGATCTTGACGCTGACGTCGGACAGCGCCTGCAGGCCGCCGAAGCGCTTATTGACACCTGCGATATTCAGAATGGTTTGTTCGCTCATGAAAGTTCCTTATGCAGCCAGCGCCGCCGGTTCTTTTTCGTCGTGACGCTTCTTGGCATTCGCGTCCATGCGGTCTTCGTGCTGCGGCGACGGCCACAGGCCGGCCGGGCGGTACAGCATGATCACGACCATGGCCAGGCCATACAGCAGCTGGCGCAGCACTTCGGCGTCGATCAGCACGGTGCCGAACAGCTTGCGCTGCAGCGGCTCGACAACGTGACGCAGGACTTCCGGCAATGCAGCGAGGATGACGCCGCCGAGAACAACGCCAGGGATGTGGCCGATACCACCCAGCACCACCATGGCCAGCACGGCAATCGATTCCATCAGCGAGAACGATTCCGGCGAGATGAAGCCCTGGAAGGAGGCGAACATTGCACCTGCGACACCGCCGAAGGAAGCGCCCATGCCAAACGCGAGCAGCTTGACATTACGGGTATTGATGCCCATTGCCTTGGCTGCAATTTCGTCTTCACGGATGGCGACGAATGCGCGGCCCAGGCGGGAATGCGTCAGGCGGATGGAAATGAAGATAATCGCGCCGCACAGTGCCAGGAACAGGAAATAGTACGCGTTCACGGACGGCATGGAGAAGCCGAGAAACTGCACTGTGGCGTTCGATCCCGGCTCGCCGGCGAGCGATACGCCGAAGATGCGGATCGGGTCGATCATGTTGATCCCCTGCGGACCGTTGGTGATGTTGACCGGCGCATTCAGGTTGTTCATGAAGATACGGATGATCTCGCCGAAACCGAGAGTCACGATGGCAAGGTAGTCGCCGCGCAGCTTCAAGGTCGGTGCACCGAGCAATGCGCCGAAGAAGGCTGCCAGGGCAGCGCCCAGCGGTACGATCAGCCAGACCGAGAGATGGATGCCGTTCTTCGCGGCCTCTTCCCCCACGATCCAAATCAGCGCGTCACCGATTGCCGGATACTGGTTGACGAAGGACTCCAGCACCGTCGCAAACTGCGGGGATGCCAGAAGGCCGGTCATGTAGGCGCCCAGTGCGTAGAACGCGATGTAGCCGAGGTCCAGCAGGCCGGCCATGCCGACCACGATGTTCAGGCCGAGCGCCAGCATGATGTACAGCAGCGCCAGATCCATGATGCGCACCCAGGAATTGCCAAAGTTCGAGGCAATGAACGGGAATGCAAGCAGCACGACACCCAGGATCGCAAAGCTCGTGAATGCCTTGCGCGGATTCTGTTTAACGTCGAATAGTGTTGACATGAAGCTCTCCTTTACGCACGGTCCGCAACACGTTCACCCATGATGCCGGACGGACGCAATGTGAGTACGATGATAAGCACGATAAATGCAAAGATGTCCTGATAGTGGCTGCCGAGGAAGCCGCCGGTCAGGTCGCCGATGTACCCTGCGCCAAGGCTTTCGATCAGGCCGAGCAGGATGCCGCCGACCATCGCGCCGTAGATGTTGCCGATACCGCCGAGCACGGCCGCGGAGAATGCCTTCAGGCCGGGCACGAAGCCCATCGCGAACTGTGCGGAAGAATAGTTGGCGCCCCACATCACACCAGCGACCGCAGCCAGCGCTGCACCGATTGCGAAGGTCATGACGATGACCTTGTTGGCGTCGACTCCCATGAGGCCGGCAACACGCGGATTCTCTGCGGTGGCGCGCATCGCACGTCCCATGCGGGTACGTTCAACGAGCAGCACCAGACCGATCATCGCGGCGGTGGCAAGGACAAGCAGCATCACCTGCGTCGGCGAAATCAACGCACCGCCGATGGTGAAGGGTTCGGACGGCATCACCTGCGGGAAGGGGATTGGGCTGCGCCCCCAAATCATCATGGCGAAGGTCTGCAGCAGGATCGACACGCCGATCGCGGTGATCAGCGGAGCGAGACGCGGCGCATTGCGCAGGCGGCGGTATGCCACACGTTCGATGATAATGTTGACGATAATGCAGACCGGGATGGCGCCGGCGATCGCAATACCCAGCTTGACGATACCGGGCAGGTCAGGCGCGACCTTTTGCAGGATCTGGAGGATGGTGACGCCCATCATGGCGCCAATCATCAGCACATCACCGTGTGCGAAGTTGATCAGATTCAGAACGCCGTACACCATCGTGTACCCGAGCGCGACCAGGGCATACATACTGCCTAGCACCAGTCCGTTGATGATTTGTTGGATAAATGTATCCATAGTTTGCCTACTCTCTATAAGGATCGTTCAAATCGGTCTGCAACTTCATTGCGGAAAGCAATGTGCAATCGCAGCAATTCGATTCAGATAACAAAAACGGCACCCGGGGATTACCTCGAGGTGCCGCCTGGACAATTCATTGTTTATCTGCAAAGAACTACAGCGAAAGTGCGAATAGCGGTGGTGGTCTGGATGCGCATGCTCGTGTCTCCTTTGCCGTCTTCGGTAAAAAACTTTTATAGTTAAGTGTTGCCTTTTGAGCGCACACGAACCGGGCGGCATTATACCGAACCTGTTCTGATATGAAACGTGTTATTGCGACATCTGGACGCAAATCGCTGCGAAAGCAACAACAATTCCGTCGAACTGTTGGAACCCTTGCAACGATTGGTGTTCCCTGCCGCTACACCGCCCGCTTCGCAGACACTTCGCGCCTTTCTGATAATGCGGCGCGTGTCATCTACTTTATATTCAATATTGCAAAAAACTTCCTGAATATTTGCGGCGCTGTCCGTCAACACGCTCATCGGTGCGCTCTGCCGCGCTGCCGCCATGGGCTCTCGAGGCCCTGTCTGCGGCAGTGCTGCATACACCTGCAATGACTTATTGCAGGCTGCATCATAACGATGAAAGCAAAAAACAATTGATGGAAATATCGGAACCCGTCTGAATTAAATTCCGGGGCCTTTGGCGTGCCGGGGCACGCGATTGCTCAGTTCCGCCGAGCTGCCGTCAAACCTTTTGGCATGGGGAAAGTGACGTTTTCCTCGACGCCGGGCAAGGGGCGCACGCTCTTCGCGCCCAGCTCCTTAAGGCGGTCGATGACAGCCTGGACGAGCACTTCCGGAGCGGAGGCGCCGGCAGTCACGCCGATGCGGGCGGCGTTGGCGATCCAAGCGGAATTGATCTGATCGGCATTGTCGACCATGTAGGCAGCGGCGCCTTTCTTCTCCGCGACTTCGCGCAAGCGGTTGGAGTTGGAGCTGTTCGGGCTGCCGACCACCACCACCACGTCGACTTGCGGCGCCATGAACTTGACGGCTTCCTGCCGGTTGGTCGTGGCGTAGCAGATGTCGCCCTTCTTGGGTTCGGAGATATTGGGGAAACGGCGCTTGAGGGCGGCGATGACGTCCGCCGTGTCGTCCACCGACAGGGTTGTCTGGGAGACGTAGGCAAGCATGTCCGGGTTGGACACGTGCAGCGTCTCGACGTCAGCGACGTTCTCGACGAGGTACATGCCCTCGTCCGCCTGCCCCATCGTCCCTTCCACTTCGGGATGGCCGTCGTGGCCGATCATGATGATTTCGCGCCCCTCACGGCGCATCTTGGCAACCTCGACATGCACCTTGGTGACGAGCGGGCAGGTGGCATCGAAAACGCGCAGACCGCGCGCTTCCGCCTCCATCTGCACGGCTTTCGAGACGCCGTGTGCAGAGAAGATCACCGTGCTCCCGGCCGGCACTTCATCGAGTTCCTCAATGAAGATTGCGCCCTTGGCGCGCAGGTCGTTGACCACATAGGCGTTATGCACGATCTCATGGCGCACGTAGATCGGCGCGCCGAATTCCGCGATGGCGCGCTCGACAATTTCGATCGCGCGGTCGACACCGGCGCAGAAACCGCGCGGCTGGGCAAGCAGGACTTCCTTATCCATGTTCTGAACAACCTTTAAGGATTGCACAAGCAATCGTTACAGTATGCCGATGATCCGGACTTCGAACTTCAGGGTCTGTCCGGCGAGCGGATGATTGAAGTCAAACAACGCGCTGTCCGCATCGATGGCACGCAGTACGCCGGCGAATTGTCCGCCGCTTGGTGCATTGAACTCGATCAGGTCGCCGACCGCATATTCTTCGCCGCCGCCCGAGTTCTCGTCGAGCGTGGCACGGGACAGGCGCTGGATCAGGTCCGGGTTGCGCGGGCCAAAGGCTTTTTCCGGCGGCAGTTCGAACACAGTATGCGCCCCCTCCTGCAACCCAAGAAGGCAGTCCTCGAGGAACGGGGCGAGTTGTCCGGTGCCGAGCTGGAGCGTGGCCGGCTTTTCTTCGAATGTACTAACAATGTTATTACCGTCAACCGACGCCAGACGGTAGTGCAAGGTCAGGTAGGACGTGGGATTTACGACGGGGACGGCTGAATTGGACATGGGAATTCCGGTTCAAAAGGTAACCCGCTATTGTATTCCACGACTGTGGAGGCTGCCTCTTTTTGGCGACGTCCGCGAATTCGATCGAGGGGCGAGGCGGGCGCAAATTATCTTTTTTGCAATTGTTTCCTTATAATTTCCTTCCCTCGACTCACATGCCCCACCTCATGGCAATTACTGATTGGCCGGAAGACCAGCGCCCGCGCGAACGACTCATCAGACTCGGCGCGCATAGCCTGTCGGATGCAGAATTACTTGCCGTTTTCCTGCGCGTAGGCGTGAGCGGCAAGAGCGCCGTGGACCTGGGACGCGACATGATTATGCATTTCGGCTCCCTGAACGGATTATTCTCCGCGAACCTGGCGGAATTCTCGAAACTGCATGGACTCGGTACGGCGAAGTACGCCCAATTGCAGGCCGTGATGGAACTTGCCCGGCGCTCCATCACCGAAGATTTACGCGCTGGCGAAGCGTTGGGGTCGCCGCATGCGGTGAAGCAGTACCTGCAAATGCTCCTGGCAAGACGTCCTTACGAATCCTTCGCGGTGTTGTTCCTGGACGTGAAAAACCGCCTGGTTGCGTCCGAAGAGCTCTTTCGCGGGACGCTAACCCATACGAGCGTCTACCCGCGTGAAGTCGTGAAGGCTGCCCTCGCCCACAACGCCGCCGCCGTCATCATTGCGCACAACCATCCTTCGGGCACGCCCGAACCGAGCGCGGCGGACCGCACGCTGACCCTCGCACTCAAGCAGGCGCTGGCGCTGGTGGATGTCCGCCTGCTGGACCATTTCGTCGTCGCGGGACGGCATGTCTACTCGTTTGCGGAGCATGGAGAAGCCTGAATTGCGGTGGGCGCATAAATGTTAAATTTGGCGAGTTTTTTAAGACACAATTGTTTTTCGCAAGTCATTGAAAAGTCTCATTTTTTTCGCTATACTCTCGTTTTTTCCAAATTCTGGAATCTTTTCAAGGAGTAAACCATGGCACGTGTTTGCCAAGTCACCGGGAAGGGGCCGATGGTCGGCAACAACGTTTCCCATGCGAACAACAAGACCAAGCGTCGCTTTTTGCCGAACCTGCAGAACCGCCGCATCTTCGTCGAATCTGAAAACCGCTGGGTTTCCCTGCGTATCTCCAACGCTGGCCTGCGCGTGATCGACAAGATCGGTATCGACGCAGTCCTCGCCGATATGCGCGCTCGCGGCGAGAAAGTCTAAGCGGAACCTAACAGGAAATCATCATGGCAAAATCTAACCGCGACAAAATCAAGCTGGAATCGACCGCAGGTACCGGTCACTTCTACACCACCACGAAGAACAAGCGCACCATGCCGGAAAAAATGTCGATCATGAAGTTCGACCCGAAGGCACGCAAGCACGTGGAATACAAAGAGACCAAGATCAAGTAATCGATCCGGTTTCGTATCAAGACAAAAGCCCCGCACTGCGGGGCTTTTTGTTTGGGCAAGAAAAAACGCGGCCGGGAAACCCGGCCGTGCTATGCGTTAGATAAGCACGCCATCAGGCATAGCTGCGCAGGCGCGAAGAAAACTCCTGGAGCGATTTGATACCGGACGCTTCCGCCCGCGCGCACCAGTCCTGCAACTGCTGCAGCAGCTGCTCACGACTGGAATTGGAGCGCTCCCAGATCGCGCCGAGCTCGACGCGCATCTCGTGCATGGTCTTCAATGCTTTGCTGTGGGCGAACAGCTCGGTCAACTGCTGCTTCTGCGGCGCCTCCAGCTTCGCCGGCTCACGCTGCAGCAGCTTCTTGGCATTCTTGAGGAATTTGGCCTCGAGCTTGGCCTTGCCCCTCAGATCGGCGATTTCGTCGCGCCATGCGCTCTTGACGGACTTCGCGTACTTGGCCATCACGTCGTAGCGGTTGGCGATGACAGACTGCAGGGTTTCGAAATCTGCAACGAGCTTCTGGCGATCGAACTTGGGTTCGGGGGCGACCTTCTTTACCTTGGCCAGTCCCAGCGTCTCAAGGACGCGGATGTACATCCAGCCGATGTCGAACTCGTACCACTTGGACGACAGCTTGGCGGATGTGCCGTAGGTGTGATGGTTGTTGTGCAGTTCCTCGCCGCCGATGATGATGCCGAGCGGGAAGATATTGGTCGACGCATCGGTGCAATCGAAATTGCGGTAGCCCCAGTAGTGCCCGATGCCGTTGATGATGCCGGCAGCGGTAATGGGGATCCAGAGCATCTGGACCGCCCAGACGGTCAGGCCGACTACACCGAACAGCATGACGTCGATGATCAGCATCAGACCGACGCCCTGCCAGCTGTACTTGCTGTAAAGGTTGTGCTCGATCCAGTCGTCCGGCGTACCGTGGCCGTACTTTTCAATGGTTTCGCGATTCTTCGACTCCGCGCGGTACAGTTCCGCGCCTTCGAGCAGTACCTTTTTGATGCCGCGAGTCTGCGGGCTGTGGGGGTCTTCTTCGGTTTCGCACTTGGCGTGGTGCTTGCGGTGGATTGCCGCCCACTCCTTGGTGACCATGCCGGTCGTCAGCCAAAGCCAGAAGCGGAAGAAGTGGCTTGGAATGGCGTGCAATTCAAGGGCGCGGTGCGCCTGGCAACGGTGGAGGAAGATGGTGACGCTGGCGATCGTAATGTGGGTGACAACCAGCGTGAAAACGAGAACTTCCCAGCCGGAAGCGCCGGTCAGTCCATTCGATAGAAAGTTGAGTACTGCATCAAGCATCGTGTGTCCAGTCATTGAGTTTCAGTTGGAATGCATCCGGAAATAGCGCTGGAAGCGTTCTGTCAGCCGAAAACCGACCTCCTGCATGCATGTCGGCCACGATTGTACGCTTTTTACGACGTGACCGCGGTGCGTGCAGCTTGCAAAGTTGCGGTTTCGGCAGCTACCGGCTTGTCCAAGAACCGGACTTCACGCTGCGGATAGGGAATCTGAATCCCGTGTTGTTGCAATTGTTTCCAGATGGCGCGGTTAACGTCGGACAGCACGCCAGACCTTCCGTTCTCGGGATCGGCGATCCACCAGCCGACTTCGACCTCAAAGCCGTCCGCATCGAAGCGCAGGAGGAATGCCTGCGGCGCCGGATCCTTGACCACCCGGGCAACTCCCGCTGCCGTTTCCTCGAGCAGTTTCAGGACGGCATCAATATCACTTTGATAAGCAACCGACAGCTTGGTGGACATCCTGAGCATCCGATCGCTCAGCGAGTAGTTTTGCACCGGTCCCGACAGCAGCATTTCGTTGGGAACGACAGTTTCAATACCGTCCATGCTGCGAACGACGGTGTATCTCGTATTGATCTGCGTGACCTGCCCGTAATACTTGTCCACGTTCACGAGGTCGCCGATAGCGAGGCTGCGTTCGATCAGGATCACGAAACCCGACACATAGCTGCTGACGATCTTCTGCAGGCCGAGGCCGAGACCCACGCCTAGCGCGCCGCCGAACACGGACAGAACGGTGAGGTCGATCCCGACCAGCGACAGGCTGATCAGCACGGCGAGAAGGATCAGTACTGCCCGACCGAGGCGGGCGGTTACCGCACGCAGGGAGGAATGGACCGCGTCCATCCGCATCAGCCGCTCCTCGAGCACAGCACCCGCCCAAAGGGCGAGGATCAGGGTGACGACCACCGACGCAGCTGCCTGCACGATTACAAGCAGCGAGGTCTTGTGCCGTCCGACCGGAACCAGCGTCTGATCCAGGAAGCCGACCAGCTCAGGCCAGAGGCCGGTAATGTAGAGCGCGACGCCGCACCATACGACGCTGGCGATTACCTTTTCAAACGTCAGCAGTACCCTCCCCGCCTTCCCGCCGCGCGCGAAAATGCGGCGCAGGACATAAAACGCCAGGCGAATCAGGGCGAACGAGCCTACCAGCGGAATGGCGAGGCGCAGCAGGTTGACGTTCTGCCATTGCTCGAGAATGAGTTTGGCAACAGCGATCAGCGACAGTGCGACAAGCGGCGCCAGTACGCTGGCAAAGCTCTCGACGCCGAGCCGCATGACGCGCAGCTGCATGTCCTGCGTGCTCAGGCGGTTACGCAATATGCGTCCAAGCGCCCAGCCAAGTGCCAGGCAGGCGACCAGCGCGCTGAGCTGCCAGAGCAATCCCGGATCGCTCAGGTCGGTCCACAAGTCCGTCAGGAGGTTCGAAAGCAGGTTTTGTTTCATTTTTTGAAAGGCGTCGCGTCTTGCCGGTGCCGCTCCCAGTTTTCTGCATAGCGGGAGGCAAGCGCCGGGTTGTTGCGTGCAATGAGGATGTTTTCGGCGTTCTTGTGCTGCGCCGTCCAGGTGAAATTGAAGCTGCCGGTAATCACCGTTGCCGCCGGCCCGCCCGCATCGACGACGATGAGTTTGTTGTGGGCGTTCTGGTACCGGGTTTCAATCCACACCGGAACACCCGCGGAGGACAGCTCTCCCGCCATCGACGAGGGCACCTTATCCAGCTGGGCGCCATCGACGAGCACGCGTACATCGACACCCCGCTTGTGGGCGTCAACAAGCGTAGTGGCGATCTTTTTGCTGGTCAACAGATAGGCCTGAACGAGCACCTGCCTCCGGGCGCCCGAAACGACGTCGATTACCGCGGACTCGACGTCGTCCCAGGGAGCAAACAACGGCTGCAGGGACCCCTGCGCCGGAAGGACGAGCTCTGTGGCATACGCCGCGCCGGACAGCGCGGCCAGCATGAAAATAACTGAGGCAACGTGCGCCCGACGGATCATTTCCTGCGCTCGAAGACAGCGGCGAAGAAGCCGTCGGTCTGGTGGATGTGGGGGTACAGCTTGAGGTAATCGCCCATCTCCAGTGCCACCTTCTGCTCGGCGAGCACGTCCTTCATCGGGACGAGCGTGAAGTCGGCGTGCGTCGCCAGGAATTGTGCAGCGATCGCGTCGTTTTCTTCGTCAAGCAGGCTGCAGGTAGCATAGACGAGGCGGCCGCCGGGTTTCACGAGGCGTGCGGCGCTGGAAAGGATGGCGTTCTGCTTGGCGTTGAGCTCGAGGACCGATTCCGGCGACTGTCGCCATTTCATGTCGGGATTGCGGCGCAGTGTGCCAAGACCGCTGCAGGGAGCATCGACCAGGACGCGGTCGATCTTGGCTGCCAGGCGCTTGATCTTGGCATCGTTCTCGTGAGCGATGACGACCGGATGGACATTCGACAGGCCACTGCGCGCCAGTCGCGGCTTTAGCTTGGCTAGGCGCTTTTCGGAGACGTCAAAGGCATACAGGCGACCGGTGTTGCGCATCATTGCACCGAGCGCCAATGTCTTTCCGCCGGCTCCGGCACAGAAGTCCGCGACCATTTCCCCGCGTTTGGCGCCGACGATTTGTGCCAGAAGCTGGCTGCCCTCGTCCTGCACCTCGATCGAGCCATCCTTGAACAAGGGCAGGTTCTGCAGCGCCGGCTTCTTGTGCAACCGCAGCCCGAACGGCGCATAGGGTGTGGGCTCACAGACGATCGGCGCTTTGGCCAATTCGGCGATGACGTCTTCCCGCTTGGCCTTGAGTGCATTGACGCGCAGGTCGAGCGGTGCCGGCCGGTTGAGTGCATCGGCAAGCTGCAAGGTCGCAGCCTCGCCGTCGCGAGAAACGAGGGTGTCGAACAGCCACTGCGGCAGGTTGGCGCGGAGGTTGACGGGAAGTGCGTTGCGGTCGATCTGGGCGATTCGCTGCAGCCAGTCTGCTTCTTCCGGCGCCAGACCGCCGAGCGCCTCCACGCCGGCGGCATCGGCCAGGCCAAGGAGGGCGAGCCGGCGCATCGCCGGTCCGTGGCCGGATTCGGCAAAGCTGGCATAACTGAGCTTGTTGCGCAGGACGGCATAGACGCCTTCGGCAACGGCATTGCGCTCGCGTGGGCCGAGCTTCGGATGGTCGCGGAAGTAACGGGAAAGGATGGCGTCGGCCGGGCCGGTAAAGCGCAGGATTTCTCGCAATGCGTCTTCGGAATGGCCCACGACAGCGGGGTGCAATCTCATGGAATTCTTTCAGGTAATGGCAGGCTTGCCGGTTTCCGGGGCGACCCGGACGAGGCCGTTGTCGATCGTGAGCCGGCCTTCGATGAACCAGCGTACGGAGCGCGGATAGATCTGGTGCTCCTGCGCCAGCACGCGGTCGCCAAGGGCGTGCTCGGTATCGTCGGGCAGGACGGGGACGACTGCCTGTTCGACGATCGGTCCATGGTCGAGTTCTGCCGTGACGAAATGCACGGTGGCGCCGTGATACTTCACCCCTGCCGCCAGCGCCTGCCGATGGGTGGCTAGGCCGGGAAAACTCGGCAGCAGGGATGGATGGATGTTCAGCATCCGCCCGGCGTAATGCTCGACGAATGCCGGAGTCAGGATGCGCATGAAACCGGCAAGAACGACGAGATCTGGCGCGAACTTGTCGATTTCTGCGCGTAACGCGGCGTCAAATTCGTCCCGGCTGGGGAACGCCTTGCTCGGCACGACGGCGGTCGCGATGCCGTGTTCGGCAGCGAAGGCCAGCCCTTCCGCGTCGGCACGGTTGCTCACGACAGCGGCAATCCTGCACGGCCATTTTTCGGACTGGGCGGCTCGGACGATTGCCTGCATGTTGCTGCCGCGTCCGGAAATCAGGATGACAATGTTTTTCATGGCGCGCATTTTACCGTACGGGGGTTCCGCCACCCCAACAAAAAAAGCCGACCGGAAAGGGTCGGCTTTTCGGGAGGGGTGAATCCTACTGGAAGGAGTAGAAGACGCGGAACGCCACTTTGCGCTCCGCCCAGAAGTCGGCGGCGTCACGAAAGACGTCCAGCAGGGTTTCGCGCGCTTCCTTGTCAAATTTCGGTGTATTGGGCAATTGCTCGATGACCACCAGGAAGCCCGGCTGCGGCCCCGCCTTGTAGGCCAGGTCGGTCAGGCAGTCGCCGAGTGCGTCGAAATTCTTGCCAAAATGGCGCGGGAAATGAAAGGCAGTGGCAATGCGCGTGAGCACCTGTTGCTTGGTCGTCGCGTCGGCGCACCAGGCGTAGAGGAAATGCTGGCCGAGTCGGGCGGCCTCCTCCTGCAGCTCGTTCACACGGAACGCGCGGATGGACTGAACCACGTTGGGCGGCACCGTTTTAAACAAGCTCATGTCATCCTCGGCTCGTGCGATTAGCTGGACGGGGTTGTGCAGTGACTCGATACGCATTTCGTTACTCTTTGATGCGACGGAAGGTCGCATAGTGGTCGTCGGTGTAATAGTATTCGCCGGATGTCGCGGGATCGCCTCCCGAGACAATGCGCCGCGCACCGCGATTGCGCGCGCCGGGAGTCTTCACCGTGAATTCGTGATAATACCCGCGCTTCTGTTTCGGCAAAACCCCTTCATAGTTCCTGAAAACGCTGCCGTCCTTGGGGTAGGGAAAGGGGCCGCCCTGCTTGATCAAGGCCAGGGTCTGCTGCGCTTCCTTCGGCAGGTCGCGCGCGGCAACGATATCGATTGGCGCCGGTCCTCTTGCGAAGACATGAGCAGAAAACAATAACGCAAGGACGAAAAATGTCCAAGTTTTCAGGAACTTAGCAATCATCGTCACTCATCCGCATCATTGTCGAGTTATCAACATTTGCGCTTTTCGGGATTACGTAGGGTAACGTGTTGTCAGAAACGAAGCAAGCGCCTGCGGTCAATTTCGAGCTTATTTTCAAGGACTTAGCGTTGGGAATGTTGCTCAGATAGCGACATGTTCGAGCAAGATGATCTCCACTCACAATTTGTTGCAATACTTACTTGCCTGGGAATAATTGCGCGTAGCCGAAAAAGCGGGGTTTGGCGTTTAATAGGTCAGGAAAACCTCAAGGAGAACGCCGTGAAACAACTCTTCCAATCAACTCCGTTCAAGTGGATTGCCGCAGGTGTCCTCGCACTTGCTGCACCGCTGGCAGGCGCGAGCGATGTGAGCTGGTCGGTCAGCGTCGGCTCCAGCTACCCTGCTCCGCGGGTCTATGCACCGCCGCCGGCTGTCGTCTATGTCCAGCCCCAGCCCGTATACGTCCAGCCGCAGCCGGTGTACGTCCAGCCGCAGCCAGTGTACGTCCGCCCGCGTCCTATCTACGTGCAGCCGGCCGCCGTCGTGCAATATGGTCCGACCTACTATGTCGAGGAAGGCCGGCACCGGAAGCACAAGCACCGCCACTGGAAACATCAACACGGTGATGGCCACGGTCACGGCCACCGCTACGACTATTGACAACCTCCCGGCACGTGTCAATCCCTCCGCGCGTGCCACTTTCTTCAGGCTGTCCTGGCCAGCGGCTGGGATAACGCCTCGGCCTGCGCAGTACCGAAGAACGCCAGCACATCCGCCTTGCGCGCCAGCGCATCTTTCCGCCCCAGGCTGATCAATTCCCCGGTAAAGCTCGATTCGAACAGCAGGTAGGACGCGAGCGCGCCACCGCGTGCTTCGGTCGCGCCGATCCCGCTCAGGAGCATGCGGATGGGGCCAGGCAGGCTGTGCACGTGCCGGCTTGCGATTTCATCCAGGCGTTCAGAAGGTGCGATGATCAGGAGATCCACCGGTCGCAGCGGTGTATGTCGGCGCTGCTCCTCCGTCAGCACGGAAAGCGTCAGGTTGATGCGCGTCATGCGCTCAATGTCGACGGCGAGGCTGTCAAGGAAGATGCTGGACATCGCGTGGCCAGCGATCTGCGCGAGGCTGGGGTACTGGGCGAACTCGGAGGTCTCGCGCTGCTGCTCGGTGAGGCGTCCGGCGCCGATCACCATCACCTTGTCCGCGCCGAGATGGATCGCGGGCGAAATCGGCGCCAGCTGCCGCATGGAACCGTCGCCAAAGAATTCCCGCTTGCCATCACAGTAGATCGGCGTGGCAGGAAAGATCAGCGGGATTGCCGAAGATGCCAGCAGGTGCTCGACGCCGATCTGGCTGCGCAGCGCGATCCGCTGCGAACGTACCCAGGGTTCGATCTCGGCTTCCGTCTGGAAGAAGGTGATATGGCGACCCGCCGTATAGGACGATGCCGTCACTGCAAGTGCATGCAAAGCGCCGTTCAGCAGCGCCTCGTCCAGGCGCGGGAAGTTGAGCATGCGGTTCAGGAGCGTGACCAGCGGGGTATTGTCGAGCAGCGCGTTCGGCGGGTTCGCCTTCCATTTCCTCAGCAGCCATCCGAAGGAAAGCAAGGACAGCCAGCGCGCCCCGGACCGCAGCACACCGAGCGAATCGGCGCGGTACACCTGCTCGACAGTGATCCGTTCCCAAACTTGCAAGACCATTTGCAGGCCCTCGTCGAAGTTGCCTGCATGACATGCGAGTGCCGTGGCATTGAGGGCTCCGGCGGAGGTGCCGCAGATGATGTCATAGGGGTTGTGCTCGGGAAGCCAGCCGGCCTCGCGCAGGATGCTGGACACGCCGTCAAGCACACCCACTTGGTATGCCGCGCGCGCCCCACCTCCCGTCAAGACCAGCCCCGTTTTCTTCTGCTTTCCCATAGGGAAGAGATTAGCAGGCGAACTGGCGTTTGGGGAGGAACGCTTCGGTGAATGGATCAAAAAACGACGCCGTATGCGAGCAACGTCGCTTATCGTGCGCACATTGGCAAAAGGCCCGCTTATTCGCCCTTGACGATCCCTTCGCGGCGCGGGTCGGCGCCACCGAACCACATCTCCTCGCCGTGGATCGTCACGCGCATGATGCCTTGCAGCCCGGACGTCTGCTCCATGAGGCGCACGTTGTGGCCCTTTGCCTTCAATTGCTCGACGACGCTGTCGGGGATGCGTCCCTGCTCGAGCTCCGTCGGTCCGTTACGGCTGCCGAAGTTCGGCAGGCTGATCGCCTGCTGCACGTTGAGTCCCCAGTCCATGGTCCCGATGAGCACCTTGGCAACGTAGTTGATGATCGCCGAACCTCCCGGCGATCCGGTGGACAGCACCAGCTTGTTGGCGCCTTTTTCGAACACGAGTGTCGGTGCCATCGAGCTGCGCGGCCGTTTGCCCGGCTGCACGCGATTGGCCACGGGGCCGTTCGCATCGACCGGATCGAAGGAGAAGTCAGTGAGCTGGTTGTTCAGCAGGAAGCCACGCACCATCTGGCGCGAGCCGAATGCGTCCTCGATGGTCGTCGTCATCGAAATCGCATTGCCGGACGCATCGACGATGGAGATGTGCGAGGTCGACGGCAGCTCGGGCGAATTGTCGATGCCCCCTGCCAGCGCAGTTGCCGGCGGTACGCCGAACTTGGCTTGGCCCATCGACTTGTCGGTGATCAGCGCGGCGCGGTCGCCGAGATATTTCCGGTCGAGCAGCGCTCGTGCGCTGTTACCCGGGAGGGGAACGAAATCGGTGTCTGCGACGTAGCGGCCGCGATCGGCATAGGCAAGGCGGCCGACTTCGGAAAACAGGTGGATTGCGTCAGCATGCAGCACGCCATCCTTTGGCGCGAGCGAGCGCATGTCGCGGGTTTCGAGCATGCCCAGCATCTGCGCAATCGCGATACCGCCAGAAGACGGCGGAGGCATGCCGCAGACTGTCCACGATTTGTAGTAAGTGCAGATGGGATCGCGCAGTTTCGCCTGGTAGCGTGCGATGTCTGCAGCCGTGAGCAGGCCGGGATTGGTCGGATGTCCCTTGACCTTGGCTTCGATATCGCGTGCGATCTGCCCCCTGTAAAACGCATCCGCGCCGCCGAGCGCGATCTCGCGCAGCACACCGGCCAGCTCAGGATTCTTCAGCACATGCCCGACGGGCCAGGGACTACCCTCCTTGTCGTAGAAATACGCGGCCGCGACAGGGTCCTTCTTCAGGTGCTGCTCGGACTTGAGCATCGTGTTGAGGCGCGGACTGACGGCAAAGCCCTCTTCCGCCAGTTTGATCGCCGGTGCAAACAGCGAGGCCCATGGTAGCTTTCCATACTGTTTGTGTGCGAGTTCAAGCATGCGCAGGACACCTGGCACGCCGACCGAACGTCCTCCGACAACGCCGTCGTAGAAGCTCATCGCCTTGCCTTCCGGCGTGTGGAACATTCGCTCGCTTGCTGCCGATGGCGCTGTCTCACGACCGTCGAAAGCCTTAACCGTCCTGCCGTCGAAGTGCATGAGAAAGGCGCCGCCGCCGATGCCGGAGGATTGCGGTTCGACAAGTGTCAGCACCATCTGGACGGCGATGGCAGCGTCGACTGCCGTTCCGCCGGCGCGCAGCACCTGGTAGCCCGCATCCGTAGCGAGCGGGTTGGCGGCGGCGACCATGTATTTTTTCGCCGTCCAGCCGGGTTTCTCGGTGTAGCCGCTTGCGCGCTCCGGTGCCTGCATGCCGGGAGCGGGCGCACTTGCGTGTTGGACGGGCGCGGCGGTGCAACCGGCTAGCAGCAGGATGGCAAGCAGAGTCGAAGGAATTCCAGCTTTCAACATGGACGCTCCAGAAAGAAAAAGACAAGCCAAAGGCTTGTCTTAGTCTAGTGTGGCAGGGATGCTGTTGTCATGCTGCCATGCCGTGAATCTGGTCCGGGCTTGCGTTTGCTCACCCGGTCCGCGGTGTTCACATTACTTCGGCTGCATGCGGATCGCACCGTCAAGGCGGATCGATTCACCGTTGAGCATCGGGTTTTCGATGATCGTCTTGGCCAGGTTTGCGTATTCGGCCGGCTTGCCGAGACGCGGGGGGAACGGAACCATCTTGCCCAGCGCGTCCTGCACTTCCTGCGGCATGCCGAGCAGCATCGGGGTTTCGAAGATGCCGGGAGCGATGGTCATGACGCGAATGCCGTTGCGGGACAGGTCGCGTGCCATCGGCAGCGTCAGGCCGACCACTGCAGCCTTCGATGCGCCATAGGCAGCCTGGCCGATCTGGCCGTCGTAAGCAGCAACCGATGCGGTATTGATGATGACGCCGCGCTCGCCGCCCTCGTTGGCTTCGGTCTTGGCCATGGCATCTGCTGCGAGGCGTGCCATGTTGAAGGTGCCGACGAGGTTGATGTTGACCACGCGCTGGAACACGTCGAGGGGATGCGGACCATCCTTGCCCACGGTCTTGACTGCCGGGGCGACGCCCGCGCAGTTAATCAGCCCGCGCAGCGTACCCATCTCGGTCGCGGCGGCGACGACGGCCTTGCCGTCTGCTTCGGAGGTGACGTCGCACTTGACGAACTTGCCCTTCAGTTCGGCAGCGAGCTTCTCGCCAGCTTCGACCTGCACATCGGCCAGGACGACCTTGCCGCCGTTTTCCACGATCATGCGCGCGGTTGCCGCGCCGAGGCCGGACGCGCCGCCGGTGATGATGAATACGCTGTTCTGGATCTGCATTTCTTCCTCTTTGTGATGAACGGAAAGGTTAATGACGTTTACGTAAACGTAAAGAAGGCCAATTGTAGCCAATTTTGAATGAAAAGCAAAAAAGGCGGCCGCAGCCGCCTTTTTCCCGTACCGGGAATTGCGTGTTACTTGCCTTGCGCCGGAGCCGGGGCAGGCGCCGCCGGCGTCACGGCCGGTGCGGTGACTGCAGGGGGAGTCGCCGTATGCGAAGCAGGCGCCGTCGTGCCGATTGCCGGGAGCAAAGGTACCAGCAAGAGTGCGACGATGTTAATGATCTTGATCAACGGATTGACTGCCGGGCCCGCGGTGTCCTTGTACGGGTCGCCCACGGTGTCGCCGGTGACCGCTGCCTTGTGGGCATCGGAACCCTTGCCGCCGTGATGACCGTCTTCAATGTACTTCTTGGCGTTATCCCAAGCGCCGCCGCCGGTACACATCGAGATTGCCACAAACAGGCCGGTGACGATGGTGCCCATCAACAGGCCGCCCAATGCGGCCGGACCGAGGATGAGGCCGACCAGGATCGGCACCACAACCGGCAGCAGGGACGGGACGATCATTTCCTTAATTGCCGCGGTGGTCAGCATGTCGACCGCCTTGCCGTATTCCGGCTTGCCGGTACCTTCCATGATGCCCTTGATGTCGCGGAACTGGCGGCGCACTTCTTCCACCACGCTGCCGGCCGCGCGGCCGACCGCTTCCATCGCCATCGCGCCGAAGAGGTAGGGAATCAGGCCGCCGATGAACAGGCCAACGATCACCATGTGGTCGGACAGGTCGAAGCGCAGGTGCATGCCACGCGCTTCCAATGCGTGGGTATAGTCGGCGAACAGCACGAGCGCAGCCAGGCCGGCCGAACCGATCGCGTAACCCTTGGTGACTGCCTTGGTGGTGTTGCCCACGGCATCCAGCGGGTCGGTAATGTCACGCACGCTGTCCGGGAGGTCGGACATCTCGGCGATACCGCCAGCGTTATCGGTGATCGGACCGTAGGCGTCGAGGGCAACGATGATGCCAGCCATGCTCAGCATCGAGGTCGCAGCTACCGCGATGCCATAGAGGCCGCCGAGCGCGAACGAAACCCAGATCGCGATACACACGAAAATTACAGGCCATGCCGTGGACTTCATCGAGACGCCAAGACCGGCAATGATGTTGGTGCCATGGCCGGTGGTCGATGCCTGCGCAACATGCTGCACCGGCTTGTAATCGGTGCCGGTGTAGTACTCCGTAACCCATACCATTGCGGCGGTAAGCACCAGACCGACGACGCAGGCGCCGAAGAGAGCCATCGCGCCGACAGACTTGCCTCCAGCAACTGCCACCGCTTCCGGGAACATCCAGGTGGTCACGAAGTAGAAGGCAATCAGCGAAATCACGCCGGCAATGATAAGGCCCTTGTAGAGCGCGGGCATCACGTTTTTCATGCCGGGAGATGCCTTCACGAAGCTGCAGCCGATGATGGAAGCGATGATCGACACGCCGCCCAGTGCGAGCGGATAGATCACGGCGTTCAGCGGCGCACCGGTGACCATCAGCGCGCCGAGGGTCATGGTCGCGATCAGGGTCACGGCGTAGGTTTCGAACAGGTCGGCTGCCATGCCCGCGCAGTCGCCCACGTTGTCGCCCACGTTGTCGGCAATCACCGCCGGGTTGCGCGGGTCGTCCTCAGGGATGCCGGCTTCCACCTTGCCCACGAGGTCGGCGCCGACGTCTGCGCCCTTGGTGAAGATACCACCGCCAAGACGCGCGAAGATCGAGATCAGCGAGGAGCCGAAGGCCAGGCCGAGCAGCGGCTTGAGGGTGGCAGCGTCTACCGTCTTGCCGTTGGTGATGAACCAGAAGAAGAGGCTGACGCCAAGCAGGCCAAGGCCGACCACCAGCATGCCGGTGATCGCGCCGCCACGGAAGGCGACATTAAGTGCCGGGCCGATGCCTTTGGTGGCAGCTTGTGCGGTGCGCACGTTGGCGCGCACAGAAACGTTCATGCCGATGAAGCCGCAGGCTCCCGAAAGGACGGCACCGACGACGAAGCCGATGGCTGTGGTTGCATCGAGGAAAACGCCGATCAGGATGGCGAGGACGACACCGACGATACCAATCGTCTTGTACTGACGCGCCAGGTAAGCGCCCGCACCCTGCTGGATGGCGGCGGCGATTTCCTGCATGCGGGCGTTACCCGCATCCTGGCTCAAGATCCAACTCCGGGACACCAACCCGTAGATGACGGCGATGATGCCGCACGCTACGGCCAACCACAAGCCTGTTGCCATATCGACTCCTCCAATTGTTTCACGACAAAGTTAAAACAACGACGGTCCGGAGGACGGCGACGGCATACGCCCTGTGCTGCAAGAAGGTATCTGCTGTCGTCGTCCCGCGAATACTACGCACTGCAAAACTTCAAGCGTTACTGAAGAGATTTGGTTGGCCCGTATTGTTGCATACGGGATATTGTCTGGATACTTGTGCCGGCCTCCCCCCTGCTGAATCGTTGATCTGGAACAGGCCAGTCGCCGGAAAGAAAAAAGCGGACACGCAGTCCGCTTTCCTTTTTACTTGGACAAGGCCGCGAAGGCATTGTCACGGATCGTTTCGACTGGACCGACACCCGAAATCTTGCGGTATTTCGGAGCGCCCGGCTGGCCGGACTGTGCCCACTTGTTGTAGTAGCCCACCAGCACTTCGGTCTGGTCGTGATAGACCTCGAGGCGTTTCTTGACGGTATCTTCCTTGTCGTCTTCCCGCTGGATCAGCTCTTCGCCGGTCACGTCGTCCTTGCCTTCCACCTTCGGCGGATTGAACTTGACGTGGTAGGTACGGCCGGACGGCTGGTGCACGCGGCGACCGCTCATGCGCTCGACGATGGACTCGTCCGGCACGTCGATCTCGAGCACGTAGTCGATTGTGACACCAGCTTCCTTCATGGCATCTGCCTGGGGAATGGTGCGCGGAAAGCCGTCGAACAGGTAACCGTTCGCGCAGTCCGGCTGCTTCAGACGATCCTTGACGAGGCCAATGATGATGTCATCAGAGACCAGCCCGCCAGCATCCATCACCTTCTTGGCTTCGATGCCGAGCGGCGTGCCTGCCTTGACAGCAGCGCGCAGCATGTCGCCGGTGGAGATCTGCGGGATATTGAATTTTTCCTTGATGAAATTCGCTTGCGTGCCTTTGCCGGCACCTGGCGGTCCTAAAAGGATGAGGCGCATGGTGTGTCCTAGACTGGTTTTAAATTTGTAATCGGTGACGAGGATTTCCGCCAGGGCGGGCGATTTTCCCTCAAAGACATGCTTTTATCACACTAAGTTTTCATGAAACTTACCACAGAATGTCTCCTGACCGGAATCCCATGCCTGATTTCTTCTAATTTCCTTGACGGAAAACCTGCCGGACCCGGGCGAGGTCTTCGGGCGTGTCGACACCCGCGGCGGGCGCGTCCGGCGTGACATGGACGGCGATCGGATAGCCGTGCCACAGCACGCGAAGCTGTTCGAGGGCTTCGATCTGCTCCAGTGGGGACAGCGCTAAGCGCGGGTAATCCTGCAGGAATGCATTGCTGTAGGCATACAGGCCGATGTGGCGCAACGGCGCATAACCCGGTGGCACTGCCTCCTTCGATTGTGCAAATGCGTCCCGGTGCCACGGGATGGTTGCGCGCGAAAAGTAAAGCGCCTTCCCGGCCTTGTCCAGCACGACCTTCACGACATTCGGATTGAAGATCTCGGCGATGTCAGCGATCGGATGCGCCGCTGTTGCCATGGGGACGCCGGAACCAATCAGTCCTGCAGTGGCCGCAATCAGCGTCGGCGAAATCAGCGGTTCATCACCCTGCACGTTAACGACGACCGCATCATCCGGCAATGACATCGCCGCCGCCACTTCCGCGATACGGTCGGTGCCGGAGGGATGATCGGCCCGGGTCATGTGCGCGATAACGCCATGGTCACGGCAAGCAGCGAGGATATCGGCGTGATCGGTTGCGACGACCACCTGTGTTGCGCCGGATTGCAATGCCCGTTCCGCCACACGCACGACCATCGGCTTGCCGCCGATGTCGGCGAGGGGCTTGTTCGGCAACCTGGTCGACGCCAGGCGCGCGGGAATAATGACGGTAAAGGTCATGACTGTCGCTACGCGCGCTGTGCGTGGAAATTAGGGAGTGACGGAAGCGGGCGGTGCGTTCAGGTCGCGTGCCTGGTCGGCCCACATGATGGGAATGCCGTCACGGATGGGATAGGCGAGCTTGTCGGGATTGCAGATGAGTTCCTGCGCGTTCTTGTCGTACTCGAGAGGGCCCTTGCAGATGGGGCAAACCAGGATATCAAGCAGTCGGGCGTCCACGACATTTCTCCACTATTCGTTCGGCGAGCGCGCGGTCGATGCGCGCCGTCACCGGCACGACCCAGATGCGCGGGTCGTTGTTGATCGTATCAATTCGCGTACATTTTACTGCATCCTTCTCGGTGACCAGAATGATATCGGCCGTGATATTCGCGAAAGGGTTGTCAGAGAAATCGTAATGATCGGGGAGCGGGAGCTCGTCGATCTTCAGGCCGGCCGAGCGAAGCATGGAGAAAAAACGTGAGGGATTGCCGATGCCGGCTGCGGCGACGATGCGGCGCCCCTGCCCTGCGAGTTCGCGCAACGCAATCGGCTTCGCATCACCGGAAAGCGGCTCTGCCGACTCGCCGGCCAATTCCATCCTTGCCGCTTGCCGGGGAATGCCTTCGGGCACGCTGGCCGCATTGAACACAGTGAAATCGCGCGGCCTCGTCGGAGGCTCGCGCAGCGGGCCTGCAGGCAGGAGCCAGCCGTTGCCGTTGCCGCGTTCGTCGCACAGCACGATCTCGACGTCACGCTGCAACGGGTAATGCTGCAAACCGTCGTCGGAGACGATGACGTTCACCTCTGGGTGGGCAGCGAGCAAGGTGCGGCCGGCTTCGACGCGGCGGCGGCCGATCACGACAGGACATTTCGCACGCCGTGCGATCAGGGCGGGCTCATCGCCGACTTCGGCAGGAGCGGACGTGGGCAAGACTTCCAGCGGAGCATCGTTCTTCGCGCCATACCCGCGCGAAATCACGCCGGGGACGAAACCTGCGCGTCTCAACTCCTCGACGAGCCAGATCGTGAGCGGCGTCTTGCCTGTGCCGCCGACAAAAATGTTGCCGACGACGATGACGGGCACTGGCAGGCGCGTGGACTGCAGAAGTCCCGCCCTGTAGGCAGAGCGTCGCGCTGCGGTCAGCGCATGGAAGACAAGTGAAACAGGCCAAAGCAAGCGTGCGAGCAAGCCGCGGCGAAGCCAGGCCTGGGGAAGGGTCGTGTCTGCGCCGCGCGTCATTTCCTGCCGCTGGTCTGCGCGGCAAAAGTGACCTTCTCGAATCCCGCGAGGCGCGCGGCTTCTAGCACGTTGATGACCGACTGGTGAGCAGCGGTGGCGTCGGCGTTGATGATGATCACCGGATCCTTCTTCGACGCGCCCTTGGCGTCGGCTGCTGCCTTCAGCTCATCGGCCAGAGCGGCAGCGTCGCGTGCCGAAATCTGCTGGTTGTCGATGGCGTATTGCCCTTGCGCGGTGACACCGACATTGATTTCCATGGGCTGTTCAACTGCCTTCTCGGCGTCCGCCGTCGGCAGCGAAATCTGCAGCGCGGTGAACTTGCTGTAGGTGGTGGTGACCATGAGGAAGATCAGGATCACCAGCAGGACGTCGATGAAAGGAATCAGGTTGATTTCCGGATCGTCGCGGCGCGTGCCTTTGCGGAAGTCCATGACGCGGCCTTACTTGCGGTTGCCGTGCACGATATCGACGAACTTCACCGCCTGCTGCTCCATGTCGACGATGAAGCTGTCGACCAGCGCGCGGAAGTGGCGGTAAAAGACGAGGGCGGGCATCGCGATCGCGAGGCCGAATCCCGTGTTGTAGAGGGCAACGGAAATGCCATGTGCCAGTTGCGCCGGATTGGCACCGGTCGCGTTCTGCGAGCCGAAGATTTCGATCATGCCGACAACGGTACCGAACAGGCCCATCAGTGGCGCGAGTGTGGCGATCGTACCAAGGGTGGTAAGGAAGCGCTCGAGGTCGTGGGCTGTGCCGCGGCCGGCCTCTTCGATCGATTCCTTCATGACGTCGCGCGGTGCGTTGACGTTGCGCAGGCCGGCAGCAAGCACGCGGCCCAGCGGCGAATTGAGTTCCAGATTACGAAGGACTTCAGGACTGATCTTGCCATTGTGATACACGCGGACGACCTCTTCCAGCAGGCTCGGCGGGAGGATGCGGCGACGGCGCAGGTACAATACGCGCTCGATGATGAGTGCCAATCCGATAACGGAAGCAATCAGCAGCGGCCAGATCGGCCAGCCGGCCGCTTGGATAATGGCGAGCAAAACAGGCTCCTTGGGTGAGAATTCAGTCGGATGCAGAATGTATCCTGTTGAGCCGTTGCGGGCAAGCAGGCGCAACGTGGATACCACGCAAAAACTTCTGCACCTCTCCTGTGGATAACTTTGTGGGCAAGTCGGTGAATTTCGTAAAAGTACTTGATTCCAAAGGATTTTCGGACTGCAAGCATGCTGCAGCGCAAATTTGAATTGCTAATGAAATCAGTCACTTACATCACCCACATATTGTTTGTAACCAAGTATGACAGCCAAATGACGATTTGGCGCGCCTGTGGACAGGTTTTGCCTTGGAAGACCGCATGAATACTGGAAACCTTTCCGAAAACCAAGGCTCCGCGCCGCCTGTACTGACTGTTTCGGCGCTTAACCAAGCAGTAGCGCGGATGCTCGAGCGCAGTTTCCCCTTGGCGTGGGTGTCCGGCGAAATTTCCAATTTCACCAAGGCGGCGTCCGGCCATTGGTACTTCACGCTGAAGGACGACGCGGCGCAGGTACGGGCCGTGATGTTCCGTGGACGCGCGCAATACGCGGGCTTCTCGCCCAGGGAGGGAGACAAGGTCGAGGTGCGAGCCCTCGTCACCTTGTACGCCCCCCGCGGTGACTACCAACTCAATGTCGAAGCGATCCGCAGGGCGGGCGTCGGCAACCTGTACGAAGCTTTCCTGCGCCTCAAGGAAAAGCTGAATGCCGAAGGACTTTTCGATCCGGCGCGCAAACGTCCGCTCGCCCTTTTTGCCCGGACAATCGGTATTGTGACCAGTCCGCAAGCCGCTGCGCTGCGCGACATCCTGACCACCCTGCGCCGTCGTGCGCCCCACGTCCGGGTCATCCTCTACCCTGCCCCGGTGCAAGGCGAAGGGGCGGCCCAGAAAATCGCGCAAGCCATCCATACGGCGTCGGAACGCGCCGAATGCGACGTTCTGCTCGTATGCCGCGGCGGGGGCAGCATCGAGGACCTGTGGTCTTTCAACGAGGAAGTGGTTGCGCGTGCAATCGCTGCGTGTTCGATGCCGGTGATATCCGGCGTCGGACATGAGACCGACGTCACCATCGCCGATTTCGCCGCCGACCTGCGTGCCCCGACGCCGACCGCCGCCGCGGAAATGGCCGCTGCACCGCGCGAGAACTGGCTTGCCACCCTCGGCGCACATGCCGACGACCTGACGCGGGCGCTCAAGCGCCGTCTAGCGGAGAAGGCGCAAACCCTGGACTGGTTCTCCCGGCGGCTGGTCAGTCCTTCCGCCTATATCGCGCACGAGCGGCTCAAGCTTCAGGGCCTGCAGACTCGGCTTACCCATGCGACGCGTGCGCCGCTCGGACAGGCACGATTCTCCCTGTCACACCTGCAGACCCGACTCGCTGCGCAACTGCCGAAAACCACCCCTGCCCGCCTGCGGATCCAGGATGACGCGCGGCGGTTCAGTACCCGGATGCGGACACTGCTGGCGCAGCGGCGGCAGGCGCTCGCATCGCTCGAGGCGCAGCTGGAACTGTTGAATCCGCAACGCACGCTGGAACGCGGCTATGCGATAGTGTTGGACGGCAAAGGACGTATCGTACGCGCGCCAAAGGACTTGCAGCCTAGGGAAACCGTCACGGTGCGACTGGCGGAAGGATCGGCCGAAGTCGGGATTGCGAGCGTCCAGCCCACCTTGGAATAGCCGTTGGGGAAGCCTTTCCTGCCTCGATTGGCCGAGGATCAATGAGGCCATTCATGCAACCTGTCGGCATCCGTCTTACAATTAACACCTTTCAAAAACAATATCGACCGTAACGAAAGAAAGGAAACGCCATGGAACACACCCTGCCGCCGCTGCCCTACGCGATGGACGCACTGCAACCGCACATGTCCAAGGAAACGCTGGAATACCACTACGGCAAGCACCACCAGACCTATGTGACCAACCTGAACAACCTGATCAAGGGCACCGAATTCGAAAACGCCTCCCTGGAAGACATCATCAAGAAGTCTTCCGGTGGTCTGTTCAACAACTCCGCCCAGGTGTGGAACCACACCTTCTTCTGGAACTGCCTGAAGCCGAACGGCGGCGGCGCTCCGGCCGGCGCGGTGGCTGACGCCATCAACGCCAAGTGGGGTTCCTTCGACAAGTTCAAGGAAGAATTCACCAAGTCCGCCACCACCAACTTCGGTTCCGGCTGGACCTGGCTGGTCAAGAAGGCAGATGGCTCGGTTGACATCGTCAACACCTCCAACGCCGCCACGCCCCTGACCACCGCCGACAAGCCGCTGATGACCTGCGACGTGTGGGAACACGCCTACTACATCGACTACCGTAATGCCCGTCCGAAGTTCCTGGAAGCATTCTGGAACCTGGTGAACTGGGATTTCGTCGCGAAGAATTTCGCGTAATCGCTATCCGGCTCCAGCAAACCCCGCCTTGTGCGGGGTTTTTTATTGCCCTGAAGGGATGATGCAAGCGTGCCGTCAGCATACGTACGTAGGGTTACGTACTTGTTGAAAAACTTTCACTCCAGCGCAGGCTTGATGTCTTATGCTTGCGCCAAACGAATTCCTAACTTTGCATGCCAACCACCATGAAGACGCCTCACCATCGTCATCCCATCCGGAAGATCCTCGTCGCCAACCGCTCCGAGATCGCCATCCGCGTCATGCGCGCCGCTGCCGAACTTGGCATCCGCACCGTGGCGATTTACGCCAACGAAGACAAGTTCGCCCTGCACCGCTTCAAGGCGGACGAGTCCTATCTCGTCGGCGAAGGCAAGAAGCCGATTGCCGCCTATCTCGACATCGACGACATCATTCGTATCGCGAAGGAAGCGCACGTCGATGCGATCCATCCTGGCTACGGCTTCCTCTCCGAGAACCCGGACTTTGCGGAAGCCTGCGCGAAGAACGGCATTACCTTCATCGGCCCGCAACCGGAAGTGATGCGCACGCTGGGCAACAAGGTTGCGGCTCGCAACGCCGCCATCGCCGCAGGCGTACCCGTCGTGCCCGCAACGAAGGCGCTGCCGCACGACA
This sequence comes from Noviherbaspirillum sp., assembly GCA_035626875.1. Lineage (GTDB taxonomy): Bacteria > Pseudomonadota > Gammaproteobacteria > Burkholderiales > Burkholderiaceae_D > Noviherbaspirillum. The sequence continues at coordinate 14,612 of DASPMV010000053.1, read as the reverse complement.
TCGAGCAGGCGAAGACGATGGCCGCCGAGATTGGCTATCCGCTGATGCTCAAGGCAAGCTGGGGCGGCGGCGGACGCGGCATGCGCGTGATCGAATCGGAAGCCGAGCTGCCGGGCCAGCTCGAAGTCGCACGTCGCGAGGCGCTGGCTGCCTTCGGTAATGACGAGATGTACCTCGAAAAGCTGGTGCGCCGCGCACGCCACGTCGAAGTGCAATTGATGGGCGACAAGCACGGCAACCTGGTGCACCTGTTCGAGCGCGATTGCTCGGTGCAGCGGCGCAACCAGAAGGTGGTCGAACGCGCTCCGGCCCCCTACCTCGACGATGCGACACGCACGGCTTTGTGCGAGGCGGCGCTCAGTCTCGGCCGGGCCGTCAACTACACGCATGCCGGCACCGTCGAATTCCTGATGGATGCTGATACCAACAAGTTCTACTTCATTGAGGTCAATCCACGCATCCAGGTGGAACATACGGTCACCGAACAAGTGACCGGCATCGACATCGTCAAGGCACAGATCCGCGTGTCCGAGGGCATGGCCATCGGCGAGAAGGATGAACATGGCGCAGGCATTCCGGCGCAGGAAGACATCCGTCTCAACGGCCACGCACTGCAATGCCGCGTGACGACGGAAGACCCGGAGAACAACTTCACCCCCGACTACGGCCGCCTTGTCGCCTATCGCAGTGCGGCAGGCTTCGGCGTGCGTCTCGACGGCGGCACCGCCTACTCGGGTGCGGTGATCACGCCGTACTACGACTCCCTGCTGGTCAAGGTGACCGCGTGGGCGCCGACCTCGGACGAGGCGATTGCCCGCATGGACCGCGCGCTGCGCGAGTTCCGCATCCGGGGCGTGTCGACCAACCTGCCCTTCCTCGAGAACGTCATTAACCATGACCAGTTCAAGTCGGGCGAATGCATCACGCGCTTCATCGACACCACGCCGGAACTGTTCCAGTTCGCCAAGCGCCGCGACCGTGCGACGCGCCTGCTGCGCTTCATCGGCGACGTCGTCGTCAACGGCAATCCGGAAATGAAGGGACGCAAGGGCGTCGACGGCGTCATCCCCACGCCGCTGCTGCCGAAGGTCCATCGTTCGGAACCGATCCTGCCCGGCTCGCGCGACAAGTTCAAGGAACTGGGAGCCGAGAAATTTGCGCAATGGATGAAGGACCAGCCGCAAGTCCTGCTGACCGACACCACGATGCGCGACGCGCACCAGTCGCTGTTCGCCACGCGCATGCGCACCGCCGACATGCGCGCCATCGCGCCCTACTACGCGCGTATGCTGCCCAACCTGTTCTCGATGGAATGCTGGGGGGGGGCGACCTTCGACGTCGCGATGCGCTTCCTGAAGGAAGACCCGTGGGAGCGCCTCTCGCAGCTGCGCGAGGAAGTGCCCAACATCCTGTTCCAGATGCTGCTGCGTGCGTCCAATGCGGTGGGCTACACCAACTACGCGGACAATGTGGTGAAGCACTTCGTCGACCAGGCAGCAAAGGGTGGCGTTGACCTGTTCCGCGTGTTCGATTCCCTGAACTGGGTGGAGAACATGCGCGTGGCGATCGACGCGGTGCGCGAATCCGGCGCGCTGTGCGAAGGAGCAATCTGCTACACCGGCGACCCGTTCGATCCGTCGCGTCCGAAGTACAGCCTGAAGTACTACGTGAACATGGCGAAGGAACTGGAAAAGGCCGGCGTCAACATCCTTGGCATCAAGGACATGGCCGGCGTGTGCAAGCCGCACGCGGCGCGTGAACTGGTCAAGGCGCTGAAGGAAGAAGTGGGCCTGCCGATTCACTTCCACACGCACGACACGAGCGGCATTGCTGCCGCCTCGGTACTAGCCGCAGTGGAAGCTGGTTGCGATGCTGTGGACGGCGCGATGGACGCGATGAGCGGCCTGACCTCACAGCCCAACCTCGGATCGATCGCCGCAGCCTTGCAAGGCACCGCGCGCGATCCGAAGATGGACAAGCAGGCGATGTTCGCCATCTCCCAATACTGGGAAGGCGTGCGCCGTCAGTACGAACCCTTCGAAGCGGACATGCGTTCCGGCACCTCGGACGTCTATCGCCATGAGATGCCGGGCGGCCAGTACACCAACCTGCGCGAGCAGGCGCGCGCGATGGGCATCGATCACCGCTGGACGGAAGTGGCGCAGTCCTATGCGGACGTCAACCAGTTGTTCGGCGACATCGTGAAGGTCACGCCGACCTCCAAGGTGGTGGGTGACATGGCGCTGTTCATGGTCGCCAACGACCTCACACCGGAGGACGTGAAGAATCCGGACAAGGAAATCGCCTTCCCCGAATCGGTGATCTCGCTGTTCAAGGGCGAGCTCGGCTTCCCGCCGGACGGCTTCCCGAAGGAGCTGGAGAAGAAGGTGTTGAAGGGCGACAAACCGATGGTCGGTCGCCCGGGAGCGAACCTGCCGCCGGTCGACCTCGCGAAAGCGAAGGAAGATGCGGAGAAGGCGGTTGGCCGCTCCATTACCGAGCAAGAGCTGGCGTCCTACCTGATGTATCCGAAGGTGTTCCGCGACTACGCCGAGCATCGCCGCAACTATGGCGACGTGAGCGTGCTGCCCACACCGGTGTTCTTCTATGGCCTGCAGCAGGGCCAGGAAATCTCGGTGGACATTGACCAGGGCAAGACATTGGTCGTGCGACTGCAGGGCCGCACCGAGCTGGAGGAAGAAGGCCAGAGCAAGCTGTTTTTCGAGCTCAACGGCCAGGCGCGCATGGTGCGCATCAACAAGGCGGGCGCGCTGAAGCTGGTCACGCATCCGCGGGCGCAGGATGGCAATGCGAACCATGTCGGCGCGCCGATGCCCGGCATGATCGTGACGCTGGCGGTGAAACCCGGTCAGAAGGTGGCCAAGGGCGATCCGCTGGTGTCCATCGAGGCAATGAAGATGGAAACCATGATCCGCGCCGAACGGGATGCAGTCGTGAAACAGACGCATGTCAAACCGGGTGCTGTTGTGGCAGCCAAGGATTTGCTGGTCGAACTCGCCGATTGATTCATACTGGCTGCACGCAGGGGCCCGCAACTTGCGGGCCCTTTTTCTTTGCCAGTCTGACAATTGCCGCCTTCTATCCGTCGAATCCATGTGACTCGTGCGGGGGGTTTAATTAAAATACAAGCTTTTTTGCGGTGGCAGCGCCCGCAATCCCCTTCCCTCTATCCAGCCCGAACAGCATGAAACCTTCGAACCTGTCCACTTCCTTCAAACGGATCGTCCAGCTTACCGTTGCGGCAACCGCTGTCGTCCTCGGGGGCCTGGCGCATGCGCAGCAGGTGCTGCGCGTGTCAGCGATTCCCGATGAGGCGCCGACGGAGCTGCAGCGCAAGTTCAGGCCGCTCGGCAGCTACCTCGAGCAGAAATTGGGCATGAAGGTGGAATTCGTCCCCGTCACCGATTACGCGGCGTCGGTCGAAGGCCTGGTCAACAACAAGCTCGACATGGTGTGGTTCGGCGGCTTCACCTTTGTACAGGCGAAGATCCGCAGCAACGGCAAGGTGATCCCGATCGTGCAGCGCGAGGAAGATGAGAAGTTCCGCTCGGTCTTCATCACGGCCAACCCGGCGATCAACAAGCTGGAAGACCTCAAGGGCAAGACCTTCACCTTCGGTTCCGAATCATCGACGTCCGGCCACCTCATGCCGCGCTCGTTCCTGCTCGCAGCGAACGTCAATCCGGACACCGACATGAAGCGCGTCGCATTCTCGGGGGCGCACGATGCAACCGTTGCGGCGGTTTCAGGCGGCAAGGTGGATGCCGGCGCACTGAACATTTCGGTGTGGGAGAAGCTCGTTGGACAAGGCAAGGTGGACAGCAAGACGGTGCGCGTGTTCTACACGACGCCAGGGTACTTCGACTATAACTGGACGGTGCGTGCGGACATGGATCCGGTAGTGCGAAAGAAACTGACGGATGCATTCCTCGCATTGAACGCCAATGATCCGCAGGGCAAGGAAATCCTTGAACTGCAGCGCGCAACGCGCTTCATTCCGAGCAAAGTCGACAACTACGAACAGATCGAAAAGGCTGCACGCAACGCCGGCCTGCTGAAGTAATGACCTTTGAACTGCATGGCGTCTCCGTACGCCATACCTTTTCCGCCTCCGGCCCGGCGGCATTGCAGGACCTGACGCTGTCGATCGGACAGGGTGAACAGGTCGCGCTGATCGGGCCGTCGGGGGCGGGCAAGACAACCCTGCTGCATACCCTCGCCTGCGCACACCGCCCCGATTCGGGGAACATGGCGCTGTTCGGCATCGATCCATGGAAAGCCAGCGACGGACAGCGCCAGGCATTGCGGTCGCGCCTGTTCCTTGCGCCGCAGATGCCACCTTTGCCGCCCCGGCAGCGTGTGGTGACCGCCGTCCTCGCCGGCCGGCTTCCGCGGTGGAGTCTGTGGCAGGCGATTGCCTCGCTGTTCAGGCCTGCCGACCCGCAGGCTGCCTACGACGCACTCGCGCGATTCAACCTGCAGGACAAGCTGTATTCACGCGTGGACCGGCTATCTGGTGGCGAACGGCAACGCTGCAGCATGGCGCGCCTGCTCGTCTCGCACGCGGAAGCCTTCCTCGTGGACGAACCGCTGTCCGCGCTCGACCCCGCCCTCGCCGTTCAGACGCTGGCCGTATTGCAGGAAGAAGCGTCTTCGCGAAAGGCGGCACTCGTCTGCAGCCTGCACCAGGTGGACCTGGCGCGCGTGCATTTCCCGCGCGTCATTGGCGTTCGTGCCGGACGTATTGTCTTTGACGCCGCACGCGAAGCGGTAACGGACGACATGATCGGCGCATTGTATCGCCACGCAGACCCTGCACCTGTGATGGATGAAACGCCGGATGCCCCGGCAACAGTAACGCTGCCGACACGCTGCTTCTAATCCGCCCATGTCCTTGTTTTCCTCGCACGCAACACATCCGGACCCTGCCTGGCATGGCCGGATCGCGGCCGTCATCCTGGCGCTGGCCGTGCTATGGCCGATGCTGTCGTGGAGCGAATTCAAGCCGTGGCTGCTGCTGGACGAGCAAAGCCTGAATGCGACCGCGCGCTTCCTGGCCGCCTTTGTGCCGCCTGCGCACTCGCCCGAATTCCTGCAGCTCGTGGCGCAGGCGACCTGGGAAACAATTGCGATGGCAACAGCCGGCATGGCGCTCGCCTTGCTCGGTGCAGTGCCGATGACGCTGATCGTGACTGAAAGACTGTCCTTGTCGCGAATCGGCACCGGACGTATCGGACCGATGGGCCGCGCAATGCGCCAGGTCGTACGCTGGGTTCTCGTGCTGCTGCGCAGCGTGCCGGAACTGGTGTGGGCGTTGCTGTTCGTGCGCATCGTCGGTCTCGGCCCGACAGCAGGTGTGCTGGCGATTGCCCTGACGTACTGCGGCATGCTCGGCAAGGTGTACGCGGAAATTCTGGAATCTTCCGATGCCCATGCCAGCGATACCCTGCTGCAGAACGGGAGTGGACGCCTTTCAGCACTGCTGTACGGCGCCCTGCCCGACTCGGCATCCGAGCTGGTGTCCTATACGGTTTATCGCTGGGAATGCGCGATCCGAGGCTCGGTAGTCATGGGTTTCGTCGGCGCGGGCGGACTCGGCCAGCGCATGGATGAATCGATGAAGATGCTGGCCGGCGGCGAAGTGTCGACCATGTTGCTCGTGTTCGTATTGCTGGTGGCTTGTGCGGATGGCGTCAGCAAGCTGTGCAGGAGGAGACTCGCATGAACCGGCCGGTGCTGCCTCCCGCGCCGCGCGTACGACTGTCGACGCTGGCCTTGATTGCCGCGATGATGCTGCTCGTGATCGCAAGTTTTGCAACGCTGTCGCTGCAGTGGAAGGCATTCTTCACACTGGATGCGGCAAGGACGACCGCCGAATTCCTGCTCGGCTTCGCGCCGCCCGACATGTCGGCGAACTTCCTCAGGAAGACGGCTATCGCCACTGCCGAGACGTTGTCCATGTCCGCCCTCGGTACCGGCATTGCCGCCGTGCTCGGGCTCGCCCTGGCACTGCCCGCCAGCGGACGGTTCGGACAAACGGCACGTGCGGGCACCCGTTTTCTGCTGAATGTATCGCGTTCGATTCCGGAGCTGGTCTGGGCATCCATCCTGCTGATTGCCGCCGGCCTCGGCCCTTTCGCCGGCACGCTCGCACTGGCGGCACATACCTCCGGCGTATTGGGACGTCTGTTCGCGGATGCGCTCGAGAACAGTTCACCGCTGCCGGAGTCATCCCTGCGCATTAATGGTGTTAGGCCTTCAGCGGCCTTCCTTTACGCAACGCTGCCGCAGGCAGTCCCGCAAATGGTGTCCTACACGCTGTACCGCTGGGAAAACAATATCCGCGCCGCTGCCATCCTCGGTGTTGTTGGCGCGGGCGGTCTGGGGCAGATGCTGAAATACCACCTGTCGCTGTTCCAGATGCAGCAGGCGGCGACAGTCATCATTGCCATGCTGTTGCTGGTTGCCGTCGTCGATGCGGCCAGTTTTTCGCTGCGCAGGATGATGACGCGCTGAAAAAGAAAAAGCGACGCGCGTTTCCGCTGCGTCGCCCCTTCCAAATGCAATTGTCCGGCGCCTGGCGCCGAAACCGGATCAGCCGTTGACGGCGTCCTTGAATGCCTTGCCAGCCGAGAACTTGACGGTCTTGGCGGCTGCGATCTTGATCTCTTCGCCGGTGCGCGGGTTGCGGCCGGTACGTTCTGCGCGCTTGCCGCATGCAAAGCTGCCGAAACCGACGAGCTGCACGGTCTTGCCTTCTGCAACGGACTTGACGATGTTGTTGATTACGGAGTCGAGTGCACGTTGTGCGGCAACCTTGGACAGATCGCAGTCTGCTGCAATTGCATCAACCAGTTCAGTCTTGTTCATTAAATGTTCCTCCTGAGAAAAGGCACAGATTCTAGCATCACGTCCTGATGCAGTCTGTAGGTATTTTTCCACAACCATCGGGGCGGCCGGGACGCTCCCATTTTCGTTCAAATGCCCGCAGGGCGGGAGGTATAGGATAAAACAAACCGGCGCTTTGTATCAGTAACGATACGCGCGGTCATTTTCCACCCGGACACGCACCCCGACATGGAGGTCGGCCACGTTTTCCTGCATCACTGTCCGGTAGGCGCCGTTGTCCATCCGGATGCCGAGTTGGTATCCATTGCGCGGTTGGGCGTTGCGCTCGATCTGGTGGCCGACCATCGCGCCGCCGATCACCCCTGCCACGGTGGCGGCCTTCTTTCCGCGGCCTCCGCCCACCTGGTTGCCAAGGAGACCGCCTACGACGCCGCCGACAACGGCCCCGGTGCCGATCCCCTCGTTTGCGCCGCTCTGGACGAGCTGAATCGATTCCACCGTACCATAGGAAGCGCCGTAGGCAGACGACGTGGCGGGATACGTTTGGACCGGGGCAGGATAGGATGGACCGACCACCGGATAATGCTGGCCCGGGCTTGCGCAGCCTGCAGTGAGGACAGCGGCAAGGACGGCAGCGGGGGCGTGTTGGGGCGTTTTCATGGCGGACCTCATCAGGTGTGGGGCCATTAAACGCCAAAGGAGACGTCGCTTCCAGTGCTGATCGGTAACGAATGAAACAAGATGTTTCCCCCTGCGCTCTCTACAGGCGGCCGCTTGTTGTCTTTTGTCAGGAATGCTCGGTGGCGGGAAAAGATAATCACTACAGGAACGTTCCGTTATCCGATTCCCGCATGCCACATTCACAGGACATCCCGCTCACATTCCTGCAGCGACTGCGCCGGCTGCTGCTCGGTGCGGTGGAAGAATGGATCAACGACAGGGCATCGAGCAAGGGCGCGGCGCTCGCGTTCTACACGCTGTTCTCCCTCGCCCCCGTGCTCATCATGGTGCTGGCAATCGCCGGTGCGATTTTTGGCGAGGATGCCGCCCGCGGCGCCATCTTCGACGAGCTGAACACGCTGGTCGGTCCCGCCGGCGCCGAAGCGATTCAATTGCTGCTGGCAAACGCAAGAAATCCGAAGGCGGGAGTCCTTGCCACCCTCACTGCCATTGGCCTGCTGGTCATCGGCGCAACCACAGTGTTTGGCGAGCTGAAGGACAGTCTCGATGAAATCTGGAAGGTGCCGCCTGCCCACCAGCCCGGCATCATCCTCTTCATCCGGACACGCCTGCTTTCATTCAGCCTGATACTGGTGCTTGCCTTCCTGCTGCTCGTTTCCCTGACCATCAATGCGGCGCTCGCCACAGTCGAGAAATACCTGGGCGGGTTCTGGGGCAACGCGACCTATATCCTCCTGCCGCTCTCATCCTTGATCTCATTCACTGTGATTGCCGCGCTCTTTGCGGCGATCTACAAACTGCTGCCGCAGGTCCGCTTGCCATGGCGGGACGTATGGGTCGGCGCGCTCGTGACCGCCGGCCTGTTCCAGATCGGACGGAAGCTGGTTGGTGCGTACCTGGGCAACAACGAGTTCGTGACCAGCTTTGGCGCGGCCAGTTCGGTCATCGCACTGCTGATGTGGGTCTACTATTCCGCCCAGATATTCTTTCTCGGCGCGGAGCTCACGCGCCAGTACGCGCTGTGGTTCGGGAGCATGAGCAGCCGGGCGGGCTCGGGAAGCCATTAGCGGGCGGTCGGAAAACGTAGCGATCGGGCCGAGACCGGGGCCGGGGAGCGTACGCGTACGCGCAGTACGCAGAGCACCGCAGGTTCCGAGGTCGGCCCGCGCAGCAGTTTTTCAACAGCGTGTCAGAGGGTGTTTGCGACTCAGCTCGACCGGGGTCCCGTCCCGTTTGCGAGCTGGCTGTGGTAATGCACGATGCGTTCGATCGCGTATTCTGCGCCTGCCTTGCGCACGGTGTTGCGGTCGCCTTCGAAGCGCCGGGTTTCGGAGAACACGAGCGTAGTGCCTTCATGCTCGAACCCCCAGGCAAAGCAGATCGTGCCGGGCGGAATGCCGTCCTCCGCCGCCGGTCCGGCGATGCCCGTGTTTGCCACGGCGGCAGTCGCATGGCTGTTGCGCAGCGCACCCTGCACCATCTCACGCGCCACGGCCTCGCTCGTGAGGTTGTACTTTTCGATCGTTTGGGGATTGACGCCGAGAAGGCGGCACTTTGCCTCCGGCGCATAGGTCACGAAACTGCATTCGAGCCAGCTGCCGCAGCCCGGCACGTCGCCGAGCGTAGCGACGACCAGTCCGGCCGTGCAGGATTCGGCGGTGACCAGCCGCAGCTTGTGCCGGTCGAAATAGGCGGCGATGCGTGGAAGGTTTTCCATTCGTCTCCCTCGTATTTGAACGGTACGAGGGATAGACAAGCCAAGACGACTTTCGTTTCGTGCAACAGGCGTTACTTGGTGTCGAAGGTCGTGACGCCGTCCCAGTCTGCGCCGGGAGGATGTTCACGGTAGTGCGCGATGCGCTGCAGGTAGAGTGCGTACAGCGCCTCGTCCGGCTGGTCCGCCAGGAGCGCCTTGAGCAACGCCTCGGCCCTGTCCCATTCCTGGGCGCGGACGAGCGCGAGAGCCGCATGCCATCTCCCAACCCTTTCCTTGGCCGCGGCATCAAGCTCGGCCTCAAGGCCAAGCGGCTCGAAGATGGGCACCGGCGCATTCTTGCCCTTGACGCGCACCCGGTCGAGCTCCCGGTAAGCAAACTGCGGCGCAGCCAGCTTCGTTCCCTCGCCCACCGCAATGCCGACCCCGTAGACCTTGGTAATCCCCTCCAGGCGCGAGGACAGGTTCACCGCGTCGCCCATGACGGTGTACGCACGACGGATCTTGGAACCCATGTCGCCTACGCGCATCTCGCCGGTGTTCAGGCCGATGCCGATCTTCAGCGGCGGCCACTTGCGCGCCACGAAATCCGCGTTCAGCGCCTTCGCGGTGGCCTGCATTTTCAGGGCGGTGGCGACGGCGCGCGAGGCATGGTCGGGCAACTCGACCGGCGCGCCCCAGAAGGCCATCACGGCGTCGCCGATGTACTTGTCCAGCGTACCGCGGTTGCCGCGGATATGTTCTGACATCGCCGTCAGGTAAATGTCGATGTACTCACGCAAGGCATTCGGATCCAGTCCTTCCGATATCGTGGTAAATCCGCGCACGTCGCAGAACAGGACCGTCAGCTCGCGGCTTTCGCCTTCCATGCTGTAGTTCTCGGGATTGGCAGCCATTTCCGCGACGAGTTCCGGTGCGACATATTCGCCGAACAGGTTGACCATTGCCCGGCCCTTGCGGTACTCGAACAGGTATCCCCAGGCAATGTTGAAGATGAACAGGGCGGCGACCAGCAGCAGCGATACGGCGATCGGGACCACCCAATTGAGCTGCTGGTACATCGCGAAATTGGCGCCGACGACGCCTGCCATCGCGAGCATCGAAACGACGATCGATGGCAGCGGCGTCAGCACAGGCAGGAGCAGTCCGAGGACGGCCCCGATGAGGACCACCTGCGCCAGTTGCAGGCCGATGCTGAAGTCCGGCTCCTGCTTGAAATCGCCGTCCATGATGGAAGCGATGATGTTGGCGTGCATCTCGACTCCCGGGTAATCTGTATTGACCGGTGCCGGGCGCAAGTCCTTCAGTCCGGCCGACGTCGTGCCGACGAGGACGATCGTATCCGCCAGGTGCTCCATCGGCACCTTTCCCTGCAGGACGTCGACCGCCGACACATAGCGGAACTGCCCTCCCCTTGGTCCGCCCGGCCCGCGATAGTTGATGAGGGCCGTCATGTGGCGCTCGAGGGGAATGTAGGTCGCCTTGGGTTTGCTGTTGAGCCGCAGTGCCTTCAGCGCTCCGTAGGTCCGGTGTTCCTCTCCGCTGAGCTGGGTTTCATCCTCCGTGTAGAAGATCGGCTTGACCCGGCTCGCCCCCAACCCCACGCGCGCGGTCGCCAGCGCGAGCGATTCGTAATAGTTGTCGCCGACGCGCGCCAGCAGACTCAGCCGCCGGATCGTCCCGTCGGGGTCCTGCGTCGGATTCATGAAGCCCCCGGCCCTGGCCGCGGCCTGCAGCGCGCCGAGGTTGCCGGCGTAGGACTTGTACTCGGCCGACTCGATCTCCATCCCGCCCAGATCCGACAGCGAAAACGCCGGTGCCGGGAGCATTCCCTTCGTCACTGCATCGGGTTCATTGGACAGGAAGTAGCCGAGGATAGTGGCGCGGCCATCCAGCGCGACGGCCAATTGGTGATCGTAGTCGAACCGCGGCTTGAGCGCGCGTATCCTGTCGCCGAAACCGGCGATGTCCCTGAATTCCTTCCGTGCCAGCGACTCGAGCGTGCCATACCCCGAACTGGTATCGGGTTCCGAAAAAATCACGTCGAAACTGATCGCCTTGGCAAAGTACTTCTGGTCGAGCGTCTCGACGAGCCTGGCCACCACGTCCCGGCTCCACGGCCACCTCCCCACTTCCGCCAGGCTCTTTTCGTCGATGTCGACGATGACGATGCGCGGATCGAGTTCGCCCTTCTGCACCCGCATGCGCATGTCGTACGCGAGCACGTCAAGGCGGTCGATGAAGGGAAGCGGGGGAAAATAGGCAATCTGCAGCGCCGCGAGCAGCGTCATGACCAGCGCTACTGCCCAGCGTGATCCGAACTTGGATAAGAGACGCAACATGACTTCCTGTCAGCCAGCGGTCAGGGCGTATAGCCCGGGATCCTGCTTTCATCGACCTCGTCAATCTGCGCGGGATCCATGAAACGCTTCGCGTACTGCAGATAGACCTTCTTGCGCACAAAGACGTCGAAGAGGTCCGGGTCGATATGGTTGCGCAGCCGGAAGCCGCCCAGGATTTCCAGCGATTCGCTTAAGGTCTTGCCCTTCTTGTACGGACGGTCCTTCGCAGTGAGCGCCTCGAAGATGTCGGCGATCGCCATCATGCGGGCCTGGACCGACATCTGGTCGCCGCGCAAGCCGCGCGGATAGCCCTTGCCATCCATGCGTTCATGGTGGCCGCCCGCATACTCCGGCACCTGCTGCAAATGTTTCGGCCAGGGCAGCGATTCCAGCATGCGGATGGTGACCGAAATATGGTTGTTGATGATTTCCCGTTCCTGGGCGTTAAGGGTGCCCGCGCGGATGGTCAGGTTGGTGACCTCATCCTCGCTAAGCAAGTCGCGCTCGTAGCCGTCCGGCCCGATCCACCGGTAACGCGCGATGTCGATGACGCGCTGCTGCGCTTCCGGGGACATGGCCTCGGAACCGATGTTGGCAAAGCGCAGGAACTCCCTGTCATCATCAAGCTGGGCAAGCTCCTTGCTGAGCCGCTGGTTGATTTCCTCATGCCGCTTCGGGTCGTTGCCGGCGGCCAGCTTCTCCTTGAGCGAACGGATCTCCGCGTCGCGCTTGAGCACCTCGAAGCGCGCGTCGACAAGGTGGATGCGGTCGAACAGGGTCTCCAGCTTGGTCGCCTTCTCGACGACGTGCACGGGCGTGGTGATCTTGCCGCAATCATGCAGCAGGCCGGCAAGCCAAAGCTGCCTGCGATCGACCGGCGTCATCTTGAATTCCGCTAGCGGTCCGGTGTCGGTTTCGTGCACCGCATCGGCCAGCATCATGGTCAGCTCGGGTACGTGTTCGCAATGCCGGCCGGTATGCGGCGACTTCTCGTCGATGCCGATATTGATCAGCTTGACGAAGGATTCGAACAGGTTTTCCAGCAACTGGATCAGCTGCTGGTTGGTCAGCGCAATCGCCGCCTGGGAAGCGAGTGCTTCGATGAAGCGCTGGTCGGTTTCGGAAAAGGGACGCGTCTGGCCGGTGGACGGATCCTTTGCATTGATGAGCTGCAGCACACCGATGACTTCACCCTCGTGGTCCATCATCGGGACAGTCAGGAAGGATTGCGAGTGGTACTTGAACGTCTCGTCGAACTTGCGCATCCCGGAGAAGTTGAAGACGTCCACCTTGTAGACGTCCTGGATGTTCACCGAGGTCCCGGTGTTGGCGGCATAGGCGGCGACGGCGCTGAGGTTCTTCGCGCCGGCCGGCGTGTACAAGGGGATGTCCGGGATTTCGATCGCCTGTCCGCTTGTTCCCCCCTGGTGCATGCCCAGGGTGTCATTGATCGAGATGCTGAAGCTAAGCGCCCGCTTGTCGTCCCGTGTACGGTAGAGCGTGCCGCCGTCGGCATGCGTCATGGCCTTCGCCGCCTTCAGTATCCGCTCCAGGAGCAGGGGGGTGTCGCGGTTGGTGCTGAGCTCGACGCTAAGTTCGGTCAGCTGCTCCAACCTCTGTGCGATGTCGTTGTAACTCGAGTCACTCATTGTTGTCCGGCCGCTCTTCATGCCGCCCAAGGTCAGCGCTGCGCAAGGGCGTCCGCGCAGCCGTCATGGCTGAACCCTGGACTTCGCATCGCGAGTCAAAAAATCCAATCAGAAGACGAACACGTCCCCGCATTTGAGTGCGCGGAAAGGCCGCCCTTCCCCTTCTTCGGCCAGTTCGCGCATGATCTGGTCTTCCTGCCCCGGTTTCAGGTGGTAGATCAGGAACTCGATCGAATGCGTCATGCCCCGGATGTCCTCAATCAGCGATCGCGGGCAGAAGTGCATGGACTTGGCCGCCAGCTCCATGTCGACGTTGGTAAACGAACAGTCGACGATCACCTTGGAAAGCTTTTTCTCGCCCTGCAATGTGGTCCAGAGCTCGGGTGTCGAGGACATGTCGCCGGAGAACAGGAAACCCGATCTCGTGTTGGTGACCATGTATGCGACGGAGCCGACGGTGTGGTTCACCAGATGCGGCGTCAGGCATCGGTTGTCGATGAGCACGGGCATGCCGGGCTCGACGGTTTCCCAGCGTAGGGACGGTCTCTCGTTGCTCGGGATGGTGGCAAAGTCGGGCCACAAGACCCAGTTGAAAAGATGCTTCTTTAGAGATGCGATGACCTTTTCCGTCGCATGCACGGTGATGGGGTGTGCTTTCTTGCCCTGTATAGAGTCCACCAGCAAGGCGAGGCCGGCCACATGATCGAGATGACAATGTGTGATGAATACATGTTCGATCCGGATCAATTGCTCGATAGAGAGGCTGGTGAGGCCCGTCCCGGCATCGAGGAGAATATCGTCATCTACCAGCAGGCTCGTCGTGAGGCGTTCACGCCCACCGATTCCTCCTGCACATCCAAGTACCTGCAATTTCATTTTGTGACGCCCGCCGTGACCGGGCAAATGGTTGTGTGCGGCGCATCAACGAGATCCGACTTTCGTACGCGGTCCGTTTGCACGGCAAGATGCGAACTCATTGTGCCCCTCCCTTTGCTTTTTTGAATGATTGTAGACCGAATCCGTCGCGTTGCGGCTTTTTCGTCGTCTCAACTCCGCAGAGGAAAATTAAGCTTGCGCCGGTGATACATTTTTGCAACGCAATCCATTATGATGAACGGATTCTCCACCACGGCGCCACGTCGATAATAGACCATGGTCATGTGCGCAGTTCCTGTCGCAGGCGATCGGGCTTGTTCCGCCTCGCTCCATCCTCCCCAGTGCGACCACTCGCTCGCCGTGTTAACAAATGTGAAACAGTCATGATGGACGATCTTTCATGAGTGCAGTTCTCGGAACACAACGCAGCAACCCGGACGACGTCAACAGCCGGTTGATGTTCTTCAAGAAGCTGCAGGC
>DASPMV010000052.1:0-10355 GCA_035626875.1 Noviherbaspirillum sp. | reverse complement strand
TGCAAGCCAATAAAAAAGGCACCGACCGGTGCCCGATTGACCTGGAGCGGGTGAAGGGAATCGAACCCTCGTCGTAAGCTTGGGAAGCTTCTGCTCTACCATTGAGCTACACCCGCGGAAAGCCGCATTTTACGCGGGTTTTGTGGGGGTTTGCAAACAAACGGCCCACGAGGGTCGATGCTTGTCACGCCCGCACCGCGCGCCTTCCTGGCTCTTCCAGCGCGATTTCCACCCTGTTGCGGCCGTTCGCCTTTGCCCTGTACAGCGCTTCGTCGGCGCTGGAGAGAAGCGCGTTCGCGTCCGCCGTGCCGTCGGTTGCGGCGGCTACGCCCACACTGACCGTGTACGTCGGCAGGTCCGGCGTCGTGTTCTCGGCAATGCCCTTGCACAGGCGATCGGCGATCGCGCACGCTTCGCTCAGACTTGTTTCGGGCAGTAGTGCGACAAACTCCTCGCCGCCGTACCGGCCGATGGAATCGATATTGCGCAGCATCTCGCGCGTCCTCTGCACGAAGTCGATGATGACCCTGTCGCCGGTGACATGCCCGAAGCGGTCGTTGATGGACTTGAAGTTGTCGAGGTCGAACATCAGCAGCGCAATCGGCCGCCCGCTGCGGCGGCTGCGCGCCACTTCCTTCGCCAGCAACTCAATAAAGGCGGTCCGTGCAAACGCATCGGTGAGCTGATCGTGCGAGGCGATGAATTCAAGCGCCGCGCGCAGCCGCTCGTTGGCCAGCATCATCGCGCCGAGCGTGATGGCGAGGACCGAGAAGGCCAGGGCGGCGAGATAGGCTTTCTGTGTAAAGGTCGCGCCGAGCACGTCCACGGGCGTATCAAAACTGAAGGCCAGCAAGCACGCCCGGATGAGCGAGACAGTGCCGATTGCCGCAAACACCAGGCTGGTGAAACGGCCCGCGATCGTTTTGCCTGTCGTTTGCGCTACCAGCAGCGTGCAGGCGTAGAAAAGCACGGTGTTGGTCAGGGTCACCAGGACGGCACGCGGGGGATAGCTGTTGTCGACGTAGGTGAACCAGGCGACGTAGCCGGTCACGAAAGCAAGCACAACTGCCATCCGCCGGGTGTGGATCGGCAGGCCCGCAAAGTGCCGGAAGCCGGCGTAGAAGGACATGATGCCGCCTACCAGCATGGCGTTGGCGAGCACCACGGAAAAGAAGTCGGAAACGACGCCGGTCAAGCCGAACAGGGCACTGGCGAGCACCATGCCGAACAGCCCGCGGCTCCAGTAGACGAGGCCGCCGATCGTGGTGGGAAAACTGCGGCGCATCATGAACAGGATGGCCGAGCAGAGGAGTCCGAGCAGGCCGGCAACGAAAATCAGCGAGCGCGGATCCAGTTCAGTCACTCGGAATTTCCTCCTTGTAACCAAAAATATAGCAATATCGCCGAAGCCTTGCTATTGGAAATTAAATTGGACAAGGGGAAGAAATTGCCGCCGCAGGATGCGCGGCGGCGGGAAGGCGGCAGACGGTCAGATGCCGCCCATGCAGAGATACTTGATTTCGAGGTATTCGTCGATACCGTACTTCGACCCTTCGCGCCCGAGACCCGACTGCTTGACGCCGCCGAAGGGGCCGACTTCGTTGGAAATGATGCCGGTGTTGATGCCGACCATGCCGTATTCCAGCTTTTCTGCGACACGCCAGACGCGGCCGATGTCACGGGAGTAGAAATAGCTCGCCAGGCCGAATTCAGTATTGTTCGCGGCGAAAACAGCTTCGTCCTCGGTCTTGAACCTGGTTACCGCTGCCACCGGCCCGAAGGTTTCCTCGCGCATTACCAGCATGTCGGCGGTAACGTTCGAGAGCACCGTCGGTTCGTAGAACTGCCCGCCGAGAGCATGCAGCTTGCCGCCGGTGAGAAGCTTCGCGCCCTTGGAAACGGCGTCGCATACGTGTTCCTGCACCTTCGCGACAGCCTGCTCGTCGATCAGTGGACCTTGCGCCACACCTGCCTCGAAGCCGTTGCCGACCTTGATCTTCGTGGCGCCGGCGGCCAGTTTTTCCACGAATTCGTCGTGGATGGATTCATGGACGTAGATGCGGTTGGTGCAGACGCAAGTCTGGCCGGCGTTGCGGTACTTCGACGCCAGCGCGCCTTCGACAGCGGCATCGATATCGGCGTCTTCAAACACGATGAAGGGCGCATGTCCGCCCAATTCCAGCCCGATCTTCTTGACGGTCGGGGCGCACTGCTGCATCAGGATGCGTCCGACCGGCGTCGACCCGGTGAACGAGAGATGGCGCACGACAGGGCTTTCGCACAGGACCTTGCCCACTTCGATCGAGCGCTCGGCGTCGGCGGTCACGATGTTCATCACGCCCGGCGGCATGCCGGCTCGATGGGCCAGTTCGGCCATTGCCAGCGCCGACAGCGGGGTCTGTTCGGCGGGCTTGATCACGATGGTACAACCAGCCGCGATCGCGGGCGCGACCTTGCGGGTGATCATCGCGATCGGGAAGTTCCACGGCGTAATCGCCGCACACACGCCGATCGGCTGCTTGAGCACCACCATGCGCTTGTCGGTCCAGGTGGATGCCAGCACGTCACCGCTGACGCGCTTCGCTTCTTCGGCGAACCATTCCACGAAACTGGCGCCATACAGCACTTCGCCCTTGGCTTCCGGCACCGGTTTGCCCTGTTCGGCCGTCATCAGTGCAGCAAGGTCGTTGGCATGCAGGAGCAGCAGTTCATACCACTTGCGCATGACGGCCGCGCGTTCCTTCGCCGTCTTGCCCGACCACATCGGGAAGGCGGCCTGGGCGGCCTCGATGGCCTTGCGCGCATCCTCCGCGCCCATGTTCGGAACGGTGCTGATTGTCGCGCCATCGGCCGGGTTGGTGACGGCGAAAGTGGCGGCGGCACCGACCCAGGCGCCGTTCAGGTAGGCCTGGTTGCGGAGCAGGGCGGCATCGTTCAGTGCGGGAAACCCTTTGTTCTGCGGCATGACGTTCTCCTCGTCTTTATGCGAAGTGGGAAAACGTCAAGAATAGCGCAATCGACATGCCTCTGCCGGACTATTGCGAACGACCGTTCTGTTGCTGCATGGCGCGCACGAAATCCGGCAGTCGCCGGCCTTCCTGGCTCGGATAGACGTCCCCGGCGACCAATTCACGGATACGGTCGAGGCGGAAAGTCCGGAAATCCTCGCGCAGCTCGCACCAGGCCGCCACCAGCCAGATGCCGCCCCAGAAATACAGTGCAAGGGGCCATGCGGTGCGGCGGGTCGCCTGCTCGTGCGCATCGACATAGTCCATGTGCAGCTTGCGCCGGTGGTTGATCGCCTGCCGGATGGCTTCCAGCCTGCGCCCATGCAGGGGATCGACGTGGAAGGCGGGAGCGAACAGCGGCGTGGCTTCGACGAAGTCACGCTTTTCCCTCGGCAAGGCCAGCGTGATTTTTGCCAGTGCCGCCGCACCAGAAGCGCCAAGTTGGGGGCCGCCCCATGCCTGCACCATGCGGATGCCGGTCACGAGCGCATCGATTTCATCCGGTGAAAACATTAGCGGCTGCAGGTCGAAGCCGGCTTTGATGCGGTAGCCGATGCCGGCTTCGCCTTCCACCGGCACGCCGGAAATCGAGAGGTCGCGGATGTCGCGGTAGATCGTGCGCTCGGAGACGGACAGCCAGTCGGCGAGCTGGCGTGCGGTCGTCAGCCGCCTGCCGCGCAGGTATTGGGCAATCTGGAAAAGGCGATCGGCGCGGCGCATCAGACCTTCACTCCCCGTGCCTCGAGCTCGGTCAGCAGGCGCAGCTTGTCGTCGCGCGCCACCTCGCGCCAGTCACGATCGCTTAACGCGCCTTCGAGTGCCCACAGCATGTTGAGGCTGGCAGGCAGTCCCGCCTGTTTGAGTGCGATGAAAGCCTCGATCGCGCCCCGAGCAACGAGTTCACCCGGCGAGGAGATGCTGACTGCCGCAAGCATCTCCTCGGATTTTGGTCCAAGGTTGCGGAGGTCTGAAAGGCGTTGTGCTGGCATGACGGCATTCTTGCATGGGAATGCCCATCATGCATTTACCCTACTGACAGCATGGTGTCAGGAGATCAGGCTGGCTTCGGCTTGGCTTCCTCGCGGCGGTTGAAGCCCGCCACCATGTCGAAGCGGAACAGGCGGCATTCCAGTGCGCCGTTGAAGAACGGCGTCTTGCGCGATTCTTTCAGGCGCAGCATCTTCGGCAGCCCGAGGTCGGCGGTGAACAGGAAGACTTTCCACCCCGGGAAGCGTTGCTTGAGCGTCGTGCTGAATGCGCTGTAGAAAGCCGCGGCCAGCTCATCCGGTGCCTGCGACTTGTCGCCACGCACGCCGATACGCTCGCCATAGGGCGGGTTGGTCAGGATGATGCCCGGATCCTCGCTTGGCGGCTTCACTTCCTGCGCCTCGATCTGCTTGAGCGGCACCTCGAACTGAATGCCGGCATTGCGCAGGTTGTTGCGCGTCATGACGATCATGTCGCCGGAAATGTCGCTGCCGAACAGCGTAGGCACGGTGGGCAAGGGATTCGGCTTGAAGCTGCCCTTGATCGCCCGCCATTCCTCCGCGTTGAAATTGAGGAATTTTTCAAAGGCAAAACTGCGGCGCGCACCCGGCGGAATGCCGGCGAGGATTTGCGCTGCCTCGATCAGGATCGTTCCCGAACCGCACATCGGGTCGAACAGGACCGTGCCCGGCTGCCAGCCCGACACGCGCAGCAATCCCGCAGCAAGGTTCTCGCGCAGCGGCGCGTCGCCCGTCTCCTGGCGCCATCCGCGCTTGAATAGCGCCTCGCCCGAGGTGTCGAGATAGATGGTGTAGGTGTGCGCGTCGAGGAAGCCGGTGATGCGCATGTCAGGCGTGCGCGTATTGACCGAAGGGCGCTTGTTGAACTGGTCACGGAAGCGGTCGCACACCGCATCCTTGATCTTCAGCGTGGTGAACTCGAGGCTCTTCAACGGCGACTTGATCGCAGTGAGGTCGACGCGGATAGTGTGGTCGACGTCGAACCAGTCTTCCCACGGCGACGCCAGCGTCAGGTCGTAGATATCGTTCTCGTTCACATACTTGCCATGCGCAATGCGCAGCAGCACGCGCGACGCAATGCGGGAATGCAGGTTGATGCGATAGCTGTCGGACAGCACGCCCGAGCAATGCACACCGCCCGGTACCTGGTTGTGCACTTTGAGTGTCTTGCTTTGTTGGGCGATTTCGTTGAGCTCCTCCGCGAGGGCGGCTTCGAGGCCGCGCGGGCAGGGGCAGAAAAATGAATGCGACATGGGGAACCCTTTATCCGTTAATTGCTTGCTGGTCCGGCTGCTGCCGGACTGATGTTATCTGGCGAAGGCGCGCTCGACGAAGTCCAGCCGGTCCTGGCCCCAGAACCCTTCACCGTCGACGATGTACCACGGCGAGCCAAACACGTTCTTCGCAATCGCTTCGTCGGTGTGGCGGTCGAATTCGCCCTGCACGCTGGCGGTTTCCGACGATTTCAACAGCGCCTTGCCGTCATGCCCGCACTCGAGCGCGATGGCAATGAGCGTGTCGGCGTCGCTGATGTTCCGTTCTTCTGCCCAGATGCCGCGCATGATGGCACCAGCGATGTTGAGCGCGGCGTCGGTGCCGTGCGCCAGGCGCGTGGCGATGATCAGCTTTGCCGCCGCATCGGGCGGAACCGGGAAAAATTTCGGATGCAGGTTGAGCGGCATCTGCAGGTGCTCGCTCCAGCGCTTGAGCTCGACCAGCCGGTAAGCCTGGCGCTGCGGCGGACGCTTCGCCAGCGGCAATCCGCCGGATACATTGAACACCTTGCCGATGTCGCAGGGCTTTACCTCGACCTGCACGCCATGCTTCTTCGCCATGGCGACCAGGCGCTCGTGGCCGAAATACGTCCACGGCGAGATCGGCGTGAAGAAGTACTCGCATACCTTGGTCATGGCTGCCTCCGCGGGGGAAATCAGAATGGTTTCAGGACGACCAGCACGACGGCACCGAGCAGACCGAGCGTTGGTGCTTCGTTGAACCAGCGGTACCACTTGTGGCTGTGGGTATTGGCGCCGTTCTCGAACTTGCGCAGCAGCACGCCGCAGCCGTGATGGTAGAGAACCAGGAAGACGACGATCGCCAGCTTCGCATGCATCCAGCCGCTGCCCGGTCCCTTGCCGACGCCATAACCCAGCCACAGCCAGAGGCCGAATGCCAGTGACGGGACGGCGAGGATGGTCATGAAGCGGTAGAGCTTGCGCGCCATGGTCAGGAGGCGTGCAGTCGCCGCCTTGTCCGTCTCCATCGCCAGGTTGACGTAGATGCGCGGAAGATAGAAGAGACCTGCGAACCAGGAGGCGACGAAGAAAATGTGCAGTGCTTTGACCCAGAGATAACCCATGTAAATTCCTGTGTGTTGTTGTTATTCGCGAACTTCGCCGTGGCCGAATACCACGTACTTCAGGGAAGTCAGGCCTTCGAGGCCGACCGGGCCGCGTGCGTGCAGCTTGTCGTTCGAAATCCCGATCTCGGCGCCGAGGCCGTATTCGAAACCGTCCGCGAAGCGCGTCGAGGCATTGACCATTACCGAAGCGGAATCGACCTCGCGCAGGAAGCGCATCGCGCGCGTGTAGTCCTCGGTGATGATGGCATCGGTGTGCTGCGACGAATAGGTGTTGATGTGCTCGATTGCTTCGCCCACGTCGCCGACAATCTTGACGGCAAGAATCGCGGCGAGGTATTCCGTGCGCCAGTCTTCCTCGGTCGCGGCAGCGAGATGAGGATAGCCGGACAGGATCTTGCCCGCTTCATTGTCGGCACGCAGTTCGACGTCCTTGGTGCCGTACAGTTCAGCCAGCTTCGGCAGCACCTGCGGCGCGATGCCGCGGGCAACGAGCAGGGTTTCCATGGTGTTGCAGGTGCCGTAGCGGTGGCACTTGGCGTTGAACGCCACCTTCAATGCCTTCTCGATGTCGGCCTTGTCGTCGATATAGACGTGGCAGATGCCGTCGAGGTGCTTGATCATCGGCACTTTCGATTCCTTCATCAGGCGCTCGATCAGACCCTTGCCGCCGCGCGGAACGATGACGTCCACGTACTGGGGCATGGTGATGAGTTCGCCGACTGCCGCGCGGTCGGTGGTTTCGACGATCTGCACGGCGTCCTGCGGCAGGCCGGCGCCGTCCAGGCCTTCCTTGACCAGTTTCGCCAGTGCCTGGTTGCAATGGATCGCTTCCGAACCGCCTCGCAGAATGGTCGCGTTGCCGCTCTTGATGCACAGGCCGGCGGCGTCCACCGTCACGTTCGGGCGTGCTTCATAGATGATGCCGATCACGCCGAGCGGCACGCGCATCTGGCCGACCTGGATGCCGGTCGGGCGGTACTTCATGTTCGAGATTTCACCAATCGGATCCGGCAGCGAGACGATCTGCTCCAGACCTTCGGCCATGGTGGCAATCGCCTTGTCGGACAGCGTCAGGCGGTCGATCATTGCTTCTGCCAGGCCATTGGCGCGCGCCGCATCGAGATCCCTGCGGTTGGCGGCACGCAGCGCATCGGCGTCGCGGCGGATGGCAGCGGCAATCAGCGACAGCGCCTTGTTCTTGGCGCTGGTATCGGCCTTGGCCATGGCGCGCGATGCCTTGCGTGCGCGCTGGCCGACGTCGTTCATGTAAGTCTTGATGTCCATGTTGTGACTCTGCTTCGAAATTGCAAAATTCGTGTGCGCCCTGCGCACTATCCGCGCGCCACTTTCAATCCCAGCTGCAGCAGCGCATCCCATGCGTCACCGGCGAAAGCCTTCGCGCGCAAGCCCTTGACCATCTTATCGATTTGCGCGGCTTCCTGCAGTGCGCGTTCCAGCGTGGAAAGCTTCAGGCGCCGCAGCGCCGGCTCCATCAGTTTTTCGCGCGGTCCCCAGATGCGGTATTCCTTCAGCAGCATGCCGACCGCCTTGCCTTGCGCTGCGCCGGCCTTGATCTTGAGCAGCGTGCGGATTTCCTCTGCCATGGCCCAGAGGACCAGCGGCAGCGCCTCGCCTTCGCCCTTCAGGCCTTCTATCATCCGCACGAGGCGCGCGGCGTCGCCGGCCAGCATTGCTTCGTTCAGCTTGAACACGTCATAGCGTGCCACATTCAGCACTGCGTCCTGCACCTGTTCAAAGCTCAATTTTCCTTCCGGATAGAGCAGGGCGAGCTTCTGGATTTCCTGGTGCGCCGCGAGCAGATTGCCTTCCACGCGGTCGGCAATGAAATCGATGCCCGGGCGGTCCACACTCTGCTTCTGGGCGGCAAGCCGTGCGCCGATCCAGGAGGGCAGGTGCGCGCGTTCCACGAGCGGGATGTCGATGTACACCGCCGCTTGCTGCAAGGCTGCCACCCAGGCGCTTTTCTGCGTTTGCCAATCGAGCTTCGGCAGGGTGATCAGGGTCACGTTGTCCGGATTCAGCGAGCCCGCGTATTCCTGCAGCGCCTGTCCGCCATCCTTGCCCGGCTTGCCGGTCGGGATGCGCAATTCGATCAGCTTGCGGTCCCCGAACAGGGATTGCGACTGATTGGCGGAGAGCAGTTCGCCCCATTTGAAGCTGCGTTCCACCACCAGCACCTCGCGTTCGGTCAAGCCTTGCGCGCGTGCCGTCTTGCGAATCTTGTCCGCCGCTTCCAGCGCGAGCAGATGCTCGTCGCTGGTGATCACATACAAGGGCGCGAGCGACTTCGCGAGATGGGCATCGAGAGCATCGAGCCGCAGCTGCATGGCGGCTCCTTACGCCTTGAGGGCGGTGAGGCGGCGCAGGATCTGCTGCACCACGTCGGACTGCATGTCGCGGTACAGTAACTCTTCTTCCTTTTCCTTGGCGATGACCTGCGATTCATTGAAGCTGATGTCGCGCTTGAGCACGAGCTCGGTTGGCGCCAGCAATTCATTTCCCTTGTTGCCCATCACGCGGAACTTCACCCGGTAGTACAGCGAGTACTCGCGTACGCGGCCCTGGGTATTCAGGGTCAGCGTCGCCTTTTCGCGGGCTTCGTTCAGCACCTCGATGGTCGCCTGCGCCTGCTTCTGGTCCGTGACCACCGCGGTGTCGCCGCTGGCGCGGATATAGCGGCGAAGCTCGATGCCCAGCGGCGAGGTTTCCGCCGTGCCGATGTAAATCGTCTGGAAGGGCAGGGTGGCCTGGCCATTGGAGCCGCGTAGCTGGAAACCGCATGCGCTTAGCATGAGGGCTGTAGACAGGGCCAGGATGGCGCGGCGCTTCATGGACATCTCCGATGATCAGGCAACGATGTTGACCAGCTTGCCGGGCACGACGATGACTTTCTTCGGCGCGCCTTCGACGAATTTCTTCACGTTCTCGTTGGCGAGGGCGGCGGCTTCGATGGCTGCCTTGTCGGCATCCTTCGGCACCTTCACGCTGCCGCGCAGCTTGCCGTTGACCTGCACCACGAGTTCGATTTCCGCCTGCTCCAGCGCAGCCGGATCGACTTGCGGCCACGGCGCATCCAGGATGTCGCCGAAAGCGACGTCCAGGCCGAGCTCCTGCCACAGCACGTGGGTGATGTGCGGCGCGACCGGATACAGCACGCGCAGGAACACCGACAGGCTTTCCGCGATCACGGCGTTGGTCTGGGCGGATTCGTCGAGCTTTGCGCCTTCCAGCGTGTTCAGCATTTTCATGCATGCCGAGACGACGGTGTTGTACTGCAGGCGGCGAAAATCGTGGTCGGCTTGTTGCAGGATCTTGTGCACTTCGCGGCGCAGCGCCTTGTGTTGCTCAGGCAGGGCGCCGAAATCGACTTCCTGCGAGGCCTTCACACGCTCCGCCTGTGTATGGGCGAAGGCCCATACACGGCGCAGGAAGCGGTTGGCGCCTTCCACGCCGGCATCGTTCCATTCCAGCGTCTGCTCCGGCGGCGAGGCGAACATGACGAACAGGCGGGCGGTATCCGCGCCGTACTGGTCGATCAGGTCCTGTGGATCGACGCCGTTGTTCTTCGATTTCGACATCGTGCCGACGCCATCGTACGACACCGCCGAACCGTCGCTCTTGAGCTTGGCGCCGGTGATGCGGCCGCTGTCGTCGTAGACGTTCTCGACTTCATGCGGCCAGAAGTATTCGATCGCGCCCTGCGGCGTGCGGCGGGAGTAGATGTGGTTCAGCACCATGCCCTGCGTGAGCAGGTTGGTGAAAGGCTCGTCGACCTTGACCAGGCCGAGGTCGCGCATGACCTTGGTCCAGAAGCGTGCATACAGCAGGTGCAGGATCGCGTGCTCGATGCCGCCGATGTACTGGTCCATCGGCATCCAGTAGTTCGCGCCGCCGGCAACCATCTGCTCGTCGTTCTTCGGGTCGCAATAGCGCATGAAGTACCAGGACGAATCGACG
>DASPMV010000051.1:0-6169 GCA_035626875.1 Noviherbaspirillum sp. | reverse complement strand
CAACCGCCACGATCATCGCCACCAGCAGGAAACGAAGTTCTCCCGCCCGCCAGTCGCGGCGGGTCATCAGCAATGCCTGTTTCAGCATCAGGTACTCAACTTTCGGAAAAGCCATCGCAGGCCGCGCCACAACTTCGGCATCAGCCACAATGCGGCAAGGAAAAATGCAATCAGGAAGGCGAACAGCACGAGCGGGTGGAAGAAGGCCATCCACAGCCCGCCCAGCACCGCGACGTCTTCCGTGAACGAGGCCGCCCAGTTGCTGAACGGTTCAGGCGAGGTATTGATCAGCGCACGGCTCCCCGCCTTGGTCACGTGCGCCCCCGCTGCAAAGGTGCCGCCGAGCAGTGCCGCGATGGCCGTCCACTCGGTGCCCATTTCGCCCAGCGCCGCCGCGCCGATCACTGCCCCTGCGGGCACCCGGATGAAGGTCTGTATTGCGTCCCACGCGGAATCGATCCCCGGGACCTTGTCAGCCAGGAATTCCACCAGCAGCAACGCGCCGGTCACCGCCATGACCCACGGCGATTGAAGCACTTCGAGCGCAGGTGGAAGGTCGATCCAGCCCGCGCGCCCGAACCAGCCGGCGACGAACAGGGTCATGTAGAGCCGGATGCCGCTGGCCCAGGACAGGCCTCCAGCCAATGCAGCGGCGGAGAGAGTTTCAGCCACGTGGCCCCCTGTCGCGGTAGCGGGTGAGCGTGCGGGACTCCGGGATGGCCGGGGAACGGGCCACGAGCATGAAGACGCCGGCGGCAATGAGCATGACAGGTACGATGAAGCGCCATCCGAGGCCGTAGTACTGGCGGAAGAAGGACAGCAGGCCGGCAAGGATCAGCAAGGGCCCGGCGACGATCGACGACTTTGTGATGCCGTCCAGCGCGAGGATGGCGATGCCGGCGCCTGCCAGCCCGAGGATCCACAGCCAGTGGATCTCCGGCAGCCAGTTCAGGCTGTTGAGCAGCCAGGCAATGCCCAGCACGATCAACACTACAGGCAACGCGGCATCTTTCATCGAACCCTCATCGGGGCATGTTACTGGTCGAAAAATGCGTTCACTTCATCGAGGTATTTCTGCTTCGTCGGCCCATCGAGGAAGGACGCGGAAAAACTGTTGCGCGCCAGCTGATACGCGTGGTTTTTGTCCAGCGGCAAGGCCTCGAACATCTGCAGGAAATTCTCGTTCACGTAGCCGCCAAAATACGCCGGATCATCAGAGTTGACGGTCACAACCAGTCCGGCGTTCAACAACCTGACCATATTGTGGTCGGCAACCTTGTCGAACACGCGCAACTTGATGTTGGACAGGGGGCACACCGTCAGCGGCACCTTGTCGCGCGCCAACCGGTGCGTCAACGCCTGGTCCTCGAGACAGCGCACGCCGTGGTCGATGCGTTCCACCTGGAGCAGGTCGAGGGCGGTGCGAATGTAGTCAGGCGGCCCCTCCTCACCCGCGTGCGCCACCAGGCGCAACCCCAGTTCCTTGCAGCGTGCGAAGACTCGCGCGAACTTTTCGGGCGGGTGGCCGCGTTCCGAGGAATCCAGTCCCACGCCGATAAACTTGTCGCGATGCGGCATGGATTGCTCCAGCGTTTCGAAGGCTGCCTCTTCCGACAGGTGGCGCAGGAAGCACATGATGAGCGCCGAGCTCATTCCCCATTCGGCCTTCGCGTCCTTCAGTGCGCGGTGGATGCCGTTAATGGCGGTCGCAAAGGGAACGCCGCGATCGGTGTGCGTCTGGGGATCGAAAAAAATTTCGGTATGACGGACGTTGTCGGCACGCGCGCGTTGCAGGTAGGCCCATGTCATGTCGTAGAAGTCCTGCTCCTTCAGCAGCACGCTCGCGCCTGCATAATAGATGTCGAGGAAGGATTGCAGGTCGGTGAACGCATAAGCGCGCCGCAAGTCCTCGACCGAAGCGTAGTTCAGCTTGACCTGGTTGCGCTCGGCCAGGGCGAAAATCAGTTCAGGCTCCAGCGAGCCTTCTATGTGCATGTGCAGCTCGGCCTTTGGCATCTGCTTGAGGGTCTCGCGTAGTGCTGCGTCCATTTTCCCGTCCTCCTTTTACCGTGAATATGCAGCGATTGTACGGTAACAAAGGGCAGGATGCGGGAACTGCCCGCAGCGCGCGGTAATGCCCTGCGGACACTCACATCGTCGCGCCCCGCCCGCCTTCCGCATGCGTCTTCTCCCATGCCTCCTGGCATGGCGCGCAGCGCTCGGCAGTCGGTTGCACCTTCAGCCGCTCGTACGGAATTTCCGTTTCGCAAGTGACGCAATCGCCGTACGTGCCGTTTTCCATTCGGATGCGCGCCGCCTCGATCGAGCGCAACTCCACGACGTCGCGCGTAATCGCGGCATTGCCCAGGTCGACCGCGAGATTCGCGAACGACGAGTCACCGGGATCCGGTGCTTCCGTCGCGACATCCAGGTAGTCGTCCTGGTCGTTCACCTCGCGATGCAGTTCCGTAGTGAGTTCCTTGTAGCGGTTATCCAGCATCTGTTTAAGTTCCGCAAGTTGCCCATCGCTCAGGTTTGACATGGCGTTTCTCTCAAAATGTCGAATTGATCAATATTGCTGCGGCGATTACCGCCGCGCTTTCAGCCCGCTCGCAGCGCGGACTGGGGCCGCAGCCGCCACCACGCCGCCAGTGCGATGCCCACGCCGAACATGACGGCGGTGACGACGCGCGGCCGCATCGCGGCGCTCGTATACAGGCTCGATTCGAATACCGGCCCGGGAAGTCCCTGGCGTTCCAGCAGGTCCGGCCCCGGGTGGTGCAGGCTGTTCAGGCTGCGGGCACGGGCCGGCATGTTGGTCTTCTGCTGGCGGAAAAGGAAATGCTTCATGTAGCTGTCCATCGTCCGGGGCGCGTAGTAAGCCGTCGAGGACGCCAGCTTGGCCATGCCGCCCACGAAAATGTCGCGCTTGAAATTCTCGGCCGCATGGAGGATGGCATCCGCGGCAATATCGGGGGCATAAAGCGGCGGCGGAAGGCGCGGCTCGACCTCCATGTAGTTCTTCGCATGCTCGACGAACATCGTATCCAGCGCCGCCGGCTTGACCAGCGTGACCGCGACCGGCGCCCTGTCCTCTTCCAGCTCCAGCCGCAGCGAGTCCGTGAAGCCCTTGACCGCATGCTTGGATGCGGCATACATGCCCTGCAGGGGCAAGGCGTGGTCGGACACTTCGCTGCCGATGTTGATGATGGCGCCGCCGCGCTGCTTCAGGTGCTTCGCAGCAATGAGAGAGCCGTGCACTACGCCCCAGAAATTGGTCTGAAACAGCCGCCGCTGGTCCTCCATGGAAATATCCTCGGTCCTGCCGAAGATCGAGACGCCGGCATTGTTGACCCAGGTATCAAATCCGCCGAAGCGGTCGATCGCCGCCTGCGCGACCTTGCGCACGTCCTCCTCGATCCCGACGTCGGCGACGACGTGGATGGCCTCGGTGCCGCGCTTGGCGAGTTCGAAGGAAAGCTGCCGTAGCGCATCCTCGTTGCGCGCCACGAGCACGAGCTTTGCGCCGCGTTCGGCTGCCTTGCGTGCGGTCGTGAGGCCGATGCCACTGGTGGCACCCGTGATCACGATGACCTGCTCTGCAAGTTTCTTCAGTTGCAATTTCATGTCGGCGCTCCTTTCCGCATTCGCCGCAGCGAAAAACATGCCTGCATCAACGGCGCGTTGCTCCCATTGCAAGCATGCGAAACAGCCCTCTGCGCTGAAATTTTTACCGCGTGCATGCGCGAATTTTCATCGCTGCCCATCTTCCCGTTTCGGTCTAAAATCAGGCAGTGCGGCATCGGTCAGCTCAGCACGACGGCAAGCGCAATGCAATAAGAAGCCCTATCCGGACGGCGGCCGGACCAAGGCAGGAGAATCGCAATGAACTTTCCGAGAAACCATTTCGGCGTACCGCAATATCCCGGCCATGATGCCCGTCGCCTTTTCGTCCTCTTGTCCGCCATCGATCTGCTGGAGCGACCCACCGTCTCCGCCCTCGCCGACCTCACCGGCCATGACCGGGAAACTATTGATGCCGAGGTACAACGATTGCGGGAAGAGTTCGGCGTAGTCCTCCACAAGGTGGGCGACATCTACCATATCGAGTCGTGGGGAGAAGTACTCAAGAAGAACGGCGTGAAGCGCTATCTCAAGGCCTGACGCGCATTGCACCGAAAAAGTACATGTCATGCAAACTCCGCTTCTTTGGGTCGTTATCCGGCCGGCTTTCGTCGACGAAGCACTGATTGACCCGGTTTGTCCATGCATTGCGCGGCGCTGCCGCGTCCGGGCGGCGGGCTCAGCTTTGCGCTGTCCCCGGTGGCCGTCCATTCGCAGCTCTTGCTGGCAGTCGCCTTCGTGGGAACTGATCGCCGCGCTATATCGTGGCCGCCTAACAGATGTTGCGGAAGCGGCATAAGTTGTCGCATCTCAATACGCTCACGATGACCGCCGGTATGATTGGTTTTCAGCCGTGCCGGCTTAGCTCATCTGGTAGAGCAGTTGATTTGTAATCATCAGGTAGTGGGTTCGAGTCCTACAGCCGGCACCACCTTTCCCAATCGGCTGCCTTTCATCGCGATACTCCTCTGAGCGCGGTCGCGAATTCTGTCTATACTGGTCTTATGTCAATCAAGGGCAAGGCACGACCGTCAGTCCACTGCCTAAAGGCAAGACTGGTTTTACTGTCGCGTTCGCCGCTATCAGTTCCCCTCGGAACCTGAAAGGACCAGTCATGAAACATCAACCCTCCCGCAAAGCCGATGCGAAAAAAGCCGCCCAGACGAACATCCCCGTCAGCCCGTTTGCAGGTCGTCCGCTCGACGGAAGCCAGTACATCGATGTGGTCGAGGAGCAGGAATATGCGGATCGCCGGCCAACCGCCGAAGAACAGCGGCCGCGCTTTTCCTACCTGCATGACCCCAAGTCAACGAAGAACTAAGGCCTTACCCCGCCGGCCGTGACGGGGGCGCACTTCGCCCGCCCACGCGGTACAGCTCCAGTTCGGCGCCGCTTTCCGGCGGATGCGCCTCGTCATATTCCGGGCTGTATTCGATCTGTTCCTTCGTGGCGTTCACGAACACCGTCCGGTCTTCCCAGCTGACCCGCTCGATCTGGCGGGGCGATACCAGCACGTGCTTCCCGACCAGCCACTTGCGCGTGTCCACTGCCATCAACTGGATTGACCAGTCGGTCCGGTCAAAGAGGAAGTCCTCCACATGCCCGATCTGCTTGTCGGTGGCGTGGATGTGATAGCCCACAACTTCGCTGCAGCTGCGCAGGTGCGGATCGGAGTGAGCCCGCTCCTCCTCGAGGCGCCGACGGATGGCCAGCACATCGGCCGGCTCCAAAGGTTTTTTCTCGATCACGCCCGGGTAAACCGCCGACCCTCGGTGCGGCCCGGCCCAATAAAACGGGAAGCCGTAATAGGTGTTGAATTCTTCCTCATGCTGGCGCTCGACCGGCTTGGCGGTATCGATGCTCGGGCTATTGCGAATCTGCTGCATCGTCAAGTTGACACGCAATGCGCGGCGGTCCCACTCTTCGTCGAGCACCGACATTGGCGACAGGAGGACATCGAAGCCATTGGGCCAGCCGCCTGTGTTGACGACGAGGTAGCGTATCACCCACTCCGCATCGTCGAAGTACACGTCACGGACGCTGCCCAGTTCTCCGTCGGTGGCAGCGATGGCAAACCCTCGAAGGGTGTTGGCACTGTGCAGCATGATGACCTCCGGCGTGTTCTTTCGACAAGAATTTAGGTCCGCGGTGCATCGAAAGGTTCACACAGCAAATGAAAAGCCCTCCGCAAATGAAGGGAGGGCTTGGAATTGGTGCCGGTACTTTTACCTACCGCCGGCTCCGGTACCTACATCTTCTTCTTTGAAAAGCGTGTATGCCGTAATGTTAATAACTCGGCACTACCGGACATTGAGAATGGTCAACGATTCTGTTGGCTGCGAGAAAGGTGGATCGACAAAAAGGGCTTCCCCGTGAGGAAGCCCTTTTGTCATCCGACGCGCCCTAGTAAGCGCGGGGAAGCGAATTACACCTGAACCGTATCCGCCACTTCGCGGAACTCGGCGATCTGGTCGAAGTTCATGTAACGGTAGATGTCGGACGCGTTCTTGTCGATCACGCCGATGTTCGCCATGTACTCTTCCTT
>DASPMV010000050.1:0-55736 GCA_035626875.1 Noviherbaspirillum sp. | reverse complement strand
GCGACGTTTTCGTTGTAGACCTGGGCGATGTTCTCGTCCGGCAGCAGGATCATGATGACGTCAGCGGCCTTGACTGCCTCGTTGACTTCGGCGACGTTCAGGCCGGCATTCTTTGCCTTCTCCCACGAAGCGCCGCCCTTGCGCAGGCCGACGGTGACCTTCACACCGGAGTCATTCAGGTTTTGTGCGTGTGCGTGACCTTGCGAGCCGTAACCGATGATGGTCACGTTCTTGCCTTTGATGAGGGACAGGTCACAGTCTTTGTCGTAGAAAACTTTCATTTCTTTTCCTAACTTATGGTGTGTTGGTACTGGATTTAAACTTTGAGAATGCGCTCGCCGCGGCCGATGCCGGAGCCGCCGGTACGGACGGTTTCGAGGATCGCGGTACGGTCGATCGATTCGATAAAGGCGTCGAGCTTCGACTTGTTGCCGGTCAGCTCGATCGTGTACGTTTTTTCGGTCACGTCAATGATGCGACCACGGAAAATGTCCGCGGTGCGCTTCATTTCTTCGCGTTCCTTGCCGACGGCACGCACCTTGATGAGCATGAGTTCGCGCTCGATGTGTGCGCCTTCGGTGAGGTCGACGACCTTCACGACTTCGATCAGGCGGTTCAGGTGCTTGGTGATCTGCTCGATCACGTCGTCCGAACCCGTGGTCACGATCGTCATGCGCGACAGCGTCGCATCTTCGGTCGGCGCCACGGTCAGCGTTTCGATGTTGTAGCCGCGGGCGGAGAACAGACCAACCACACGCGACAGCGCGCCTGCTTCGTTTTCAAGCAAAACAGAGATGATGTGTCGCATTACAGATCCTCCGAACCCAGAAGCATTTCAGTCAAGCCCTTGCCGGCTTTCACCATCGGCCAGACGTTCTCGGTTTGATCCGTAATGAAGTTCATGAACACCAGCCTGTCCTTCATGCCGAATGCTTCTTTCAGCGCGCCTTCGACGTCGCCCGGCTTCTCGATCTTCATGCCAACGTGGCCGAAGGATTCGACCAGCATGTTGAAGTCGGGGAGCGAATCCATGTAGGACTCGGAATAGCGCGAGCCGTAGTCGATCTGCTGCCACTGGCGAACCATGCCGAGGAAGCGGTTGTTCAGTAGGATGATCTTCGGAGTCAGGTGGTATTGCTTGCAGGTGGCGAGTTCCTGGATACACATCTGGATCGAGGCTTCGCCGGTGATGCAGGCAACGGTCGCACCCGGGTTGGCCATTTGCACGCCCATGGCGTACGGCAGGCCCACACCCATCGTGCCCGGGCCACCGGAGTTGATCCAGCGGCGCGGCTTGTCGAAGTTGTAGTACTGCGCGGCCCACATCTGGTGCTGGCCGACGTCGGAGGTAATGAAGGCATCGCCCTTGGTCACTTCCCACAGCTTGCGCACGACTTCCTGCGGCTTGATGACTTCGTTCGAGGTCGCGAACTTCAGGCATTCGCGGCCGCGCCATTCGTTGATCTGGCGCCACCAGGCGGCGAGCGCCTGGGAATTCGGCTTGGCTTCGGAGGCGTCGAGCTGCGACAGCAGTTCCACGAGCACGTCCTTGACGTTGCCGACGATGGGAATATCAACCTTCACGCGCTTCGAAATCGACGACGGGTCGATGTCGATGTGGATGATCTTGCGCGGATGCGTGGCGAAGTGCTTCGGATTGCCGATCACGCGATCGTCGAAGCGTGCGCCGATAGCGATCAGCACGTCGCAGTGCTGCATGGCCATGTTGGCCTCATACGTGCCATGCATACCGGGCATGCCGACGAACTTGTCGCTCGATGCCCTGTAGCCGCCCAGTCCCATCAACGTGTTGGTGCATGGATAGCCAAGCTTGTCGACCAGCTTGTTCAGCTCCGGGGAGGCATTCGCGAGGATGATACCGCCGCCGGTATAGATCATCGGACGCTCTGCGGAGAGCAGCAGCTGGACCGCCTTGCGGATCTGGCCCGAGTGGCCCTTGTCGACCGGCTTGTACGAGCGCATCTCGACCTCTTTCGGGTACTCGAATGCGCACTTCTGAATCGTGATGTCCTTCGGGATATCAACCAGCACTGGGCCGGGACGGCCGGTCGTGGCGATATAGAAGGCTTTCTTGATCGTCTCGGCCAGGTCCTTGACGTCCTTGACGAGGAAGTTGTGCTTGACGCACGGACGGGTAATGCCGACCGTGTCGCACTCCTGGAACGCATCCTGTCCGATGGCATGCGACGGCACCTGGCCGGAAATGATCACCATCGGGATCGAATCCATGTAGGCGGTGGCGAGGCCGGTGACCGCGTTGGTGACGCCGGGGCCGGAGGTGACGATGGCGACGCCGACTTTCTGCGAGCTGCGCGAATAGGCGTCAGCAGCGTGGATAGCCGCCTGCTCGTGGCGTACCAGGATGTGCTGGAATTTGTCTTGATTGAAGATTGCGTCGTAGATGTAGAGCACTGCGCCGCCGGGATAACCGAACACATGTTCGACGCCTTCCTCGGCCAGGCAACGCACGACTATTTCCGCGCCTGTGATTTCTGAACTCATTGCTAGTTCCTTTCAAGGTCCATTGGAGATTGATCGGATGCTCTCTCCTGGCGAAAACCATGCGGAACGACAGTGCCTGGGCTTCCCTTGATTGTGCGGTCACGCCGGTTCGTTGCGCACCCGTAGATGCGATTCAAAGCGACGCTAAACGCGACTCGTTCAGCCGGGGTACCTGAAGTGCCGGTACGGATTTCTCACGCTTGTGGCGTGGGTTAGAGCAAACAGCTTTCAAATGTGAAGCGCGTCTGATCGGAGGGCGGCATTATGCGCCGCGGGCGAAAAGACAGTCCTTCAGGGATGCGAAGGGATTGATAAGTTAATGCGTCGCACCATTTTGGTCAAGTTAATTTCCACCAAAAGCCTTAGAAATCAAGCGGTTTGCGCAAATAGCGCGCACAACGACGGCCTTTTTTGCTAGCATTCGCACAGTTTTTGGAAACTGATGCCGGGCAGTATCCTCCCCGCCGACGCGCGCTCCCCCTTCGCACCAGAAAGACGACACGCCTCTTCGCATGGCCACTGAAAAAGAACTTTCCAGCTTCCTGGAAGCCGTGGAACGCAAAGCCTTCAAGCAGGCGGTCTACGCGGTTCGCAGGGACGAGGCAGCGCTGGATATTGTTCAGGATGCAATGATCAAGCTGGCGGAGAAGTACGGCGACAAGCCGGTGGCGGAGCTGCCGATGCTCTTCCAGCGCATCCTGCAGAACACCATTCACGATTACTTCCGCCGCGAGAAGGTGCGCGGCACCTGGGTCAGCCTGTTTTCCGGCATGGGGAACGACCTCGAAGACAGCGAGAACTTCGACCTGCTCGAAACCTACGAGGCGGAGGAAGGCACGGAAGCCGCGGAATCCAGCGCGGACAAGGTCGAACGCGACCAAGTACTGGCGGTCATAGAAGAAGAAATCCAGAAGCTGCCGGCACGTCAACGGGAAGCCTTCCTCATGCGTTATTGGCAGGATATGGATGTAGCCGAAACGGCTGCGGCGATGGGCTGCTCCGAAGGCAGCGTGAAGACACACTGCTCGCGTGCGACGCACGCGCTGGCGCAGGCGCTGAGAGCCAAGGGAATTACATTATGAACACCAGAGAACTGAATTTCGCGTACAAGGTACGGCACGCGCTTAACGAAAGCGCGGAAAAACTTCCGGCATCCACCACGGAAAAGCTCGCATCTGCCCGCAAAATTGCGCTCTCGCGCCAGAAGAAGGCATCCGGGCTGCGCGTGCTCGTTCCGCAGCGCCTGTTTGCCGGCGAGGCAGGACATTTTTTCAATGCGCCGCTCGCCTGGCTGGGACGGATGGGTCTCATGGTGCCGGTGATTGCTCTGTTTGCACTTTTGGCAAGCATCTATCAGGTGGAACAGCAGCACATCAGCGATACCGCCGAGATGGACGCCGCGGTCCTGGCGGACGAATTGCCGTTGTCTGCTTACCTGGATAGCGGATTCAACGCGTTCCTGTCGCGAGATGATTGATATGAATCGATGGAATTCCACGCCGACCGCCCGCCTATTGCGGGCGGTCTTCTTTCTGGCCGTACCGTTGTCTGCCGCGCTTTTGCTTCAGGGAGTCGCTGCCCAGCCCGCTCCCGCGCAGGCCGGCGCGACCCAACCGGCCACTTCCAAGCCGCTCTGGAAAGAACTAAGTGCGCCGCAACAGCAGGCCCTGGCGCCGCTCGAAAGCGAGTGGGATATCCTCGAGCCCGTCCGCAAAAACAAGTGGCTCGCCATCGCCAACAGGTTTGGTTCGATGAAACCGGAAGAACAGCAGCGCATGCAGGAACGCATGCGCGACTGGGTCAAGCTGACCCCCGAGCAGCGGCGACTGGCGCGGGAAAACTATGTGCGCGCCAAGAAGCTGAACCCCGACGAGAAATCCGCGCAGTGGGAGCAGTACCAGCAACTGCCGGAAGAAGAAAAGAAGAAACTAGCGACCGATACCGCTGCCAAGAAGAAGGTCGCGACCCTCCCCCCGCCCAGCAAGCAGGACAATCAGGCCAAGCCGCTGCCTCCGATCAAGGCGACACCCAAGCCTGTCCTCGAGCAATCCGTTACCCCCAAGGCGGCCAGCCAGTCCGCCTTGCAGCATTCCGCACCGCCCAATTCAAAATAAGCTGAACAATTGAACACCCAAGCCACACCCCCGCTCAAGCGTCGCCTTGCCAGCATGCTTTATGAATCCATGCTGATTTTTGCCGTGCTGTTCATTTTCGGCGGCATGTTCTCGATCGTGATGGAACAGAAGCATGCCCTCTACCTGCGTGGCCTGATGCAGGACTGGCTGCTCCTGCTGCTTGCGGTCTACTTTGTCTGGTTCTGGACCCATGGCGGGCAAACGCTGGCCATGCAGACCTGGCGCATCCGGCTCGTGATGCCTGACGGATCGCCCGTGGGCATCAGACGCGCCCTGGGGCGCTTTTTCCTGTCGTGGATGTGGGTGATGCCGGGACTGGTCACGGCCTGGGCGATAGGTGCCAAGGAGTGGATGCTTGTGCTTATTCCTGCCGCGAACGTTGCCTTGTGGGCGCTGGCGGTATTCATGGACCCGCAAAGACAGTTCCTTCATGACCGCATTGCCGGCACGCGGTTGATTTCCTTCGATCCGCCAAGCAAGAAGCCTGCAAAGTAATTCCCGTCAAAAGCCTGCAAATGGGTGAGGATCGCGCGCGTAGAGTCGCTGCATGATCTCGCGCTCGCGCCGCACGACCGTGTCGACGAAGCCCGAAGGATCCTTCATCCCCTTGAAAGCCTTGAAGCCGCGCTCAAGGAAATTCTGCAGCTCTGCGAGTCCGGCCATCTTCGCCGGGCCGCGCATCATCGCGAGCGTGCTGCCAATCAGCGGGATGCGAACGAGCTCGCACAACGCACGCCCCACTGACTCGACATGGCCGATCTGGCGCTCCCTGTCAGCAGGTGCCCCGGCCTTCCGGTAGGCGGCAATGTAGTCATCCTCTGTAAAGCTTTCGCCCAGGCGCCTCGCCATGGCGGCATCCAGCCGTTCTGACAGCGCATCGAGGGAAATCGCCTCCGCCACTGTCCACAATGCCGCTGCCGGCAGCATCCTCTCCATGGCCGGAACGACGCGTTCCAGGCTTGCATCCCGCTGCGACAGGTCCTCCGTGCCATAGAGATCCGCAAGGAAAAACTGTGCGGCGGACCTGGTGCCAGGCGCTTTCAGGAGGTCGGCATGTGTGTCGGCCATGCGCTGCGCCTGGAAAGAACGGACGGCCACACGTGCGGCGTGGAGCATGGGGTCGGACCTGGCCGACTGCCGGGCGGCAATAACGGTTGCGAGCTCGCGGCGAATAATGGATGCAGCTTCCTGCTTGCTCGCATTACCGGACTGATCCTGCTGGAATCGCACGTTTTCCATATGACGATTTTGCCCCAAGCCGCTACGGTTTTCGCAAGAAAAGCCCGACTAGAGCTAGAACTCTACTTTGCTCCGGGTGGCCGAGAAAACGGTGGAGTACACTGCAAAAAAGACAAAGAGAGATGGAGACATGGCTATTACTACATCCCGCCGTTCATTCCTGAAAGTCGGGCTGCTCGGTACGCTCGCGCTCGCGACGGCCGGCGGCCTGTATCGCATCACGCGCCCTGCGGAACCACCGGGCCCATTCACGCTG
This sequence comes from Noviherbaspirillum sp., assembly GCA_035626875.1. GTDB lineage: Bacteria > Pseudomonadota > Gammaproteobacteria > Burkholderiales > Burkholderiaceae_D > Noviherbaspirillum. Next base: position 49,583 of record DASPMV010000050.1, on the reverse strand, counting down.
GATGATGGAGCGAAATCGGTCCTCGCGGCGGTCGTGCCCGCCATGCTCAAGGACGCCGTCAACTCGCCCCCCGACATAGACGCGGCCATCCGGCGCGCCGTCGATGCCATTCATGGGCTGCCGCTTTCCGCACAGAAGGAAGTGCAGGACCTCTTTGCCTTGCTTACGCTCGGCCCGTCGCGGCGCCTGCTTGCCGGGGTTCCGGACGACTGGGGCCAGGCGAAACCGGCGGATGTCGCGGCGTTCCTGCAGGACTGGCGCTTCAGTCGCATTGCTCTGTTCCAGGGCGCGTACCTCGGACTGCACGATCTCATCACCGGCTCGTGGTATTCGCACGAGTCGACGTGGGCCTCCATCGGTTATCCCGGCCCGATCAAGGAATTGAGTTGAGAGGCACCATGACAAATTCTTCCCGCACTTCCATTCCCGATCCGATACAGGCCGGCCTTGCCTCCGGCTGGAAAGTCCTCGACGCATCGACTCTGCAGGAAAGCAAGCGCATCGAGGCAGACGTGGCCGTAATTGGCACCGGCGCTGGCGGCGGCGTGACGGCCGAAATTCTCTCGCTGGCCGGTCTGAACGTCGTTCTCATTGAAGAAGGCCCGTTGAAGTCATCAAAGGACTTCAAGATGCGGGAAGCGCAGGCCTACCCGTCGCTGTACCAGGAATCGGCGGCGCGCAAGACAAAGGACAAGGCAATCAACATCCTCCAGGGGCGCGCGGTCGGGGGATCGACAACGGTCAACTGGACATCCAGCTTCCGCACGCCGAATGCGACCCTCGCGTACTGGCAGTCCAGGTACGGCCTCAAGGATTACACACCTGAAGCACTGGCACCCTGGTTCGCAATGATGGAGCAGCGCCTGAATATCGGTGTGTGGCTGACGCCGCCAAACGAAAACAACGACCTGCTCAAACGGGGGGCGGCAAAACTTGGCATCCCTGCCGCAGCGATCCTGCGCAATGTGAAGGGATGCTGGAACCTCGGCTATTGCGGCATGGGCTGCCCGACGAACGCAAAGCAATCGATGCTGGTCACGACCATTCCATCCGCGCTTGCCCGCGGCGCAACCCTGGTTACCCGCGCGCGGGCAGACAAGCTCGCGATGAAGGGCGACAAGGTGACGGGGCTCTCGTGTGTCGCGCTTGACGCCGGCGGTCTCGCAGCGACGGGTAAGAGAATCGAGGTTCATGCGCGCCATTACGTGGTATCTGGAGGCGCAATCAACTCGCCCGCACTGCTGATGCGCTCCGGCGCCCCCGATCCGCATGGCCTGCTTGGAAAGCGCACGTTCCTGCATCCCACGATCATTTCGGCTGCACTGTTCGACCACAAGGTGGAAGGCTTTTCGGGCGCACCGCAGACCATCTATTCGGATCACTTCCTCGATACACAGCCAATTGATGGGCCGATCGGCTACAAGCTTGAGGCACCGCCTTTGCATCCCCTGCTCTTTGCATCGACGATGCATGGTTTCGGCGAACAGCACACGGCGATGATGAAGCAGTTCGCCAATACGCATGCCCTGCTCGCACTGCTGCGCGACGGGTTCCACGAGCAGTCGGCCGGAGGAACGGTGCAACTGAGGGACGACGGTTCGCCCGTCCTGGACTATCCGATTTCCGAATTCGTCTGGGACGGCGTCCGGCGCTCGCTCCTGACGATGGCCGAAATACAGTTCGCCGCCGGTGCCAGAACCGTTTATCCGGTAAACGAGGTGGCGGAAGGCTATACCAGCTGGGATGCGGCGAAGAAAGCGATCAACAACCTGCCTTACAAACCCCTGCTGTCGCGCGTCGTGTCTGCCCACGTCATGGGCGGTTGTGGCATGTCAGACGACGTACGACTCGGCGTCGTCTCGTCGGCCGGACGTTATCACGGACTGGCCAACCTCTCGGTGCATGACGGTTCGCTGTTTCCCACATCCATCGGCGCCAATCCGCAGTTGTCGATCTATGGAATCACCGCTAAGCTGGCGAGTACGCTGGCAAACGAACTCACAGGAAAGCCGGCACCGACGCTCACTGCGGTCTGATGCATGGTTGCACGAATCACGAGACTATTACTGCTGTTCCAACTGCTTGTCGCGGCGGCATTCGCTGCCGCTGCGATGCAACTCTTCCAACTCGACAATGCCCTGCTGGCAGGGCTGCTCGGGTTGGGTCTCGTCATCGTGGCGAGGCTGGTCATTACCGGGAACAACTTTCTGCTTGCGTCCCGCCATCGCAGTCACCTTCCTGAACACTACCGCATCGGGGTTTGGCAAGGCATCCGCCTTTTCCTGGGCGAGTTCCGAGCCACCATGACGGCTTCATCATGGACCATGCCCTTCCGGACCTTTTCGACGCGCATCCCGGCCCATCCGCAAGGACTGCCCGTCCTGCTGGTCCACGGCTATGGATGCAATAGCGGCTACTGGCATTCCATCAGCAAGGTCTTGCAGAAGGCACGCATTACCCATCATGCGATTGACCTGGAGCCGGTGATCGGCGGGATCGACGAGTATTCCCCGCTGATCCATCGCGCGATTGAAGTGCTGTGCCGGGAAACTGGCGCCGAGAGGGTCGTCATCGTTGCGCACAGCATGGGCGGTCTGGCTTCACGCGCCTACCTGCGCGACTACGGCAGCAGCCGCGTGGCGAAGCTGATCACGCTGGGAACACCGCATCACGGCACCAGCCTTGCCCATTTCGGCGTGGGGCTGAACACGCACCAGATGCGCTGGACCGCGACGGAACAGGAAGGATTGGCGAGCGAATGGCTGCGGGCGCTGAAGGCGAGCGAAAACGCGGAGGTCTATCACCTGATCGTGTCCATCTACTCGCACCACGACAACATCATTTCGCCGCAGACTTCGTCCCACCTTGAGGGCGCGAAAAACATCGAGCTGAACGGCATCGGCCACGTCGCACTCGGCTTTGATCCCGAAGTGCAGGCCATGGTCATCCGGGAGATCCGGGATGTATCGTCTCGAGTCACAGAGCCGGTCCGCCACCGCCCTGCCCTAAAGCCAGCCTGACCTCTTGAAACGCCGATAGAGGTAGGCACAGATCGCGGCGACGAAAATCAACGCCGCCGGATATCCATACTTCCATTTCAGCTCCGGCATGACTTCGAAGTTCATGCCCCAGATGCCGACGAAGGCGGTCGCGACGGCAAAGATGGCCGCCCATGCAGCGAGCCGCTTATTGACCTCGCTTTCCTCGATGGTCACCATCGACAGGTTCACCTGGATTGCCGTAGCGATCGTGTCCCGGATATTGTCGATCGAGGTGTTGATGCGGTAGAGGTGGTCATACACGTCGCGGAAGTATTCCTGGGTGTTCATGCAGATGCGCGGCACCCGGCCTCCGTAAAGCCGTGCCGATGCCTCCATCAGCGGCGATACCGCGTGCTTGAGCGTCGTCACCTTGCGCTTGAGCTGATAGAGGCGCTCGATGTTGGCCCGCTGCGATCCCTCGTTGAAGATCTGGTCCTCGACTGTCTCCAGTTCCTCTTCCAGCGCTTCGATGATCGGAAAGTAGCGATCGACGACTGCATCCATCAGTGCGTAGAACACGAACGCCGAACCCTGCTTCAGCAGTTGCGGCTCGCGCTCGCAGCGCGCGCGCACGCCGAGGAAGCCCTGTTCGCTGCCGTTGCGCACCGACACCACGTAATTTTCTTCAACGAAGATATCGAGTTCGCCCACCCGCAGCTCACCGCCCGACATTTCGATGATGTGGACGACGGCAAACAGCGAGTCACCGTATTCCTCGATCTTGGGCCGCTGATGGCCGTGCAGCGCATCCTCGACAGCCAGCTCATGCAGGTTGAACTCGGCCTGCAGGATCTTGAGCTCCTGAGGCTGTGCGTCTTTCAGCGCCACCCAGACGAAACATTCAGGGAGATGGAGATACTCGTCGATCCTGTCCATCGGCACGTCGCTCAGACGCTTGCCGTCCTGATAGGCAACACAATTGATCAGCATGGGGATTCTCCGATACGCAGATAGCGATAAGCGTGTTTTTCTTCGAGCTTACACGGAATGCCCCCGTCCTTGCTTGATGGCACGCGTGGCGATCAACGGAGCGCAACGGTTCCATGCGGTGTCGCAATGTGAGCGACCAGACAAGGCGCCGGGGCGGCGCCAATGCAAAGCCGGTCATCTTCAGCCAGGCCGATACTTTCCCACGCGGATTTCAATTGCAGTGGCTGGGGGTGGAATGCCTCGAGTCGCAGTAGCCGGCAGCCGGACTGGGGCAGTTTCATGGTTGGATGCACGCCGTTGGGCCACTGGATCACGGTGGGCACGTTTCCGCCTTCTACCAAGCCGCCATCGTCGCGGATCGTGATTTGCCATTCGAGCGCTCCACGCTGCATGTCGCGCACCCGGCCAAGCTGCGGAAGCGCTGTCGTCGCGCGGGAAATATCATTTGTCCTGGCAACAAACGTCGCAAGATAAGGACCTTCTGCGGCACGCTTCCGCTGGTCCGGCCAGTCCATCCCGAACCAGCGAGGACAGTCCGTTGCGCCGGCATTCGGATTGATGGCGATCACTTCCAGGTAGACACCGCTGTCGAGATTCAGCAGGTAATTGTGAGTGCCAACGCGCCCATGCTCGCCGCCCTTGGTCAGCTTTACCCCCAACGTCCTTTCACAGAAATCAACACCCTCTTCCAGTACAGACGCGACGATGACGATATGGTCGAGCGTTGATTCAATGGGACGCATACTTTCTCCGCAGTCATTCGGTTTTGGATCACGGCCTTGAGTTTGAACTTTTCTGTTGTTCCCGCAACTTATCAGACAGTGCCGGATGCATGCGCCCGGTACTTTTCACAAGGAGGTTTCATGAAAAGATCCTGCGTTGCCTTCGTAGCGACTATTGCCTTGTCGTCCCTCGGGGCGTCCGCACAAGCTGCAGACCTTGTCGAGACCGCGTCCACGTCCGGATCCTTCAAGACTTTCCTGGCCGCGGCAAAGGCAGCCGGCATCGACGATACGCTGAAAAATTCAGGGCCGTATACCGTCTTCGCGCCCAGCGATGCCGCCTTCAACCAGCTGCCTCCGGGCACGGTCAGTTCCCTGATGAAAGACAAGGCGAAGCTGGCTGAAATACTGTCACATCATGTGATTCCGGGCAAGGTGACGGTATCGGACGTCAAGCCCGGTAAGGTGCAGACCATTCAGGGAGACACCGTCACGCTGAAAAACGACAACGGCAAAGTGACCGTCGAAAATGCCAATGTCGTGCAGAGCGACATGATGGCGGACAATGGCGTCATTCACGAAATTGACGCTGTTGTGCTGCCTCAAAAATAGCGTCGAAGAAAAATGGCGCCCGGTTTGTACCGGACGCCCCTCCCCCTGCGCAAAGCCGGTCCGTTAGAAATGCACGCCGCGCAGTAACTGCTGCAACGCAATCTGATCCGCATTCATCTGCGGGATCTTCTTGTCGCCATTGTTCTTCGGCGCGTCCGAATCCGGGAACATGCGGAAGCTGGTGTTCATGATGATCTGCGCAACGCGCGGCATCAGCGCATGCATGACTTCGCCGAGGACACCCAGGCGGGTGGCGATACGGACCGGCTTGTGCACGATTGCTTCCGCGATGAGGTCTGCGGCATCGTCTGGCGACAGCGTCGGCACGTTCTGGTAGATCTTTGTCGGTGCAATCATTGGCGTGCGCACCAGCGGCATGTTGATCGTCGTGAACTTGATGTTGACATCCGCGAACTCGGAGGCCGCGCAGCGCGTCCATGCGTCGAGAGCAGCCTTGGACGCCACATATGCAGAGAAGCGTGGCGCATTCGTCAGCACGCCGATCGACGAAATGTTGATCACTTGGCCGCGGCGTTGTTCGACCATCTTCGGCAGCAGGCCCATGGTCAGGCGCAAGGCGCCGAAATAATTCAGCTGCATGGTGCGCTCGAAGTCATGGAAGCGGTCGTAGCTGGACTCGATCCCGCGACGGATGGAACGTCCGGCATTGTTGACCAGGATATCGACCCCGCCGTGGTTTTCGATGAGCAGCTTGACGAAGCGATCGCAGTCCGCCATATCGGCCACGTCCGCCGAATAGGTGATGACGTCGAAGCCGCGGTCGTTGATCTCTTTCTTGGCTTCCGCGAGCTTTTCCTCGTCGCGTCCGCAAATAATGGTGATCGCGCCCGCCTCTGCCAGCTTGTGCGCTGCCGCCAGCCCGATCCCCGACGAACCGCCGGTGACCAGCACGACTTTGCCCGCAACCTGGCCGCGCAGCGTGCGGTCGATGAACAGGTCCGGGTCGAGGTTGCGTTCCCAGTAATCCCAGATGCGGCTTGCGTAATCCTCGAGTCGCGGACAAGAAATGCCGCTACCCTTCAGCGCGGCGGCGGCGTCCCGGTTGTCGAAGCGCGTCGGATAATTGATGAACTGCATGAGGTCGTCCGGCAGTCCCAGGTCTTTCATGATGGCCGACTTCACGCGGCGCACCGGCGTCAGCGCCATCATGCCCTTCTTGATCGACTTGGGAACGAAGCCGAACAGGGCAGCATTGATGCGAAGGCTCATCGTCGGCGCGTGCGCGGCGCGCGCGAAAGTATTCAGCACGTCGCCCACGCGCATCGGTTCGGGATCGGTAAGATGGAAGCACTTGCCGTCCAGCTTCGGTTGGTGGGCGATGTAGTCCATCGCGTCCACGACGTAATCCACCGGGACGATATTGATCCGCCCGCCTTCCAGTCCGATGGTCGGCATCCAGGGCGGAAGGATCTGGCGGATGCGCTGGATCAGCTTGAAGAAGTAATAAGGTCCGTCGATCTTGTCCATCTCGCCGGTCTTCGAGTCGCCGACGACGAGACCCGGCCGATACACGCGGAAAGCGCCCTTGCATTCCTTGCGCACGATCTTCTCCGACTCGTGCTTCGACGCGAAATACGGATGGTCGAGATTCTCGGCCTCGTCGAACATGTCTTCTCGGAAGATGCCTTCGAACAGGCCCGCCGCCGCGATCGAACTGACATGATGGAAGCAACCGGCGCCAATGAAATTGGCAAATGCGACCGTGTTGCGCGTGCCCTCGATGTTCACGGCCATCTGCTCCTCTGCATCGGCCTTGAGATCGTAGATGGCTGCGAGATGGAAGAAGTGGTCAATATTCTTCGAGAGCGCCTTGATGTCTTCCTTCGACACACCAAGCCTGGTCGCGCGCAGATCGCCATAAACCGGGATCGCCCGCGACTTGGTCGTGCCCCAGTATTCGAGCAGTGCCGGCACCTTGGACTTGCTCTCTTCCCTGAGGAGGAAGTAGACGACGCTCCCTTTGCGGGCCAGCAGCTTCTTTACCAGCCGCTTTCCGATGAAGCCCGTAGCCCCTGTAACGAAATACTGCATGCTGCCTCCCTTTTATTCGAATTTGACGACATGCAATCATTGCAGGGCGCACCGGGCTTGGCAAGCACACGGGCCGTACCGGCTTGCCAATTAGAACGCGTGCTCTACGGCTTTAGAATCCGATCTCTAGTTTTGACGCCTACACTGCAAACATCAAAAACCACGTCGGTTGAGCCCGGCGTTCAGTCAACCTACGATGGGAGAACATGATGGTCAAGAAACTCAAGGCACTGGCCAAGTCCGACGACACGCAACTGGCAGAAGCCGTCCGCACTTCGGCTCAACAGATCTGGCAGGCAGGTCTCGGTGCATTCGCCAAGGCGCAGGAAGAAGGCGGCAAGGTCTTCGCGAAGCTGGTCAAGGAAGGCACCGAACTGCAGAAGCGTACCCAGCAATTAGCCAACGGCAAAGTCTCCGACGTGACTGGCACGGTGGTGAAGATGGCGGACAACGTCAGCAAGCAGGCCGCCGGATCCTGGGACAAACTGGAGCAGGTTTTCGAGGACCGCGTGTCGCGTTCGCTGAAGAGCCTCGGGGTTCCGACGCAGGACGACATCCAGACGCTGACCAGGCGTGTCGAAGAACTGAGCAAGGCAGTCGCTGCTCTCTCGGGCAAGAAGCCAACAGCAACGAAGGCAGCAGCGAAGCCGCCCGCAAAGAAGGCCGCTGTCAAGCCCGCCGCTAAAAAGGTGGTCGCCAAGAAGGCAGCAAGGAAAACCGCAGCGAAGTAATCGCCGGCCAGGCACCGCGTTCCTTGCGCAATCCAAGGGGCTTGTGCATCGCACAAGCCCCTTTTTGCTTCTCGCCCATTCGGAAGATCCATGACTTCAAGGCGTACACAGAAAACCGCTCCCGTCAGACCCTCGCCACGGAAGACGACCAAACGTAGCGCGGGACGCATCGGTCTCGCACTGGCGGGCGGCGGGCCGCTCGGTGCGGTCTACGAGATTGGCGCGCTGGCGGCACTGGAAGAATCGATCGAGGGGCTGGACCTCAACGATGCAGCGATTTACGTCGGCATCAGTGCGGGCGGCATTATTGCGGCGGGACTGGCCAATGGCATTACGCCCCACGATATGTGCCGCCTGTTCGTCGAAAGCGATACGGGCGAGGCGCATGAAGCGCTGTTCAAGCCGGAGATGCTGCTGAGACCCGCGTGGGAGGAGTTCAGCATTCGGGCGGCGGCCTTCCCGATCCTTCTTGCCGGAGGTGTGTTCCACTACGTGACTCGTCGTGGCAAAACGACCGTCGCCAGTTCCATGGAGCGCCTGAAAGGCGTCCTCCCGACCGGCATCTTTTCCGGAGAAGGTATCCATGAATTCATGGAGCACGCGTTCTCCGCGGAGGGCCGGACGAATGACTTTCGCGAACTGAAGCAAAAGCTCGTCATCGTCGCAACGGATCTCGACTCCGGCGAAGCCGTTCGCTTTGGGCGTCCTGGCTGCGACCATGTACCGATCTCGAAGGCGGCGCAGGCAAGCGCCGCCGTCCCTGGGCTATTCCCACCGGTCGAAATCGGCGGCCGCTATTTCGTCGACGGCGCCTTGCGCAAGACGCTGCATGCTTCCATCGCGCTCGAGGAAGAAGTCGACATGCTGATCTGCCTGAATCCGATCGTTCCCTACAACGCGCGTTCGCTGCACAAGCCCGGCAAGCTCGCGCAGGGAGGATTGCTCGCGGTGCTGTCGCAGACGCTGCGGGCGATCATCCACTCGCGCGTGGAAATCGGCATGTCCAACTATGTGGTCAACTACCCGGAGACGGACATCCTCCTCGTCGAGCCGAGCACGGAAGACGCGGACATGTTTTTCACCAACCTGTTCAGCTACAACAGCCGCCGGCGAATGTGCGAGAACGCCTACCAGAACACCCGCATGATGCTCTGGCAGCGGCGCAAGGAGATCGGCCCCATGCTGGAGCGGAACGGCCTGCGCCTGAAACTGTCCGTCCTGCGCGACAGCAGCCTCACGCTCGTGAAGAAACCGGTCACGGACAAGGAGGACCGCTTCGGACTCCAGCGTCTGAACGACACCCTCAACAGCCTCGAACGGCACCTGAAAATCGCAGCGGGTTAGTTGATGCACGCCGTTTCTGGATTGATTCATCGGTGTTATGCTAGACCCCGGTTCACAAATCGCCGAGTACGTGAACGGGATCTGGGCGGTTCACCATGCCTTCGATCCGGACACCACTCCCGCGCGCGGCCATTTGTAAACCGGACTCATATAAGAAATCCAGAATACGAATGGGAGGCAACAAGCATGCAACACAAAGCCCCTCGGCGCACGCGGGAACGGATTCTTGAACTGTCGCTGCGGCTGTTCAATGAGTTCGGTGAGCCGAACATCACCACCACCGTCATCGCCGAAGAGATGAACATCTCGCCCGGCAACCTGTACTACCACTTCCGCAACAAGGACGACATCGTCAACTCGCTCTTCGCACAGTTCGAGGCCGAAATCGGACGCATGCTGGCCGTACCCGCGGACCGGCGTCCCAATATCGAGGACGTCTGGCTCTACCTGCACCTGATGTTCGAACTGGTCTGGCGCTACCGATTCTTCTACCGCGACCTGTCCGACCTCCTCTCGCGCAACCGCAAGCTGGAGCTGCACTTCAAGCAGATCCTTGCGCACAAGACGAAGGTGGCGCAGCAGCTCTGCCAGGGCCTGCGCAGCGACCAGGCGCTGGAAGCGACCGACCACGAGATCGATGCGCTGGCGACCAACATCGTGGTCGTCGCGACCTATTGGCTGTCGTACGAATACGTGCGCAACCCGCGCAAGTACACCGAGCAGGAAGCCATGGCGGAAGCGCTCGCGCGCGGCTGCTATCAGGTTCTGTCGCTGCTCGGCCCCTACCTCCGGGGCGAGACGCATCTGCTGTTCGAAAAGCTCGCCGAGGAATACCTGAAAAAACTCAAGTAAGGACAACACACCATGGCATGGAGCAAATTCCCCTATCCCGACGATTCCTACGCCCATACGCCGGCCAGCCTGATGAAGGCATGGGCGCGCCTGCACGCCGGCGACGCCGAACCCTTCCCGAAGGACGCGGCGCTGGTGGATGCATGGATCGCCTTCCATGCGGGGGAATTCGAGAAAGCAGCCAAGCTCGGCCTCGCGGCTGGCATGGATGGTTACTCGGTCGCCAACAAGGCCTCGGCGATCTATGCCAATTATCTCGAGAAGTCCGAGAAAAAGAAGCTTGCCATGTTCGAGGAAATCGCGGAACGCTGCGAGGCACAGCAGAAGGAACAGCCGAAGAATCCGGCAGCATGGTACTGGCACGCCTATGCACTTGGCCGCTACGCGCAGGGAATCTCGATCGTGAAGGCACTGTCCCAGGGCATCGGCAACAAGGTCAAGAACAGCCTCGACATGACGGTGAAGCTCGCCCCGAAACATGCGGACGCCCATATCGGCCTTGGTACCTACCATGCCGAAATCATCGACAAGGTGGGCGCCATGATCGGCGGCCTGACCTATGGCGCGAAGAAAGAGGACGGACTCAAGTTCTTCAAGGCGGCGCTGAAACTCAATCCGGATTCCGCCATTGCGCGGGTTGAGTATGCCAACGGACTGGTCATGCTGGAAGGCAAGAAGAAGATGGATGAGGCGGTCAAGCTGTATGAGGAAGCCGCGGCATGCGAACCTGCCGATGCGATGGAAAGGCTGGACGTCGAGCTGGCCAGGGAAGAGCTCGACGACTGAAGGACAAGATCTTTCCGGATCGGTTATGCTCCCGCTGATCCGGAACCACAACGACGGCCGGGCACGCCCCGGCTTTTTTTATCTGAAATGAAATGAAGTCTCTTTGTGTGTACTGCGGCTCGTCCATGGGTGCCGCCCCCGTTTATGCCGAGGCAGCCAGGGCATTGGCGAAAGTCATGGTGGACGACAATATTGCGCTCGTCTACGGCGGCGGCAACGTCGGTCTCATGGGCGTCATCGCCGATGAAGTGATGCGTTTGGGTGGAGAAGCAACTGGCGTCATTCCCAAGGCATTGATGGACAAGGAGGTTGGCCACATCGGGCTGACCCGCCTGCATATCGTGAAGGACATGCACGAGCGCAAGGCGATGATGGCAGAGCTGTCAGACGGCTTCATCGCCATGCCAGGCGGGATCGGGACGCTCGAGGAGTTGTTCGAAGTGTTCACCTGGTCGCAATTGGGATTGCACGACAAGCCGATCGGGCTGCTGAACGTGAATGGATACTACGATGGGCTGATCGGCTTTCTGAAGCATGTCGTGGACGAGCGGTTCCTCAGGCAAGAGCATGCCTCGCAGCTCCTGCATGAAGCGTCGCCTGTAGTGCTGGTGGAGCGTCTCCGCTCGTTCGTACCGATCCGCCACGAGAAGATTCTCGACCCGGTGACTGCAAGCAGGATCGTCTGACACGCTTACGGCTGCAACTGGCTCAGACGTCCTTCGACAAAGGCGAGCAATTCGGGGGAAAGGCTGTTAGTCGCCTTGGCCCTGCGGAACGACTCTTGTGCTTCCTGATTGCGGCGCTCGGCCTGAAGTGAAATGCCTAAGCCCATCCACCACACGCCATTCTGCGGCACCTTTCGAAGCGCAAGCAGGTAGTGCTCCACTGCCTGTTTGTGCCGCTCATCCCTTTGCAGAAGCGCGGCAAGGAACGCGAGGTAATCGGCTTTCTCAGCGGCGTATGGCAGTGATCGTTCCAGCGTTTCGATGGCCAGCCTCAGTTCGCCTTTTTCAAGCTGCAACCTGGCGAGAATCATTGCAAGTCCCGTTTGGGCGCGGTCTGCGCCAATGCCTTCGCGCGCGCGCTGGATCGCTTCATCCTGCAGCTTTGCGTCGAGGAGCAGACCAATCAGGGCCTGGCGCGCAGCCGTGTGCTTCGGGTCCATTTGAATCGCCTGCTCCAGACCACTGAACGCATCCGTCCTTTTTCCCTGCTGTAGTGCCTGTACAGCCCTGCGATACTCGCTCTCCGCGCGTTGCGCCGGGGTCAGTTCCTTGACCTGTTTATTGATTGCGGACGCCGTAACCGCCTCGGCCGGTTTGACCTGGGGTACCGGCGCAATAACCTTTTCCGAGGTATCAGCATCGGCCGCTGCCGGCGATGGCTTCGACGTCTTCTCTCGAACAGTAGGCACAACTGGTTGCGTCTTCGGCTTCGCCGCTTGCTGCTCAGCGGTCTCGGACACTTGTTCACTTGCCGCTGGTTTTTTGGCGACTGCCGGTGCCTCGTCAAGACGCACCTGCTGACTCGCGTTTGCAGGTGCAGCCTGAGTTTCAGGCGGAGGAAGCGGCGCCGCAAGCGGGGTGCCGGATCGGCTGGCAGCCAGATCGACATCGAGCTTCAAGGGTAGCTGAGTACCTATTTCCGGGGCGGTCGGCGGTGTCGGGCGAAGGAGGATGTACCCCACCACCCCGATCAACATGCCGCCCAATGCCACGGCGACCCACCATGCCGGGTGGATGCGCCGCTTCTCCGGCACAGCGCGAATCTGCTGGCCGAAAGCGCCGCCGCCGGAAACGTCCGAACGCCGTGCGTCCAGATCCTTCAACATTTGGTTGATCAGGCTCATTGGAAATAAGCCCATCCAGCGCCAGTCGTGGCGGCCAGCAACGCGAATGCACAGAACCACGCCAAGGGCCGTTTACGTCTTCTGGCCGCGCCTGTATCGTCTGCCGCCGCGGCAACGTGACGCGCCGTGGCCTGCTGTTTGCCCTCTCCGAAGGTCAGCATCAACGCCTTGTGGGCGAGAATGTTGACGAGGCGAGGAATCCCCGCGCTCGCCGCATACAAGGCCTTTACCGCGCCGTGGTCAAACAGTCGGCTACCCGTGTATCCGGCGACGCTCAGGCGATGCGACACATAAAATTCGAGGTCATCCCTGGACAAAGGGCCAAGGTGATAGTGGAAAGTGATCCTCTGGTTCAGTTGGCGGATCGCCTCCTGCTGCAGCTTGCGATCCAGTTCCGGCTGGCCAAACATGACGATCTGCAGGAGCTTGCGCTTTTCCGTCTCGAGATTGGTCAGCAGCCGGAGGGCCTCGAGGGTTTCAACGGGCATTGCCTGCGCTTCGTCGAGACATAGAATGACGCGCTTGCCCTCCCTCGCCAGGACAAGAAGACGATGGTTAATGGACTTGAGCAGCTGATGCTGATCCACATCCCTGTCCTGTGGAATCTCCAGTTCGTCCGCGAGTGCAAGCATCAATGCACGCGGTTCGAGAAGAGGATTCGGAATGTATGCGCTGACGAATCCCTTGTCGAGGGATGCCATGAATTTGCGGCACAACAGCGTCTTGCCGACACCGACCTCACCTGTGATCTTGATGAAGCCTTCACCGTTTCTTGAGGCGATCAGAAGCGTGTTCAGCGCCTCCTGGTAATTGGAGCAGGCGAAGAAGAAACTTGTATCGGGCGTAATACCAAATGGCAGTTCGCGCAAGCCGAAATGAGCTTTGTACATGCGCCCTACCTCGGCTCCATGGCATTGCGCGGTGCCATTCCCTGGATGCGTTGCTGGCTTCCGAGAAGATCTTCGGTCCAACTGCTCTCGCCATGGATAACCGTCGGCTTCAGCAAAATGACGAGCTCCCGCTTCTGCGTTGCGCGCTTCGTATTCCGGAATAGTCCGCCCACCCCTGGTGCATCGCCTGCCCCTGGGACCTGCGAGCGGTCGGAAACGCTCGCCTGTCGCATGAGGCCGCCGATCGCGACAATCTGACCGTCCCGCCCGCGGACAACGCTGTCCGTTTCGGAGATGGTGCTCGACGCAAGCGGGAGTGTGAACGTCCCCGCTGTTCCAAGATTAAGCGGCTTATCGACTGTCGTGACGCTGCTGACGGAAGGATGGATATGCAAGATGATTCCGCCGTCTTCGCCAATTTGGGGGGTCACATCAAGCGCCACCCCCGAGAAAAACGGTTGAACCGTAACGCTGGGGCTGGTGGAACTGGAGTTACCCACTGCAGTGGTGGTCGTGCTGACATTGGTCACGAAAAACTCGTCCTTGCCCACCTTGAGTACTGCTTTCTGATTATTGAGCGTAGCGATGCGCGGACTGGACAACACGTGAACGTTGCCTTGGGTTTCAAGGAACGAAATCAGCGCGCCGAAGTTGCTCGTCTGGAATGCAACACCGAACAGCGATCCTGCCCCGAAGGTGCCGGTTGCGATGGCAGATCCCGGGATGGCGGCAAGGGACAGGGCGTCCTGTGCCTGGGAATTGGACGTAAGGGCTGTTGCCGCGCCGGCTGGCGTCAACGGCGACAGTGAGGTTCCCGGTGTCAGCAAGCCAATGCTTCCTTTCCGATCACCTCCCGCACGAAATGCCGACCAGTTAATCCCCGACTGGAATGTATCGTTGAGTTCCACTTCGATGATCTTGGCATCCAGGATGACCTGCCGATCAACGGAAAGCTGACTGGCCTTGAGGTAAGCCGCAACATTGCGCAGTTCGTCCCATGTGGCGCGGACAACGACAATGCCGGACTGAGGACTGATCACGACGCTCCGCCCGTCCTTGCCAGTGCCTACGATCGCCTCAAGCGAGGCTCTCAGCTCGCTCCAGAAATCGCTGGTCGACGCTGTGCTGATCTTGCTTGTGTTGAGCGCGGTCGCCGTCGTACCGGAGCCCGTTGCCCCTCCAACCGGCGACGTGCCTTGCGTACCTGTCGCGCTCGGCACGGTCGTGTCACTCACCGATCCGGAAGTGACCCGAATGTCGGACGTCCCGCGTCTCGTACCCGTCAGGTAATTGACGTTGAATACGCGGGTCTGCAGGCCAAGGGGCTTGACGTAGATCCGCGTGCCTTCCACCTTGTAGTCGTAGCCGTACAGTTCGCGAATGGCATCCAATGCCTCGAACACTGTCACGTCCTTCAGGTTTGCGGAAATCGTCCCGCTGACCTCGGGGTGCACGAGCATGCTGTAGCGCGTGCCGGAGACGACCGCCATGAAGAACTGGGGAGCAGGCACGTTGTTGAAAGCGACGCTGAACCGCTCCTCGACCGGTGCCCGGTCTTTCGGGATTTCGATCGTAAGTGGAGGCAGGAGCGAAGCGGAAACGGCGTCCGGAGTCGCAGAAGACGCCGGTTTCGACGCCTTCGACAACTCCTGCGTGATCAGGTCAAACGTTTCCTGCCGTGGCGGGCTAGTCGCGCACCCGACGACGGCTAGCATGACAACGGCTGATATGATTTTTTGCACTATATCCCTTGCCCTTATTGCCGACGATCGACCTTCTTATCGCTTGGTTTCCCCGTGATCGACTGCTTTTCAACGTGCGGGAACAGCCTTAGTACTTGCATTTCATTGCCTTGGCGCAACACAACTTCAGTCTCAGTCACCTTCACGAGGCGGCTGCCGCCGAAACTTCCGCCCAGTGGCACCGTCTCGCCGCTGATAATTGCCACCTTTCGGCCAGGCGAGATAATAACGGATTGTAAAACCGGTTTGTCTTTCGATGAAGCAATTCCTTCTTCCACGGGTTGTGAAAAGGCCTCAGGCGGGCGAGTGGGGTCAACCAAAGTCGTGCCGAGGGCATTGCCGCAGGCGGCGAACAACAGCATACCCACATGGGCTGACAGGAACTTCATAGGTTGAGCCATTTGCGGTCCAGGCTTAAGGTGTACAGGGTGAGCGTGAGCGACGTTTTCGGGTACTCCACGACCTCCAGTCTTGCACCGCCCCAAAAGAACTGCCATTTCAGTTTTTCCAACGCCTCAAGGTAGGCGGCAAGATCCGCATAGGTACCTTCGACCTTGAGTTCTACGCCATGCTTGAAGATCTCTCCGGCATTCTCCTTCTGTTCGGATTGCCCGCCTCCTTCTGCCTTTTGCTTGTCCGAAGGGCCAGGGGCTTGGGGTGCACGGGAGAGCAAGCCGACCGGCGGCAGCGTACGCAGCGAAACCAGTCGGATTTTCTGGTTCTGTTTGAGGATGTCCTCAAGGACAACAGGCATCATGGCGGGCGACACAAGCCTGCGTTGCGTCTCCTGCAATCCGCCCTGCATTTCATCGATTTGCGCCCTCAACTGCTTCAAGCGCGCGCGGTTCGCGGCGTCGGGGTCGGCGGCGCTAAGTGCGCCCTGGCGCTGGATTTCCGCTCTCATCACCACAACGGCTGTTTCGTCCTGCCGCATGGCATCCAGAAGCTGCTTCTGCAGCGCCATCTGGCGATCGAGATACAAGGAATTGACAAGCGTGATCATGACGACAGCAGCAAGCACGAACACGATCACGCGCTCCCGCAGCGACAGGCCATCGATCTTCATCCGGACGCGTTGCCATAGTTGCATCATCGCTGCACCACTCCCGTTGACTCCGCAGGCTTCTCGAGTCCTTGCGATCTCAGCGTGAACTCCACATAGCTTGGAGACCTGGCCTTCCTTTGCTCCTGGCCCGCGCCGTTGTCAGCCGGTTCCTGCTTCGGGAGCGAGATTTCGAGCGCGGAAAAGGACTTTCCCTGCATGACCGGTTCCTTCCTCAACCGGCTCAAGTAAGCCGGCACAAGTTCCGCCTGCAATGCCCTTCCCTGCAGGCCTATCTCGCTCCCGCCGCCTTGGATGACAAAGCCCGTCATCCATATCCCTTTTTCGATCTGCCGGGAGAATGCATGGAAGTACTGGGCGTAGCCTTCCGTACCCCCCACGTCTCCACCGCTGAGGGCACGCGAGACGTTTTGCAATGCTGCGATTTCTCCTTCCGCCTTGCGGATAGCCTCTTCAAGTGCCGGGCTTTTCTGCCTGGCACCGGCGATGGCCTTGATTTTCTCCAGGCTGGTCTTTGTCTGCTCGAGCGTTGCCTTGGATGACGCGGCATTCTGGGAAAGCGCTTGTACCTGCAAGGCGCTGTACACGGAAAGGCTGATCAACCCCGCTGCAATAATGCCCAGCCCCTGGGCCATAGCCACAGTGGAAAAATACTTCTTCTTGGTCAGGAAAACCGGATTGAAGAGATTGATCTGCTGGCTCACAGAACCTTCTCCTCATTGCGCAATCCGGCCCCAAGCGCCATCAGGAAGCGCTGCTGCTCGGTCACGTCTTGCAATGCCTGGACCTTGCTCACGTCCAGGTAAGCGCCAAGGACAAATTCTTCGACGGGGAGATAGAGATTGGCCGCCAGATAATCCTTTAATGCGGAGCCGTCACCCATCGGGGCCAACATCAATTTGGACACCGTGATGAAGTGATACTGACGATCAAAATGGTCAAGCGAACGCTGCAGCTCCAGCGTGATCCTGTCATGCAGCGCGCTTTTTTGTTCGGCCGCCCCTTCCTGCAGCTGCCCGGTCGTGATGTCGATACGGCGCGAGAGGTAAAGCTCGCCCTTGAACGTGACGGTAAGGAGACCGCCTGCACTCCCGAAACTGAGCATGGCAACGCCACGCTCGTCAGCCGCGACCAGTTCCGACAGGTTGCGCTGTGCCATCTCGGGAATGTCAATCACGCTCAAGGGGATTTTTGCCGTCTCAAAAAGACCCTGCCGCTGCTGGATCAACTGATTCCGTGCAGCGACGACGTACATCGAATGGCCCCGCGCTGCGGCGTTTTTGTCCACAGGGATGTCCAGCACATCAATGGTCGCATCGTCGATATGAAAGTCCAGCAAGTCCTTGATGCGCCAGCGCACGGCCACCTTGAGTTCGTCTTTGGCTACGTTGGGTGCCTCGACCGTCACCAACTGGTAATCTCCCGCACCCAGCAATGAGGTGCAGCGATGGCGATCCGCGTGCAGCTCTTTTTGCAGGCGAAGCAGCGTGGAACCGAGCGCATCACGGTCCGCGCGGTGAAACGACGCAGCCTCGACAACGGGGGGTCCCTCTTGCGCCCGGCGAACGTAGACAACGGCAATGCCATCGGCCAGGAAATCGAAGGCCATCCAGCCGTCCAAAGCCCGTTTTCTCGGAAATAACGCCATTTCTACGCCTGAGTAAGTATCCGGATGAACTTAGGGTAATAAGTGCTTGATGTCAATAGGTTTCTCCCGCAACACCATCCCCGAATATTGTCCCCCTTACACCCGTTGAGCGGCGCCTAGTTCGTCGCAATAACTTCCCTTACCCGCTCTATATACCCGAGGGATGACGCCGAGGCGTCATCGGGACAGCTACTCGAGGAATTACAGGCCGTTGAAAGAATGCGAAAGATGCGGACAGTGCGCGTTCCGCTAGCGGTTTCGCCCTCATTGAACACGGTGGAGGTGCAGTTCACAGTTACCCGGAACCCGGTGTCGGCTGTGAGGTCCAGCGTCTGCGTTTCGTTCGTGCATGCCGTCCATGTTCCCCTCAGGGCCTGGAATAAGCCCCATTCGTTTCCAGCCCGCGCAGCCTGCCATGCCTTTGCCGACAGGATGTCTTGCGCCGACGTCGTCTGCTGCACGGCCCCAAAATTAACCATGGCAGCCCCGAGCGATGCCAGGATCACCAGGATGAAAATTGCGGCAACGAGACCGAATCCGGACTGTTTTTTCATGGGACGTTATCGACGTGTGCGCCGAACGACAAGGAGATGCTTTCCCCTTTCTCGGCAAGTTCGAGCTCCATCCAGACGAAGCCGCTCTGCTGGGTTTCCCCCTGGTTCGGTGTGTAGACGAAATTGCAGCGGCTGACCCGGGTAACGACGACGGCGCCGCCCGTCGTGTCCGGACAGGCAGTGGGGTAAGTCGCATCAAATGCGCGTGCGACGCGGAAGACGGTGCCCGTACCGTCGCCGTTCGACGTCGTGCCCGGATTGGAGCAGACATAGACGATCGCCGGACTGCCGCCGTTATTGGGGACGATGGTGAATCGGCCGCCGTCGTAACCCGCGGGGAATTGCGTGCTTGTGATGGTGATGCGTTGTGTGCCGAAATTGACATTCGGCGTTGCCACTGCCGTGATCCTGGCCCGGGTCGGACTGGAGGCCGCATAGACGTCGTTCGTATTCTGGTTGCCAATCACCACCCAATCGCTTACCGCGGGAACCGACGACAGCGGAGACAGCACGTCGAATACCGTTGCGGGCTGCGTAAGGTCGAGCGGTGCGCTACAGCCAGGCCCGGGTACACAGTTCGGGCCGCTGTCATTGACCGTGTCCGGGTCCGTTCGAAAACGCCCGCCTGCGCTTGTAGGCACCAGTTCGAAGCATTGATTGTTGGGGCTGCGAATGGAATTAGGAACCGCCGAGCGGACATCGCGCGCGATGCGACGCAGTGCGGTATCGGCGAAGTCCGTCAGCTCCGCGCGACGGCTCGAATCGAAATAGGCGTCGATCGCGGGTTTGAAGAAGACGACAGAGGCAGCCGCAATGACGCCGGTAATCGCGATCACGATTACAAGCTCGACAAGGTTGAAGCCTTCGTACTTGCGATGTTTCATGCGTGCTTCGCCGGCAATCCGGCCGTTTGCGTGTGTTGCGATCCCGACATCACGGCGGCGCGTAATTCGTCCGCCATCCGACCAGCCGGATTTGTTCAGTTCCGTGTGTCACAGTGACCGTAATCTGCTGGACTTGCCCGCCTCCCAGGCCGCCAAGGGTAGCAGTCCCGGATACCGACGTACTGAGACTGTAACCGGCAAGGGACTGAATTGCGTCACCATCGATATTGCAGATGCCTGTCGTACTGTAGTTGTTGTAATCAGCGACGTCATTGAAGGCAGTTCGCGGCGCGACGCCGGTTCCGGTCGTGCAGTTCTTCAAGGCGTTCGTGGGAGGTGTCCCCGTCGCCGCAAAAGGCTTGAGGGAGATTTCTTCCAGCATTTCCTCGGCGATGGCGAGCATCTGTTTCCGAATCATTGGATTCGCACTGTCCTTCACCGTCGCCAAGTACCCCGCGATGACGCCGGTAAGGCCGATACTGACGATCACAATCGCCAGCACAAGCTCAACAAGCGAAATGCCGCCCTGGCGCCTAGTTGACATAGCCGGTCGCCCCCACGACGTTAATCGAATCGGAGCCAGTAATATTGATCGTGAAATCAGCGACGGTTGTCCCGCCCCCGTCCGACGTCACAATGCCGGACGGTTGAAAGAACAAGGGCCCGACCACCGGCGAAATGACGGCGGTGGCCGATTCTGCAAACACGCTTTGCCCGGTCGGCCGGTTAAGGGCAGTCGTCCCGCACCCCGTTGCCGGATTGCTGGTCGCGATGGTCAATGTCAGGCTCTGTGCCGTAAAGGTGGCGCACACCAGGCGGCGGTGGCTCACGGCGGTTTTTTGCGCATATCTCAAGCCAGCTGCCACCTCGTCATGGAATGCGAG
This sequence comes from Noviherbaspirillum sp., assembly GCA_035626875.1. Taxonomy (GTDB): domain Bacteria; phylum Pseudomonadota; class Gammaproteobacteria; order Burkholderiales; family Burkholderiaceae_D; genus Noviherbaspirillum. Next base: position 28,999 of record DASPMV010000050.1, on the reverse strand, counting down.
CGTGCGAAAATCGTCGACGCCTATCAGCCGCGGAATTGCCACTGCGGCAAGGATGCCGACAATCAGCATGACGCTAACCAGCTCTACCAAGGTAAAGCCGCCAGTGGACGCGCTGCGCCATACGGCTGGCTTCGTACTCGCTTCCCGACAGGACGATGGCGAAAGAGACATCAGAATCTCTCCCGCACGTGCACCGTGTGGCGAGTCTCAGGCTTATAGACACCAAACGTCGCTCTCGCAAACGGGTCGTTGTCAAAGCCACCGCCCGGCGGCCATTTTCCCTGCAAATAGGCCGCCGCCGCGGAAGTAGCGGCACAGCTCACGCCCGCAGACGGATCTGTCCCGAGGTCAATGCACACGCCGACGCTGCCGGTTATTTTCGGCGCCGGCGTTGTAGGTGTTTGTGGCACCGGCGCCCCCAGCGTCAGATACGCCCGCCCGCCGCCATTGCTACCACTACCAAGCGTAAAGCCTGAGGGTGCCACGTTCCATCCGCTGGCGGACGCCCCTTTACGGTCCAGATAATTACTTAGTGCAATCGCCGAGGACCGCACCGAAGTGCACTTATCGTCAGAATTTACCGCCCACGATTTTCCAGTCCAGTACTGTGCCTCAACCGGTAAATTGAGTGCACTCTTTTCCGAGCCAAAAGCGTTGTAAAGCCGGAGGCGGCCGAAACGAATCACGGTCGGTGCCGTCGCATTGATTGCGACCCGATCGGGGGCACCGTTGTTATCCGCATCCAGATTGAGTCCCGTTGTGGTGACACCGTCACTGTCCTGGGGCGCCACACCGATCTTGAAGTCATCGAAGGGCCCGTCGACATCGGTGCTGCGATTCAGCTTCGCCCTCGCCTCGATTGTATTTACCCCATCAACCCAACCTGTACTGCTGACAACGCTGTCGAGAGCGATACGGTCCGATAACGGCTGCTTTAACGCGGTGGCATCATTCAATGCACCGAGGCCGAATGAGGGACTTGTTCCGAATGCCGTCCAGGACGCGTTATTGGCTGGATCAAGGAAAGCAAGCGTCCCCTCATAGTTCCTTGTGGTTTGATTCGACTTGTTCTGCGCAGTGATCGTGAAGCCGATGGAGAGCGGCTCGTCCATATAGGTGAAAGTTGAGGCAGGCGAACAGGTAAGTGCGGCTCGCGTACTAACCCCGTTGGGCGTGACGACGAAATGGTCGGGTGTGATTCTCCCCACACTGTCGCTCACGATGGGAACGTTCAGCTCGGACGCGCCGAGGTAATTCATCGCGGCGTACGCGCCCGTCGCGTCCCCCCCGCCGATCTTGATCGTACCCACCTCGGAATAGCTGAAGCTCGATAGCGTCGTGCTGCCACCGGAAAGGGTTGCACTGGCGGGAGAAAGCGTACCGGCCGTCCCGCTGTCCTTGGGCGGCGTTACCATCACAGGGGCGAGCGTGACGACGCCGGCATTGTTTGTCGTTCCACTGAAGCTCGGCGTGGTGGCGTGCGTGCTCGGAAACGTACCGGCAGTGACGCTTGGGTCAGGCTCTCCGAACGGGCTCGCGGTGTCCGCCGTCGAAAGCCACTGCAATGCCTTGAGCGTGCCGGTGAAGGTCTCGCCCGCCTTGACGAACGCGCCCGTTCCCGGCGACGCAGAAGCCGTATTGAGAAAACCGCTTGCGGCGACCGCGAATGGCCTTACCGTGAAATTGGAGGAAACCCCGGTCACGGTACGACTTGCATTGACGGTCGCACTAAGCGCGTACTGTCCGACGTCCGTCGTACAGAGGTAGAAAGAAGCCTCGCCGGACACGAAACTCAGGGTCACCGGAGTGCCTGTCGTCGTACGCGGTAACGCCGTCCCCGGACATGTGGCCGATGAGGTGCTAACGGTGGGCGCTGCTGCTCCGCTGGGATGATTCAATCCGGGAATGTAGTACATCGTGCCGGTATAATTTGCCGTCACGTTCGAGCGTGTTCCGCAGGTGGACAACGTGGCTTTGACTGCATGCGGCCGGCCGGCGACCACACCATAGGCCGGACTCAGGCTATCGGCATCCGTCAACGTCAACCCTGTACTGCTGTCGCTGAACGTAATATTTCCAGACGTACCGTACATCACCTCGGGGGCGGCATAGCTCACGTCGATCGCGGACACGGTAAATGTCTCGTCCACCGCGTCCGTCAGGTACAAGGTGACGCTGCCGTTGGTGAGTGTTACCGTGTTCCCGCTCAACAATTGGCCCGCGCTGTTATACCACTTGGGATTGGGCGAGGAAGTCGTCAGTGTCACCGTACCGTTGTACCCATCAAGCTTCGTTCCGCCTCCATTTGCCGCGCTCATCGCCGTGATCGTCACCTTCGGCCCGGACAGCGCAGGGGTGCACGTCGTCGCCGAGGCAGGGCTCACAGCAATCGAGAAACTCGGTGTATCAGCGCGCCCGATCGTTACGTTGGCGAAGTCGGTTTGATTGGACGTCAGGCCTGCCGTGGTCTGTGCGGTATTGACGTAACTGTGGCCCGGCACCGCGTCATTCGGCACCTGCATCTTGATATAAAGCTTGGATGTCGTCCCGGCCGCCACCGTCGCTGGAGACCAAACCAGGGACGTCGCTGTCTTGGACTGATTGTCATTCGGGTCCGTCACGGTATAGCTGCTGGTCGTGACGGCCGGATCTGAGGGATTGCTGGACGTCGCTGAAATATAGGTAAGGACCGGAGGAAGCGAATCGGTGATCTTCACACCGGACATCGATGAACTTGCAGTATTCGAAAGATTTAGCGTAAAGGTGACTGTCGAGCCGGGCGGGGGGGACGCATTGTCGACGGTCTTCGAAAAATTTGCGTTATTGGTGACGCACTGGGTATAGGTCGTGCCCGCCCCGGTATTGCTCGTCAAGTCCCAGCGCGAGCCGCCGTCCGGATCTCGTGCCATATCCTTGTTGCCGTAGTTGGACAGCACAAGCATATTGGCCTGTTTAGCCGTTGTGCCTGAGGCGTTCGCCTGATTGGTTAGATTGGCTGCCAAGGCCGGGCAGCCGAGCGTACTGTCGGCAAGTTCCGGAAACCAACTACTCGTTGCGGCGCCCGGCCATGGCGCCGGAGGAGAATTGTTATCAAAGACGAAGGCATCGACATATTTGCCTTCGCTGTCCTTTAAAACGACGAGCGCGTTTTGCTGGCGCAAACCGGAGGGCACATTCGATGTCAGCCAGGTCTTGTTGCTGACTGTGCAGGCTGTCGCGGTTGCGTTGTTAAGGGGATAGGTGGTCTTGGTGTTGACCTTTGAATAGACGTCGATGCTCCAGTCCTGCCAGCTCGCCGGAAAGGCATTTGTGGTCGAGTACACCTCAAGGAAGTTCGGAGGTGCGCTGCCGCCGGAGCCGAAAAAGTATTCGTTGAGCCAGACTTTTTGGGGGGAACGCCAGGAGGAGCAGTTGTCGGCGTGTGCACGAGGGGCAAGCAGAAACCCTATCAAAAGAACAAGAGCCGCGCCGGCTGCGATCCTGCCCGCGCTCGAACCCAGACGGAAAATTAATGTGCGCAGTTGCGCGTAGACAGACCAGACGGACTTCGTGTCGTAACAGCAACCCATAGCTCTGAGACCAACAACTCCATTCAGGAATTTCTACCGAACATACGCTTGTATGGTTCTGCGCAATCGCCTTGTTATTCCGAAACCAAATGAAAAACGCCGTGCACTCGTAGTGAGCGCACGGCGTTCGGTAACATTTATGCTTATGGCCCTGTGCAAATAACAGTTGCCTGGACTGCCGATCCCTTGTAACCCTGGATCGTGCAGGTAGTTGCAACACCGGCATTATTCTCGCACGTTGCCGGTGAGCCGGTTCCAGCGCTCACATTGTAGGTGTTCCCATTTGCCGTCGCGCCGGTGCCATTAGTCAAGGTTATGCCAGAAATCAATGGTTGGAGCACTGCTGTTGTACAGGTGGCTGCATTAGTACCATTGAGTGTGGCGGCGCCGCTCTTGTTTGCAGCTTTTGCTGCGTAGTTTGCAGCCGTTGCTGACGATATTGCCCCTGCCACACCATTAACAGCAGCCGTCCCTGCCTCCGAGCTAAGATCAACGAACTTCGGCAGTGCCGTCGCCGCAAGGATGCCCAGGATCACGATTACAACTACCAGCTCGATCAAGGTGAAGCCAGACTGTTTGCTCTTCATTTTGCGCATGGTGTTTCCCTTAAAAAAACGTTCGTCTCTTGCTCGTTGTTGACGCGGATCAAAATATACCAGATCAGTTTTTTCCTGACACCAATTCTTTACATACAGGTCGAAAGTGTCGCATTCATGGTGTAGGTCGGCTGCGTATTGGCGACGGTCGGGGCAGCATAACCCACGGTGCAATCGCTTCCTGTGCTGGCGCCTGTATGGTTGGCGTCTGGCGCTGCAACACGCGGGGCCGTCAGCCCCGTCGTTACATAGTCGGCGCCTAGTCCGGCTAGCGCGACGATGGAGGCAGTGTCCGGATAACCGTTGACAAAGCTGACTGTCGTTCCCTCAATGACAATGTTGGGTGATGGCGTACCAGTAAAGCTTGCATCGAACCCGCGAGTAATTAGCGTAGCGTGCGCCATCGCCGCAGCCGCTTTGATCGAACCTAGCGCAGCACTCATCTTGGCCATCCGCGCGTCAGCTTGCAGTGCAGCAAATTTGGGAAGCGCAATTCCTGCCATCAGGCCAAGGATGGTGATGACGACCACCAGTTCTATCAAGGTAAAACCCTGCTGTCTTTTCGTCATTGAACTATTTCCTCCGCGACATGTGGGTCGGGCAATGATAGCCCACGCTAGGGTGTATTAACGGCTGCAAATATGCAGGTCTGAAGGGTTAACTCAGCGTTTAGCCGAAGTCATGGAGTTTGTAACGGCCGACAGGCGAACTTCCGCCCCCGCCATCTCCGCAGCGCTTCCGACGCGTTCCAACCGTATCGAGACTGTCCTCGGGTTGCTCTCCCCTAGATGCCGGGTGTTCTTGAGGACGTAAACCAGTTCACCGGTGTCGAGGGCGAAGTACCAGTTGCCAGAATGTGCCGCTTGGGCGCCTGACGCAAAGGTGCCAGCATAGTTATTCGGCTTGGGCTCCAGCAAATCCATCGGATTGCTTCCGGCCAGCCTTACGACTTCCTGCATGCGGCCCTCAAGCATCAACTGGGCAACGCGAAGGCGAAGCGCGCTTTTCAAGGCGGAGACCGTGTAATCCACGTACGCCCTTTCCGCTGCCGCTTCAAGCTGTGCAAGACGAGTCAAGAGCACGGCCGCCAGCGCGCCCAGGAGCGATACCGCGATCAGCAGTTCGAGCAGTGAAGCCCCTCGTGCCCGGTACTGCTTCGCACAGCGGAACATACCTTCGCTGTCCCCGGCTACTTGCCGAGCGAAGCCTTGCCCAGGTCCCAGATCGGCAGGAAGACGCCGAGTGCCAGGATCAAGACCAGGATGCCGAGGCCGAAGATAAGGATGGGTTCAAGCTGTGCGGACAAGGTCTTCAGCTCGTAATCCACTTCACGCTCGTACATTCCGGCGATTTCCTCCATGAGGTCATCCAGCGCCCCCGATTCCTCGCCCACCGCAACCATTTGAAGGACGATCGGGGTAAACACGCCGGCCGTTGCAGCCGTACGCAAGATACTCTCGCCACGCTCGACGCCGTCACGCATCTGCTCGATCCTGCTTGATATGTACGCGTTATCCACCGTCTTCGCCACTACGCTCAACCCCTGCACAATGGGCACGCCGCTCTTGCTAGACAGCGCGAAGCTGCGGGCAAATCGGCCGAGTGTGGCCTTGAGCATGATTTTCCCGACGATGGGCAGATTCAGCTTGAACTTGTCCCATTTGAAACGGCCTTTCGGCGTATTGATGTACGCGCGGAACCCCATCCCGGCAGCAGCCATGCCGATCGCGATAAATGGCCAGTAGTTGACCGTGAAATTCGAGAAGGCGATCAGGACGCGTGTCATGATCGGCAGCTCGGCGTTGAAACCTGCGTAGACTTTCGAAAAGGCAGGAACGACAAACAGGTTGATCACGGCAATGGCAACCACCATCGCGATGACGACAAAGATCGGGTATCGCAGTGCCGACCTCACGCGTTCGCGCATTTCTCGCTCGAACTCGAGATGGTCGAACAGGCGCAGAAAGACTTCATCGAGCCGGCCGGTCGTTTCGCCGATTCGGACCATGCTGAGATAGAAGGACGAAAAAACGTTCGAATGCCGGCGCATGGCGGCCGAAAGTTCCCGTCCGGCGTCGAGCGACTCCCGCAAATCCTTGACCACGCGAGCAAACGACTTGTTGATCGCGCTTTCCTGGAGTCCGGCGAGGCCGCGCATGATCGGGACGCCGGCTTTCAACAGCGTGTACAGCTGGCGACTGAACAACTGCACATCCACCGACGTGATCTTCGGTTCAGTGAGGCGTTCCCACAGACCGCCTTCGCCGCCGCTGGAAGGCTTGGCCGTAGGCGTAATCTCCACGGGCGTAACACCTGTGCTCAGCAGCTGGTCAGCGACTGCGCCGCTGTCCTGACTCTCGAGCACACCTTGCAGCAATTCCCCGCGAGTGTTTCGCCCCTTGTACGCGAAATATGGCACGTCTTCTCGTCCTGGTCCGGTAACTGCCCGGTCAAAGAGTTAATAATCTCTAATCGTCAAGCTGATTGCTGATCCGCATGGCTTCGCTCACGGTCGTCCTGCCTGCAATGACGAGCGCAACTGCGTGGCGGCGCAATGTCTGCCCGGCCATTTGCGTATGCGCCACCTTCATGAAGTGAGCGGGATCGTGGTGGCTGGCAGCCTCTGCCACCGCCTCTGACATTTCGAGCATTTCGTAAACGCCGGTTCGGCCGCGGTAGCCCGTTCCATTACAGTGTGTGCAACCCCGGCCATGCAGGTATTTTCTGGCCGATACTGTGTCACCCAACTCGGCTTTGAGCCACTCGTGCTCCGTCGGCTTGAGCGTGTAGGGTTCTGCGCAGCTCTCGCATACGACACGCACGAGACGCTGTGCGAGGACCGCTTGCAGCGATGTGGACACCATGTAGCGCGGCACGCCCATGTCGAGCAAACGGATCGGCGTGCTCACCGCGTCGTTGGTATGCAGGGTCGACAACACAAGGTGGCCGGTAAGCGCGGCGCGCATGCCGATTTGCGCCGTTTCCTGATCACGCATCTCGCCGACGAGAATGACGTCCGGATCCTGGCGCAGTGTCGACCGCAGGACGCGCGCAAAGGACAAGTCGATCTTTTCGTTGACCTGGACCTGGTTAATCCCCGGCAAGCGATATTCGACAGGGTCCTCGACAGTGATCAACTTGCGCTCGATGTTGTTGAGCTCCGCAAGCGCCCCGTACAAGGTGGTCGTCTTGCCGCTGCCGGTCGGACCGGTGACAAGCACGAGGCCGTTCGGCCGCTGCAGGATGGCCCGGAAGCGCTTCAGCATGTTTGGAGGCATGCCTATCGAATCGAGCTTCAGCGCGCCGCCACTCTGGTTCAATAGTCGCATCACCACCGATTCACCGTACTGGGTCGGCATGGTGGAAATACGCACGTCTACCGGTTGCTGCTTGACCTTGATGACGAACCGGCCATCCTGCGGAAGCCGCTTTTCAGAAATATCGAGCCCGGAGATGAGCTTCAACCGCAAGGCAAGCGCTTGGGCGATCTTGATATCGGCTTCGGTTTGCAGGTGAAGAACGCCGTCGATTCGAAAGCGAATCTGCAGTCGCGATTCCTGGGGCTCGATATGGACGTCGGAGGCCCGGACCTGTGTTGCGTCATCGAACACGGATTGCAGAAGTTTGACGACGGGGGCCTCTTCGATACCGGGAGCGCCGCCCACTCCGCCAAAGTCGACGTAAGTGTCGCCGAGATCCTGTTCCAGTTCCTTGGCAAAGTCCGTGATCTCTTCGGTACGGCGATAGATCCGGTCGATGGTCTGCAGCAGCTCGCCTTCATTGACCACCGCCAGTTCGATGTTCTTGCGGACCGAGCGCGAGATCTCGTCGTAGGCAAACAGATCCGTCGGATCGGCCATGCCGATCAGCAGCCCGCCCGCGCGGTCCTCGAGCGCAATCGCGCGGAAGCGGCGTGCCTGGGTTTCCGGAAGCTGGCGCACCACTTCCGGGCTGACGTTGTAGAACTTGAGATTAATGTAAGGAATGTTGAGCTGCTTCGCCAGCGCGCCGGAGATCTGCTCTTCGGTGACGAAGCCGTTCTCGATAAACACTCGTCCGAGCTTGCGTCCGGTCCGCTTCTGCTCCGCCAGGGAGAACTGAAGTTGCTCTTCTGAAAGCAGCTTTTGCTGCACCAGGATTTCACCGAGGCGGACCTTCTCGGGCCGGGCCATACGCGCTCCTTACGGACGAAAAATCACCCGCGTATTTTAGCCACAATCCACTTTCTATAGTGAATTGTTTTTATTGGGAAATTTGGCAAGAAGGTGCTTGTCAGCCCTCCAGCGCTTGAAGGAAGTCGTCGAGAAGATCGGCGGTGTCTTCGATGCCGACGGAGACACGGATCAGCGATTCGGCAATGCCCATGCTCGCACGGCGCTCCGGCCCCATCTCGTAAAAGATGGTGTGCGCGACGGGAATGACAAGCGTGCGCGTATCGCCAAGATTGCTTGCGGGAACGCCAAGCTTCAGACGGTTGAGGTAGTCGAAACAGTCGATCCCGTCTTTCAGTTCAAAGCTGAACAGGCTGCCGTACGCGCCGAACAATTCCGTCGCCAGTTTGTGCTGCGGATGGGAAGGCAAGCCGGGGTAGTAGACAGCGGCCACGCGATCATCCGCTTCCAGCATGCGCGCAAGGGCAAGCGCGTTGGCACATTCCCGCTCCATGCGCAGCGCCATGGTTTCTGCGCCGACTGCGATATGGTGCGCCGCTTCCGGTCCAAGCGAACCGCCGAAATCACGCAGGCTTTTCGCACGGATCTGCGCCATGCCCCACTGCCCCGGCACGTAACGCTTGTAGGTCTCGATGATGTTTGGAAATTTGGTCCAGTCGAACAGGCCGGTATCGGTGAGGCTGCCGCCAAGCGCATTGCCGTGGCCGCCGATGGACTTGGTCAGCGCATTGACGACCAGGCTGGCGCCGACCATCTTGGGGCGGAACAGATAGGGCGAGGTCATCGTATTGTCGACCACGTAGAGGATGCCCCGGTCGCGGCATAGCTGGCCGATCCGCTTCAGGTCAGCAATCTGGGTGCGCGGGTTCGCGATGGTTTCGACGAAAACGAGGCGCGTCTTCGGCGTGATGGCCGCTTCGACATTGCTGGCATCCGTCGCGTCCACCAACGATACATCGATACCTTGTCCGCTGACCGTCTGCCAGAGACTGTTCGTATTACCGAAAAGAAATGCCGACGACACAACATGATCGCCTTCTCGGAGGAGCGCCTGCGCCACCGCGGCAATGGCGGCCATGCCGGTGGAGAAGCAGATGGTGGCCATCCCCTGCTCCATCCGGTTGACCTTCTCTTCCAATGCCGACACCGTGGGGTTGCCCTGTCGGCCATAGCGGAAGCCTGGCTGCTTGCCCTGGAATACTTCCGCAAGCTGGCGTGCATCGCGGTAGCCGAAGGTCACGGAGGTGTGAATGGGTTTGTGCAGCGAGCCATGTTCGATCGGCTTCTGGCGATCGCTGTGGAGGATGGTGGTGGTAAAACCGTATTTCTTTGTATCAGTCATGGCAAACAAAAACCCGTTCAGCAAGCGCTAGAACGGGTTTGGGTGGTATCCGGATCCGTTTTAGCTGCATTTGTTATGGGACTTGACCCTGGCGCCCGCAAGCAGAATCAAATCGGCGCAGGACTTATCGTAACGCAAATCGGGCGCCAGGCAAATCCGGCGGCGATCAAAAAGCCAAGCCAAACAATTTTTGCACTAATCCAGTGGCCAGTGATCCTAATCAAATAATAGCCGTTTCCTGCCACACATTTGTATCAAAGCGCTATCGTTTAAGGACGACGATTTGCCTGGGGACCTTTCGAGATTTATGCCGACGGATTTTGAGAACCTGGTACTTCAGGAATCGCCGGACGCGGTCGTGGTTGTCAGCCTTGATGGAAAAATCGTCCATTGGACGAAGGGAGCGGAGCAGGTTTTCGGTTATGCCAGCGAGGAGGCAATCGGCCAGTCCGCCGTGACCCTGCTCGTGCCCGCCGAGCGCCAGGGCGAAGAGCATCGCCTCATGCAGGCCATCCTCGACGACGGGATGTACAGCTACGAATCGATTCGCCGCAGGAAGGATGGCTCGCTGGTTTATGTGGACGTTTCTGCCAAGGCCATTCGGGACAAGAACGGAGCACCCGCGTATATTCTGAGCAGCCAGAAGGACGTGACGGCGCTGAAAGTGCTGCGCGACGCCAGACTGCTCGAAACGAAGTTCCGGGACCTTCTCGAGTCGATGCCCGACGGCATCATCATGGCCAATTCCACTGGCTATATTGTTCTCGCCAACTCGCAGGCCGAGAAGTTGTTTGGCTACATGCCCGGCGAACTGCGCGGGAGACCGGTGGAGCAGTTGCTGCCGAGCCGCTTCCGTCCGGGGCACGTATCCCATCGCGGCGGCTATTTCGGACAACCGCGAACACGGGCGATGGGAGCCAACCTGGAATTGTATGGACTGCGCAAGGACGGCGTGGAATTCCCCGTCGAGATCAGCCTGAGCCCGCTCGATACCGAAGGAGGCACGCTGGTGATGAGCGCCGTGCGTGACATCGGCGAGCGCAAGAAGGCGGAGCAGAAGTTCCGCGGGCTGCTTGAATCGGCGCCCGATGCTTTCGTGATCGTCAATCGCGAGGGTGAGATCGTGCTGGTCAATTCGCAGACAGAAAAGCTGTTTGGCTACCGGCGCGAGGAGTTGCTGGGAAAAAAGGTGGAAGTCCTGGTGCCGGGGCGCTTCGAACACAAGCATCCGGAGTACCGCGCGGGTTTCTTTGAAGAGCCGCGCACGCGCGCCATGGGTGCCGGTCTCGAACTGTACGGACTGCGCAAGGATGGCACCGAATTCCCTGTCGAGATCAGCCTCAGTCCGTTGGAGACCGAAGACGGCACGCTGGTATCCAGCGCGATCCGGGACATCACGGAGCGCAAGCGCATCGAGCGCGCGCTGCACGACAAGAATATCGAACTGGAGAAGGCTAACCTGGCCAAGGACCGTTTCCTCGCCAGCATGTCGCACGAACTGCGCACCCCGCTCAATGCCATCATCGGATTCACCGGTACATTACTGATGCGCATGCCCGGCCCCCTCACGGAGGACCAGGAAAAGCAGTTGCGCACGATCCAGACCAGCGCCAGGCATCTCCTATCACTGATCAACGACTTGCTGGATCTGGCGAGGATCGAGTCCGGGAAGATTCAGCTCCATTTCGAACCGGTGGGCTGCCGCGCGCTGGTCGAGGACGTGGCGGAAACCCTGTCACCGCTCGCGCGCCAGAAAGGCCTGCACTTCAGGATCGAACTGCCGCAACAGGACATTACGGTCTTTACGGACCAGCGCGCCCTGCGACAGATCCTGATCAACCTGACAAACAATGCGATCAAGTTCACCGACGCCGGCGAAGTGAGCGTCTCCCTCACGGAGCGCCGCCACGATGGCGCAAGCATGGTGAGCATCACCGTGACGGACACGGGGGTGGGCATCAAGGCCGAAGACCAGTCCAAGCTGTTCCAGGCCTTCACGCAGCTCGACTCGACATCGACCAGGCGCTTTGAAGGAACGGGACTGGGCTTGTACCTGTGCCAGAAGCTGTCCGACCTCATCGGCGGAACGCTGACGCTGCAGAGCCGGCATGGCGAAGGCAGCGCCTTCACCCTGAGCCTGCCAAAGGAGGTAGCGTGACCGGCCCGACCACCCGGGATCCGGAAGGCACGCCGCGTTTTCAACATTGACTGGCAGGGAGGAAGAACGATTGCCGACTCGTATCCTAGTGATCGAAGACAACCCCGCGAACATGGAGCTGATGTCCTACCTGTTGAACGCGTACGGATACGCACTCCTGACCGCAACGGATGGCGAAAGCGGATTGGACGTGGCGACCAGGGAGCAGCCTGACCTCATCATCTGCGACGTGCACCTTCCCCAGCTGGATGGGTACGGGGTCGTTCGGGTCCTCAAGCGCATGCCTTCCCTGCGCGGTATTCCCGCGATCGCCGTCACGGCCCTGGCCATGGTTGGCGATCGCGACAAGCTCATCGAAGCCGGATTCGACGGCTACATCAGCAAGCCGATCGAGCCGGAAACCTTCGTCGCCGAGATAGAACGATTCCTGTCAGCAAAGGGAGGCGCCGCCGCCCCCTGATCATTTTCGGTCGCAGCCCATCTCGATGGGCCATTCCGGAATTGCACGATTTCTGCAGCGAACGGTCGAACCGGGTGTGCTGGCTGACGAAATAGAAACACGCCTGCGCCAAGAAAAGAGGAGGAAAGATGGCGACCATACTGATCGTTGACGACCACGTCCTGAACCGTCAATTCCTGATGGTTCTGCTTGGTTACAGCGGTCACAGCCTGATCGAGGCGGCAGACGGCGCGGAAGGCCTGGACCTCGCCTGCGCGCGGCTGCCTGACCTGGTCATTGCCGATATCCTGATGCCGAACATGGACGGGTACGAATTCGTCACCCGTCTGCGGGCCATTCCGGCCATTGCCGGCACGCCGGTCATTTTCTATACCGCCGCCTACCACGAGCGAGAAGCGAGCCTGATGGCCATGGCATGCGGCGTCCAGTGGGTGCTCCCGAAGCCCTCCGATCCGGATCTGATCCTCAAGACAGTGCATGAAGCACTGGGAATGCCGGCCAGGCCCCTGCCCCCGGCCTACCCTGCCGCCCAGCCCGAACAGACGCGCTTGAACGGGCTCGACAACCAGCTGAGCGAGTATCTGGTCGAACTGGAGACCAGCAGCCATCTCATGTCCGAACTGGTCAACACCGGCAGCGAGGCGGCTGCAGACATCGAAGGACTGCAGCAGGTGGTGCAGCGCCTGTCCAAAGCCTTGTCCAGCTTGCAGGCGGTGAGCCTGAGGCTGACGGCGCTGATCGAGCTCGGGATAGAACTGGCGTCCGAGCGCAATCCGCAACGCCTGCTCGCGAGCAGCTGCCGTGTGGTGCAGGATATCTGCGTCGCGAAGTATGCTGCCGTCGGGATCCTGTCGGAAGATCGCAGCCGCCTTGAACATTTCGTCATGCGCGGCATGGAAGAGACGGCACTCGCGGTCATGCCATGGCCCTCACCGCAGGACGGCATCCTCGGCGATATCCTTGCTGCGCGTGTGCCGAAACGGATAGTCGCGCGCGATGGCAACCCGTCCACACTCGGCCTTCCTCCGGAGCATCCGCCGGTCAATTCAATCCTGGTCGCACCAATTGCGTCCCAGGACACGGCCTTCGGATGGCTGTACCTGGTCGACAAGCTCGGCGCCGGCGAATTCAACGAAGTCGACGAACGTGCCGCTGCGACGGTCGCGGCACAACTGGCGGTGGTCTACGAAAATCTCCAGCTGTACGGTGCAATTGAAAGGCAGCACGCCCAGTTGAAGCTCGAGGTTGCGGACCGCAAGCACGCACAGGAAGCGCAGCGCAGGACCCTGCGCGCGCGGACGGTGATGGCAGAGTGCAACCACGTGATGGTGCACGCAACCGACGAGATGAGCCTGCTCAAGGATATGTGCCGCACGGTGGTGGAAGCCGGCGGCTACCGGACTGCCCGCATCGACTATCTGGACGAGGATGGCAGCCCGGTGGAGGTTGCCTGTGCAGAAGGTGCCGTCGGCGCCAACGGCGCTGGCGGTACGAACGGGAACGGGCCAATGATTCACCGCACCGGCGCAACGATGGCAAGCACACGCCCGTGGGTCGTGATCGACGTGGCCGGTGATACGTCGGCCGATGGAGACGGACTGGCAAGGCACGAACAAGACCTGGCGGTATCCCTGCCCCTCAAGGACCACGGCGCGGTTTTCGGCGTGCTGACCATCTTCGAGACCCCGCCGAACAAGTTCGATTCTGAACAGATCGCCATGCTCGAGGAGCTTGCGGACGACATTTCCTATGGCGTGGTCAGCCTCCGGACCAAGACCGCGCGCGAGCAGGCTGAAGTTGCGTTGCGGGCGACCGAGGAGAAGCTGTCGAGCATCCTGGATTCGATCGACAATGTCGTCTGGTCGATGTCGGACAAGGAATTCATCTACCTGAATTCCATGGTCGAGAAGATCTACGGACACCCGGTGGAGCATTTCTATCGGGACAGGCAGCTCTGGTTCCGATCCATTCATCCGGAAGACCGCGACGCAGCGATCGACGCGCACGACCGCCTCTTCCGATCCACAAGCTTTACTCAGGAGTACCGCATCGTCCGCCCCGATGGCGACATCCGCTGGATCGAGGAGCGCGCACGCGCCATCCGGGACAAAGAAGGGAAGTTGCTGCGCGTGGACGGCATTGCCATCGATATCAGCGAGCGCAAGGCCTACGAAGCGCGCATCGAGTACCTTGCGGGCCACGACGCCCTGACCAGCCTCGCCAACAGGAACCTGCTCGGCGACCGGATCACGCAGGCCATGGCGCACGCGCGGCGCAACGGGCTTCTCCTGTCCTTGCTGTTCCTGGACCTGGACCGCTTCAAGGGCGTCAATGACAGTTTCGGCCACGAACTTGGCGATTCGTTGCTGCTGGAAGTCTCGCACAGGCTCAGGGACGTCGTCCGCGAGGGCGACACCGTTGCGCGCCAGGGGGGGGACGAGTTCATCATCCTGCTCACCAACATCCAGCGGCCGCAGGATGTGTCGGTGGTGGCAAACAAGATTTTCGACGCCTTCCAGACGCCGTTTCTCGTCCGCGGCCACGAGTTGTTCGTGTCCACGAGCATCGGCGCGACCATCTTCCCGGACGACGGCGAGGACATGCAGTCGCTGCTGCGCAATGCGGATATCGCGATGTATCGCGCCAAGGAAGAGCGCGGCAACTCATTCCAGTTCTACTCGCGCGAAATGAGCGTACGCGCGCTCGAGCGGGCAGAACTGGAAAGCGCGTTGCGCCGCGCGCTCGACCGCAAGGAGTTCGAATTGTTCTACCAGCCCAAGGTGGAGGCGACCAGCGGGCGCATCATCGGCGCAGAAGCGCTGATTCGCTGGAACCATCCCGAGATGGGGCTGGTTTCACCGACCCGCTTCATCCCCATGGCGGAGGAGATCGGCCTCATTGTCCCCATCGGCGACTGGGTGCTGCACACTGCCTGCGCGCAGAACAAGGCGTGGCAAGACGCCGGCCTGCCGCCGATCTCCATATCCGTCAACCTGTCCGCGCGCCAGTTCCAGCAGGAGAACCTGGTGGAATCGGTGGCTGCTGCGTTGCACGACATGGGACTGGATGCCCACCACCTCGAACTGGAACTGACCGAAAGCATCGTGATGAACAGCGCTGAACTGTTCGTGACCAAGCTCAAGGAACTTGAAGACCTTGGCGTGCAGCTGTCGATCGACGATTTCGGCACCGGTTATTCCAGCCTGAGCTACCTGAAGCGCTTTCCGCTGCATCACCTCAAGATCGACCAGTCCTTCGTACGCGACATCGCTTTCGACGCGGACGACGCGGCGATTACCAGCACCGTGATCTCGCTGGGACACAGCCTGAACCTGAAAGTGATTGCAGAAGGGGTGGAGACCGAAGAGCAGGTCAATTTCCTGCGCGACCACAACTGCGACGAGATGCAGGGCTATTACTTCAGCAAGCCCCTGCCCGCCCGCGAATTCGCCACCCTGCTCCAGCAGGCCTGAGCGATGTAAAGACAAAGGCCCGCGGCGCTCTCGCGCAGCGGGCCTTTGTCCGGTCGTCCCAGGTCAGTCGACGCGGGCCAGGTTGAGGTTGAGCTGGGAACGCACTGCATCCTCACTCGTCGGTTTCGGATTATTGCGGGCGAATTCGATGCGGTCGAGGTAGTCGCGCGAAATATCACCGGTCACATACATGCCGTCGAAGCAGGATGCCTCGAAATTCTTCAGCGCCGGGTTGACGTCGGAAATCGAGCGCTTGAGTGCATCGACATCCTGGTACACCAGGGCATCGGCCGTGATTTCACGGCAAACCTCGTCTTCCGTACGGCCATAGGCAATCAGCTCGTTACGCGTCGGCATGTCGATGCCGTACACGTTCGGGAATTTGACCGGCGGCGCGGCGGACGCAAAAATCACGCGCTTGGCACCCGAGTCGCGCGCCATCTGCACAATTTCGCGGCTGGTCGTGCCGCGCACGATGGAGTCATCCACCAGCAGCACGCTCTTGCCCTTGAACTCGCTGCTGATCGCATTGAGCTTCTGGCGCACCGACTTCTTGCGCTCGGCCTGGCCGGGCATGATGAAGGTGCGGCCGATGTAGCGGTTCTTGATGAAGCCTTCGCGGTATTCAATGTTGAGCTTGAGCGCCAGTTCCATTGCCGCCGGGCGGGACGAATCGGGAATCGGCATGACCACGTCGATATCACCGGCAGACATCTCGCGACGGATCTTCTCGGCGAGGTACTCGCCCATCTTCAGGCGGGTAGCATACACGGACGCGCCGTCGATGACGGAGTCGGGACGTGCCAGGTAGACGAATTCGAAAGCACACGGGTTGAGCACCGGGTTGTCGGCGCACTGCTGGTTGTACAGCTTGCCTTCAAGGTCGATGAAAATCGCCTCGCCGGGCATCACGTCGCGCAGGAAACGGAAGCCCAGGCCTTCCAGCGCCACGGACTCGCTGGCCAGCATGTATTCCGGCCCCTTCTCGGTGTCGTTGAAGCCGATGCACAGCGGACGAATGCCGAACGGGTCGCGGAAGGCGAGCAGGCCGTAGCCGGCAATCTGCGCTACCACGGCATAGGAGCCGCGTACGCGCTTGTGCAGCACGGACACGGCCTTGAACAGCGCGGATGGATCCAGCGAATAGCCGGTCGTGGCCTGCTGGATTTCGTGCGCCAGGACATTCAGCAGTACTTCCGAGTCGGAGTCGGTGTTGATGTGGCGGCGGTCGTTCTGGAACATCTCGATCTTGAGCTGTTCCCAATTCGTCAGGTTGCCGTTGTGCGCGAGGATGATACCGAAGGGCGCATTCACGTAGAACGGCTGGGCTTCTTCTTCACTGTCGGAACCCGCGGTCGGGTAGCGCACCTGGCCGATACCGGCATTGCCGGGCAGCGAGCGCATGTTGCGCGTACGAAACACGTCGCGCACCAGGCCGTTGGCCTTGTGCATGGAAAAGGTATTGCCGTGATTGGTTGCGATACCGGCCGCATCCTGTCCGCGGTGCTGGAGCAGCAGCAGCGCGTCATAGATCAACTGGTTGACCGGTCCGTGGGAAACAACGCCAACAATGCCACACATGGTGGGCTCCTTACTTTAGCAATTTCAAAACTGTACATGCCGCGCAAAATCGCCCGGCAGGAAAGGCTTTACGGTGCGCGCGGCGGTTTCCGCCAGCGGGCTGAACAGCGCTTCCTTCCAGAACGGCTGCTGCGGGATCGCCGTCATGCCGCACAACAGGACGGCCGCCAGGACGATCACCACACCACGCCCCAAGCCGAACAGGCCGCCAAGGCCGCGATCCGCGAGCGTGAGACCGCTCGCCTTGATTACCGCATCGATGGCCATCGTCAGCAACATCATCAGCAGGCGCACCCCGATGAACAATGCAATGAATGCCACAATCAGCCGGGTCGTGTTGCCGGGCACCATATCGGGCAGCAGCTTTGCCAGCTCCTCGCCGTAGGCATTGGCCACGACAAAGGCGGCAACCCAGCTCAACAGCGACAGGATTTCCTTGACCAGGCCGCGCATTGTGCTGATGACAACCGAGCAGACCAGCACGAACAACACCAGATAATCGAAGATTGTCACGGTGCGCGAGAAATCAAGCTGGCACCAGTGTGCCGTTCAATCCAATCTTGACAATCTTCGCCATGGCCTTCTCCGCCTCTTCCTTGCTGGCGAACGGGCCTACGCGGATGCGCGTGCGGTCGCCAGAGGCGGTCGCGACCTTTTCGGTGTAAGACTTGATACCGGCGCCCTTGAGCTTACCCTGCAGTTCATCGACCTTTTCCTTGGTCGCAAGTGCCGCTACCTGGATGACATATTTTCCGGACTTTTTTTCAGCAGCCTTCGGATCAGGCTTGCCCTCGAGAAGGGCCTTGGCACGGGCAGCGTCATCGGACTTGTCGGATTGATCATGTGTATCCGCAGACTTCGGTTCGGCCTTTGCAATCGGCGGGGATGCCGTCTTGTCGCTTGTCTTTGGTACGGCATCGTCCTTCGCCTTGGCCGGCTCGGCTGCCGGCGGTGCATCCTTCTCCGCAGGGGCGGGAGCGGGAGCCGATTCGACCACTTCTTCCTTCGCATCGAGCGATGCGGATGCGGCGACACGTGAGGCAGAAGGCGCGTCAGTGCGTGCAATCGCACCAGCGGCGGGCTTGTCCTTGGAGGGAATCTGGATGGCGATGTCGTCGGCCAGCGGCCTGGGCTCGGAGTCGAGCAGCATGGGCAAACCGATCACGGCCGCAAGCACCAGTGCGACGGCGCCGATCAGGCGGCGACGGGCACGTTTCTTTTCCGGCAATACGGGATCGAGCGCTTCGTCTTCGCGGTTGTCCTTGCTGCCGCGGCGCTTGGCACGGCTGCGGACTGCCTTGGAATCCTCCTCGGCGCGCGAATAAAAGGTGCTTTCCCCGGAGGCCGATTCCTGCTTGTTTTTGCGAAGGAACGAGAACAAGCTCATGCGATAAAAATAAGTCCGTCAGTGAAGTCGAAACCGTCTTGAAAAAACAGCATGCCAATCAGGACAGCTCCCCGGATCTTTTCGCTTCCATCACGCCTGCAACGGTGAGAAACGACCCGAAAACCGCAATTCTATCATTCTCCCCTGCTCTGCTTCTTGCACTCGCGAATGCCGCGGCGGGGGAATCGAAGGTCTCGACCGTCTTTTCCGAGCCCGGCGTGGCACTCGGCGCGATACCCGCATCGCGCAGCGCCTGTTTCAACTGCCCGGCCGTCGCCGCACGGGGCAGAGGCAGGTCAGTGAGGCACCAGTGATCGACAATGTCCTTGAGGTGGTGGATGACGCCGGCGATGTCCTTGTCCTGCATGGCGCCGAATACCGCATAGGTATAGGGATGGAATCCCATGTTGTTCAGGTTCTGGGCCAGAGTGGCGGCCGCGTGCGGATTGTGCGCGACGTCGAGGATCACCGAGGGACGGCCGGGCAGTACCTGGAACCGGCCCGGCAACTCGACCATGACGAGCCCGTTGCGCACCTCCTGTGCCCCGACGGGCAGGCGGTCGCGCAGTACTTCTAAAGCAGCGAGAGCGGCGGACGCATTGAGCAGCTGGTTGGCGCCGCGCAGACTCGGATAACCGAGCGAATTGCGCCGCTGCGAGCGGCCGCCGTAATTCCACTGCTGCTTGTCGCCCGAGTAGTTGAAATCACGCCCGAACAGCCAGAGATCGGCGCCAATGGCTTGTGCGTGATCGATGAGCGATTTCGGCGGCACGGGATCGCCGCAGATCGCGGCTTTGCCCGGCCGGAAGATGCCCGCCTTCTCGAATCCGATTTCTTCCCGCGTATTGCCGAGATATTCCGTATGGTCGATGTCCACGCTCGTCACGATCGAGACGTCGGCATCGATGATGTTGACCGCGTCAAGCCGGCCTCCAAGCCCTACCTCGAGGATCACCGCATCCAGCCCCGCCTGCGCAAACAGGCGAAGGATGGCCAGCGTCGTGAACTCGAAATACGTCAGTGAAACATCGCCGCGCTGCGCTTCCACCGCCGCAAATTGCTCGACCAGCGCCGCGTCGCTCGCCGGCTCGCCGTGCACGCGTGCGCGCTCATTGAAGTCGAGCAGATGCGGCGAGGTGTACAGGCCGACACGGTAACCGGCATGCATCAGGATCGACTCCAGCATGGCGCATGTCGAGCCCTTGCCGTTCGTGCCGCCGACAATGATCACGGGGCAATCGAATTGAATGCCCAGCCTGTCCTTCACCTGACGGACGCGGTCCAGGCCCATGTCGATGGCCTTGGGATGCATGGTTTCAAGGAGGGAAAGCCATTCGGCCAGAGTCGAGGGGAGGTTTTGCATGGCTTAAGCTTTCACGGACGCCAGAAAAATGAAAAGCCCGGACTTGCTGCAGTCCGGGCTTGTCGTTTACATCAGTTTCTCAGGCCAGGACTTCTGCAGGCTGGTTCTGCAGAAGTGCCAGCAGGCGCGCGATCTCCTCGCGCATCTTGCGGCGGTCGACGATCATGTCGATCGCGCCCTTCTGCAACAGGAATTCGGAGCGCTGGAAGCCTTCCGGCAGTTTCTCGCGCACGGTGTTCTCGATCACGCGCGGGCCGGCAAAGCCGATCAGGGCCTTGGGCTCGGCAATCACGACGTCGCCCATGAACGCGAAGGACGCCGACACACCGCCCATTGTCGGGTCGGTGAGCACGGAGATGAACGGGAGCTTCTTTTCGGACAGCTTGGTCAGCATGGAGGTGGTCTTGGCCATCTGCATCAGCGACAGCAGGCCTTCCTGCATGCGTGCGCCGCCCGTGGCGGTAATGCAGATGAACGGGACCTTCTGCTCCAGCGCCGCCTGCGCACCGCGTACGAAGCGCTCACCGACCACAGAGCCCATGGAACCGCCCATGAACTCGAACTCGAAGCAGGCCACGACGACCGGCAGCGACATGATGGAACCGCCCATCACGACCAGCGCATCGGTCTCACCAGTGCCTTCCAGAGCATCCTTCAAGCGGTCCGGGTACTTCTTGCTGTCCTTGAACTTGAGCGAATCGACCGGCAAGGCTTCCTGGCCGATTTCATAGCGACCGCCGGCGTCGAGCAGCGCATCGAGGCGCTCGCGGGCGCGGATGCGCATGTGGTGGTCGCACTTCGGGCAGACATGGATGTTGGACTCGAGGTCGGTACGGTACAGCACTGCCTCGCATGAGGGGCACTTGACCCAGAGTCCTTCCGGTACGGATTTCCGGTTAGCGGGATCGGAACGCTGGATGCGCGGGGGAAGCAGCTTTTCAAGCCAACTCATGAACACCTCATCTCAAATTTTCGGGTTGCGGCATTGTACCGCCCGCCTTGCCGCGCGCCAATACAAGGATTGGATGACAAAATGATATCGCGATTCACTCGTCCAGCGCCTTGCGGATACCCGAAATGAAGGTTTGTACCGCTTGAACTGCGTTTTCCCGGGGCGTATTTTCCAGTTCCTGGATGATCCGGCTGCCGATGACGACGGCATCAGAAACGGAAGCAATCGCCTTTGCCGTAGCGCCGTCCCGGATGCCGAAGCCGACACCCACGGGCACCCGCACGTGTTTCTTGATTTCCGGCATCTTTTTCGCCACGCCTTCAAGGTCGAGATGGCCGGAGCCGGTCACGCCCTTCAGGGAAACGTAATACACGTAGCCGCTTGCAATTTTACCAACCTGTTCAATCCGCTCTGCCGTAGATGTGGGCGCAAGCAGGAAAATCGGGTCCAATCCCTTTTCCTTCATTGCAGCTGCGAATTCCTCGCACTCCTCCGGCGGATAATCCACCACGAGCACGCCGTCGACGCCTGCCTGCTTTGCCGTATCGATAAACTTCGCGGCACCCATGTGCTCGATCGGGTTCGCATAGCCCATGAGCACGACCGGCGTTGCCTGATTCGTTTCGCGGAATTCCTTGACGAACTGCAATACGTGCCGCATGCCGACGCCGTTCGCCAGCGCCCGTTCCGAGGCGCGCTGAATGACAGGACCGTCAGCCATTGGATCTGAGAAAGGCACGCCGAGTTCGATGATGTCCGCGCCGCCGGCGACGAGCGCATGCATCAGGGGAACAGTCAGCTCCGGTGCGGGATCGCCTGCGGTGATGAAGGGAATGAGGCCTTTGCGGCCTTTTTCGGCCAGGACGGACAAGGTGTTTTGAATTCTGGACATGATGCGGTTCGCATTATTGCCGACCGGAGGACCGTGCCGGAACCAGTGGAGTCATGCGACTGCGCTGATGTCCGGCATCCGCCGGTCGACGATTGTTATGGATCGGGGTCAGGTACTGCCGCTTCAGAATTTTTTCTTCATGCGCTCGGCGACGGTATGCATGTCCTTGTCGCCGCGGCCGGAAAGATTCGCGAGGATGATCTTGTCCTTCGGCAGCGTCGCCGCGAACTTTGCCGCATAGGCCAGCGCATGGCTGGATTCCAGCGCCGGGATGATCCCCTCGATGCGGCAGCAGTTGTGGAATGCCTCGATTGCCTCATCGTCCGTGATCGAGACATATTTCGCGCGACCGGCATCCTTCAGGTAGGCATGCTCGGGACCAACGCCCGGATAATCAAGGCCCGCCGACACTGAGTGCGTCTCGATGATCTGTCCATCCTCGTTCTGCAGCAGGTAGGTACGGTTGCCATGCAGGACACCCGGCGAACCCGCTATGAGGGAAGCGGAATGACGCCCGGTCTCCAGCCCTTCTCCCGCGGCTTCCACGCCGACCAGTTGCACATCCTTGTGGTCAATGTAGGGATAGAAGATGCCCATCGCGTTCGAGCCGCCCCCGATGCAGGCGACCACGTAGTCGGGCTGGCGGCCGGTCATTTCCGGCATCTGTTCCAGGCATTCCTTGCCGATGACCGACTGGAAGTCGCGGACCATCATCGGGTAAGGGTGCGGTCCCGCGACCGTGCCGATAATGTAGAAGGTATTTTCTACGTTGGTCACCCAGTCACGCATCGCTTCATTGAGCGCGTCCTTGAGCGTCTTGGAACCGGACTCGACCGGCACCACCTTCGCGCCGAGCAATTCCATGCGGTAGACGTTCTGCACCTGGCGCTTGACGTCTTCTGCGCCCATGTACACGACGCACTCCAGTCCAAAGCGTGCACAGATCGTGGCGGTTGCCACGCCGTGCTGGCCGGCGCCGGTTTCGGCGATCACGCGCGGCTTGCCCATGCGCTTGGCGAGCAGTGCCTGGCCGATCACATTGTTGATCTTGTGCGCGCCGGTGTGGTTGAGGTCTTCGCGCTTGAAGTAGATCTGCGCGCCGCCCTGCATCTCCGACCAGCGCTTTGCGTGGTAGATGGGGCTGGGACGGCCGACAAAATGCTTCAGTTCGCGGTTGAATTCATTGAGGAAGTCCGGATCGGTGCGGAAGTGAGCGTAGCCCTTCTTCAGCTCGTCCAGCGCATAAGTGAGCGTCTCGGAGACGAAGCTGCCGCCGTACTGGCCGAAATGGCCGCGGGCATCCGGGAGGTTGTACTCTGCAGTCTGGTACAGAGCCGTGGTCAGCGTTACCTGGCGCTCGGCGAAATGCTCCAGCGCGTTCAGTTCTTTCATGGTGATTCTCTCTCTTCAATTGCTCGGGGAAGCGTCCGCCTTGCGCACTGCCGCGATGAAATCGCGAATCTTGGCGGGATCCTTGATGCCCTTGGACTGTTCGACGCCGCTGCTGATGTCGACGGCGTAAGGGCGAACCTGAAGCACAGCCTCAGTGGCGTTTTGCACGCTCAAGCCACCACTCAAAACGACCCGAGGCGCGAGCTCTTTTGGAATGAGAGACCAATCGAAAACCTTTCCACCGCCGCCATAGCCCTCGACAAAGGCGTCGAGCAGCAATCCTGCAAACATGCCGCTGGCGGCGCGATACTGTTGCTCGTATTTTAGCAAATCCTCGCCGGTCATTTCCGGCCCCATCCGCACCGCCCGGACGAAGGGGCAGCTCACCGCCTCGGCGATCGAAACACATTGTTCCAGGGTTTCATCCCCATGGAATTGCAATAACGAAATCGGCACTTGGCTGACGACAGCCTGGACATCCTCGCTCGTCGCATTGACGAAGAGCCCTACCGTCGCTACGTACGGCGGCAGGCCCGCAACAAGCCGGGCCGCGCCTGAAGGGGCAATATAACGGGGACTTTTCTCGTAAAACACCAGCCCGATGGCGTCAGCTCCTGCGGCGACGGCGGCCTGGAGGTCTTCATCGCGCGTCAGGCCGCAAATCTTGATGCGTGTGCGTGCAGTCATTTCTTGTTCATCAGTCATTCGGCAGTTTTCACTCCGCAAACCACGGCATCCCTCCAGCTTCCTGTGGGAGGCGCCATTTGGGATCGTACGCGATTTTCGCGAGGTACAAACCGTCCGGCATGAATGTCGGGGCGGCAAGGCTGCGGTCGCGGCTGGCAAGGATCTCCGCCAGCCAATCCGGTCGCTGATTGCCGTTGCCCACCACGATCAGCGAGCCAACGATATTACGCACCATATGATGCAGAAAAGCGCTGGCCGTCAAGGTAACGACAATCAGGTCGCCGCGTCGTTCGATCTGAATATCCTGCATGGTCTTGATCGGCGACTTGGCTTGGCATTCTGCAGCGCGGAATGCGGAAAAGTCATGGGTACCGAGCAGATAGGCAGCTGCCGCCCGCATCGGCTCGACCTGCAGTGGCCGAAACACCCAT
Source organism: Noviherbaspirillum sp. (assembly GCA_035626875.1). GTDB lineage: Bacteria > Pseudomonadota > Gammaproteobacteria > Burkholderiales > Burkholderiaceae_D > Noviherbaspirillum. The sequence goes on along the minus strand of DASPMV010000050.1, from coordinate 4,544 downwards.
CCGGCCTTGCCCGATAGCAGCGGCGACCGTACCGGGTGGTTGTAAATCACATAGTGGTAGGTGCGGGACGTGGCGCCGAAACGGGCATGAAATTCATCCTGCCCGTCGCGCGGTGTTTCGCACGCCCAGCGTACTGCGATCGACGGTGGCAGGAAGGCATTGACGCCGCGTACCCAGGAAAACATCTCTCGATCGAGGTCGGTGTCGAAGTGCACCACTTGTTCAAGCGCATGCACGCCGGCGTCCGTGCGCCCGGCACACGTTGTCCTAATGTCGACCAGCGCGAAGCGTTTGAGTGCCGCTTCCAGCGTATCCTGGACGGTTCCGCCGGACGGCTGCGTCTGCCAGCCGCGCCACGGCGCCCCGTCGTACTGCACTCCGAGCACTATCCGCCTCACATCGACCTCAATCTGCGTGCTAAAGAAAAACGGGCGCAAGCATCACGCTGCGCCCGTCGAAAGAAAACGCGACGAATTACGCCAGTTCCATTAACAAGGCCTTGGCGCGTTCACTCTGTTCGGGCGTACCACCCTTCAGGACTTCGTCCAGCAACTCGCGCGCACCTTCCTTGTCACCGATTTCCTGATAGGCAATCGCGAGATCCAGCTTGGTCGCCATTTCTGCGCTGCTGGCATCCGGATCGTCCGTCAGCATCTGGGTGTTCATCGCGTCGAAATCCAGGTCCGGGAGCTCCATCGATGCGGGCGCTTCCGCAGGCGCCGGTGCAGCCGCCTCGCTCTCGCTTGCGTCAAACTCGGCGACGGGCTCCGGCGCGAGCTCATCCGTCACAGGAATGTCGGCAGGGCTCGCCTCTTGCGGGTTCAGCTCGAGGCTGATGCCCGAGAGATCGAAGTCCAGAGGATCCACCGCAGGTGCTTCTGCCCTCGGCTCTTCCACAGACAGGGACAGGTCTGCGATGTCCGGGATACCCGCGTCCGCCGGCGGCTTCAGGGAGTCTAGCGAGATATCTTCCACCATCGGCGCCGGTGCAGCTGGTTCGGCCGGTTTGTCGTCGCCGAGCGAAAGCTCCAGATCATCGATCGCCGGAATCGAAGCGCTTGGCTCCGTCGTCGGTTCCGGCAAAGGCTCAGGCGTTGCAGACAGGTCGAGCGTGTTGTCGACTTCCGGTTCGGCCGGCTTGGCGGGTTCGTCGAGGAAGTTGAAATCGATCGAGGTCAGGTCTGCCGGCGGCTCTGCCGGTGCAGGACGCGGAATCGTATTGGGCGGCACGAGGTCCTGCATGCCATCGAGGTCAAAGTCGAGGTCGTTCGAGGTGACCTTTTGCTCGGGTTCACGCTCGGGCTCCGGTGCAAGAGCCGGGGCAGGCGCATTGGTGGTATCGTCTGCCAGTTCCGTGTTATTGAAATACGACGAGTCGGCATCCAGCCCGTTGATGGTCCCGAATTGCGACGTGTCAGGCTGCGTGGATGACAACAGGGTTGCGAGGCCCTGCTCGTCCAGGGGCTGCGTGGGAGCAATCAACGGCGCGTCCGTGGCGTCCTTCTTCCCACCGGCATACAGTGGATTGTTCGGATCGATCGCGGCGCCCATCGAGGCTGCCTGTGCCCAGTCGTCGCCCTCGCCCTTCGTCAGACCGTACAGTTCGGTCGCCAGCACTTCGAATGCACGCAGGTCCTTGCGGTTGGAATAGATTTCCAGCAGCTTCACGCGGACGGCATGGCGGTCCGGCTGCGTACGCAGCGCTTCCTTCAGGATTTCTTCTGCCTGTGCATCGCGACCGTAGGCGATGTAGACATCCGCTTCGGCTACCGGGTCCACTTCGTTGGTATCGAGCTGGCTGGCGGACGGCGAGAAGCTCGAGTTGAACACGCTGTTATTCGTGTCCACGCTCTGGCCGCCGGTCGAGCCAAACAGCGAGTTGGCCTTCAGGCTGGAGTCGGTAATGATGCTGTCTTCAAACTGCTTGCTCTGCTTCTGGCGGCGTGCACGGTAGACGCCGAGGGCGCCGAGTGCGACCAGCAACGCGCCGATACCAGGCAGGACCATTGGGTTGCCGAGGAGGTCGTCGAAGAAGCTCGGCTCTTCAAGTGCGGGAGCAGGAGGCGGTGTGACAGCCTTCGGTTTTTCGGGTGCGGGTGCGGGTGCGGGTGCGGGTGCGGGTGCGGGTGCGGCAGCAACCGGAGGCGGAGCGGGCTGGGCCGGTGCCTCAGCCTTGCTCTCCGCCGGCTTGACTTCCGCTGGTTTCGTTTCTGCCGGTTTCTCGACCTTTGTTTCGGCCGGCTTTTGCTCTGCCGGCGCCGGAGCGGCGGGTTTCGCTGCCGAAGCTGCTGCGTCAGCCTGCTTTTGCTGGTCTGCCAGTGCCTTGTTCTTTACTTCGAGGAGCTTCTGCAGCTCAGTAACGTTCTTCTCAAGTTCCTTGACGCGAGAGTTCGCTTCGGCAATTGCCTTGTCGCGCGCGATCTTGTCTTCCTGGGTCGACGGGCCTGCCTTGTCGGAGGCTCCCGACGGTGCTGGCTGCGTATTCGACAGTTTCAGCTTGTCCTTGGACTCCGATGCGGGTGTCGGCTTCTCTTCGACCTTTGCGGTGATTTTTCCGCCGGCTGTTTGCTTCGACTCTGCGGATTTCTGGGGCGCTGCAGAGGCAACCTGGCCGGCAAGCTTGTTGCGGTAGTTGTTGAAGTCGGCAGACTGGGCGACCACGATACCGCGCGCCTCGGCCGCGCTGATTGCGCGCGCCTTTTCAGCATCCGGAACGGAAAGGATCTGGCCAGCCTTGAGGCGGTTCATGTTGTTGCCAACGAAGGCGTCAGGATTCGACTGGTACAGGGCAACCAGCATCTGGTCCAGGGACACGCCACTCGGCTTCACCTGGTTCGCGATGCGCGCGAGGGTGTCGCCGTTGCGTACACGGTAGTCGCCTTGCGAGGCGTCGGCTGTAGTTTCCGCCGGTGCAGGTGCAGGGCGCGCTGCGCGGGGTGCCGGCTCGGCGCGCTGAACGCGGGCTGGCGACGAAGCGCGCGGCGCGGGCGCCGATTCCGCTTGTGCTGTGCGTGGCTGGGTGACAGGGGTCGCAGCTTCCGGGACCGGTATCGGTGCCACTTGCGCGGATTGTGTCGTTCGCAGGTCGGCGGGGTCCAGCAGGAATGTGTATTCGCGCACCAGGCGGCCATTCGGGCCGCTCAATTCGAGGAGCATGTCCACGAACGGTTCATTCAGTGGCTGCGCGGACGTCAGGCGAATGAACTGGCGATCTCCCCGCTGTTCAACCGCGAATCGCAGCGTCGACAATGCCGGGTGGAAGTCAATGTTCGCCTGGCGATAAGCCTCGGCCGATGCCAGTTTCGCGGAGAGCGCCCCCACTTCATCCTTCGAAACGGCTGTCAGCTCGATCTCGGCCCGCAACGGTTGGCCCAGGGACGACAGGACTGTCAGCTTCCCGAGTCCCGCGGCATACGCATTCGAAAACACCAGCGCTGAGGCAACGGCGGCGCTTAAGGTCTTCAAATTGAACAGGCCGGAAGTTGGGCGTTTATTTGAATGCATATTGGATGGCATAAGAGGGCATTCCGTTCGCGAATCTGGCGCGGGCACAATCACGGCGCCAATGTAACATTGATCGAGGGAACTTTCACCATATCATCATGGACTTAGGCGCGCAAGTGTAACTAAGTTACTAAGTACTGCACAACTGGCGTGGCCGCGAAGCCGTTGGCGTTGTCGAAATGGCTGTTGTGGATTGGCAACGAAATTGGGGCCTGTCAGTCCCTGGTTCAGCGAACCACGGCGACAGGCCCCAACAATTTGCAACAACTATATAACTATAAATAAGGTCAGTTATCGAGCACGATGCGCAGCATGCGGCGCAGCGGTTCGGCAGCGCCCCACAGCAACTGGTCGCCGATGACGAAGGCCGACAAGTACTCGGGTCCCATGTTCAGCTTGCGGACGCGGCCGACACCGACCTGCAGGCCGCCAGTAATCGACGCCGGGGTCAGTTCCTTCTCGGTGATCGAGCGCTCGTTCGGCACCCACTTCACCCACTGGTTGCCCGCGCGGATGACTTCCTCGAGCTGTGCCAGCGGCACGTCCTTCTTCAGCTTCACGGTCAGGGCAAGGCTGTGGCAGCGCATTGCACCGATACGTACGCACAGGCCGTCGACCGGGATGACCTGCTTGTTGCCCAGGATCTTGTTGACCTCGGCCTGGCCCTTCCACTCTTCCTTGGACTGGCCATTGTCGAGCTGCTTGTCGATCCAGGGGATCAGGCCGCCCGCCAGCGGAGCCGGAAAGTACTCGGTCGGCACGTCGCAACGAATGGTCTGGGCGACCTTGCGGTCGATGTCGAGGATGGCGGACGACGGCGTCGCAAGCTCATCGGCAACGGCAGCGTGAATCACGCCCATGCCCTTCAGCAATTCGCGCATGTGGTTTGCGCCACCGCCCGATGCGGCCTGGTAGGTCATGGAGCTGACCCACTCCACCAGGCCTTCGCGGAACAGGCCGTTCATGCCCATCAGCATGATCGAGTTCGTGCAGTTGCCGCCGATGTAGTTCTTCACGCCGCGGCCGAGGGCGTCCTTGAT
>DASPMV010000049.1:0-76668 GCA_035626875.1 Noviherbaspirillum sp. | reverse complement strand
TACGTGTTGCCCGCGGTCAAGGTTCCCGGTCGGCGTGGACGCAAGCCGAAGGACTTCCAGCCGGAGAACGATGAAGTCGCCGCACTGAATGCCGTCGAGCGCGCGGAGCTGAAGGCCGCCGACAAGGCGAAGGCAAAGGATCGCAAGGCCAAGGAAAAGGCCCTGCTGAAGGATGCGTTTTCTTCCGATACCGAGGCTTCCGAAGAGGAACTCGAGCAGCGCCGCCAGAAGCTCAAGACCCTGATCAAGCTCGGCAAGGACCGCGGCTTCCTGACGTATTCCGAAATCAACGACCACCTGCCCGAGAACATTGTCGATCCTGAAGCCATCGATGGCATCATCGGCACGTTCAACGACATGGGTATCGCCGTCTACGAGCAGGCGCCTGATGCCGAGACCCTGCTGCTGTCCGACAGCGTCGCCACCGTCGCTACCGACGACGACGCCGAGGCTGCCGCGGAAGCGGCGCTGTCGACCGTCGACTCCGACTTTGGCCGCACCACCGACCCGGTCCGCATGTACATGCGTGAAATGGGCTCGGTCGAACTGCTGACCCGCGAAGGCGAAATCGAAATCGCCAAGCGCATCGAAGAAGGCCTGAAGGACATGATCCAGGCCATCTCCGCCTGCCCGACGACGATCGCCGAGATCCTCGCCGCCGCGGACCGCATCGAGAAGGACGAGATGAAGGTCGACGAAATCGTCGACGGCCTCGTTGACCCGAACGCTTCCGAAGACGTCGCCGCTCCTGTCGCCGCCGCATCCGATGACGATGAGGAAGGAGAAGACGAGGAGGAAGAGGAAGAAGAGGAAGAGGAAAGCGGTGGCGGTGCAGCTGCCGGCTACTCCGCGGAACAGCTCGAACAGCTCAAGCGCGATGCGCTGGGCAAGTTCAACGAGATCGCGTCGCAATTCGACAAGATGCGCAAGGCCTACGAGAAGGAAGGCTACAACTCGAAGCCCTACGTGAAGGCGCAGGAAACCATCTCCAACGAACTCCTCGGCATCCGCTTCACCGCCAAGTTCGTCGAAAAGCTGTGCGATACGCTGCGCGGCCAGGTCGACGAAGTGCGCCACATCGAGAAGCAGATCCTGGAAGTAGCGGTCAACAAGTGCGGCATGCCCCGCACCCACTTCATCAAGGTCTTCCCGGGCAACGAAACCAATCTGGAATGGGTCGACGCAGAAGTCGCCGGCAACCATTCGTACAGCGGCATCCTCGGCCGTAACGTTCCGGCCATCAAGGAATTGCAGCAGAAGCTGATCGACCTGCAGGCGCGCGTCGTGCTGCCGCTGCCGGACCTGCGCAACATCAACAAGCAGATGGCCGCGGGCGAAATGAAGGCGCGCAAGGCCAAGCGTGAAATGACCGAGGCCAACCTGCGTCTCGTGATCTCGATCGCGAAGAAGTACACCAACCGCGGCCTGCAGTTCCTCGACCTGATCCAGGAAGGCAACATCGGCCTGATGAAGGCGGTGGACAAGTTCGAATACCGTCGTGGTTACAAGTTCTCGACCTATGCGACGTGGTGGATCCGTCAGGCCATCACCCGCTCCATCGCGGACCAGGCACGCACGATTCGTATCCCGGTCCACATGATCGAAACGATCAACAAGATGAACCGCATCTCGCGCCAGATCCTGCAGGAAACGGGCGCAGAACCGGATCCGGCAACGCTGGCGATCAAGATGGACATGCCGGAAGACAAGATCCGCAAGATCATGAAGATCGCGAAGGAACCGATCTCCATGGAAACGCCGATCGGCGACGACGATGACTCGCATCTTGGCGACTTCATCGAAGACAACAACACGCTGGCTCCGGCCGACGCGGCGTTGCATGCTTCGATGCGCGGTGTGGTCAAGGACGTGCTCGACTCGCTGACGCCGCGCGAAGCCAAGGTGCTGCGCATGCGTTTCGGCATCGAGATGTCGACCGACCACACACTGGAAGAAGTGGGCAAGCAGTTCGACGTGACCCGCGAGCGCATTCGCCAAATAGAGGCAAAAGCGCTGCGCAAGCTGCGTCACCCGTCCCGTTCCGACAAGCTGAAGAGCTTCCTCGAAGGCAGCTGATCCGCTGAACTGGCAGTAGCGAAGGAAACCCAACCGGCGTTCTCAGAGCGAGGACAAAGGGAGAAGGCGGGCTGAGGATGTTGGCTCGCCGACAAAAGATTGGGCCTCTAGCTCATGCTTGGTTAGAGCAGCGGACTCATAATCCGTTGGTGCCGTGTTCGACTCACGGGAGGCCCACCAGAAGAACGAAAAAGGGTTAGCGATAGCGCTAACCCTTTTTTCTTTCCCCTTTTTGCACAACAACCATCCTACGCGCGTCCAAAGGACGCGACTCCCGAAGGGAAATTCCAAATCCTAGGGCAGTTCATATTGCGCATGTTTTCTTAGCTCTTTCAGGCGGCCTCCTTGCCGGTACTACCTTCGAATTCTCACCAATACTTCGCAATCTTTAATGCGGATGAGGGTCAGAGCAGGAGGTAATTTCAGGGAAGTTTTGTTCCATTTTGCAAAAGAAGCCGGAAAATCAACGATATACAGCATGCAAGCGTATAATGAAAGGTTGTTTTGGAAAAGCGACATATGGAGCGATAATGCGCCGTGTCGCATTCATTTACGGCCTCGTCGCAGGCTAGATTGAAAGTAATATGTCAGACACTCAGCCAGCAACCATGCAATCCGTAACGCCAGCAGTCCGCTTCGAAGACTTCGGACTTTCGGCAGATATTTTGCGGGCCCTTGCCGATCAGGGATATGTTCATCCGACGCCCATTCAGGCTGAAGCAATTCCTATTGTGCTGCAGGGGCGTGATGTAATGGGGGCAGCTCAAACGGGTACGGGTAAGACCGCGGGCTTCTCGTTGCCCATTATTCAGCGTCTGCTGGCGCATGCTAATTCAAGTGCCTCGCCCGCTCGTCACCCGGTGCGTGCGCTCATTCTTACGCCAACGCGCGAGCTCGCCGACCAAGTGGCGGACAATGTGAAAGCATATTCGCGCTATACGCCGCTTCGATCGGTGGTGGTTTTTGGCGGCGTGGACATGGCTCCGCAAACGGCCGCCTTGCGCGCAGGCGTTGAGATCCTGATCGCAACACCTGGTCGCTTACTGGATCACGTACAGCAGAAAACACTCAATCTGTCACAGACACAAATTCTCGTGATGGATGAGGCCGACCGCATGCTCGACATGGGCTTCCTTCCTGACCTGCAACGAATTATTAACCTGTTGCCGAAGGAGCGCCAAAACCTGATGTTTTCCGCAACCTTCTCACCGGAAATTAAAAAACTCGCCAGCAGCTTCTTGCAGAGTCCCGTCACAATTGAAGTCGCCAGAAGCAATGCGACAGCCGACAATGTGACCCAAGTGTTATACAAAGTCGAGGAAGAAGCAAAGCGCGACGCGGTAACGCATATCATCCGCGAGCGGGGCCTGAAGCAGGTCATCGTGTTTTCCAACACCAAGATCGGCGCATCAAGGCTAGCGCGTCATCTTGAGAAGGAGGGTGTCAAGGCTGCGGCTATTCACGGTGATAAGACACAATCCGAACGTATGGCGGCGCTGGAAGCATTCAAGCAGGGAACGATTGAAGTTCTCGTCGCCACCGACGTTGCGGCCCGCGGTCTCGACATTGCCGAACTGCCTTGCGTGATTAATTACGATTTGCCCTACAACGCGGAAGACTACGTTCACCGCATCGGACGTACTGGTCGGGCAGGAGCTTCGGGAGATGCAATCTCCCTCTATACTGACAAGGAGTCGCGTCAGCTTGCCGACATCGAGAAGCTCATCAAGCATACGATCTCGAGACTGAACCTGGCCGGCTTCATTCCCGCCCGCTCTGCTGATCGCCGCTCACGGTTTGATGAAAATGAAGAGCGTGGCACATCTGCCTCGCGCGGTTCTCAGTACGGCCGGGGTGCATATGCACCTCGCAAGGAAAAGGTCGATCCCTGGTTCCTGAAACCGTATGAGCCGGCCGTGCCGGAATCGAAGCCTTCTGAAAGTGACGCCCGGCAAGGGGCGGCCGCGAAGCCTCAAAAGCACAAGGTAGCTGCATTGCTTGGCGGCGGTGTCACGAAGCGCTAACGTACCGAAATTGTGCCGGCACCACGCCTCGCCTCAGTCCGGATGAGCGGCTGCCCAAAGTGGTGTTACCCGTTGCCAAAAGTCCTCGACTGATGCCGCCTGGTTGATCGGCAACCGCAGGAAACGTGCCGCAGCGAGGAGTTCATCTACTGGCCGTGACAAGTCGAGTGCGCGGGCGCCTGATTGCTTCGAAAGCTTTTCTCCCATGTCGTTGGTCACCACAGGGACGTGCAAGTAACGCGGCGTCGGGAATCCAAGAAGGCGCTGTAGGTAGATCTGCCGCGGCGTGGAATCCAGCAGGTCTGCCCCGCGGACAACATCCGTCACGCCCTGGGTGGCGTCATCAATAACGACTGCCAGCTGGTACGCCCAAAAACTGTCAGCGCGTTTGAGGACAAAATCACCGACCTCGGTGGCGAGGCATTGGGTCACTCTGCCGACCCAGCGATCTTCAAACGTGATAATTCCAGTGCTGTCGTCAGGAACACGCAGCCGATATGCTCGTGCCGTCCTGCCGGGCGCGAGCCCTGAACGGCACGTTCCGGGATACACTGAACCGCCATCGCTCGCAAACCCCACTTGGGAATCCGCGATCTCCTTGCGCGTGCAGCCGCAGGGATAAACATGACCAGCGAGGCGTTCGAACATCGTTTGATAGAGCGTCTTGCGATGGCGTTGCGAAACAACTTCGCCATCCCACCGCATCCCTAGTGCAGAGAGGCAGGCAAGAATGTCATGGTCGGCGCCCCTCACGACGCGTCCCTCATCGATATCTTCGATCCGGACCAGCCATTTGCCGCGGCGGCTGCGCGCGTCGAGATAACTTGCCACAGCTGCCACCAGCGAGCCCTTGTGCAGAGGGCCTGTTGGCGAAGGGGCAAAGCGGCCGACGTATTCGCTCATGGCGTTACCCGGTACTGCGGATCTTGAATACGTAGTACTTGTTCATCAGGAACGCTGATCCGACATAGACGACACCCGCAGCGACCTGACTCAATCCTTCATGCATGCCGAATTCATAAATCAACAGAAGGAGTGCAACGAAGTTGAGCATATAAGCGATCGCAAACACGGCAAGGAAACGAAATATTTCCGGCCGCCGATCCTGTGTGCTATTGAATGTGTAGCTTCGATTCAGCGTATATGAGACCACAAGGCCGACAGCATAGCCCGCAATATTGCTGGCCACGGGGTGGATGCCGAGCAGGTACATGCAAGCGAATATGACGAAATACCCGAGAAAGGTATTCAATACCCCGACGGCGATGTAGCGGAGAAACTGGATCATCTGGACGCCTGCGCGCTTACCCAGTACTGTCCGCCGAGCGGGAGCCAGCCGAGTTTGCCCTCAAGTGGAGCGAGCGATCGCAGGCTCGGCGGAATGAAGAGGCAGTAGGCGCTTCTGCCGATTTTGAAACCTGCCTCGTGAAGTATGGATTTCAATTCACGCGGGCTGAGGAGAACGGCGTCGGCATCGTACGGACAAGTATTCACAATCCGCCGGGTGACCGGATTGAACGGATTGTGCTCGAACACGAACAGCGAGCCGTTCGGCGACAGGCGCCGCAGGATCGTCGAAGACACGTTTACCCTCTCGGCCGGTGGAATATGATGGTACACGCCGGCGACGAAGATGAGGTCGAACTCGCCGAGATCCCCGGCCTTGCCGTCTTCGAGGAAGAACGCAACATCGTGATTCTCCTGCCGCGCAATGTCGAGGCTGGCACCGGAAATGTCGGTGCCGATTACTTCGGCACCGGGGAACGCTTGCTGCAGGAATGGGATGTTCCTGCCGATGCCGCAACCATACTCGAGTACCCGGCGTACCGGCTCCGTGCGTTGCTGGCGGACTATATCAACCTTGTACCGGGCAAAGTATTCCTCGCTGGGGGAGAAAAACTGCGTCTTCTCCTTAAGCAACTGGTTATAGTTTTCCGTGTACTCGTCAAAATCGACACGCTTATTCACGATGTGGAATTTCCTCTTCAATGATGTAGCGCGGGCGCCCCTTGACCTCTTCGTAGATCGCACCGATGTATGCCCCCATTGTGCCCAACACGATCAACGTTACGCCGTTGAACAAAAGGAAGAGCGAAACCAGCGTGGTCCAGCCGCTCGGGATCTCCTGTGCGATGAAGTAGTTCACCACGGCAGCAAGCATGAATATGAATGCGAGCGCGGCAAAACCAACTCCGACAAAAATTCCCATCTGCAAAGGCTTGGTACTGAATGACAGTATCCCGGCCATGGCAAGCTGGACCATGCGTGAAAACGAATACTTCGAATGCCCCGCGAACCGCTTTTCCGCAATGTATTCGATATGCGTCTGCCGGAACCCGATCCAAGAGAACAAGCCACGCAGAAACATGTTCCGCTCCTGGAATCCCGTCGCTAACGTACGCGCAACGCGGGCCGAAATCAGGCGGAAATCCGCGGCATTGGCGTTGATGGGCACCTTGGAAATCGCTCCAAGCATACGGTAAAACAGATTCCCCAACGTCTTTCTGACAAAACCGACATCTTCCGTGTCGCACCGTACTGTGTAGACGACCTCGAAGCCCTTCCGGAAGTGTTCCAGCAACTCCGGAATCAGTTCGGGCGGGTGCTGCAAATCACTGTCCATCATGACGATGGCGTCGGCATCGACGGCGTGTTCGATCCCGGCAAGCAAAGACATCTGGTGGCCGAAGCGAGATGAAAGTGCAAGCACCTTGGACTTCGGGTCTTCCTTCACTAGCCCGCGCAAGACCTCCAACGTATTGTCCGTGCAACGGTCAACGACATACAGGATGGTCGCGTCGACATCTGCCAAGGTATTCAGCACCTTTCGTGTTCGCGCATGGAAGTGCGCAATCACCTGCTCCTCATTAAAAACCGGTGCGACAACGGTCAGTTTAAGCTTTGACACCCGTCCTCCACTCATTCATCAGTTGGTTTGTTCTTGTCATATCTGCGTAAATTACCGGAACGTCGTACCCGGTGCGGTTGCTCAATATCGGCGCAGCCTTCACGATGGACTCGTCCAGGTGATGTTCTGCTAGATACTTCTTGAGAAGGTCCCGCATCGAGACCGGAACACCGCTAGCCACATGAAACACCTCGCCGGTCGCACCACAGGTAGCGATGGCCAGGATCTGCTCCGCTGCCACGCCTGTCTCCACATAGTCTCGGACGGCGTCCAGGGGGCCAAGCTCGATTGCGGATTTTCGTCCAGCCTTTACGTCGTTGATCTGCGATTGCAGTCGCCCGACGAACAGGCGATCGGACAAGCCGGGGCCATCGAGGTTGAATACACGTGCGACGACCACGTCGACGCCGCGCCCCGCATACAGGCTCGCCAGACTCGTCTGCCAAGACTTGGTGAGGCCGTAGACGGAAACAGGCTTCAGTACGCGATCCTCCCGCAACGGGTTTTCATCCGGCTGGACGACCCCATATTCTGCGGCCGATCCGATCAATACCACGCGAATCGGGCGTCCCGCGCCTTGGACTGCTTCAAGCAAGTGACGCGCTGCTTCGACGTTCACGGCATACGCTTCGTCAAAGTCGTTGGCAAATGTCGCAGCAAGATGAAAGACCAGGTCCGGCTCGACCTGTTTCACAGTACTGGCAATCTGATCCTTGTCGCGCAAATCAAGCTGGACTTCGCCGGTGGCAGCAGGACGGCGGCTGGCGCCGACGACCTGGTAACGGTCAATCTGTCCCAGCCGCGTGATCAGTACGCGGGCCAGTGCCCCGTTCGCCCCGGTGACCAGCACTTTTTTCATTACAGGATTCCCAGTTTCGCGGAGAGTTCGTCGAAATGCTCATCCGCGTATTCATAGTCGTCCGGCCGGCCGATGTCGAGCCAGTACCCAGAGAAGGGGCGGATGTTTATCCGGCGCTTTGCCGCCAGTCCGTCAATCATAAGGTTATCAAAGCCGTAGGGCTTCGCACGCGGAAGCGCATCGATCACCGAGCGATTGATGCAGTAAATGCCCATGCTCACGTCGAAGTCGTACGAAGGCTTTTCCTGAAACTCCGTGAGATGACCGGACTCGTTGTAGCGCAGGACACCAAAATCAATCTTTACTTGACGCCTGTATGCCGATACCGACACCTGGCTTTTCGATTCCACATGTGTCTCGTAGAAGGCGCGGTAATCCAGGTCGCAAAGGATGTCGCCGTTCATCACCAGGAAATTCTCTGGAAGGTCGTCGATCAGGGTGAGAGGCCCGATCGTGCTCAGTTCGCCTTCCTCGAGCGAATAGTCCAGTTTCAGTCCCAGCCGAGAACCGTCGCCGAAATATGCCATGATCAGGTTCGAGAGATGATTGACCGCCAGGGTCACATGGGTAAACCCGGCCCGCTTCAATTGCATCAGGATGATCTCGAGGATCGAATACTTGCCGCCCAGCGGCACCAGCGGCTTCGGGATCAGGGTCGTGTATGGGCGAAGACGCGTGCCTTTGCCGCCTGCAAGAATGACTGCTCTCATGATTGTTCTTTATTAGAGGTTGTAGAGCCACGCCTTGTAACGCGCGAGATTTTCGGGCTGCTTGAACCAGGTAATCGTATCGACCAGGCCCGCGCGCAAGTCGTAGCGGGGGCGCCACGGAGTCAATGTGGTGATCAAGGTGTTGTCGCCAATCAGGCGGAATACCTCGGATGCATCGGGACGAAGCCGCTGTTCATCGGTAACAATTCGCGCCTCCGGATTCAATTCTGCAATAAGCGTATGGGCGATATCGCCAATGGAGACTTCGGTTCCAGAGGCGATGTTGATTTCCTTGCCGACGGCTTCATCGGCCTCCGCCAGGGCAATGAACCCGGCTGCCGTGTCTTTCACGTAATTGAAGTCGCGCGTCGGCGTCAGGCTGCCCAGGCGCAGTTCCTTGTGCCCGTCCAGCAGCTGTGTAATGACCGTAGGAATGACCGCGCGCGCGGACTGGCGCGGGCCGTACGTGTTGAACGGGCGAACGATGACGACGGGCGTATCGAAGGAGCGGTAAAAGGACTCGGCAATCCTGTCGGCGCCGATCTTCGTCGCGCTATAGGGAGACTGTCCCTGGAACGGGTGCTTTTCGTCGATCGGGGCGTACTGTGCGGTTCCGTACACTTCCGAGGTGGAAGTGACAAGCACGCGCTCGGTTCCCAGCTTCCTGGCCGCCTGCAGTACATTCAGGGTGCCCTTGATATTCGTGTCGACGTAGGAATCCGGCGAATGATAGGAAAACGGGATCGCGATCAACGCCGCGAGATGGAAAACCACGTCGCAGCCTTTCATCGCCTCATGCACGCCATTCGGGTCGCGGATGTCACCTGCAAACACGTCGAGCTTGCGGGTGACGTCCGGCGGGAGCGTGTCGAGCCAGCCCCAGCTGTTCATCGAGTTGTAATAGACAAATGCGCGTACGTCGCATCCATGTGCAAGAAGTGCTTCAACGAGATGGCTGCCGATGAAGCCATCCGCGCCCGTGACGAGTACCTTCTTCGATTTAAGATCCATGTTTTGCGTCCAGTTATTTACTGCAGAAACCTTCGCGATTTTCCATCGCGCCGTGTGATGCCACGTCGTAATCCATGACGTAAAAGAATAGTTTGCGCGGGTCGCCTGGGGCAGCCACCTGGGCCATGTCGCCACTGAGGCGAATACGTGCCTTCTCTGTCGCGTCCAAGGCGAGGGGTAGCCGAACCTGCTGCGGGATGGACGAGATACGGAATTCCCTGGTCTGGCCGGCGCCCTCCACCCGAATCGTCCCTTCCGACGGCGAGCCGATGGAAAAGCTCAGGCACGCCTCGAGCGCGGCGTCGCTTGTGTTCCGCAGTTCGACAACAGCTTCCTTCTGCGCCCAGCGGAAGTAACGGGATTCCGGGTTGCGTTCGACATCGTAAAATCCGCGTTTCCATTCTGCCAGAATCGGGCTTCCCAGTAGGGCGGTGCTGCGGCGGGCGAATTCTGCCGCGCCGATTCGCGCATTGAGTTCTGTAGCCACGCGGCCGATATCGAGTGCCGTGTACCGTTCGCTGCCAAGATCAAGAGGCTCGACCTTGTTGGACGACAGGTCCTCAATCAGCTTGCGGCCCCCGTCCTGGTAGGCTGCACGGTCGATCCAGATGGCGGAGAAACCGGACAGCGCTGCCGCCTCCACCAGCTCGGCCCCTTGCAGCTTGCTCATCCTTTCTTGCCATTCCCGGTGCCGCCGCGTGAACGAAGGCCAGCTCCATTTCAGCGTGGACGACCAGATGAACGGCCGTCCATGGTCGTACGAATGCATCTGATGAAAGTGATAAATCGGGGGATAGCCGGTGAACGGTAGTTCGAGCACCATGGAGCCAGCCGGCAATGCGCGCTCCAGCTTGTTGACGGCAGCCCTTTCCGCCGTCATTCGCACTGTGTCCTCCTGCTGATTCGCCCGCAGCGGCTTGGCGTCAAGCAACTGATCATAAAGGCTCAGTCCGGCAAGCGCGATGGCGATGGCAATAACAAGCGCGCGTTTCGGACGATGTGTACTGTCCAGTTTCTTCTGAAGCCAGAGTGCGGCGGCGGAAATGGCAAAGAACGACAGATAAACCGAAAACCGGTTGTACGCGCGGATATCGGCCACGGTCAGCACATTGATGATTGCACCGAATCCGCCGACCGTGATCAGCAGTAGCGTTGCCATACCGAGGCCGGAAACAGCGCGCAACGGTTCGCGTGATTCCAGGTGTCCTTCGCGACGCAACACGGACAGGATGATCAACAGCAGGCCAAACGTACCAAAGAGACCGAGGCGGGCGGTCGTGTTTTCGTTCTCAAGCGGGAAGCCGGCGTTCGCGGCCTTCTGCGCGACATATCCGAGGGGCGGGACTGCATTCTCGCGATGTGGCGACAGCATCAGGCGCAATTTCGCGCCATAGGTTTCCGCCTCGGCAACCGATTTATAGCCCATCTCTGGCGGTTTTCCCTGTGCGTCCCATGTCTTCAAGGCGGGCGCAAGATTAAGGGCTGTGCACAGTGTGACAAGCGTAATCGCAGCAGCAGGCAGTTTCAGGAACCGCATCCCGTTCTGCCGGTAACCGATCAGCGCCGCAATCGCGAAGAGCAAGACCGCGAAGAAACTGTAGTAAACATAATTGAAGCCTTGAGCGATGCAGGCCAGCAGACCCACAACCGTCGCCTGGCCGGCATTGCGCACGCCTTCACCGCGGCTGGCGATCACGACCGCGAGCAGGCCAAGCAGCGGAACCAGGTAATAGACGAGGTTGAGGTGGTGGGCGCTTCGAAGCAGGGCGAATGGCAGGAATGCGTACAGGATGCCGCTGGCAGCGGCCAGCGCCCTCGACATCCCCAGCTGGATGCCGGCATAACATGCCGTCCACCCGCTGAGGACCAGCGTGAGCAGCCAGAACACGTTCAGCAGGACGCCGGGCTCGGAAGTGAAGATCGAAAGCGCCTTCATCATCATCCAGTCCGTGCTCGTCAGCATGGGGAACGCTGCACCCGGATAGACAAAGGGGGCTGACAGGTGAGAGATCGTGGTCGGCCAGCCGTCCTGAATCAGGCCCTTGATATACAAGAGCATGATGATTGTGTCATCCTGCGAGTACGAAAGAGGTGTACGGAAATCAAGCTTCCACAGTCGCAGTGCGACGAATGCGACAAACAGGATGGATACGCCTACACCTGCCGCAAAGAGCAGCATGGACAGGCGTTGGCGGATCTGTTGGTCTCTGATCATAAGCATAGCAATTTGCTGCGGCCGGATAGGATCGTAGCCAGTTCTCTGGCGTTTTCCGCCCACGTTCGCCAGCGCATTCCCGATGAAGAGGGAGCACTGCCGCGCTCGCGCAGCGCCAGCCACTCCTTCACGGCCACGGCCAGGTCCTCGGCTTCAAGTCCGCTGAAATAGTAGGCGTTCATCCCGGCTACTTCCCGGAAGACGGGAAGGTCGCGCGAAATGATCGGAAGCTTGTTCTGGGCTGCTTCGATGAGGGGAAGCCCAAAACCTTCTCCCTCGCTGGCGAAAATGAGGCAGGCGCACGACTCGTAGAGATGCTGCAGATACTCATCGCTGATGCCTTGTAGCCACAGGAGACGCTTGCCAAGCTCAGGATGCGTGCTCATCCTTTCAACGATTTGCGGAATCGTCCGTCGTTGATCATGCGGGAGCGGCTTCCAGCCTTCTTTCCCAACGATGACAAGATTGGCATCCACCCCCTCACGCCATAGATGCTCGAAAGCCGCTATTGCTTGCAAATGCCCTTTGCGCGGCTCGATTGTCCCCACCATCAGGAAACTCGGCCGCGACGCGAGCCGGCCCAGGATTGCCGATGCCTCGTCGGGAAGACCGCTGGAGGGGACCGATGCCTTGATGTCCGCCCCATGATGAACAACTGCGATTTCCAGCTGTCCGGGATCGATACTCTCTTGCCGCAGGTAGTCAGATACGTCACCGGAGACCGCCTGGGAGATGCAGACAATCCTGTCGGCATTCTTTGCAATGCTGGTCAGCCACCGCGCATGGACCTCATCGGCATGGTCCGGAAAGAACTGTGGCTGCAGTACCGGCAGGATGTCATGGACCAGGAAGTTCACTTCAACGCCCCGCGCGCGCCAATCCGCGTAGAGACCGCTGCTTGCCGCTTCGATTGTCCCGTGCGGATAAAAATCCGGGCTGTAGAAGACGTCGGCTGCGCCCACATCCACCGGCGATTCAATCACCGCGCCGGAGGGAATCGACAGCAACTTATGCGTGTACATGTGCGCGTACCGATAGTGCCAGGCTCCGCCTTCGGAAGTCAGGTACACGGGTTCCACCCGGAATCCCGAAGGCGGATTCTGGAGCAGTTCAAACAATTGCGCACGCACGACGCGCTCGATACCGGTCTGCAGGTCGTTACGGGAGATGGCCGATACGTCAACCAACAGCTGGCGCAGCGAGGGTTTCCATTCCGATGAAAGCGCGACGGACTGGGCCAGTTGCCGTAGAACGTCATCGGACGCCGGCAACTCAGGGATGTTTGAAAGCGCCTGGACAAGCGCATGGACATCAGTGGATGCAGTTTCGTACGCCGACTCGATCGCTGCCTCGTAGCGACGCGCGCATTCGGCCGGGTGATGGTGTTGGTGAATCAGCTCACGTGCGGCAGTGCCAAGCGCATGGCGTAGGGCGGCGTCGTCTTTCAGCCTTTCAAGTGCAGTGACAAGCATTGCGTCTGTAAATGCATCGGGCAGTTTCAGCACTGCGCTATCCGGAAGGTCCGCCATCGAACCGTTGGCATTGGCAATCGTCGGCAGCCCATAATTCATGCAGTCCAGAACGGCCGCCGAGGTCTCTCCCCTCGACATGCTGCGCAGCTGGACGCCGGCGTCTGCTGCCTGCAGGAATTGTCGATAGGTTTGAGCATTGGCCCAGCCGGTGATCCGGATCCTGTCTCCGCAACCGCTCGTGCGAATTCGCTCGAGCATTTGCGCGCCGTAGTCACCGCCGTGATTTTCGCCGACAAAGGTCAGGTAACAGTCGGGCTGGGCGGCCAGATTCGACGACAGCCATGCGTCGAGCAGGCGATGACTGCATTTGGTCCCGTCGACAAAGCCGAAGCTGCAAACGACAAAGGCGTTCTCCGGGATGCCGAGGGCTGCACGTGCTGCCGAACGGTCGATGGTGGCGGCAGGCGTCCGCAACAGCGGGATCAGCTTCCAGTCGCCGCCTGCATCCGGTCCATACCATTCGCACGCGAGCCGGCGTGAATGTTCGGAATGAACGATGACACCCCTGGCATTCTGCAGCACCTCCAGGTTGGAGGGGTAAACATCGCGCGCTTGCATGACCCGCCTTGGATCGAAGCGCATCTGGAGAGCAGCATAGCCATGGGAGTGGTAAAGCGCCTCTGTCCAGACTCCGGGTAGTGCTTCTGTCAGTTCTTCGTGCGCAAGCACGCCACTAAGGAAAAAGTCATGAAGAACGACCGCGCCGGGATGTTCGCGCAGCAACGCGAACATATGGGTGTGGAAAGGGCTGTTGCCGACCTGATAGACAATTCTGTCGAACTCTGCGGCATTCTCGGTGAACCAGCTTACCGAGCGGCGGGGTAGTCCCAGAAGTCCTGGAGGCAAATCTACTTCGACCTGGTCAGTGATCAATTCAACGTCGTAAAGACGGGAAAGTTCGGGAAGGAGGTCTGCACTGTAGTCCGCGATGCCTGTTCGCTCCGGTGGGAGGGGCGAGACGAAGGCAAGGCGCAGTTTCTTGTCGTTATGCACCGGTGATGTACTCGCCCGCATCGCACTGGCGTGTGCTTCCATTGCGCGCAGTGCGCGTTTCGCCGACGCATCCCACGAAAACTTCTTTGCCTGTTCGCGTCCGTGCTCGCGCAGGTCATCCTGGACAAGTTTGTCGGAGAGCACCTGTTCCATCTTGGCAGCGATAGCCTGCGGTGAATGCGGATCGAACAGCGCATCTTGCCGTCCAATTACCTCTGGAACGCTCGTCCTGTCCGATCCGATCACGGGTGCGCCGCACGCCATCGCTTCAAGCGCGGGGAGGCCAAAGCCCTCGTGTTTCGATGGGAAGACAAAAAGCGCCGCGGCTCCGTACAGGGCACACAGGTCATCGTCAGGAACATATCCGGTAAGAACGAGCTCGTCTTCGGACAGACCTGCCTGCTTGCGCATCTGGACCAGTCGGAAACGCTCTGCGTCCCCGATTTTGCTGGCGATGACAAGCTGATGTGAGGCGCGGATCGACTGGGGCAGCATGCTGAAGGCCTTCATGAGGCCATCGATGTTCTTGCGTGCGTCAAAACCACCCGGTGCATACATCACCATCTGTCGGGTGATGCCGTAACGCGAACGCAGGTTGTCCAGTTCGTCCGCGGGCAGTTCGGCTGGCGTAAAGCGCGGGTCCGTCGCCGTAGAGATGCTCACTACGCGGCTTGGATCCAGTTGCAGCGCTTCTATCGCTTCCTGTCGCGAGTAATCCGAGATCGCCAGCAACAAGCCTGCGTTCTTGAGCGACGCAACCTTGCGGTAATAGCTCGCCTTCTGGCTGGGCATGGGAAGGTAGGCGTCAGGATTCAGCAATGGGATCAGGTCGTACAGGATCACCGCTGTGTTCATGCCGTTGCAAAACGAACCGACAGATGCGATGCCATTATCCACATAGCCTTCGAACAGGCTGGTGACGAGCACCATGTCGGGACGAAGCTGTGCGATGACATGTTCGCGGATCTTTTCCGCTGCGCGAGTGCGCCACGCGTTCTGCTCGTCGTGTTCCGCAACCGGAGTAGGGATGTCGAATACCCGGATGCGCTCTTTGGGCACCAGGCCGGAAAAAGCACGGCGGATATCCGGAATGCTCTGCGGTAAAGCGGCATTCAGGACAAGCCAGATCTCATGATCGCCGGCATTGCGGGCAACTGCCAATGCGAGGGACATTGAATAGCGCCCGATCCCCCGGAAACGGCTGTCGGTCTGCGCTCCCTGCATGTCAATAACGATGCGCATCAGTTCTTCCTCGCGTCGAAAGCCTTTTTCAGTGCGTCACGAACCCGCGCCGCGCGCGGGGAAAGCATGTCCGGTCTCTGTGTTTGCTGCTTAAGTACCGGTGGAAGTATGACGTCGCGGAGGCGCTTCTTGAGCGCGGGGAATCGCGCGAGCACACGAAAGGCCAGCCGGGCCACGCGAGGTTCACTTAATGCTGCCCTGCCGGCAACGCGAACGGCTGCTTTTGCCCGATTCACGAACGCGCGTCCAAGCCGGCCTTCCCTTGCAGCGGCACGTAAGCGGCGCGCAGCGTCAGCGCCCTGTCGCAACGGTGCCGTAATACGCCAGGACCTGCTCTGAAGTACTGCGCGCAGCTGGTCTGAAGCCGCTGCGGCGCGCTCCTCTGCTTGCTCGATGCGTTGAACAGCTTGCGCGAGGCGCGATTCGATTTCCGTGTGCCGGGACTCCAGGCGGAATGCTCGTTCCGCAAGCATTTCGGCGTGCTGTGCGAGGCGCGCCTCGGCCTGCTCGATCCTCTCCGCCATTCGCTTTTCGACTTTCCCATCGAAGCGGTCGGCAAGTTCGCCGAGGGCAACGCCATAGGGCATCACGAACGCGGCGTCGAATCGCGAGAGAGTCGATGCATCGGCCTGCTTTTGTCCCACGATCGCGTAATCAGGGCTGACGCCACCGAGAACGTCGAGCAGGCTTGGCGCGCGTCCCGAGTGCAATTCCGGCGCCTCCTGCAGACGCAGCAGCTTGTTGCGGGCGAAACCTGCGAATTCGACTGCGAAACTCAACAGTTCCGACGGAACGGGGCGAACGTGCGATGGATCCTGGTAGAAGCTGGACGCACCTACTACAAGGTTTTCCGGATTGGGTGTTTCAAGAATCAGCAGTCCACCCGGGCGCAACACGCGCAAGGCTTCCTCTATCAGCGTACGCACGACGTCGAAGGGCATATGCTCGACGACGTGAAAGGCCGACACGAGCGCCAGGCAGCCGGTCGGCAGGTCGCGCAGCGACTGTACCGCATCTGCTTTCCGGGCATCCAGCCCGAGCTCGCGGCAACCGTCGAGCATGCCATCGTCAAGGTCGACGCCAAAGGCATTGAACCCGTTTTCACGGAGGATTTCCAGCCATTCGCCGCGCCCGCACCCGAGGTCGATTGCAGTCGCAGGCTGGAACAGCGATGCGGCCGGTTGCAGGAAAGGCGCGTAGACTCGCAGGCGTGACTTGATAAGTTCGCGCGAGCCCCGGTGAC
Source organism: Noviherbaspirillum sp. (assembly GCA_035626875.1). Taxonomy (GTDB): domain Bacteria; phylum Pseudomonadota; class Gammaproteobacteria; order Burkholderiales; family Burkholderiaceae_D; genus Noviherbaspirillum. The sequence continues at coordinate 59,855 of DASPMV010000049.1, read as the reverse complement.
GATCCTCGTACGCCCTGTAAAACAAATCGCTCATCGGATGATTTCGATCGTTGGTTCGAGCCAGCTCGAGCCAACGAAGCTCTTACGGTTAACATTAACTACTGTGAAGATCAACGCCAGGTCACGCCACTCGTAATTGTTGCCGAGATGCGTTTCCGAACTGGTCAACGCCGTGGTGACAGAGTAGCTGCCGGGACCGATATTGGCCGGAAATGCGAAGCGGTATTCGAAACAATCACCCTCGCCAAGGTCTGCCAGCGGCATCTCCGCGTAATGCGTATTCGTGCCGTAGATCGGCTGTCCGAGCCTGTCCTTGATCATGTAGCCGAGTACCAGCCGCGGAATCGGGGTATTGACGCGCACGCGCACACGCAGGGTCACTGGTGTTCCGACATTGACCATTTCTGCGGGGGCGCCGTTTTCATCCAGCAGCGCAATGTCTGTCACCGTCGCTTCGCCTGTACCGGAAGTAGTCTGCACACGGCCGTCCTCCGTCGGTTTCTGCTCCACCGTCGAATTCTCGCGCTCTGCGATGAGGGCGTTGTAGAAATCCATGACCTCTTCCGGGCCGCCTTCTTTCGCGAGACGACCCCCATCCAGGAGGATCGCGCGGTCGCAGATCGACTGGATCGCGGTCCTGTCGTGGCTGACGATAAGCAAAGTGGTGCCCTGGTTCCTGAAATTCCGGATGCGATCGAAGCTCTTGTGCTGGAAGTAAGCATCGCCCACCGAAAGTGCTTCATCCACGATCAGGACATCGGGACGTCGAGCCGTCGCGACACTGAAAGCCAGTCGCATTTGCATGCCACTCGAATAGACGCGTACAGGCTGGTCGATGTGCTCGCCGATCTCGGCAAAGGCTTCAATTTCCGGCATGAGGGCCGCAATTTCCTCGATGCTCAGGCCGAGGAGCTGCCCGGCCATGAACACGTTCTGCCTGCCCGTGAAATCCGGATGAAATCCCATGCCGAGTTCCAGCAGGGCGGCGACGCGGCCGTTGATGACAACGTTGCCCGTCGTGGCCTGCGTCGTCCCGGTAATCAACTTGAGCAGAGTGCTCTTCCCGGCGCCATTGATGCCAATGATGCCCACCGCCTGTCCGGCCTCGACGTGGAAGCTGATGTCCCGGATCACCCATTTGAGTTGATGACGCGGTCCGGTAAAGGGAAGCATCCATTCCGCCAGGCGCGCAAGATGGGAGGGATAGCGCTTGTACGCCTTGCCCAGACCGGTAACGAGAATGCTGCCCATCAGAGTTCATCCACCATTTCGCCGGCGCGCTTTCGAAAAAGCCGCATGCCGAAAACGCACAGTCCGACGCCGATTGCCGCCGCGGGCAGAAGACTGGACCACTGCGGCCACTGGCCATTGACGAGGATCTGCTGGTAAGCGGATATCACGGACGCCATTGGATTCCATGCCAGGAAGGGCCGGATGTTTTCCGGAAGAATCGTAGGTGGGTACACGATGGGTGTAAACCAGAACCAGAATTGCAGAAGGATAGTGAAGAACTGGCCGACGTCACGGAAAAAGACGTTAAGGACACCTAGCGTGATACCGAGTCCGATGGAAAAAGCCACCTGCACTGCCAGGATCGGCAGCATTCCAAGAAATACCCAGCCGGGAAAATGGCCGGTCGCAAGCAGGAAGCAGACGAACAGCGCAAAGATGATGGCGAAGTTCAATCCGGCATTGAGAATGACGATGATCGGCAGGCAGATGCGCGGAAAGCTGAGTTTCTTGATCAGGTTCGCGTGTTCAAGGAAAACGTTCTGACCGCGGCTGGTGATTTCCGCGAACAGGCCCCAGGTCAGGACGCCGGCGCACAGGTAGATGCTGTACGCGAAGCTGGAGTCCACTCCCGGAAGTTTCGCGCTCATGACCTGGGAAAAAATGACCGTGTAGACCAGGATCATCGCCAAAGGCTGAAGCACGGTCCAGGCTGCCCCCAATATTGAGTTGCGGTACTTGGACTGGAATTCGCGTTTCACGCTCCCGGTGATAAAACCCCGGTACGCCCAAACGCTTCTTATCATGCCCGGATGGATCATTTTTTCTGTAGTGACGGACAGGGATACAGGAAAATCGCGGCACACCTGTTGAAGGATGCCGCGAGGGGCGGAGAGGGCGCCGCGGAGGATTCTAATTATGCTGTACGTCCGCGATTCGCCCTTGCTGCGCGCGCATCGCGTATTAACCGCCGCCCGCATGTCAAAGGGCGACAATTATATCGCATGCAAGGAATGTTAGCGCTGAGCCAATTTTTTCAGCTCATCGGGATTGATGATGATCAGGCGGTGGGTGTCTTTTTTCACAACACCCTGGTTGACTAGGGCCAGGATTGTCCGCGTGACGGTTTCCCGGCTGGTGTTGATCATGTTGGCAATATCCTGATGCGTCGGAAGGTTTTCAACGACCTCGGTATTGTCAGGCTTCTTTTCCTTCATCAGGCTAAGGAAAGAATAGATCCGCTTCGCCGTGTTGTGGATGCTGAGCAGCGCGCGGAACTCGGAGTCACGCTGAATCTTCGCCGCCAGGTGCCGCAGCATCTGGTTAGCGACGGTCGGCGAGTGCGAAAAAAGGTGTAGCGCCGTAGGACGGGGAAGAAGGGCAACCAGGACAGGACTCAATGCCACGACCGAAGCGGAACGGGACGAGCCGTTGATGACCGCAATTTCACCAAAAAAGTCACCTGGGGTGAGGATGCTAAGGCCGATCGCGCGACCATCCTCCGTAATGTCGATGACCTGGAGTTGGCCGGACAACAGGAAAAGCAAGCTGTCTCCCGGACCGCCTTTCTGCAAGACCATGTCGCGGCGCGCGTACTGGCGAATGCGCAGGTCTGCCTTCACCCGCGCCATTTCTTCCTCGGTAAGGTTGGCGAGGAGCGGGATCTTGCGCAGGTGGATCTGGATATTCACCTGGGCGGCCTGCTTGAGGTCGGTGGGCGCGGCGGTGCTGCTCGAAGCCTCGGCGGGCGCTTCGCTTGCCTTCATATTAAGACGTTCCTTCTTGCCCAACGTCATATGTCAGTGCTCCAGGTTTCCGGTGTTCGAAACAACGTTCAGGCGCGCGTCAGCTGCGACGGTCACGCCTTCAAGTAAAGATCGCAGGAGAAAAGCCCGCTGCGACAAGGATGCCGGCAGTATTTGCGGCAAGATCCCGCCAGCAAAAGCTGCGTCCGGGTACCCAGCGTTGCAATGCCTCGATCCCCCAGCCGATGGCAAACAGCCCCGTCATCCACATCGCCAGTTCCAGCCCGTTTCCGGCAATACGTCCCGCAATGAGGGCAAGTCCACCATACGCAAGGAAATGCAGGAGCTTGTCATTCGGTAATGGTGGCAGGCACCGTGCCGGAAGGAGGCAGCCCAGCAAGACTGCCAGAGTTCCGCCGAACAAAAGTATCAACTTCACCATCATGCCGATTTTCAAACCGTAAACTTAATCGAAGTGCAACTGCGCGATGGCAAGCGAGAGAATGTGCAGAGAGCCCCTGTCTCCAGGGGAGAGGTCAAAGTTCAGAACTTTGCCCACTGCCAACTTACTTGTATCAGCTGGCTATTATATTGAAAGATCGAAATATTCTCGTTATTCCGGACGTGCCGCCACTCAATATTTATCGTGTGGTGTGGCTTGACAGGAACGGCCACGGCCGCCCGCCAGATGTCTGTGTCCTGGCGTCGTACCTGTTCAATCAAACCGGGCGAGTAGATCGAGTCGCTCAGCCATCGCTGCCGCGTCCACCCAAGATCCGCGCGGATTCCCCCACCGAAGTAGCGGCTGCCCTGTATGCCGGCGAACCAGCCTTGCCGGTCGCCCCCAGGCCGTCCTGAAGCGCCGCGGTCCGACAATCGTCCGGCGGTGGCCTGGACTTCCGTTGCGTTGCCCTGGTAGGCAAGAAGCCCGGCCACTTCCGTCGTGGTCGAATCGTAATCTGTCAGCTTCACGTACTGCACGCGGCTTAAGCCAGTCAGGAAATTGATTCGGAACCGGTCGGGTAACGCCAGGGGAGGTGCGATGCGCGCCTGGAGTTGCCCCTGTTTCTGGTAAAGCGCGCTTCCCAGGGTAAGCCATCCCACCGAGCCGCTCCCCCGAAAACCCCATTCGCCCAATTTCAATGGATGCTCGACGCCGGCGCGCAGCGATGTGGTGTCGTAGCGGGACAGCGAGTCGTTGACGCGTGAACGCAGCTGCGCAAACGCCGTGGTCCCGTAGGAATTCAGGTCGCGTGCATATTCCGCCGCCAGGAAGGTGAAATGATCGCTTTGCGGCAGGAATTCCGGAAGAAGCTGCAGATCGACACGACTGCTGCCGCTGCCAATGCTGAAGTTCGGATTGCTAGCTCCCTGATTGACATTGTCGTCAATGCCGCGTCCGAGCAAAACCGCAAGGCGCTCGCGCGGCTCCCACCCTTTGCAGCCGCGCAGTCGATGGCTCGCGATGACTTCGCGGATTCCGGGAGGGGGCGAGAACCGCGACTCGATCATCTGGAATAGCCGCTCTGCCTCTGCTTCACGTCCCAGCTCGCACTGGATGATCGCCAGGTCCAGCCATGCCCCCGCATGCTGCGGTTCCTGTTCGATCATGCGTGTCAACACATCGCTGGCATCGTTCGTCCTGCCCTCCGAAATGGAATTCATGGCGTCCATGTACAGCTGTTCCTGCTGTGCCAGGTGCACCGGTTCCGCATGAAGGCATGAAGCGGAAAGTATGGCCGACAACAGCGAGCCGTAGCGCAGCAGTGTCGAAAGACGCTTGAGTCGGAGAGTGCTCATACGGGCAAGCCATCCAGACAGGCGCGGCGCAGCAAGGCTCGCGCCGGGTTTATGTCCGATCTGTTGCGCGGTCACCAGTCTCATGCACTCGGCTCCAGCGTGTACAGCTTGGTTGGGCGTCCCTTGCCGCGCACCAGCTTCTCGTCGAGGAAAAGGAACCGGTGCCGTATCGATTTGCTCACCGTACCGGGGCCCACGATGATGTCGTGCGGGTAATCACGCGCTACCTGTTCGAGGCGCGACGCCGTATTGACGCTGTCTCCAACAGCCGTGTAGATGCTGCGCGATGAAGTGCCGAAGTCTCCCGCCATGGCCAATCCACTCTCGACGCCGATACGAACGCGCAGCGGGCGCTTGCCTTCCGCCGCCCGTTCTCGGCTGAGACGCGCCACTTCCTGCGTGATCTGCTGCGCGGCGTCGAGTGCGAGATCGGCATGGTCCTCGATCGGCAGCGGGGCGCCCCAGAATGCGACCAGACCGTCGCCGGTAAACTTGTCCAGCGTTCCCTGCTTCTCCAGCACCGGTTTCGCCAGGCAGGCCAGAAAATCCCGGGTGAGCTGGGCAGCCTCCTCGATCGACAGCGACTCCACCTGGCTGGTATAGCCTTCCATGTCCGCGATCAGCGTGGTTACGTGCAGTCGCTGCGGCGTCAGCGGGTCTTTCAGCCCGCGCCGCAAGAGTTCGTCGACCACCGCCTTCGCCACATACTGGCGCAAGGTCCCCAACAGGTCCCGAGACTTGCGCTGCGCAAGCTGCCAGTCGAAGGGCACGGCGACCGTCAGCAGAAACAGGTTCGATACCAGCGGACCCGTCGTGGAAAAATCAGGATCCCGCGGAACGATCCAGTAAGCGATGCCAAGCCAGATCACAGACGCGCCCGCAAGCAGGCTGACGTTAGCGAGCGCCGACAGGCGGGGGAAGGTATAGGCAGCGGTGAAAGCGACGAGGGCCGAAAAGAGAATGGCAGTCCAGTCGCCCGGCCATGGACTCGGCGATTTTCCTGCCTTGTCATCGAGTAGCGAAGACAGCATGGCGGCGTGAACCAAGACCCCGCTCGTCGACGCCGACAACGGCGTGGTGACACGGTCGCTCAGTCCCAGAGATGACGACCCGACAATGACGAGGCGGTTCGCAATGGCTGTCTTCGGTGCGCTTTGGTCGAATACCTGGGAAGCAGGAATGATCGTATAGGCGTTCCAGTCCCGGCTGAACGGTACGCGCCGAACCGCGGTTGACTCGGGCGCATTGGTAACCGGGACAGCCGACTTGCCCCAGCAGCATTGCATCAAGGCCAGGGACAACGTGGGATAAAGGCGTTCGTCGAACAGGGTATTTACCGGCAGGCGGCGGATTGTCCCATCCTCATCGGGAATAAAGCCAATGTTGCCGGTATGGGGCGCTTCGGCGAGGCCAATATGGTTTCCGATGTAACCGCTTGCCGATACTCCCAGGGCGTGCGGGGGCGCCGGTGTCCCGCCGGACGGCTGCCCGACCCGCACAGGAAATGGCCGTGTGACATAGTCGAATGCCTGCGCAAGCACAACCGGGCCGTGACCGGCCAGCATGGCAAGGCGCGCATCGCCCTCAGCGTCCGCACGCTCCGGCAGCACCAGGTCCAGCGCCACCCCGCGGGCTTCGTAGGGGCCGAGCAGATTCTCAAGGAGTTCAGCGATCCGTGTCCTCGACCAGGGCCAGGGGCCGACCGCAGACAGGCTGGATTCGTCGATGTCGATGACCGTAATGCGTGTTTCCGGCTCCAAAGACGACTGCAGGCGAACGAAATGATCGCGCAGCCATTCATTGGCAAACAGCGACTGCAACGGGGAGGAGGGTGATTCGGCCCAGATCGTCAACAGGACCGCGACGGCGGCGATCAGCGACCGCACGACGGCAATTGACGGAAAAATCATGGGCAGACGGATGCTTGCTCTCGAGTGTGACAAGGCGCACAGACGGTCGCGCCCCAGTGGGGTAAACGAAAAATAACAGCCAGCAAGTATAGCGCCTAGTTTCCGCGTGGACTATCCCATGTTCTTGCTGCATTTAAAGCGTTTAATTACTGCAACAGGCTTCATGCGTCCGCGGACAGATCCTTGATTTGTCGAGAAAAATTGCATTCTTGGCAAACTTGACGGCGTTTGCAGGGGATTGCGGCCACGCGGACGTGCTTAAACCGGCAATGATGTGATTTTCTGCATGTAAAATGTGACCGCCGTCACAGAATGTGTTGCCGGGAGGAGCACAATGGCACTCAAGGAGAAGTGTATGTTGCGCAAAACGATTACCGCTATCGGACTGTTACTCGCCGCCGGTCTCGCCCAGGCAGGCGAGGCAGGGCGCATCGTCTTCGTCACCGGGCAGGCACAGGCTGCTGCCCGTGCCATCACGCTGGGTGACGCCATCCAGGAGGGCGACGAGCTCTCGACCGGCGCAGACGGCTATCTCTATTTGAAGACCGTCGACAACGGCTTCCTCATCCTGCGTCCGAACAGCCGGGCTCGGGTAGTCGCCTACCACGTCGACGCGCAAAACCCGGCCAATACCCGGATCAAGTTCGAGCTGTCGCAAGGCGTGGCCCGCACGATTTCCGGCCAGGCGGTCAAGCAGGCGCGCCAGAACTTCCGTTTCAATACCCCGGTCGCAGCCATCGGCGTGCGCGGCACTGACTTTACCGTGTTTACCGACCAGAACACCTCGCGCGTGGCCGTCATCTCCGGCGGCGTCGTAGTAAGCGGCTTCTCAGCCGGCTGCGGTCCTGAGGGCAGCGGTCCCTGTGAGGGAACGTCCAGCCGCGAACTCTTCGCGGATCAGGCCGGGCAGCTCTTGCAGGTTCAAAAAGGGCAATCGGCGCCTCAGCTCTTGCGCGGCAATAACCTGTCCCCGGACGTTACCGCGCCGCCACGCAAGGATGAGCCGGTCGGCAAGACTGGCGCAACCGACGCAACCGTTGCCACCGCAACCGACCTGCGTCTTGATCCTCAAAAGAGCAGCACCCTTCTGGCACCCGAGAACCGCCCGTCGCCTCCGCCCCCCAGCGTGCCGCAGGAGCCGGTCGTTGTCGTGCCCAAGCCGCCGGAAGTGCACTGGGGACGCTGGGAAAAGATAGCCAGCCTGCCTGCGGATTCCGAAGCGCTTGCCAAGGTGCGCAACGGTGAATATGTCAGTCCCACCATCGCCGGCTCGTACTTCATTTCTCGCATCAAGAATTCCGAACTCGTGCTCCCGCGCGAAGGCGCAGCGGCGTTCCAGCTTGTGAACAGCGAGGCGTATATCCGGACCGGTGACGCCGAGCCCGTCAAGGCGGCCATCCAGGATTCGCGCCTCGAAGTGGACTTTGCAAAGCGCTCGTTCACGACGGACCTGCTTGTCGTGGCGCCGAAAGCGCAAGTTGCCGTCCATGCGGAGGGTGACGTCACCCTGAAAGGGGAGCTTGTCAGTACGAACACGCTCTCCAACTCGACCGTCCGCGGCTATCTCGGCGGCGCCGCCGCCAAGGAAGCGGGCTATGTGTTTTCCAGCCATGGCCCCGACACCGGGACGCGAGCCTTCGGCGGAACAAGCTGGTCGCGCTGACAGGCTTTCCAGGCACTTTGGCGCGACTTGCCGTCGGTCGCGCTCGGACCCGTCCACCCGCGCTATATATTTAGTGTACGTGGCTGTCACGTGAGTGCCGGCTGGTTATTCTTTCTTTCCAGTATTTCTATACTCCCCACGGATCGGCCGTGCTGCCACTTTCGCTATCCGCCCGATTGTGCGTCGCTATGAAGGCGCCTCACGGCGCGGATGCATAGGTGCATTCCTGCTGCAAGCGATGAGCCAGGCTGCCCCTCCAGGCGAATCACTTGTCCTCAACGACTCCACCCCCGCGCGCTTGTGTCGCCACTTGGCTGAAGATCCCCGGCTTCCCGCAATGCCGACAAAAACAAAGACCAAACCCCCCCGCTATCTCCCCTCTCCCGCAGGCGGGAGAGGGGCAGGGGGTGAGGGCAGCTGCCAAGACATCCCCCCGTTCTCCAATCCCTCTCCTGTGCGCCCAGTGCCCGCAATCCAGTGAGCGCGCTGGAGGGCCCCCCAGAACGCATTCAAAGCCTCTCACTCACGTGTTGTAACCACGCACAACCCTGTCGGCCTCAAGGCTGCCTCAATCGAACAACATCAGCCACGGATGAAAGAAAGTCCTCAAAAAAAGCGCCCCCCGGTCGCCTGCCCGAGTCAATCCCCCTCATTCCCCAAAGTCTCTTTCCCAACACATTGTTGCCAATCTTTCCACACTCGCTGTTGTTATCCAGTCAAGCCAAACCGTTATCAGCAGCGCTCCCGTGGTTGTTATATGACTTTCAATCGAGTAATATCACGACGCTTGTTGTGGCTGTATAGCAACAGGAGCCCTCGTACAACGGGCTTAAAGCACGCGAAATCGGGCTTTAACCATTTCAGTGGAGCGACTGCAACATCAAGAATCAAGCAACACGCGGTCACTTCCCCTGAAATGCGGAAAAACAACATTATTTTCCCCGTTGTGACGGCCGTCACATCAATCGCATGGTCGTGTGGCAATATACGCTCCAGTTCTGCAAAACAAGCACCCAGGCGCGACACAGCGCTGTGTGCACCTGGGACGCAGACTAAACCTGGTTAAATTAACTACCTTAAGGAACCAATACCATGGCAGCAGCAGATTACGTATCCGTAGTTCAGCAACTGTACGTTGCATACTTCGGCCGTCCGGCAGACGTTTCCGGTCTGGCGAACTTCACTGCCGCTCTCGACGCAACCGGCGTGCCGGCAACGATCGAAGGCGTGAAGCAAGCTTACGGCACGAGCGCAACCGTCAAGACCCTGGTCGACCAGTTCGGCACCAGCACCGAGTCCGCCAACCTCTACGGCTCTGGCACGACCGAGTCCTTCGTCTTCGCCATCTACCAGAACGTCCTGGACCGCGTGCCTGATGCTGCTGGTTTCAAGTTCTGGTGCGATGAGATTGACGCTGGCCGCGTTGCTCGCGCTAAGGCAGCCCTCGACATCATGGCTGGCGCAAAGTCCAACACCTCCGCTCAAGGCCTGATCGACGCAGCAACCGTTGACGCCAAGATCGCTGTGGCAACCAACTTCACGACCGCTGTTACGACCCAGAACGCCACCTACTCCGGCGACGCTGCTGCAGCAACCGCACGTGCGATGCTGGCTGACGTGAACAACGCGACCGACGTGACCGCTTTCCAGGCCACGATCACCTCCACGCTGACCACGATCACCAACCCGAACGTTGGCTCGACCTTCACGCTCACTACTGCTGCGGAAATCAAGGCACTTAGCGCGAAGAATGACACCGTCGACGCGATGGTCGCTAACAGCCTCGAAGGTGACACGATCATCGACGATGGCGGCACTGACGTGCTGAATGCAAAGCTGTCCGCTAACCTCACCGCTGCAACTACCGTCACTGGCGTTGAAAGCATCAATCTGGAATGGGATGCATTCTCCACTCCGACGATCAGCGCAAGCAAGATCACCGGCGCACACATCACCCTGATGTCTTCCAAGCTGGGCTACTTGGGCGATGCTAACGTTACCGCTGCTGGCGCAAATACGATCGAAGCTGGCTCCGGCATTAAGGGTACCCTGAACGTTGCAGGCGTCACGACCGGCACGGTCAAGGCAACTAATGCGAAGGTTGCAACCGTCAATGCAGCAGGTACTGCATCTGCTGACGACACCGTGACCGTCCTGGCTGGTGCAACGACGACCACGATTAACGTTGGTACTGGCACAGCTTTTGACGCCGCAACCGTTACTGCTGGTGCTGCTACCACCGCAATTGACGTCCGCGCTGACAAGACCGCTACTGTCACGGCAGCTGCTGCTACCAAGACCATTAGCGTTACCTCGGCTGCCGCAACTGTTGATGCGACGGCTGCAGCTGCAGACGCTACCATCACTCTGGAAGGCTTCGGCACGACTGACACCGCAACTGTCACTCTTGGCAACAACGCTACGGTTACCAGCAAGCTGGCCGGTACCGAAAAGCTGACCCTCGACGTCGCTGATGGCAAGACCGTTACTCTGACTGGTCTGGTCGGTGCGGAAACTCTGGAAGTGAAGAGCGCAGGTGCAGTGACCCTGAAGGGCACCGCAGCTAATGTGACTGCTGACACCATCACCAAGTCCACGACCGGCGCACTGACTCTGCAACTGTCCGACACGGCAGTCGCATCGACCGTTGACACCGCAAAGATTGGCGCAGACACCATCAAGTTCACCGCGGGTACCGCTGCTGTTGTTCAGGCCAAGTCCGGCCAAAGCTTCGAAGTCGCTGCCGCTGCATCCACTTCTAAGCTCGAAGTCGGTACCAAGACTGACGGCGCAGCTGATACGTTGAATGTCAAGCTGAGCGGCGCTGCCTTTGCTGAAATCAAGAACAGCGCTAACGACATCGAAACGCTGAACATCACTGCTGCAGCAGAGCAAGCAACCGGCGCAGCGACCGCAGTCGATCTGACGATCACTGACCTTATCGCAGGTGCAACTAACAAGGTTGTGCTGCTCGGTACGAACGATGTTAAGGTGGACAAAGTTACTTCTGCCAAGGAAATTGACGCTTCCGGCCTGAACGGTACGTTGAACATTGGCTCGGGTACTGCAGTCGCCCAAGGCGTCATCGCTGGTGCAACTGGTAAGAACACTGTTGCTTTCGGCACGGTGCTCGTAGACACTGCTGTTACGTTCGTTGGTCAAGGCGGTGACGATGTTGTTACCCTGACCGCAGTCAACGACGCAACCGGCGGCACTGATGCAGCTCAAGCTAACCTCGTTCTCGGCGCAGGCAAAGATTCCGTGACGGTTAGCGGCGTCGTTGCTGGTGTTCTGTCGGTGCAAGCAGGCGAAGGCGACGACACTGTTACCCTGAGTGACTCCCCGACGGGTACGGTTGTGCTCGAGTTCGGTGAAGGTGTTGACACTCTGAAGGTCGCAGCTGGTAAGACATACGCAGGTGGTAACCTGACCCTGACCGGCCTGGAAACCATCCAACTGGCATCGACCGGCACCGTAACCTTCAAGGCTGCGACGCTGTCTGGTCAAAACTACACCGTTAAGGGTACCGACGGTGCTGTTGATACCATCACGGTTAATGGTTCTGTTGCAGAAGGCGAGACCATCGATCTGTCTGGCCTGACGATGACTGACTCCGTTGCCACCGGCCTGTTGGGTGCTATCGTTACTGGTAACGACGGTGCTGACACGATCCTTGGCACGACCCGTAACGACGAAATCACGGCCGGTAAGGGCGCAGATACGATCAACCTCAGCAATGGTGGCAATGACACGGTTACGTTCAGCGCTGCTGCAAACAACGGTAAAGACACGATCGTTGGCTTCAACGCTGGTACCGATGCCGTAACTGCTGACATCCTGAAAGTATCGACCTTGGCAACTCTGGTTGGTTCGACGACCGGCGGCGTAGACGTGGCTCTGACTGCTACTTCGACCGCGAAACTTGCTACGGCTGCTTACGAGGTAATCGGTATCGCTGCTGCTGACAAGGCAGCTGCAGATTGGAGCAACGTGGCTACGAAGATCTCCGGCGCGCTCACGATCGTTGGTGATACTACGGCTGCAAACGCGAACACGGTCATCCTGATCGACAATGGTACCGATACTCGTGTCTACCTGTTCAGCGATGATGCAACCAACAATACGACGGTTGAAGCAAGCGAACTGACCCTGGTCGGTACGGTCTCCGGCGTGCTGGTCTCTGCGTTCGACGCAGCTAACTTCGCCTAATCTTCTTCGGAGATGCACTCCCTACGCAAGTAGGGGGTGTTAGCGAAAGTAGTTTGAACCCCGTCTCCCAAAAGGAGGCGGGGTTTTTTCATTGGGTGAGAGCATTTCAAATAGGAACCAGAATGAACCTCCCCGAATACGTCACCATCAACGGCACCAGCTACGCCTCCGCAAAACTGTCTACTGAAGCCAAGGCCCAGCTCGCTAGCGTACAGGCAACCGATGCCGAAATCGCCCGCCTGCAGCAGCAGATGGCGATTATGCAAACCGCCCGCAACACCTACTTCAACGCATTGCTTGCCGCGCTGAAGACCAAGGAAAAGACCGCAGAAGAAAAGCCGAAGAAACCGCGTGCGCCTCGTAAGCCGAAGGCTGCTGTGGCGGCTTGATCAAGAATAGTGTGGGATAAGGCCGGGATTTCTCGGCGTGAGGGGTCAGGCGCAAGTCTGACCTTTTGCTTTTTGCGCGTGCGGCAAGAAAGTGTATGTTGCCGCTCGGGGTCGTAACGAGATATGGCCCTGTAGGGTGCAAATATTCCATCCCGAGCGACTTTAGGCGCGACCACCACACCGCAATTAACTGCTCCGCTACGTTTTCGGTCATCGCGCAAGAGGTTTCCACGCGATTTCAACGATGAGCCGGCGACTTTTCCCCTGAATTTCCGACGTACCGGCGCGTCCTATCCTCGGCCTTCGATGCCGATGGAAGAGCGCCCAACGATGTGATGGCTAGCTAAGCAGCAAGGCGGTAGCTGTGATGCAGTCCACCAAACCAGGGTAGAGCTTCGGCGCACAGTATTCCGCGCGTATACGCCGTTTCATTTGCTGCACGTTTGCCGGCACAGGGCGATTCACCAGTGTTCGCTTGATGAGGGCGGGCGGTATTGTAGAAGTTTTGGTACTGGGCAAGTAAACGATTAAGATGCCGGTCACTGATTGGGATTATGTGGTCGAGTAGCTCTTCCTTGAGCGTCCGGTTAAAACGCTCCACAATCCCGTTTTGCCAGGGACTGCGAACACTGGTCCGCACGACCTCGATACCCATGTTCGGCAAAGTCGTGTTGGCGATCGGCAGGAAAATGCTGTCGTTGTCCATCAACACCCGTCGCGGGTGCTTGTCGAAGGGAAAGACGTTGCGCAATTGTTGCGCGACCCAGCTGCTCGACGGGTGGTAGGTGGCGCGGCATGCCAGCAGTTTGCGGCGGGCGTGATCGATGATATTGAGGATATAGACGGGCCTGGCGCGCCAGTCGAAGACGACTTTGAAATCCATCGAAGCCGTATCCGCTCTCTGATTGTTCAGGAACGATTTCCAGCTTTGGGTGGATAGCGGTCCAGGCGGCGTGGTCGGCCTGAATCGGTGACGTTTCAGGACATTTCGGACCGTGGATTTAGAAACCGTCATGCCCAATTGGTTACTGACGATTGCACTGATCCGACCGGCGCCGTACCGGGGATTTTGCGTCTTGATGGCGACAATAATTCGCCTGACTGACGCACATAGCCTTGGGCGGCCGGCGCCCCCGCGTTTCCCCGGCTTGGAGATGTGCTTCCAATAGTTCTTTACATACTTCCGGTGCCAGCCAATCAGGGTATCAGGCCGGAAATTGGTATAACGGGTCAAAGTCGGCGAGAGCGAGTGCAACCACCCCAGCAGACACTTGTCCCGCCTGCGAAGGACAGGACGTTTGCGCTTGAGCCGATAGCCCTTCATTTCGCTTCGTGCAGCGATCAGCTGGACCTTTCGCCCCAGTCGTGTACGCCAGTCACGTCTCGTTCGCTTGCAGTGGATCCCGCGAACCAGTATGCCGACGGCAAAGCCCGTCGCCAGTCCCGCAAGAAATGTCACGGCACCTCCCTCGTGCAAAAATCACGAAGGATAATCGAAGCGCAAATGCCGTGCGCTAGCGCCCCCGATTGCGGAGTGTGAAGTCATCGAAAGGCCTGCCGACCGTTGCCGCGCGCACCAGACCCAATCACATGAATTTAGGGCTATGGCCATCCAAGGGAGCAGGACCGGCCGTGACCATGCCACTTCTGCCTTAGTTGGGGCCTGATCCCGAGTCAAAAAACACCCAGCAAACGAATCCTTGCGTCATCGTATTGACCTTGCCATTCTTTATGCAATAGCAGGCTGACAGGTTCTTCGCCTTGTAGAACGTGAGGTCACCGTTCTTTTTCGGATCCTGGGCCCCTCTGCAGGCATCTTCGACTGTGTCGTCGAACCCGGTCCAGCCGAAGGTATCCAGCCTGTTCTTGTAGCATGCGACCGGGGCGTCGGCTTTTGTGCTCATCATCACGACCGGACCACTGCCGAGCGGACTGTTTGCCGCCTTGCAGCTGGCAGTCTTCGGAGGTTCTGTAGTTGTCCCATCATTGGGGCCGCTTCCCAATCCGTCTTTCGCGACGGACGTCGCGGAGGAACCGATGGCAAACGTTCCATTTCCCGATCCGCTAATCCGGTAAAGGCCTTCCTTAGTTGCGGTAAAGGTAAGCGTCTGACCCGAGGCCACTACGTTGCCGTCGAAGTCGACCAGCGTGAAATTCCACTGCCTGCGGCCTGTGGTCGGGGTAAAGGTATAAGTTTTTCCGGCCGGTAGATACACCATGATGTTGAAGTTGGTGTTTGTCGTACCGAGGTTATAGACCTGGGAGTTGCCTACCTGATGCCACATGCTCAAGTTCCAGGCGTCGCTGGGAACGTCGCGGATAATCGGGGAGCCTGTCGCAGACAACGTGTACGTTAGTCCGGCGTGGCGGACGTGGAGGTAATACGTACCTGTTGTCGATGGCCTGAAATATAGTCGTGCGTCTGTGGTATCCCTGGTGCCGAAGCCGTCGGTCATCGTCACGCTGCGCCCGGCGCTGGAATATAAACTCAGGACCTGCCAGGTTTGTGTGTACTCCGATGTTTCGTGCAAGGTCCCACTAAGGTCGAAGGTGTAATCCACGCCTGCAGTCAGGTCAATGGCAAAACGGTCGTCTTGATCGCCTGCGAGTTTTCCGGTTGCCCCAGAAATCGGCACACCAAGCTCAATCCGCGCGTTCGTCGAATTATCTGCTGCCGCATCGCCCGACGCCTCGCCATCCTGGACTGCCGGCATGACATTCACTGGTATCCGGCTCGAGATCCTACTGCCCTGGAAGCTTCCAGAAAATGCGCCTTCCGAAGTCGACGTGCCTGTGTAGGTCCCGGCAACGGTGCCGGAGGCCGTAATCGTGCCCGTCAGCGTCGCGCTGGTATCTATGGGAGTCTCGCCATCGTTGCCGCTCAAGTTCAACGCACCGTTTGAAGAGACTGATCCGCTGCAGACGACGGAGGTCGTGCTGAAGCAGGACGAAATTTTGCCGTCGCTACCAACCACGAAGCTGATTGTCACCTCCCCATCAGTCACGGTATATGTTCCGGCAAAGGGCGATGCGGCTGGCGCAGTACCCGCCGAAGCGGCGAGGGCAGTCACCGTATTGTTGACCGTTGCCTGGTACCCGTTCACATCGGTCGACGAGCTGACATTCGCAAGCATCGTACGTGCAACTGCCGCTGCACCATCCCCGCTATAGGCTCCGGTCTGGTTGGCACTTGTCAGTAGCGCGGTAAATCCGGTACCCACCGTCACCTTGTTGTTTACCGTATCCCGATCAATTAAACCTTGTGGCGTCGTGTTAGTCAGTGCGCCAGCCATAATGGAAAGGGCTGCATTACCTTTAGTAAGGTTCCCGGAATCAATCGCGCCGACCCAGAAGTTCAAGCCGCCTGCATCGGCGGACCGATTGAGGACGTTCTGATAGATGGCATTGACGAAGGATGCCGTGTCGCCGCTGTACAAGGAATTCGATTCATCGCTTGTCCCAAAGGCGTTCACTAATCCTCTGATCGCCGGGTCGCCTGCGTAGGCTGCACTGAGGCCCTGAATGCTTGTCGGGGCATTTGCCGCCGCGAGCGCAGCGGCAAAGTTGGTCAGGCCCGTAGGATCGGCTGGGCGTCCGAAATAGGCGATATACAGTTGTTGAACTGCCGTGTCATATGCAGTTGCGGCCCGGTTGGAGCGGGTCGTTGAGCGTGGCGCATCAACGAAGCTCACGGAGGACTGCGTCGACAATGCGAATTGGCCGGTTGCGTCCGGCGTGTTGCCGCCGCAGGCTACCAATAACGCTGGAAGCAGAGCGCCGAGCCACATCAGATTCTTTTTCATTTTGTCTCCATCGTTATTGTTTGCTGGGGCGTCTACTGAGACAACGGAGGATACTTGCCATACCGCCCCGTCATCGGAATACGCACTGGGTGTTCTAGGATGACTGACCGTGCCCTCGGCCGAGGCCTCAATGCTTCTACGTTTCGAAAATGACCGGTAAGGTCGCGGAGAAAGGCAGAAAGATTATAAGTGGCAATAATTGATTGTAGTCAATTATTCATAAAAAACCGTCGTCCGTGCGAGGCGATTAGGGCTCGTAGGTGCGGTAACAGATTTAGGGACTTGAGTAGCACACTTGCCGTAGTGCCTCAATAGTGCGAGGCTGATCGAGCGTGTAACGAGCTTACTTGACGGACGTAAACGATGGTCTACACTGGAAATGCCGACAAATCATTGGGGGGCATATAGAGCGTACTGAACTGGTGTTGTCTATTCGGTGCAACCGTTCGCACACGTGCTGTGCTTAGTAAGATGCAATTTCTTACTTGAAGTATTAGTGGAGTATTGGAAGTGGCGGCAGAATACCTCCGCTTCCAGAAACTGGCCCCATCGGGCCAGTTTTGGTTTTCGACTCCTTATAATTTCCGCCCCAGAAAACCTCCGAGAACCACGGCGCCGGAAAATGGATTGGTGAACGAGAGTACGCCACCAATTTCTAACGGTGTCAAACTGGAACCACTGCCCGCGATGGGGCCGAAATAGCGCCCCCCAATCCCCCCTGTAAACCCCTCGGCATTAACGCTCCCAGTGAAATAATTGGCAACGTTGCTGCCGGGGGAGCCCGCCGTTGCAGAGACGAGCGAGGGCAGTTGGATCGGAATCATGGAGGCGTCATAGGAGAAGGTTTCGCTCAAGCGGATGGATACCGCACGCGTTGCCAGATTAATCGTGATGGTCGCTGCGCCACGGAACAGTATCGGGTTCTGGGCCGGGCTCGGGGTGTACCAGCCGTAGGTGATACCTGTGTACGTCGTCGTACCTGTCGCCGGTATTGCCTGTGGCGACGTCACATCCCCAAACGCGACGAGGCCGCGGCGGCCCGTAGCGTGCTGATTGGCCAGACCAGCCCATTCGTCAATCAACACCGTATCGAGACTTTCCCACGCCGCGAGGTTGGCGTACTGGTATCCCCAATTAGAGGCCAAACGGTATCCCATGGAACCTGGAAAGGGAACACCGAACCCAGTCGACCCGGGCAGTAGCGTTGGTATGCCACCTGGCCCCGGAACACCATTGCCAGCAAAGACGTCTCCGTCGCCGTGCAGCCGCCCTGCGCTCGCCCAGTCCGGCACGGCACCTCCCCTGCGCCAGTCACCTGACTGGTTCATTAGCCCTGTTGCCTCGGTAGCCGGGCACGGCACGATATCCGCGGGGCAGCGGGAGGGATTCCCGGTCCTTGGGAAATACGCGTTGTTTGCATAGTTGGCCTGGGTCGCGAACCGCCCGAGGACTGCATAGTCATAAAACCCAAGATTTGAAGAGTCTGGAAGGGCCGAAAAGGTGAGGGCTCCGGCCGAGTTGAGACGGACGACAGAGGGTGAATTGCGGAACGTTTCAATGATAGGCGGACGCTCGACCCGGCCGTCCCACGAGAGGCCGAGGTTGCTGAGCAATAGGGCCATAAGGTAAACGGAGCCAGCCGAATCTTTTCCCACCCGAACCTCCACCGTTCCTCCGGACGCTGGTTGAAGCCCAGAGGCAGTGGAAACCGTTGGGTTAGGACGCAATAGGTCGCTTGTCGAGCGCCCATAAACATTGACCCCTGAACTCATCAGGGCAATGCCGTTATCGACTCGAATCGTGCTTCCGCCGCTGCAATGTCCGGCGCCGTCAGGGCACTGCATGACCAATGGTGTTGAAACGGGGACCGAAGGCACCGAACTGGGCAGGGAGTTCGAGACATGCCATGTGCGCGTCGGCATCGCGGTTATCTCTCGTCCACTGCCACCTGCTGCTACATTAAACGCTGCGACTCGGACCGCTATCGGCCCGTCCGGCAATCGTCGGGAGTCCAGATCGAGGGTCGCGAGTCGCCCCTCGGACACGCTAAAGCGTGCATACAACGGTTCATAACCGGACGACGGGAGAAGTTCAACGTTGACCAATCCGGTCCCGCGCACTTCAAGGCGCACGACGCCACTTATTGCAGCACCGTCCGCAGGCGCCACGGCAATCGCTGCAGAAAAATCTTCAACGGGTAACTGTCCCCCACCCGAAGTGCCTCCCCCAGACGGGGGCGCGGAACTTAAGGTCGCAAGCGTCGAACCAATCGCTGCGCGAACAGCGCGATCGTCGCTTGTTCCGGTTACTGAACGCAGCATGTCGCGCGCAAGCGCCGCTGATGCGTCGCCCCGATACGCACTAACGAGAGCAGGGGTAGAAAGGCTCGCCGTGAACGCAGTGCCGACTGACACTCGTCGATTAATGAGCATTGCATCGCTGCGGCCCTGGACAGTCGAATTGGCTAAGGCACCTGCCATGATCGAAAATGATGCATGTGCGCGGGTGAGCCCGCGCTCGTCGATTGCCTTCATCCAGAAATCCAGGCCCTCGGCGTCCGGCTCGCGGTTAAGCACATTCCTGTAAATAGCCGTGACGAATGCGTTCGTGTCGCCAGGATAGAGGGACTTGGATTCCTCACTGCTACCGAATGTGTCGACGAGCGACCGCACGCGAGGGTTACTGCCATAGGCCGCGTTCAATGCTTGAATATCGGAGGACGCATGCGCGCTCTCAAGTTCGGCCGCAAAGTTTGCTAAACCGCCTGGATCGGCCGGACGGCCGAAATACGCGATGTACAGTTGCTGCACGATAGAGTGGTAATCGGCGACGACATGGGTATGCGGGGCAGTAATTGCGGAGGGCGTCATCGCGGAACGGCCGACGCTGTCTTGGCTACCGCCCCCGCATCCGGCAAGGACGAGCGTTACCAACAAGAGCGCGACCGTCACATTTTTCATACCAACCTCCCCAGAGCCACTAGAAGTAGAAGCGTCCTGATAAATTTACTGTCGGTTCGTCGCATACTTCTTGCGAAATGTTCAACAGTTCAGGCGCAGGGATTGCCGAGAAGATATCGGCGCGAGAGGTAGTGAAGGCCCCCCCGAATCGGTCTTATCCCAGGTTAAGTAATTCCTAACTTCCCATGAGTATGGGATAGGGCAAGGGGAGTGAGCGAAGTACAGTCTCCGGTTTTTACATAACCAGGAGAGCAATGTGAAGCTTCATCTCGTCGGTGTCCTCTGCGCAGTAATGTCTATGTCGGCTCATGCTGCAGAGGGGCGTTGGACTGAGGGGTATGGTCAGGGGAACCTCGAATACTTCATCGATGCTCAGGGAATGCGTCTTCACATCGGCTGCCCCACTGAGGACGGTAGTGCGGACACGAAGTCCTCGGTGTCCTTCATGCGAGTGAGCGATTCAAGGGATGTACCTAGCTTTACGATCACCGTTGCGGGAACGACATTCGAAGGACCCTTCGAGGCGGATAGTAGAGTCGGAACGAACAATTTCATCGCGCTGCTTGATCACCTCCGCAAGGGCAATGCCGTGGTAAAGGCTAACAACAAGTCGTTCAGCTTCCCGGTGAGTAACGCGGCCAAGGTGCTGCCGCAGTACGGGAAAAAAGGGTTTAAGTGCAATACTGATTAATTCGGTCAGCAGACGGATGTAAGCCGCCAATTACTCCGTCAGTTTGCGTCGCAGACGACAAAAATGCCCGCGAACAGATTTAACCGATAATTCACCTCTGTAATGAAAGCGGTGTATGGGACCGAATAGCAAATTTCGGCTTTTTACCTGAAGGGTCAGGCCAAGCGCCTGGCCTTTTTTGTTTTTTGGCCGTGACCTGAAAGTAAACAGGCCCGTGTCCGTCTCCGGGCTCCGGGCCAAATTACTACCGAAGGAACTACGATTTCAGTGTAGAGCGTCGTTGGGAATATTGTTTGCCGGATGAATTACTCACGCCGGCCGGCAATACCAAGCACGAAGCGTTGGCTTGCCGCGGCACGTGAACGGCAGGACAAATAGACCTCTTCATCCGGCATCGACTGCCACGTCGATGTTCGGAGCGTTCCTGATGCTCTTGGTGCTGGTCAGAAGAGCGGAGCGGCATTCGTCCCGTTTTTGCTTGCTGCTGAACTCGATATTTCGAGAGCCGAATAAACCAGTCAAATTCAATCCATATTTGACCCTTTGCACGGTCCTCGATCGTCCGTTGGATCCATTCACCTTCTCCGACCAGCGCCGCGTCTGACAGAATACGCCTTCTACCTCTGATAGGGGGAAGACGTCACGCTTTGCCATGTTTCGGGCGGCCTTTAACGTGACAATGTCCAAGATGCTGTTATCCAGTTCAGACCCGGCAAGTGAAACAAGGTCATTTTCGACATCAATGAGAACACCGATGTACAGTGCTGCGAAGACGTTGCCAAGATACCTGGCGAAGAGAGTGAGCAGGAGTGCAATACCCGCAAAAGGCACGCCAATGATTAGGCCAATGACCAATCCGACAATGCCAATCGCCCAAGAGAGGCCGACGAATGAAGCAACAGCTTGGTAAACGTCAGTGATTACCCTCGCATCCTCGCTCACCATGAGGTCTGCCTTCATCGCATTTACGGAGTCTCGGGCGATAAGGACGAGCAGAATCACTGCCGTAACCACCCCAGCAAACCCGAATAGCGGATACGCTGCGCCAAGAAGCCCGAGAATCGTAGCGCAACCACCCATTACAGCGATCTTCTTGGAGGACTTCCTTGGGACTCCGTGATGAGCGACGTTCGCGGGGACATCGTCTTCTTCCTCTTGTTCGTCGCCGTCCTCTTCGACTTGCTCATCTGCGTTGTCGTCATACTCCTCGTTTTGCTCGTCTTGCGTCGGATTTCGCGACGCGACTTTAGCATCAGTCGATGTGGCAACCGGTGTGCCACATGAAGGACAATACTTTGCGTTGGCAACACTGATAGGCTCGGAGCACTCAACGCAAGTCGTCGTATTCGAGGGGGCAACTGAGGCAGGGGCAGGAGGACGTTCAAGCTGACAATCAAGGCCAGCACTGCGGAGGGCGGCCAGGTATTTGTTGGCGGTGGCCTCGTCAATTCCCCTTTTGACGACCACGCGGTTTCCAGAAAGGAGCGAATCGGCGCGTTCGGGACTAATCTTGAACAGCCGAGCGGCATTGGCCCTCGCTTGGTCCAAATCGTATTCTTTCTGCTTACCGCGAACGACGACGTCAAACATGTTTGCCCTCTGTTGAGCCATAAGCCACGCTTTCGACAAGAAGCGCATCTACAGGCAGGCCGATGCCGGTTTATTGTGATTCTTCCGGGAAACTATTCTAGCAGCTTACGTCGGCACTTTCGGCCCGGACTGGTCGTATGCGCTCATATCAAGTGCGAAGAACGCAATCGTGACACGCCGCGCGTGTAGCGATACGGAATTGCGAATCGTGCATATATTATTTCGACGGTTGACTCCGACCACATTCGCAAGCCCAAAGCCCTCGCAAGGTTTTGGGCTTTTTTCGTATCGGCCGTCAATAAGGAATCCCAACGATGAAGAAGTCTTCACCCTCTAGCACCGCAACCTGGCACGCCGGTGCCGATTTCCGGCGTTCCGCCATGCCGCGCTCGGTGCACGTCCTGTTCACCCTGAGACTGAGGCGGTAGGAACGAACGCACCAGATACCCCGACACGCTGTCCTCCCTCGGTCCCCTTGGCCTTTCCAGTCCCTCGGTCACCAGCTTCGATAAGAACACCGGTTTCGTATGTACCCGTCAGGCCGATCTTGGTCGGTGGTTGCGGATGCTCAACGACCATTCCGCACGTCACGGGATAATCGACCGCGCTCGATTCTGAACGTACCGACTGATCTTCCCACGACTATTTATGTATAACCGGTTCCTCTCGGGGGTTGCTGCCCTGTTGATCGGCCTGCTCGCCGGGTGCGGCGGGGTAAATGACGCCCCATCCGCAGCACACGGCGGTGGGCCTCGGTTGCTGTCGCACAACAGTACCCATGAAACGCAGCAGTATACGGACGCCGACTATGACAGCACGGTGCACCAGATCTATATCGCCTATTTCGGGCGTCCTGCGGATCCATACGGGCTGATGGAGTACAAGAGAAGGCTGGCCTCGAATGGCGTTCCTGGTGATGTACGGCTGGTGAATGCCTTGTATGGGACACATGCGACGTTGCGGGAACTCGTCGACAGTTTTGGTGGCAGCGCCGAGTCGAGCGCGCTATATACAGGAACCACGCGCGACTTCGTCCGCGCGATTTACCGGAATGTGCTGAACCGCGAACCCGACCAGACGGGGTGGGGATTCTGGGTCGATGCGATCGAGAGACAGGGATTGACGCGGTCGCGTGCGTCCCTGTCGATCATGGCAGGCGCCCTGGAGAATACAACGGCACAGGGAATGCAGGACGCAGAACTGGTCAGGCGCCGCACTGCGGTTGCCGTTCGGTTCGCAGCCGCGCTCGACACAATTGAACGTGTCGATGCCTACGTGGGCGACACGGCCGCCGCAAAGGTGAGAGCGATGCTGGCGACAGTCACGCATGCGACCGACGTGAGTGCGTTCCAGGCCCAGATCGATGCGACGGTTACCGAACTCGTCGTCGAACGGGTGCCCAGCGTACCGCTCCATCCGACGCCGCTCCCAGCCCGGCAGGATGCAACCGGCGACGCATGGACGGCGTTTCGCGGGGGGGCAAGCCACACGGGCTATGTCGCGGCCACCATCAATCCCGCATCCATTCGACAGGTGTGGCAATGGGATGCAGTGCTGCCGGACAAGCCTGACTACGCGGTGAACCGGCCCACCATTCGCCCCATCGTGTTTGCCAACAGCAGTTTTTTTGTGACGACCGGCATCTTCGCGTACGACCGGCAGCAGGTTTTTGCCGTTGACGTGGCAACCGGACGGCAGAAATGGAGCAGGGACCTGGGACATCAGACCTATGTCTCCCCGCCCGCAGTCGATAGCGGGCGGCTCGTCTTTACCGCGGACAGCGGCACCGTGAGTGGCATGGGATTCGCGCACAACGTTCATTTCCTCGATACCCGGGATGGAACCGAACTGGCAAGGACACCGTATGTCTCGCAAGGGGCCTTTGCGGCGCCGACTATTTTTGCGGGAAATGTGTACAACGGATGCGACGCCTACGGAGGGCTGTGCGCGTGGAACCTGACGTCGGGGAACGGGTTATGGGGTCACGACTGGATGGCGCAGACCGACTTCTGGACGCCGGCCGCCGATGCCGACCAGCTCTATGCGTACGCGCCTCCTACCTGCGCGCCGGAATTCGGCTGTCTTCCGTCCGGACTGTATATCTATGACCGCCTTTCCGGCCAGCCGACCGGCCACATTGCCGAGAGAATCAGCGTTCCCTTGAACGCCTTGCGGGGTGACTTCTTTGTCTCGCCGATCATTGGCTCGTACGGAAACGTGCTCGTGTATGGATCGCTCGGCGTCAGTGACATGACATCGGCAATCGCTTCGTTTGAACCGGCGCAATCGCGGCTAGTCTGGAAAATCGCCGGAAACTACCAGGGGCAGCCTGCCGTCGCGCATGGGGTCGTCTATGCGCTCAACCAAAACCCGATGCGTATTGAAGCCATCGATGAACGGACCGGCCAGCTCGTGTGGACATCCACGGTGACCCAGGCGGATGAACAAGCTTACGTCGGCAATATCATCGCGACCAGGAATGCGCTTGTCTTCAGCACGAACAAGCGTGTCTACATCGTCGATATCAATAACGGAAGCGTCCAGTGGGTCATGCAGTCTCCGGGCGAGGTGGCGATCACGCCGGACGGGTACATGCTCGTCTCGCTGGCTCAGCGTGTCCCTGACACCCAGTGGTTGCGCTCAGAGGAGAGCAAGCCGGCAATGACGAACGGGCGCATCCTCGGCTTCAGGGTTGTGCCCTGATACCAGGGGCGGGAGCAATGTGTGTCGGCATCGGCCGGCCGGTAGCCGGGTCCTTTTTTCCCCTGGTTTCACACACGACTTTGACTGCATATCAGCGTGCTGCTGTTTGCAGTACCGAGCAACTGGATCAGCGTGAAATCCAGAAAATCAAGCAGTCATTCCTGGTGAAGACGCCAAAGCGCCGCACCTCTGGATGCACGGTAGTTCCGGGTTCCCGCAGCTACGGGCAGTAATCCATAGGATGCGTCTAAACGACACATCCTAAGAATTCGTCGATTGAGGCTTGGGAAGCGGTAAAATTTCTGCAATTCAAGCCTAGCCATCCCTTCACGACTGCCGCACATCATGGTCACTACTGTCACGCACTATACAGACGCTCGTAACCGCGCCAATGCAGGGGAGGGGTATGACGGCGTAGTGCGTGTTTCGGCGGGGGGCTTCTTCGGGACGGGCTCGCTGCTGTTCGATGGCCGCGCCATACTGACCGCGGCCCATTTGTTCCCGGACGCGTCGGTCAAGACCGCCGATGTCCATTTCGAGACCTCCTCCGGCGAACAGACACTGATCGCAAACCGGATCACACTCTTGTCAACTTATGACGACGAGCAGGGAAACGACGACCTCGCCATCGTTTGGCTGAGCAGCAGCGCGCCGCTGGCGGCCAACCGCTACAACCTGTACCGGGGCAGCGATGAAATCGGCAAGACGATGACGATGGTCGGATACGGTACGCCGGGCAGCGGAAGTACAGGAGTAATCGATTCCTATACCGGGCCTTACATGCGGCTGAAGGCGAGCAATCAGTTCGACACGGATGCAACGACGGTGAAAAGCTGGGTGGGGTCCGGGATGGGGTGGACTCCGTCGCCCGGCTCGCAGCTCGTGGCCGACTTCGATAACGGCGCGAGCGATGCGGACGCGTTAGGGCAATTGACCTACCGGACTGGTACCGGCCTCGGTGCCGATGAAGGGATGAGCTCTACCGGCGACAGCGGCGGTCCCGCTTTCATCAACGGACAGATCGCGGGTGTCACCAGTTACGGTGCCAGCGTCTTCAATGGCAGCACCGATCCCGATATCGACACCAAAACTAACAGTAGCTTCGGGGAGCTGGGATTCTGGCAGCGCGTGAGCCATTACCAGCAGTGGATCGACCAGACGGTCAGGGCGCAACATGTGAACGCGCCGAAGACAGCCGCCGAAGTGGAGAAGTCGGTGTCCGAAGGGAACGGGGGAACAACGCACGTCTATTTCCTGCTGCAGTTCACCGGTGTGCGCAGCGATCCGAAGCAGTTGCTGAGTGTGGACTATGCGACGCGCGATGGTACTGCGAAAGCGGGTGAGGACTACATTTCTGCTTCGGGCAAGCTGATCCTGTACCCGAACGAGACCCAGGCAGTGATCCCGGTGGAAATCATCGGCGACGCGCTGTCCGAACCGAACGAGACCCTGTATATGGATGTCACCAATCCGGTCGGCGGCAGCTTTGGGGAGGGCGTTGTTCGCTTGACGGCAATGCGCACCATCCTGAACGACGACGGAAACTTGTGGGCCTGATATCGGCGTCCAACGTCAACACCGTTCTTTGAGAAACGTCACGGAGGCCATGGCGGGCGCCGTGATGTAATACTCAAAAACCAAAAGTCAAAAAAGAGTCAGGGAGCAATGCATCTTTTTCCGGGGACGGATTCCTATGCTGCGCTCGCTTGCGCTGATCGCTTCCGCTTTTCTTTTCCTTCAACTTGCCGGTTGCGGCGGCGGTCAGGACACCTCAGGCAGCACTGCCTCTGTCAAGTCGGGAACCGCATCTATCTCCGCCCCGTATACGTTCATGGCGTCGGACTACCATGCGGTGGTGCAGCAGCTTTACGTTGCCTATTTCGGTCGTCCCGCGGATCCCGATGGCTTGGCCAACTTCGCTGCCGAACTGTCCGCGACCGATGCACCCTATGATATTCAGGCCTTTAACCTGGCCTATAACCGCGACGCGCGCATACGCTCGCTGATTGACAGCTTTGGTATCAGCGAGGAATCACGGACGCTCTATTCCGGCGATACGCGGGCCTTTATCGACGCGATTTACCGTAATGTGCTCAATCGCGCGCCGGATGCCGACGGGCTGGATTTCTGGGTCAATGCGATTGACCGCGGTGGACTCACGCGCGCCAATGCTTCCTTTTCCATCATGGCAGGCGCGCTGGCGAACGTTTCGCCACAAGGGCGGCGAGACGCGGCGCTGATCGACAGGCGTATTGCCGCGGCGAGCCGGTTCACGGCGGCCCTCGCGACGCCGGCGCTTGCCAACAGCTACCGGGGTAATGCTGCGGCGGCCATTGCAAGGAACATGCTGGCGACGATCGTGGACACGAGCGACGCGGCGGAGATCGAATCCGCGATCAACCCGGCACTGGGCGCGTTGACTGCACAGCAGGGCGCTACGCCGGAGGTCTTCAGCGCCACGGTCATTGCTGCGCCGCCTGATGGGACGGTTATCCGCGGGAGTGAGCGTATCGAGTTGCGGGGCAGCGGCATACGCAACGCCGAGCTCTTGCCGGCGGCGGGCGACCTGCCGATTTATGCACGCTTTAACATCGCTTCCGACTTCCGTTCTGCGTGGCTCGACCTGGATCCCCGGACGTTTCCGAATGGTCCGATATCGTTTCGTGTCGTCGCATGGAGTGTTTCTCCTGGCGGCACCGGTCAAAGTGTGGTTGCGATGCCGGCGCGGACATGGACTATCCAGAATGCTGCGCCACCGCCTCCATTCACCGCAGTGGTCACGCAGGCGCCTCCGCACGACGCCAACCTGACCGGGGTGTACACACTTGAGGTGCGCGGTACCGGATTGGGGAATGTCGAGCTGTTGCCTGAAATTGGCTATGGGCCCATCCTGGGCAGGTTCTCGGTTTCGCGCGACAAGACGTCTGCACGCCTGGAATTCGATACACGTATCGTGCCCAATTACTTGCTGCGCGCGCGGATCGTGGCATTCGATGTTGCGCCCGGAAACATTGGCGCCAGGGAGATCGTGGCGATGCCGGCGCGGAGCTGGTGGCTCCGGAACTCACCGCCCCCCGTGGGCACTGCCGAAGGGCGGGCAGCGCGTTGCCTGTCTTCAGGACGGGCGCACACCAGGCTCACTGATCCGTTCCCGGTAGTGTGCATCTATGAAACGGCAACTGTGCCCTACGAACAGTGCAAGGATGGCTGGGGCATGCTGTACGCCAATCCGGAGGATGGTTTACCGGTTCTGCGCGATGGACGCTTTGTCTCGAAGTTGTATTGCGAGCCACGGGCCTATAACGGGAACGTTAACCTGGGTTGTTCATGCAATTGATGCAGGAGCCGGCGTTCGTGGACCAGGAATGTATCCTGCCACGACACGCCTCAGGCTGAAGTCTCAATGTATCCGCAGCTCGAACCGGCGCGCGAGCCCGTCCAGTTGTGCCACGCTGAACGCGCCGATCAGATTAGCGTACTGGAAGCCCGAGACGATATGGTGGTACATCACGTGGTACGCCTCGTTACGGTCGTGGAGATTCCGGATATCGTTCTTCTCCACGGCATACAGGTACGGAAAAACGGCACGCAGAAAGTCGAGGAAGTCAGGCACCGACATGCGCTGGAACACGTTGAGGCACCAGTGGTTCAGCTCTAGCACGACCGCGGGCCTGTCGCGGGCAATCGTGCCGGTCAATCCTTCGATCACCTGCTTCTCGAAACCTTCCACGTCGATCTTGATGAAGTCGACGCGGGGGATATCGTGCGTTCCGACGAAGTCGTCCCCCTTCATGACATGGATCCACTCCACCAGATGCCCGTCAGAAGCGGTCGACTGTTCGGAAACGAACGCACCCGAGCGGTTATTTGCAGCGAACACGAGTTCCTGGCTTCCATTCTCCTTGCCGAGAGCAATGTTGACGGCTGTTACATTGTCCAATCGTGCCGACCGGAGATTTTCCTCGAGATAGCGGAATGTGGTGGGCGAAGGCTCGAAGCTGTATACCCGGCGCGCCTTCCCCGCGAACAGGATGGAAGTACAGCCGATGTTGGCGCCAACGTCGAGGACGACGTCGCCTGGCTTGATCAGCGCGTCGAACAAACGGGCCATGTCAGGCTCGAACTCGCCTTCGATGTGGTCCAGATAGTCATCGTCCGAGACGATCTGGTATTCGGTACTGCCGATCTTCGTCAGCACCTTGCGCGTCGCAAACGGGTCGCCCTTCTTGCGCTCGTTGTCGTCACCGGCAGGCGCTTGTTGTGAGTGCTGTGGTTCAGGATCGAGTGGATCGGCAGGGGGATGCAGACGGCGCTGCGTAATGTCTTGCAGGTAATTGAGTACGCTTCTCAAATGCCCTCCCGTTGCTGACGATTGATCGGCCTTCCTGGCGAAGCGCCGCTGCGCCTACCCCTTCTCGCCCCGTGCTTGATGTCCTGAGGCGAGAAGCACGCATTGTATGGCCGGCTGCGCCGCCGATGCATGCGCTTGCGCAGCATCAGGCTGCTTTCCCGCAGCGTGTTTGATCGGCCTCATCCTTTTGTGCCGTATCAATGGTCGCTGCGGTGCTTCTTTCCTACGCTGGTTTCTATCTTTTTTGTGGCTCAATCGCTGGAACGGGAAGTCCAATTCCGACCATGGTGCGCATGCATATCGTCGCTCCAGCGAAGTGCCTCCTCGCAAGCAAAGGATAAAAACATGCGCGTGCTCGGATTCATGATTCTTTTTGTTACGTCTGCACTGACAGCGTGTGGAGGTGGGACTTCCGTGTCGGAACGCCCGGCCGGAAATACGGACAGGTTTGCTGCAGTCCTTGCTGCCGATTACAACAATGTCGTCCAGCAGCTCTACATCGCTTACTTCGGCCGTCCCGCCGACCCGAACGGTTTGGCGAACTTCACCGCGCAACTTGCGGCGGAGAATGCGCCGTCCAACATTCAGGCGTTCAACACCGCGTACAGCGCCAACCCGAACGTGAAAAAGCTGATCGACAGTTTCGGGACAAGTGCGGAGTCCAACGCGTTGTACACAGGCGGTACCGAAAGCTTCCTTACGTCGATCTATACCAACGTGCTGGGTCGCGCGCCCGACCCGGAGGGATTGCGCTTCTGGATCGATGCAATCGATAACCGGGGACTGACAAAGGCCAATGCTTCTTTTTCGATCATGGCTGGCGCGTTGATAAACAGTTCGCCGCAGGGCCTCGTCGACGCGGCGTTGATCCGCAATCGCGTCGATGTGGCGACGCGTTTCACCTCGTCGCTGGACACGCCGACCGAAGTGAACAGCTATAGCGGCGACCGTGCGGCGGCTGTGGCGCGTGGCATGCTTGCGAAGGTCAACCAGAACACGGATCCGGCCGGCTTCCAAGGAACGATTGACTCCACCATCGCATCCCTTACCCGCACGAGTACCGACCGGCCGGATGAACTGACCGGGCCCCAGGTGCATGTGATATACGCGATTCCGAGTGACGGGAACGATGCGGGCCTCGACATGAATGAAACGCTTTCGCGGACCACGGGCTCGCTGAACAACTGGCTGGCCGGGCAGACAGGAGGGCGAAGACTGCGGTTCGATACGTTCAGCGGCGTGCTCGATGTGACGTTCGTGACGCTGCCGAAGACTGATGCAGCGTATGAAGGGCTCGGTGACGGAAAACGTGCGGGGATCGAGCAGGACCTGGCCAGCCTGGGCCTGGTCGTGCCTGGCAAGATCTACCTCGTGTACTACGATGGCAGCAATCCTCGCAATTGCGTGGATCCATCCACCCCTGGGGTGAACACAGGACAGGTTGCTGTCATGTATCTGAAGGGATGCGGCGGCAGCCAGTTTGCCGGCACGGCGACAACAGCCCCGGGTGTGCTCGAATTCCGCATGCTGCGCGGCATCCTGCGCACGCTCGGCGCAGTCAGTGCTACCGCGCCGAATTATGTTCCGGATGGGTATGTGAACTCCGACCCGTCGGACGTCATGTACCAGGGGCCGCTGGCGTGGACTCCGTCCATCCTGGACTACAACAAACAGAACTACTACAACCCCGCAGGCCTTGGAGCCGGGATCTTCAACCTTGCGACCTCACCTTACCTGAGCCAGTGAGGGCAAGAAGGCTGGTGCCGCCGGGCGACACCAGCCAGGGTTTCAGAGCGCTGCGGGGACTCCCGTCTCCTGCGAGGCGGGAGCCGGGACAACGCTTTACTGCCTGCGTCCGATGAACCCGCCGATCATCGACGTGCCATCGGTGCGGCTGCTCAAGCTGAGCGTGCCCGCAATCTCCGCAGGCCCGGTGCCGCTCCCGCCGGCTCCGACGGGGCCAAAGAAGCGTCCGCCCAGTCCACCGGAAAAGGACACCGTATTGATGTCGCCGGTAAAGTAGTTGGCGACGTTGGTGCTTGTTGCGCCTGCCGCTGCAGGCACATAGCTCGGCATCGTGATCGCGGTCGCAGCCGCGTCATAGGTGCTGACGTTCGTGAGCGAGACGTGGACACGCCGCGTGGCGAAATCGACCGTGATGTTTGCCGTACCGCGGAACACCGTGGGATCCGTCGCCGCACTGCTGCCGCGCCATCCGTACACGATGCCGGAATACGTGGCCGTTCCGGAAGCGGGCACGCTCGCCGGGTCGGTCACATTGCCAAAGGCCACGACGCCGCGGCGGTTCTTGTTGTGCTCGTCGCCGGTAGCACCCCAGTCCGCGAGCAGGACCGTGTCCTGGGTCAACCAGGTTGCCAGGTTCGCGTATTGATAGCTCCAGTTGAAGAGCTGGCGGTAGCCCTTGGATCCGGGAAAGGGAACGCCGATGCCCGTTCCGCCGGGAAGTACAGTCGGGCTGCCGTTTGCGCCTGGTGTACCGTTTCCTGCATGTACGTCGCCGTCCTCATGGAGCCGAATCACGCCGGCGGAATCGGGCGTGGCGCCGCCGGCGCGCCAGTCACCCGTTGTCGACTGTATGCCTGATGTCTCGGACGTCGGGCAGGGTGAAACGCCCGCCTCGCAACGCGGCGGCTCTGCACGCGGGAAGTAGGCATTGTTGGCATAGTTCGCTTGCGTGCCCGACGTGCCGAGTGTCGCGAAATTGTAGAAGCTGAGGTCGGAGCTCGCTGGAAGTGCGCTGAACGCAAGTGCGCCATCTGGCCCAAGCAGCGTGCGTCCCTGTACTGTCCGGAACGCTTCGACGATCGGTGGTCTTTCGACCCGGCCGTCCCAAGACAGTCCGAGGCCGCTGAGGAGCAGGGCTGCATTTGATACGGTGCCGCCGGCATCCTTGGCCAGACGCACCTCGGCGGTGCCTGTCGTACTGAGGGCCAGGCCGAACGCATTGGTCAGATTGGTATTCGGCGTCGCCATGTCGCTCGTCGACCGGCCGTGGACCTGCACGCCGGAACTGGTGAGCAAGACATCGTTTTCTGTCCGGAGCACACTGCCGCCACTGCATGCGAAGGTTGGCCCGTCCGGGCAGGTCATGATCATCGTTGCGGAAGGAACCGGAGCCGGCAGTTCGCTGGCGGCCGGTGCTCCCGTAGCCTGCGAAAGAAGGGGCAGGGTGGATGATATGGCGGCCTGCACGGCGGCGGCGTCGCTGCCTTGGGTAATGGTGCTCAGCATGTCGCGTGCAATGGCGGCGGCATTGTTCCCGCGATAGGCGTTCACGAGATCCGGCGAGGAGAGCGCTGACGTAAACGCGCTTCCGGCGGAAACGCGCCGGTTCACAAGAGCCGCATCCGCCTGGCCTTGCGCCGTGCCGTTCGTCAGCGCGCCTGCCATGATCGCCAGAGAGGCGTTCGCACGCGACAGTCCGCGCTGGTCAATGGCAGTGACCCAGAAGTTCAGTCCTTCGGCATCTGGCGCCCTGTTGAGGACATTCCTGTAGATGGCGGTGATGAAGGTGACGGTATCACCCGGGTAGAGTGTGCGCGATTCTTCGCTTGCACCGAAGCTGTCCACCACTGCGCGTATGCCCGGGTCGTTCGCGTAGGCCGCGGTGAGCGCCTGGATGTTGTTTGGCGCGTGCAGGCGGTCGAGTTCCGCCGCAAAGTTCGCAAGACCGCCGGGATCGGCCGGACGGCCGAAATAGGCGATGTAGAGTTGCTGGACAACCGGATGGTAGTCCGAGACCACGTGGCTGTGCGGCGCCACAATCGAAGTCGATCCGCCGGTTGATCCTTGTGCCGTGTCGGGCGTGTTTCCGCCGCATCCTGCAATTACCGCCGCCAGGCAGCATCCGGTTGCTACCGCTATACGCATACATCCTCCCTGATGTAAGTTGATGAAGGGAATACTTCTTAAAGGTATGCGTGGAATAACAGCAGCGAATTGCGATGGTTAAACAGATGACCGACGGAAGCGCTTGAATTCGCAGTGAACTTGCGTTGTCGCAAACGTATCCAGGCGACAGGCTACCTTCAGTCGCCTTTCAGCCTTGCTTCCGAACAGGCGTGATGTCGCGGGCGGGTGCATGCTGCGCTTCCGGCACAGTACCGGGCCGACGCAATTTGCGCACCAATGGATACATCGCGTGCCATGGCCTGGACAGGGGGCCACTCTGCAGCCAAAACTGGATCTGGAAATCGGCAAAGGTCGCACCGTCGTAACAAGTGCGGGGAATGTGTTGCAGGGAGGACGAGTGCTGGAATGCAAGCCGGGCTACCGTGTATTGGAACTGGAAGCCCATGCGTTCAGCAATCGCGCGGCTGGAGTCGCTGGCGTCGCCCCATGGCCAGGCAAGGTGACGGAAACAAGACCGTGGCAGGGCAAGCCGGTTGGAGAGCACCTCTTGGGAGATGCGCAGGTCCAGCGTTAGCTCGGCCTCGCTTTGCTCCCGCAAGCGCCGGTGAGAGTGCGAGTGGGATTGGAAGTCGATGAGGCCGGAGCCATGCAGGCCTTTCACTTCGTCCCATGTCAGGAACGCACGTTCTTCGGAGTCGTGTGCCTCTCCGGCGTTGGCTTCCTCCATGATTTGCCGCGTCGCGACGAAACACGTGGCGTGGAAATGAAGTTCCTGGAGAATCGGAAGGGCAGCGGTGGCCAGCGAGCGGTAGCCATCGTCGAACGTGAGAAGGAATGATTTGCATGGAAACGTGTTGTTGCGCGTGGCGTAGAACGCGAATTCGTCCGAGGACAGAGAACGCCACCCGTGGCGGCTGAGCCACATCATGTGTTTCCGGAATACGTTGGGCGAGGTGGACGTGGACAGCCGTTTGTCGTCGATCCGGTGATAGACAAGGATGGGAATGGGCCCGGTCATGTGATCCTCTGCTTCAAGATGCGATAGAGCAATCCATCTTAGAAGCGAGGGAAGGTGCGATGTTGGCTTGGGTCAATAGATGAGGAGAAAATGCTGTGGCTGGAGCGAGTGACTGAAAGTGTATCGTGGGTGTCATGAAAATCGGGGTGCGCCTATCCGTTTTTTTCGAGTAATACTGCGCAGAATCAGTACTTTGCCCAGGAACATGGCATGCGTAAAGCAGAATTCTGGTTTCGCGTGAACGGCCCATGCACGCGTCATCCCATGAGCTGGGAGCGGGGCGTGCTACGCTTGCCGCTTCGCAAGATGAACTCCCCCTAAATGGACGCTACTGGCAACTTGGACTGGCGACATGCCCTGCAGGCCGCCCACGAACTGGCGAGGCACGCCCGGTTCGATGCATTTCTGGCAGCGTGCCAGAAGATTATTGAAGCACGCGCAGACGACGCCGAGGCGCTATTGGCCGTGGCGTCGCTGCTGGGAGCCTTCGGTTTTGTAAGTGGAGCGCGCCAGTGCTACTTTCGAATGCACAAGCCCGCCCCCGCCGACTTGCGTCCGATCGCCGGCCTTGCCAATGTGGCACGGGATTGCGGCGAACACGCCGAATCGCGCCGTCTGTATTCGGCGTTGCTGCAGCGCCGGCCGGACGATCCTGTCGTTCGCCGCAACGCGTTGATGAGCATGGAGTACGACCCGGAGGCGTCGGACGCCGAGCGTCTGGACGCCGCACGCCGGTGGGGCGTCTGGGCAGTGGCGCAAGCAGGAGGAAAGCGCGAGCGGCCGCCGCTGCCGGCGCTGGACGGACGACCTCTCCGCGTCGGCTATGTCTCTGCCGACTTCTGCCAGCATACCGTCGGACTATTTGTGAAGGACGTGCTGCTGGAACATGACCGGCAGAGTGTGACGTCGTATGCCTACAGCGCTGGCAAAGTGGACGACTGGGTGACAGCCAAGATTCGGCACGCATGCACGTTCCGCGATATTGCGGACCTGGATGATGACGCCGTGGCCGAGCAGGTTCGGCGTGACGGGATCGACGTCCTGGTGGATCTGTCCGGGCATACGGCGGGCTCCCGGCTCGCGGTTTTCGCCCAACGGCCGGCGCCCGTGCAGGTGAGCTGGCTCGGGTACTTTGCGACAACCGGCCTGGCCGAGATGGACGCGGTCCTGCTGGATGCGTGGCATGCGCCGCAGGGAACGGAAGCGCAGTTCGTGGAGCGCATCGTCACGCTGCCGCACGGCCGGTTTTGCTATACGCCGGTGCATTTCGCCCCGCGTCAGGTCGCACCGCCGCCGTCGACCACCAGTGGTCGGCTGACCTTCGGCTGCTTCAATAATACGGGTAAGCTCAACGACGCCGTCCTCGCAACATGGGCGCGGATTCTTGCAGCCGTTCCTGATTCTCGACTGGTCCTGAAGTGGCGTACTTTCCAGGACGCCGGGCTGTGTGAGTCGGTGCGTTCGGCCTTCGCCCGCCTGGGTGTGGCTCCAGACCGCGTCGCGCTGCGGGGAGCTTCGTTCCACGCGGACCTGCTCAAGGAATATGGCGACATCGACATTGCCCTCGATCCGTTTCCGTTTTCGGGCGGCTTGACCAGTTGCGAGGCGTTATGGATGGGTGTACCTGTGGTTACGTGGCCGCAAGGGCGCGTGGTGAGCAGGCAAACCTTTGCCTTCCTTTCCGCGATCGGATTGCCTGAATTCGCCGCCCAGGACGACGATCATTATGTGCAGATTGCAGTAGACCTTGCGAACGACCGTGAAAGGCTGGCGGGACTTCGGTTCGGGTTGCGGGATCGGATGCGCAAGTCGCCGCTCTGCGATGTTCCAACGTTCACACGCGGCCTTGAGCAGGCATTCCGGACGCTCGCCCAATCAGCGGGCACGTCGTAGCGTCGGGGATAAGCAGGTCCAGGAACGGGCCCTGGTATCGCGGTTGTTCTTGTCTGTTTTTCCTCGCCAACTTCAAGATGCGCACTGTTGTTGCGTCGTCTCCTTTCCACCTCGAAAAAGTCTGGTCGGCAATGATGCCATATGCTAAGCTTCTCCAAAAATGTGATATGCGTCACATTTTCTGAGTTGCAATATCCCGCCGGTTGCGATGCCGTACAACGCAAAGGATGGCTATTCTGTCAATGCCGGCTTGCCGGCCGCAAGTGCTATATCTCCCCAGGGCGGGTCCCAGAAGGCGTCGGACGACTTACATGAAACCAAAATTCCAGTTACCGCAAAATGAAATTGCGCAGGCGTTGCTGAGCTTTAAGAGTGCATTTCGTACTGTGGGCATCTTCAGCGCGATCATCAACTTGCTGATGCTCGTACCCTCGATCTACATGCTCCAGGTGTACGACCGAGTGTTGCCAAGCCGAAATGACACTACCTTGCTCATGCTGACGTTGCTGATGCTTGGATTGTTCATGTTCATGGGGGCGCTTGAATTTGTGCGCAGCTTTGTACTGGTGCGGGTCGGCGCGCAACTCGATATGCGGTTGAATACCCGTGTCTATACGGCTGCCTTCGAACATAACCTCAAGAAGGGGGCGGGAAATGCCGGGCAGGCACTCCAGGACCTGACGAACATTCGGCAATTCGTCACCGGAAACGCCCTGTTTGCCTTCTTCGACGCGCCGTGGTTCCCGATTTACCTGATCGTTATCTTCTTTTTCGAGCCGTCTCTCGGCGTATTTGCCCTCGTCGGTACAGGGATCCTCGTCGCGCTGGCGTATGTCAATGAAAAAGTATCGAAAAAGCCGTTGTCCGAGGCGAACTCGATGGCCATCGCTTCTTCCAACCTTGCCACCAACAACCTGCGCAACGCCGAAGTCATCGAATCGATGGGCATGCTGCCCAACCTGATGCATCGCTGGTTCAAGATGCACGGGCGTTTCCTGCAGCTGCAGGGCGAAGCCAGTGAAAAGGCGGGTATCGTCAGCGCGGTGACCAAGTTCGTGCAAGTATCGCTGCAGTCTCTCGTGCTCGGATACGGCGCGCTGCTGGCGATCGAAGGCAAGATCACCCCGGGAATGATGATCGCCGCGTCCATCCTGATGGGCAGGGCGCTGAGCCCGGTTCAGCTGGTTATCAGTGTGTGGAAGCAGTGGAGCAGCACCCGCAGCGCCTATCAGCGCCTCACCGAACTGCTGGTGGCCAATCCGCCTCGCGTTGCCGGCATGACCCTGCCCAAGCCGCTCGGGGCCATATCTGTCGAAACCGTTACCGCCGCTCCGCAGGGAGCGCAGGTGCCGGTGGTCAAGGCCCTTACTTTCGCCCTGCAACCCGGTGACGCCCTTGGCGTGATTGGCCCCAGCGGATCCGGCAAGTCCACGCTCGCACGCCTGCTTGTCGGTGTCTGGCCTGCGGCTGCGGGCAAGGTGCGGCTTGACGGTGCCGATATCTTCCAGTGGAACAAGGATGAACTCGGTCCGCATATCGGCTACTTGCCGCAGGATGTGGAGTTGTTCGGGGGGACGGTAAGTGAAAACATCGCCCGCTTCGGCGAGGTCGATCCCGAAAAGGTAATCCTGGCAGCCAAGCGTGCAGGTGTCCATGACATGATCCTGCATTTCCCGAAAGGTTACGACACCGTGTTGGGCGACGGCGGCGCCGGATTGTCGGGCGGGCAGAAACAGCGCATCGGCCTCGCACGGGCGATGTATGACGACCCGTCGCTGCTGGTACTCGATGAACCGAACTCCAATCTGGATGATGTAGGCGAGCAGGCGCTGGTCGCAGCTGTGATCGATCTGCGCCGGCGCGGCAAGACCATCGTGCTGATCACCCATCGAACCAGCGTGCTGGGCGCAACGAACAAGCTGCTTCTCCTGCGCGACGGCGTCGCCCAGGCATTCGGGCCTACCAATGAAGTACTCACGGCCCTGGCGAAAGCCAACCAGCAAGTGCAGCAGCAGGCCCAGCAGGCCCAGCAGGCCAAGCTGACGCAGCAACAGGCGGAAGCCGAGGAGCAGGCCAGGGTGGCAACAACCGGCGGTGTCGCCGAAACGGAACAGGAATGAACATGAGGAAGTTCTTTGGCGACAAGGACGTGATCTCCGACGTCCCGGTGCACGATGCAGCACTGCAGAACGTGGAAACCGACGCGACGATGCATACGCGGCTCGGTTGGTGGGTCGTCTTGGCCGGCGTCGGTGGATTCCTGCTGTGGGCAATGTGGGCGCCCCTGGACAAGGGTGTCCCTGCTTCGGGCACCGTGATGGTGTCGAGCAACCGGAAAGTGGTGCAGCACCAAACCGGCGGAACGGTCGAGGAAATCCTGGTCAAGGACGGCGATACGGTCAAGGCCGGACAAGTCCTGGTCCGCATGAACGACGTGCAGGCCAAGGCGGCTGCGGAGATTACACGCGTGCAGTACTTTTCCGCTCGTGCAGCGGAAGCACGCCTGATCGCGGAACGCGATGGGAAGCCAGTCGTTGCCTTCCCGCCCGAACTGGAAAGTGCGCGTAACGATCCGCGGGTGGC
This sequence comes from Noviherbaspirillum sp., assembly GCA_035626875.1. Classification (GTDB taxonomy): domain Bacteria; phylum Pseudomonadota; class Gammaproteobacteria; order Burkholderiales; family Burkholderiaceae_D; genus Noviherbaspirillum. The sequence continues at coordinate 21,444 of DASPMV010000049.1, read as the reverse complement.
GGCCTACATCGGACTGCAGAGCCAACTGTTTTCGTCGCGCCAGGCGGCCATCCAGAACGAGCTGGCGGCGCTCGAAGAAAGCATCGCCGGCTTGAAGGCGCAGGTCAAAGGTCTGGAAGAGGCGCGCGACACGCAAAAGGTCCAGCAGAAGTTCCTGAAGGAGCAACTGGACGACATGCGAGAGCTGGCCAAGGAAGGCTACGTCGCCCGAAACCGCCTTTATGACGTGGAACGCACCTACGCACAGGTAAACGGCTCGATCTCCGAAAACCTAGGCAACATCGGACGGACGCAGCGACAGATCAGCGAACTGACCCTGCGGCGCATTCAACGGCAGCAGGAGTATCAGAAGGAGGTCCGTACCCAGTTGGCCGAGGTGCAGAAGGAAGGCGAGGCCTTGGCGAACCGCTTAAGGAGCCTCGATTTCGAACTCGCGAACACACAGGTGAAGGCACCGGTAGACGGCACGGTGGTCGGCGTCAATGTATTTACACATGGCGGCGTGGTTTCACCGGGTTTCCGCATGATGGATGTGGTGCCGAGCGGCGACCCGTTGATTGCGGAGGCCCAGGTACCCGTCCACCTGATTGACAAGGTGCACAAGGACCTGAACGTCGAGCTTATCTTTTCTGCATTCAACCAGAACAAGACGCCGCATATTCCGGGCACGATCACCCAAGTGTCGGCCGACCGCTTTGTCGACGAAAAGACCGGTATGCCGTACTACAAAGTACTGGCGCAGGTGACGCCGGAGGGCACGAAGATGCTGCACAACCTTCAAGTTCGTCCCGGTATGCCGGTGGAGGTGTTTATCAAGACAGGCGAGCGCACATTGATGAGCTATCTGCTGAAGCCCGTGCTTGATCGTGCGACCACTGCACTGACCGAGGAGTAAATGTGGCTGTGACGTTGAAAAGGCAGGTGATGGCAGCCGCGCTTGCAACAGGCTTGGCGCTGCAGGCAAGCCCCGCCGCTGCATTGAGCCTGATCCAGGCTTACGAGGCGGCGCTGCGTAATGACCCGACCTACCGTGCGGCGCAGCACGAGAACGAGGCGGGCCAGCAATACAAGGTGTTGGGCCGTGCGCATCTCTTGCCCAGCGTTGGCATATCCTATTCGAGGAACAAGAATCGCGCCGACATCACGGTTCCCGTATTCGGCGAGCCGGTCACGACGCATCCGGAATACGACAGTTCGTCCGGCGCCGTAACCTTGCGCCAGCCTCTGGTCAATCTCGAAGGTGTCGCAAGGTATCGCCAAGGCATCGCGCAGACCGAGTACAGCGACGCACAGTTTTCGGTGAAGAGCCAGGACCTCATGCTGCGCCTCGTCGGCGCCTACGCGGACGCGAAGTTTTCCGAAGACCAGCTGCAGCTTGCGCAGGCACAGAGAGACACGCTCGCGGAGCAGAAGAAGGTGAACGAGCGGATGTTCGAGAAGGGCGAGGGGACCAGGACAGACATGCTGGAAACGCAGGCGCGTTTCGATGTGGCCGAAGCCCAGTTGCTTGAGGCCAGGAACAACGTGACGACTGCGCGCAATATGCTCGCCGCGATTGTTGGCGAAGAGGTGTCGGAACTGGACGCGTTGTCAGATGATTTCCGCGTCCGTCCCATGATGCCTTCGGGTTTCGAAGAATGGAAAGCGATCGCGTTGGCAAACAACTCGGAAATCGCTGCCCAGCGAATTGCGGTAGAAGTCGCGCAACATGAAATCAGCAAGAATCGCGCAGGTCATTCGCCTCGGGTCGATTTCGTTGCGAGTTACAACAAGAGTGACTCGGAGACGATAACGACACGCAACCAGGACAGTACCTCGCGCATCGTCGGCGTCCAGCTGAATATTCCGCTCTACTCCGGCGGATCTGTCAGCGCCGCAACCAGCCAGGCGGCGGCTAACCACCAGCGCGCAAGATCTGAACTTGAAGCCAAGACCAGCCAGGTACTGGTGGAACTGCGAAAACAATACCACCATGCACTGACCAGTGCCTCGAAGATTGACGCCATGGCCAAGGCGGTTGATTCGGCCCGAGCACTCGTTCGGGCAACAGAGCAGAGCGTGAAAGGGGGCGTGCGGATCAACCTCGACGTGCTTAATGCGCAACAGCAGCTGTACACTGCACAACGCGATCTGGCCCAGGCAAGGTACAACTACCTGATCAGTTATCTGCGGTTGCGATTTGCAGCAGGGACCTTGAATGCCGAGGACTTGCGCACGGTAGCCGGCTACTTTGTCCCCGGCCGTTGATTCTGTCTGAAAACGAGGTTCGCCACCGAGCGGACCTCGTTAAGCGTGCGTCTCTTCCCGCATCGCCTTCCTGCAATGCGGACACGACTCCCCAGGAATGTAATACGGCGTCAACTGCTCCCGCGGCGTCACCACCGCCCGGCACGCAAAGCACTGCTTCGTATCCGTCGCCTCCAGCTTCGGATTCAATGCCGTCCGGTAGTCGAAGACGAAGCAGTCCCCGGTGTAGTGCGCGCCGCCCACTTCCTCGAAATACTTCAGGATTCCGCCGTCGAGCTGGTACACGCTGTCATACCCGACGTTCTGCATGTGGATTGCCGCCTTTTCGCAGCGGATGCCGCCGGTGCAGAACGTAACAACCGTCTTGCCGGCGAGTTCTTCCTTGTGTTTGGCGACCACTTCCGGGAATTCGCTGAATTTCTCGATGCGATAGTCAATCGTGTTGTCAAAGGTGCCGACATCCACCTCGAACGCATTGCGGGTATCCATCATCACGACCGGCTTGCCGTTGTCGTCATGTCCCTGGTCCAGCCAGCGCTTGAGCGTCTTCGCATCGACGGCGGGCGCGCGGCCTTCCTCCGGCCTGATCAGCGGATTCTTCATCGTGATGATTTCGCGCTTGAGCTTGACGAGCATCTTGGTGAAGGGCTGGCGGTCGTAATAGCTTTCCTTGACTTCGATGTCGGCAAAGCGCGGGTCAGAACGCAGCCAGGCGAGGAAGCGGTCGATCGGTTCGCGCAGGCCCGCGAGGAACAGGTTGATGCCTTCCGGGCTGAGCAGGATCGTGCCTTTCAGGCCGAGTTCTTCGCACAGCGCGCGAAATGCCGGGCGCTTCTCGACGGTGTCGTCGAAGGTGATGAATTTGTAGGCGGCAATGTTGATGTAGGTGTTGCTGGACTGCATAGGGGGTGTGTGCTTTTCTGGAATCGGTGGGAGCTAAGTCTTTGATTTGCCGATATTATATACGTGAACGTGTCAGACGGATTCTGACAAGCCGTCGTATCGGCGACACGCTGCAAAATTGCTTTTTGCTTGCCGGGCGGAAGTGGCCGGTCACGGTAAAATAGCGCGATGACTTCGCCGCAATTCGTCCACCTCCGCCTCCATTCCGAATACTCCATCGTCGACGGCCTCGTCCGCATCGACGACATCGTCAAAGCCGCAGCCAAGGACAGCCAGGCGGCCATGGCGATCACCGACCTTGCCAATCTCTTTGGCATGGTCAAGTTCTACAAGGCCGCGCGCGGCAAGGGCATCAAGGCGATTGCCGGGTGCGATGTCTGGATCACCAACGACGACGACCGCGACAAGCCCTCGCGCCTGTTGTTGCTTTGCAAGAACCGCACCGGTTACCTGCAGATGTGCGAATTGCTGACCAAGGCCTGGTTGACGAACGTGCATCGCGGCCGTGCCGAAGTGCGCACCGAATGGCTGGAGAATGGCGCGGCGAGCGAGCTGATTGCCCTGTCCGGAGCGCACTCGGGCGATGTCGGCATGGCGATCGATAGCGGCAACCCGCCGCTGGCGCAAAAGTGTGCGGAAAAATGGGCCGCCATCTTCCCGAACCATTTCTACATCGAGGTGCAGCGCTACGGTCAGCCCAACATGGAAAACCATGTGCGGCAGGCAGTGTCGCTGGCGGCGAAGCTGAAGCTGCCGGTGGTGGCAACGCACCCGATCCAGTTCCAGACGCAAGAGGAATTCATCGCGCACGAGGCGCGTACCTGTATCGCGGAAGGCGAGATCCTTGCCAACCCGCGCCGCGTGAAACGCTTCAACGAGAGCCAGTGCTTCCGCACGCAGGCGGAAATGGCCGAGGTGTTCGCCGACATGCCGGCCGCGCTGCAGAACTCGGTCGAGATCGCCAAGCGCTGCAACCTGCAGCTCGAACTCGGCAAGCCGAAGCTGCCGCTGTTCCCCACGCCGGATGGCATGTCGCTCGACGACTTCCTCGTGCAGGAAGCGAAGACGGGTCTGGAAGAGCGCCTGCTGCAATTGTTCCCGAACGAGGAAAAGCGCGAGAAGGTGCGTCAGCGTTACGAGGAGCGCCTGAAGTTCGAGACCGACACAATCATCAAGATGGGCTTCCCCGGCTACTTCCTGATCGTGGCGGACTTTATCCAGTGGGGCAAGAACAACGGCGTGCCGGTCGGCCCGGGCCGCGGCTCCGGTGCGGGTTCGCTGGTGGCGTATGCGCTGAAGATTACCGACCTCGATCCGCTGGAATACAACCTGCTGTTCGAACGCTTCCTGAACCCGGAACGCGTCTCGATGCCTGACTTCGATATCGACTTCTGCCAGGAAAACCGCGACCGCGTGATCCAGTACGTGAAGGATCGCTACGGCCGCGAGGCGGTGTCGCAGATCGCGACCTTCGGCACGATGGCGGCCAAGGGCGCAGTGCGCGACGTGGGCCGCGTGCTCGACATGAGCTATACCTTCTGCGACGGCGTGTCCAAGCTGATCCCGTTCAAGCCGGGCAAGCAGGTGTCGATTGCCGAGGCCATCGAGGAAGAACCGCTGCTCAAGGAGCGTCTCGAGAATGAAGAGGAGGTCAAGCAGTTGCTCGACCTCGCGCAGCAGGTCGAAGGCATCACCCGCAACATCGGCATGCACGCCGGCGGCGTGCTGATCGCACCCGGCAAGCTGACCGATTTCTGTCCGCTGTACACGCAGGGCGGCGACGCGGGCGTGGTGTCGCAGTACGACAAGGACGACGTGGAAGCTGTCGGCCTGGTGAAGTTCGACTTTCTTGGCCTGACGACGCTGACGATTCTTGATCGCGCGGTGCGCTACATCAAGATGCTCGATCCGGCGATGGCCGAGTTCGACCTGGCCAAGCTGCCATTGAACGACAAGGCGTCGTACGAACTGTTGACCAAGGCGAAAACGGTCGCCGTGTTCCAGCTGGAAAGCCGCGGCATGCAAGGCATGCTGAAAGACGCGCGTCCCGACCGCTTCGAGGACATTATTGCGCTGGTGGCGCTCTATCGTCCGGGCCCGATGGACCTGATTCCCGACTTCTGCAAACGGAAGCACGGCGAGAAGTTCGAATACCCCGACCCGCGTACCGAGGGCATCCTCTCCGAAACCTACGGCATCATGGTGTATCAGGAGCAGGTGATGCAGATGGCGCAGGTGATCGGCGGCTACTCGCTTGGCGGCGCGGACTTGCTGCGCCGCGCGATGGGCAAGAAGAAGCCGGAAGAAATGGCGCAGCACCGCCTGATCTTCCGTGAGGGCGCGGCGAAGAATGGGCTGACGCAGGAGAAGGCCGACGAGATTTTCGACTTGATGGAGAAGTTCGCGGGCTACGGCTTCAACAAGTCGCACGCGGCCGCGTATGCGCTGCTGTCGTACCACACCGCCTACCTGAAGGCCCACCATCCCGCCGCGTTCATGGCAGCCAACATGTCGCTGGCCATGGACGATACCGACAAGATCAAGATCCTCGTCGAGGACGCGATCGACATCTGCAAGCTGAAGATGTTGCCGCCGGACATCAACCTGTCCGAGTACCGCTTCGTGCCAGTGGGCGAGCCGGGCAAGAAGTCGATGCAGATCCGCTACGGTCTCGGCGCGGTAAAAGGTTCCGGCCAGAATGCGATCGAAGCGATCATCGCCGCGCGCAAGGAGGGCGGGCCGTTCAAGGACCTGTTCGACTTCGTCAAGCGCGTGGACAAGAAGCAGATCAATCGGCGGACCATCGAGGCGCTGATCCGTGCGGGTGCGATGGATTGTTTCGGCGTCGACCGCGGCATCCTGTTCGCGTCGGTCAATTTTGCGATGGAGTGCGCCGAGCAGGCGCACGCTTCGGCCAACCAGGTCAGCCTCTTCGGCGGCGAAGACAGCGACATGGAGCCGCCGCCGGAATACGTGCAGGTGCCGCCATGGAGCGACAAGCAGCGGCTCACCGAAGAAAAGCTGGCACTCGGCTTCTACCTGTCCGGCCACCTGTTCAATGCCTATGAAGGTGAAGTGCGCAAGTTCATCAAGACCAAGCTGCTGAGCCTCGAGCCGTCGCGCGATCCGCGCCTGCTCGCCGGCATCATCAGCGCGGTGCGCGTGCAGATGACCCAGCGCGGCAAGATGGTCATCGCGACGCTGGACGACGGCACGGCGGCGGTCGATGTGACGGTGTACAGCGAAATCTACGAAGCCAACAAGCAGCTGTTCAAGGAAGATGAATTCCTGGCGGTGGTGGGCAAGGTCACGGAAGACCGCTTCAACGGCGGCGTGCGCATCACGGCAGAAAAGGTAATGGACATCGCCATGGCACGCGTACAGTTCGGCAAGCAGTTCGCGTTCTCGCTGACGACCCGGCTCGATGCGGCGCAGATGAAGACGATCCTGGCGCCGTACCGTTCGGAGAATGGCTTGCCGCTGATGATGCGTTACGTGCAGGAAGGCGTGGGCGCCTGCGAGATCCGTCTGGCTGATGACTGGCGCGTGGCGCCGGCGGATGGGTTGAAGCAGATGCTGTTCGAGAAGCTCGGGGTGAAGGGCGCGACGGTGGAGTATTAATTAGCTCCTCTCCCGTAGGCGGGAGAGGGGTTGGGGTGAGGGAGATTGCCAAGGCGGCAGGAGGTATTGCAAACACCCTCATCCCCGACCCTTCTCCCGCCTGCGGGAGAAGGGAGTAGTGCTTAAGCTGGGTTTGCCGTCCCCTGCATCCGTTCCTTCGCCACCAACGCCGTCAATGGCGTGCACTTCCACTCTTCCGCCACCAAGGGTTTCTTCACCCGGCTCAGATACGCCCCATCCGGATGCCGCCCGAACCTGAACCCCATGTCGTGCATCAGCCGATGGATCGACACATTCTCTACCAGCACATCGCCCTCGATCCGTTCGAAACCGGCAGCACGCGCGATGCAGATCAGTGATTCGATCAGTTTCCTGCCCAGACCGCTCCGTTGCCAGTCGTCCGCGACCACGACGCCGAAGTCGCAGCGCGCAGGATAGGGATCGGCCACATACTGCGCCATTGCGATCGCGACTTCCTTGCCGTCTTGCTGGACCGTTGCCACAACGGTCATCGCGTCCGTCGCCGCGTTGTGCGTGAAGCGCTCGAGCATGCGCGGCGTCAGTTCATGGATGGGGCTGAAGAAGCGGTGGTAACGCGACTTCATCGACAGGCCGCGCACGAGTTCCTGGATGAGTTCGCCGTCATCGGCACGTGTCGCGCGCAGCGTGACCGCGGTGCCATCCTTGAGCCGCCAGGTGTCATGGACTTCGCGCGTGGACGGTGAGCGGAACGGCAGCAGTTGCTTCCAGCCGATCGGGAAGGGCAGCAGGCTGAGCATGATGGCCTCCGGATCAGGCGAACGCGGCGCGGGGTGTGGCCGGGAGTACGGTAGCCTGGCGTGCCGAGGTGCAGCGTCCGGATTCGCGTGAAAGACTGATGCGTGCCTCGCCGAGCGGAGAGAACAGGGCCGGCGTGGCGCGGTCGAGCACGATGCAATCACCCGCTTCCAAGATCACGTCCCGGATATCGCCGTCCTGCGCGATCCAGACGGCGCCCGCAAGCGCCCGTACTGCCCACCCGCGTGCCTGCGGCAGGTGCATGTGCTGGCTGGCACGCAGGGAAAGGATTTCCCCGGCCGGGTTCAGTTCCAGGGCCGCGCGTGAAGTGGCACCGTCACGGCGGTGATGGGCGATGTGTGCGACAGTCTTGTGGACTTTGGCTTGCATGATGAGCTCCTTCTTTCCGAGTCGGGAGGTCTCGTGGCCTCCACGAAGCTCATTATGGTTTGTTCTCGCATATTTACAATCGCGTAAAAAGTAATAATATTGTTTCTGTATGTGGACAATGGAGGGGCGCATGGAACATCTTTCGGAGATGATGACCTTTGCGAAGGTGGTGGAAACCCGGAGCTTCTCGGCGGCTGCCGAGGAGTTGAAGACGTCGAAGTCGCTGGTCAGCAAGCAGATCGGCGCCCTGGAAAGCGCGCTCGGCGTGCGCCTGCTCAACCGGACGACGCGCCGGATGAGCCTGACGGAGATCGGGGCTGCGTTTTACGAGCATTGCGCCCGCATCGCGCAGGAGATCGACGCCGCGGCAGAGACGGTCACGCAGTTGCAGGCGGAGCCGCGCGGCGTCCTGCGCATCACGTCCCCGGTGATCTTCGCGTCCCTGCACCTTGCGCCGGCCATCCAGGCCTTCCTCAAGCGCTACGACAAGGTCGAGGTCGAGCTGAATGCGAGCGACCGCATCATCGATATCGTCGAGGAGGGCTACGACCTGGCCATCCGCATTACCGACCATCCCGCCCAAACCATGGTTGCCCGGCAGATCGCGCCCTTGCGCTGGGTGACGTGCGCGTCACCGGAATACCTAGCGCGGCGGGGAACGCCTCAAACGCCGCAGGAACTGATGCAGCATGACTGCCTTCTGTACCACGGCATCCCGCCTAACCGCGACGGATGGCGCTACATGGTCGGCAACAAGGAAGTGGCCGTCAACGTCGGCGGCAAGTGCCGTATCAACAATTCGGAGGCGCTGCTGCAGCTTGCCCTTGGCGGCATGGGCATTGTCCTTTTTCCGACCTACATCCTCGGCCATCATGTGAAAAGCGGTCGCCTGAAGATCATCCTTCCCGATGCGATTGCCAATCCCGGCATGTCGCTGTACATGACTTACTTGCCCAATCGATACATGCAACCGAAGGTGCGCGCCTTCATTGACCACCTGGCGGAGTACTTTGGACCCCGTCCCCACTGGGACGAATTCTGATGTGATTTCCGGTATGAATCATGTGCTGACGAAATGTGTAACTTTTTATGTTTTGTTAACAGGCGAATCGGGCGGATGACTAGACTAGTAAACAAACCATTCGTTTAACCATTCGAGAAAGGTCTCCCATGAAAAAACTGATTGCCCTGCTGATTGCCAGTGTATTTACGTCCACCGCCTTCGCTGCGGCGCACACTGCTTCGCCCGCAGACAAGTCTTCGGGGACGATGACCAAGGACAGCAAGTCGGACTCGAAGGCAGCGAAGGACGCGGCCAAGGCCGACGAGAAGGCAGAGAAGGCTGATGCCAAGGCGGAGAAGGACAAGGCCAAGGCTGAAGCAAAGGCGACCAAGAAGAAGGCAGAGGCGAAAGCTGACAAGGCAGCTGCCACTGCGGATGCGAAGGCTGACAAGGCAGAGGACAAGGCCGAAAAGAGCAAGTAAGCCGCTCGCAGTCCTTCCAAAGGCAGGCTGGTCCTGCCTTTTTTCTTTTCGCCTTTCCAAAATACAACTGCCGTACGGATGACCGCTATAATCCGCTCTGGCAGTCAGACGCGTCACCCCGATTCACGCCTCGCGACCGGCCTCACACGATTACAAGAATTTATGACATCGGTCGCATACCACGGGAATTCGGCGCCCACCGGAAACGCTGCCCAGACAGCGTTTTGCGTTGCCTTCTTTTTCCTCCCCATCTCCAAGGCGTTGCTGTTCGTCGCGCTGGCGGCGGCATTCGCGCTGTTCTTTGCATCGGGCACCGGCCTGGATGCCTTACGTCGCTGGCGAACGCTTGGCTGGGTCCCGCCGGCGCTGGTACTTGCCGCCTTGCCGCTGCTGTCGCTCGTCGTGCATGACGACCGTGCCGCCGCCATGTCGCATCTCGGGCTGTCGTATTACTGGCTGCTGGCATACGGCACTGTCCTTGCATCGAGTACGTATCCCGTGCTGCCATGGCTGCGCGCATTCGTCGCCGGCATGTTCGTCGCCTTCTGTTATTCGACGGCGACGACGCTGGGCTGGATTGCGCCGTCGTGGACGCCATCGGCGCTCGGCAACTACATCCTTTACTCGCAGCTGCTGGCAATGGCCATCGTGCTGCTGTCCGTCCTCTATCGCCACGAGCAGGACAGGCGCGTGCGCTGGTTCACCCTGTTGCTCATGGCCGGCTTTTACGCCGGCCTGCTGACGGGCGACGGCCGCAGCGGCATGCTGGCTGTCCTGGTGCTGATGCCCTTTGTCTTCTTCAACATTTTCCCGCGCGCGAGCATGTGGAGGGTGGTGCTGGTCTCCGTGATTGCGGTGGCCGTCCTGCTCATGTCGCCGCGCGTGCAGACGCGTATCGAGGCTGCCGTGAACGATCTGACCTTGTTGCAGAGCGAGGTGACGGAGACCTCCCTCGGCTACCGCTATGAAATGTGGCGGACGGCAGCGGCCATCATCCATGATCATCTGTGGCTCGGCGCCGGGCCGGAAGGGTTCAACAAGGTGTGGCACAGCACGCCGAAGACAGGGCAGGGAGTGGAATTCGTCGAGCCGCACAATGCTTTCCTGTACTTCGCATCGAGCTACGGGTTGCCGGGGCTGGCGGCGCTGGTCTGGCTCTACGTTGCCTTGCTGCTGAGCGGATGGCGGCAGCGCGCAACGCTTGAGGGTGGAGTGCTGTTTGCGTTTGCGGTGGTATGCATCGTGGGAAGTTTTACCAATACCATGTTCCGCGGCACCGTCAGCCATGTCTGGCTGATGCTGTTCATCGGGTTGGCAGGGGGCCTGCTGCGCAGCGCGTTCTCCTTCGCTCCCGGATTGCGCGGGGTTGGTCGATGAAGGTGCTGTTCATCTGCCCGACGGTGGCCTGCTACATCGGCGGTACAGAGACCGTGGTCAGCCAGCTCGCGCGGCGGATGAAGGACAAGGTCCGCCTGACCGTGCTCAGCGGCGATCCGGGGAACGGCGCAAAGGTCCTGGTCGATGCCAGCGGCTATACGTTGCGTACTATTCCGTTCGCCGGTCGCGACTCCCGCTTCAACAAGGTGCTCAGCAAGCTGCTGATGACGAGCAGGTTCAAGATCGAGAGCCGTACCTTCTTCCGTTCCCTGGCCAAGAGCAACATCGACCTCGCTTCCTTCGATGCCATCCTGACCTTCTACGAAGCAGACGCCTTCCTGCTGGAAAAGCAATATCCGGCATTGCGCGCGCGTTTCAGGCATTTCCTGCCCGGCGTGTCGATGCGTCGGTTCTTCCGGAGGGTACCGGCACAGGACGTATTCTTCTTCGGTTACCGCGCCGCGCCGCGTGCCCAACGCAAGTGGGGCGTGCAAGTGGCCTCGCTGCCATTGGGCGTCGATGAGCCGTTTTTCCCTGAGAGTGCCCCCGGGTTTCCCGAGTCACGGCGGCTGGTCTTCGTCGGCCGCCTGGACAAGAGCAAGCATGTCGACTGGCTGGCGGACTTCTTTGCTGCAAGCGGCTTGGCCGGGCGCGGGTATCAGCTGGACATCGTGGGCGACGGGCCGCTGCACCAGGAATTGCTGGACAAGCATGAACGCTCGCCCGGCATCGTGTTCCACGGGCGCAAGCGGCAGGAGGAGGTGATCGGATTGCTGCGGAAAGCCTTCCTGCTGCTTCATCCGACCGACCTGGAAAGCTTCGGGCTTACCATCCTCGAAGCGATGGCCGCCGGCATTCCCGTCATTACGCATCGGCTCGACAGCATCGAGGTATGGGCACACGAGCACCCGCGGTATGCCGCGCATCTCGATGCTGCGGCGTGGAAGCAGGAGATCGTGAAATTCGAGGATCGTGCGTACTGGGAGGCGACGAGCAGGGACAACCTTGCGTTCGCCAAGTCCTTCACCTGGGACCGTATCGCAGACGAGGTCACCCGGCTGACCATCAGATAGGGCGCATCAGCTGCAGATGACGTCGATCCGGTCTTCGGCCTTGGGATGCGAGGATAGCCCTGCGTCGGCACGGATGACGCCCGTCTTCATGCGATCTTCGACGCGCTTGCGGTTTTCCGATTCCGTCGCGCGCGTATTCTCCCGATGCCAGAGGTGGAAAACCTCGGTCGAGAACGCGCCGCCCTTGCGCCGGATGCCATGGCGCGCGAGGCGCAGCACCACGTCTGCATCCTCATGTCCCCAACCGACGAAGCTTTCGTCGAATCCATCGACCGTCACATAGTCGCTGCGCCAGATCGCCAGGTTGCAGCTCTTGATGCGGTTCCATTTGACCGCGCGGTAGTGGCGCATACCGGTGTTCGGAAAATGCAACAGCGGCACGATCTTGTTGGTATTGCCGGCCAGGCGCTGGCGCAGCCAGTAGCCCAGTCCGCGCTTGTGGATCGGGTCGGCGGACGACAGGACTTCCTTCGTGAAGGGCTCGGACAGCAGCACGCGGCTGCCAGACACCATGAATCCTTTTTCCGCCAGCAGGCGGTGGCGGGCGATGTAGTCAGGACGGGGGACGCAGTCGCCGTCGAGGAAAACCAGGTATTCGCCCTTGGACGCGTGCACGCCGAGGTTGCGCGCGGCCGATGCTCGGAAACCGTCGTCAGGCTGCCAGGCATGCACCAGCCGTTTCATGCCGCTGGCATGCGGCGCATTGCGAAAGGTGGCCAGGGCATCGCGCGTCGGCTGGCCGGAACCGTCATCGGCGATGATGACCTCGAAGTTCGGGTCCGTCTGGTCGAGCAGGGCGCGGATCACGGCGGCCAGCGCATCGGGGCGGTTGTAGGTGGTGACGATGACCGAGATCAGCATGTGTTGATAGCCTTGCATGGAAAACCGCACCAGGCGGCGCGAAAACTGCGGGCGAGTATACCTGATTGCCTTGCCTTCCCCTGATGCGCAACCTGCCCGGCAGCAGGGCCCATCCTCTATAATCAACGACCAGCAACAATTACCCGGCTTGCCGGTCTGACATCACAAATGCAACGAGTTTTCCCATGAAGCTGTCCCCCCACCTGAAACGGCTGTCCCGCATGGTCGTGCCGTACAAGGGGCGCCTGCTGCTGGCCTTGCTCGGCATGGTGATCACGGCTGCCACCGAGCCAACGCTTGCGGCGATGATGAAGCTGCTGCTGGACAACGGCTTCGGCGGCAAGGTCAGCTTCTCCCTCTGGCTGGTTCCGGCCTTCGTGATCGGCATCTTCGCGCTGCGGGGATTCTCCACCTTCATGACCAACTACATGCTGGCCTGGGTGACGACGCGGCTCCTGAACGAACTGCGGTACATGACGTTCGTGCGCCTGCTCGACGTACCAATGGGGTTCTATGCGCAGTCGTCCGTCGGGCGCGTGATCAATTCCATGATGTTCGAAGTGCAGCAGATCGTCGACATGCTGCGCAATGTGTTCACCTCCATGATTCGCGACACGCTGACGGTCATCGGCCTGCTCGGCTACCTGTTCTACCTGAACCCGGCGCTGACCCTCATCACGCTGGTCCTGATTCCGCTGATCGCTGTCGTCGTCCGTATTACCGGCAAGCGCCTGCGCCGGCTCAATACGCATTTCCTCACCATCAACGCGGAGATGACGCAGGTGATCGAGGAAACCACGCGCGCGCAGCAGGTGATCAAGATTTTCGGCGGCCAGGAGTACGAACGCAAGCGATTCAAGCAGCGCGCGGAAACGCTGCGCGGCTACTCGATGCGCATGGCGACCACCTTTGCCGCCACCGTGCCGGTCACGCAGCTGATGACGGCATTTGCGGTGTCCATCGTGATCGTGATCGCGCTGGTCCAGGCCAGCAACGGCACCACGACCGTCGGCAGTTTCGCTTCCTTCATCACCGCGATGCTGATGCTGCTCACACCGCTCAAGCGTCTGGCGGAAGTCAATGGTCCTTTGCAGCGCGGTATGGCAGCAGCCGATGCCGTGTTCGCGCTGATCGATGCCGAACCGGAACGCACGACCGGTAAGGTCCTGCCGGGACGCGCGCGCGGCAAACTCGAATTCGTTGACGTCGGCTTCACCTATCCTGAACAGAAGCAACCGGCGCTCACGGGGGTCAACCTCACCATCGAGCCGGGCGAAACCGTTGCATTCGTCGGCATGTCCGGCGGCGGCAAGTCGACACTGGTCAATCTTGTGCCGGGTTTCTATCCCGTGTCGTCCGGCGAAATCCGTGTCGACGGAGAGCCGATCGAGGGCATTTCGCTTGCCAGCCTGCGTGCGCAGATCGCCATGGTGAGCCAACATGTGGTGCTGTTCGACGATACCGTGGCGGCCAATATTGCTTACGGCGACGCCAATCCCGACATGAAGCGCGTCGAAGCCGCCGCGAAGGCGGCCCACCTGACCGACGTGATCGCCGGCCTGCCGGAAGGCATGAACACCATGATCGGCGACAACGGCAGCCGCCTGTCTGGCGGGCAGCGCCAGCGCCTGGCGATTGCGCGTGCCATTTACAAGGACGCGCCGATCCTGATTCTCGACGAAGCGACCTCGGCGCTTGACACCGAATCGGAACGCGCGGTGCAGGCGGCATTGGAAGAGCTGATGCAGGGCCGCACCACGCTCGTCATCGCGCACCGCCTGTCCACGATCGAACGCGCGGACCGTATCGTGGTCCTCGCCGACGGCAGCATCGCGGAAACCGGAACGCATACGGAATTGCTGGAAAAGAACGGCGTTTACGCCAACCTGTATCACCTACAGTTCGCCAAGGAGACCGAAGAATGAGCAACACTGCACCGATTTCCCGCTTTCCCGTTCCCGACATCAATGCGCTGCCGGACGACATGAAGAACATGATCCTGGCCGTGCAGGAAAAAGCCGGATTCGTCCCGAACGTGTTCCTGACGCTGGCCCACCGCCCGGCGGAGTTCCGCGCCTTCTTTGCCTACCATGACGCGCTGATGCTCAAGGAGACCGGCAGCCTGACCAAGGCCGATCGTGAAATGATCGTCACCGCCACCAGTGCGAAGAACCATTGCCTGTACTGTGTGGTGGCCCACGGCGCCTTGCTGCGCATCTATGCGAAGCAGCCGCTGGTGGCCGACCAGGTTGCGGTGAACCACCTCAAGGCCGACATCACGCCGCGGCAAAAGGCAATGCTCGATTTCGCCATCAAGGTCTGCCTGCGTTCGCACGAAGTGAATGACGACGACTATACGGTGTTGCGCACGCATGGCTTCGACGATGAAGACATCTGGGACATCGCTGCCATTACTGCGTTCTTTGGTCTCTCGAACCGCATGGCCAACGCCATCTCGATGCGGCCGAACGAGGAATTCTTCCTGATGGGCCGCGTGCCGCGCAGTAAATGAGCGTCCCTGTCGAGGGCGTGCCGCGCACGCTGGTCATCTCGCCGAACTGGATCGGCGATGCAGTCATGGCGCAGCCGCTCCTGCGCCTGCTGCGCGACAGGCATCCGGATCGCTCGATCGACGTGCTTGCGCCTGCATGGGTGGCGCCGGTATGGCGCGCCATGCAGGAAGTGGATAGCGTGCTCGAGGCCCCTTTCCGGCACGGCGCGCTGCAACTGCGCGAACGCCGTGAATACGCAGCGATGCTGCGTACTCGCGGTTACGCCGACGCCTACGTGCTGCCCAATACGCTGAAGTTTGCACTTATTCCCTGGCTGGCCGGCATCCCGAAGCGTGTCGGGTACAAGGGCGAAATGCGCTACGGGCTGTTGAACGTGATTCACCACGACAACCGCGACGCGCCGCGGCCGATGGTGTCGTTCTACGCCGCGCTCGCCAACCCGCCGGCAAAAGACGTCCCGCCACCTTCCGCGTTGCCCAGGCCGTCATTGTTCGTGTCCGAGGAGCGCATGGCGGAAGTCGCCTTGCACGTCGGACTCAGCATGAAACGCCCGCTGGTGCTGTTCGCCCCCGGAGCGGAATTCGGTTCCGCCAAGCGCTGGCCGACCACGCATTTTGCAGAACTGGCCAAGGCCATTCGCAGCGAGCGTAGCGATGCACAGGTCGTGCTGATGGGGTCGCCCAAGGACAAGGAAGTGTGCGATGAAATCGCCGCCCTTGTGCCGGGCCTGCACAACCTTGCCGGCGTCACGAAGCTTGACGAGGCGGTGGCGTTGATTGCCTGTGCCCACGCGATGGTGAGCAACGACTCCGGCCTGCTGCACATTGCCTCGGCGCTCAACCGTCCGATCATTGCCATTTACGGCCCGACCGATCCGCTGCACGCGCCACCGTTCTCGGACGTCGCGAAGTCAATCTTCCTTGGCATCGAATGCTCGCCATGCAGGGAGCGCGAGTGCCCGCTTGGGCATCATCGCTGCATGAGGGATATCTCCGCGGGGATGGTGTGGGAACCGTTGCGGGAGATGATCGGGAGAAGTTAGGTGTTCCCCTCTCCCGCGGTCGGGAGAGGGGAGTACTTCAGTGTCCGGTAAACCGCGCATTCCCGCCATTCACCACGCACCGGCACGGATTCCCGCCAATCGCATACGCCAGATCCCCCGGGCGTTCAATCTCCCACACCGCAAAATCCGCAGCCTTCCCGACCGCCAGGCTCCCCACCTGGTCTGCCACGCCGAGCGCCTTCGCCGCATGGATCGTCGTGCCGGCAAGCGCTTCCTGCGGCGTCATCCTGAACAGGGTGCAGGCCATGTTCATCGCGAGCAGCAATGAGGTCATCGGCGACGTGCCGGGATTGCAATCGGTCGACACGGCGATAGGAACGCCGGCTTCACGCAAGCCTGCAAGCGGGGGGAGTTTTGTTTCGCGAAGGAAGTAGAACGCGCCGGGCAGCAGCACGGCGACGGTTCCCGCACGCCGCATGGCTGCAATGCCTTCCGGCGACAGATATTCCAGATGGTCTGCCGACAGGCCCCCATACTGCGCGACGAGCGCCGCCCCGCCCTGGTCTGACAGCTGCTCTGCATGCAGCTTGACCGGTAACCCATGCCTGCGTGCCGCTTCGAAGACGCGTGCCGTCTGGGCCGGAGTGAACCCGATCGTTTCGCAGAAGGCGTCCGCCGCATCGACGAGTCCTTCGGCCGCCAGCGCGGGCAGCATGGTGTCGCATACCAGGTCGAGATAGCGGTCTGCCTGCCCGGCAAATTCCGGCGGCAGGGCGTGCGCGCCGAGGAAACTGGTGCGTACGCGCACCGGCATGGATGCCCCGATACGCCGGGCGACGCGCAGCATCTTCCGTTCCGACTCAAGGTCGAGCCCGTAACCGGACTTGATTTCCAGCGTGGTGACGCCTTCGGCAAGCAGGTTCTGCACGCGCGTCAGGCTGGCGTCGAGCAGTGCGTCCTCGCTCGCCGCGCGCGTGGCGCGCACGGTGGACATGATGCCGCCGCCGCGCCTGGCAATGTCTTCGTAGGTCGCGCCGTTGAGGCGTGCCTCGAACTCGTCGCTGCGGCTTCCGGCGTAAACGATGTGCGTATGGCAATCGATCAGCCCCGGCGTGAGCCAGCGGCCCTTGCCGTCATGCGTCACCGTTGCGTGATGACGGGGGAGCTGGCTTTGCGGCCCTAGCCAGGCGATGCGCCCGTCCCGCACTGCGATGGCAGCGTCCCGGATTTCGCCATAGGTGCCCGGCGTGTCCATGGTCGCGAGGTGGACATTGATCCACAGGCTGTCCCAGGTAGGGGGCTGTTCAGTCATCCTGTGCTTCCCTGAATGTGATGTGTGCCTACGAATGGCTGCGTTCGACGACGCGCGCAAGCAGCCGAGCGGCGACGCGCGCGGTGCGCTGGTCGACGTCGTGGCCAGGATTCAACTCGGCAAAGTCGGCGAGGCGCAGCTTGCCGCTGCCGGCCACCATGTCGATCACCGGCTCCACCACGTCGAGCGGGACGCCCCGTGCTGCGGGGGCGCTGACGCCGGGCGCGACCGCTCCCGGCAGCACATCGAGGCAAACGGTGAAGTACACGTGGTCGACTTGCGCAATGAAGTCGGCAAGCACCGCACGTACCTTGTCCAACGCAGCGACATGCAACTCCTCGTCAAGCAACCAGCGCACGCCGAGGGAGCGCGCACGTTCGAACAGGGCCTCCGTGTTGCCGAATTCACTGATGCCGAGCACGCAGTAATGGAACGGCCAGCCGCGCGCCTGGCAGTCTTCGGCGATCTGGCGGAAGGGTGTTCCGGAACTTGCGCGTTCGGCCATCCGCAGGTCGAAATGCGCATCGAGGTTGATGACGCCGATGCGCGGCGCCTGCTCGCGCGGTCCGAGGTGGCGCGCAAGCCCGCTGAAGGAGCCGAACGCGATCTCGTGGCCGCCGCCCATCGCGACGGGAAGCTTGCCGCGTGCCAGGGCGTTGGCGACCACGCCGGCCAGTTCTTCCTGTGCCGCTTCCAGGTCATCGCCGCTACAAACGACATCGCCGGCATCGGCCAGCGAGCGGCAGCGATGGACCGGCGTATTGCCCAGCACACGGCGCAGCGCTGCCGGCCCTTGCCGGGCACCCGTGCGGCCATGATTGCGCGCAACGCCGGCGTCGCAGGCGAAGCCGATCAGCGCGACACCGCCGGCTTCCGTGCAGTCTTCCAGGGGCTTGACGATCTGGTGCCAGCGCATGCCGAGCTCACCTTCCTCAGCATCGGTGCGGCCTTGCCAGCGGGTCATGTCTGGCTTTTCGTGCATGTTGGCTCCTAGGCGGCGTACAGGCCCGCGAAAAGGTCCTGGCAGGTGGCGCTCAGCTCGCCGCGCAGCACCATCTGCTTGGCCGCTTCGATATCCGGCGCAAACAGGCGGTCTTTTTCGTAGAAGGCGACGCGCTGGCGCAAGCGCTGCTGTACCTGGGACAGCAGCGGCGAGGTGTTGAGCGGGCGGTGGAAGTCGACACCTTGCGCGGCGGCCAGTAGTTCAATGCCGACGATGGTGGCTGTGTTCTGAGCCATCTCGTGCAGACGCCGGCCGGCAAAAGTCGCCATGCTTACGTGGTCTTCCTGGTTGGCCGAGGTCGGCAGGCTGTCGACGCTGGCGGGATGCGCGAGCGACTTGTTTTCCGAGGCGAGCGCGGCGGCCGTCACATGCGCGATCATGAAGCCGGAGTTGAGGCCGGACGATGCGACCAGGAAGGGCGGCAGGCCGGAAAGGGTGGAATCGATCAGCAGCGCGATACGGCGCTCGGACAGTGCGCCGACTTCGGCCAGGGCGAGCGCCAGCGAATCGGCGGCGAAGGCGACCGGCTCGGCGTGGAAGTTGCCACCGGAGATGACGTCTCCTTCTTCCGCGTAGACCAGCGGATTGTCCGTGACGGCGTTCGCCTCGATCAGCAGGGTGCGTGCGGCATTGCCGATGACGTCGAGGCAAGCGCCCATCACCTGCGGCTGGCAGCGCAGGCTGTACGGGTCCTGCACGCGCTCGTCGTTTTCAAGATGTGAGCGGCGGATCTCGCTGCCGGACAGTAGCTGGCGGTAGATCTTTGCTACCGCGATCTGGCCGGGCTGGCCACGCACGACATGCACGCGCGGGTCGAAGGGCGCGTCGCTGCCCTTGGCCGCATCGACAGAGAGCGCGCCGGCGACAGTCGCGGCCTCCAGCATGCGTTCGGCAAGGAACAGGCCGTGCAGGGTGAGCGCGGTCGAGACCTGGGTCCCATTGATCAGCGCAAGGCCTTCCTTTGCCGCCAGCGTGACCGGTTCAATGTCGGCGGCGGCGAGTGCTTCCTTCGCCGGCACGATGCGGCCATCGACACGGGCGTCGCCTTCGCCCATCAGGGTGAGGGTCATGTGCGACAGCGGGGCGAGGTCGCCGGACGCACCGACGGATCCCTTGCTTGGTATGCAGGGCATGATGCCCGCGTTGTAGACGGCGATCATGGTGTCGATCACCGAGGCACGGATACCCGAGTAGCCGCGCGCGAGGCTGCCGATCTTCATCGCGAGGATCAGACGCACCACTTCATCGGCGATCAGCTCACCGCTGCCCACGGAATGCGACAGGATCAGGTTGCGCTGGAGTTCTTCCAGCTGGTCGTTCGGGATGTGCGTCTTCGCCAGTTTGCCGAAGCCGGTGTTGATGCCGTAGGCGGGAGCGCCGCGTACCACGATCTTGTGGATCGTGGCTGCCGACGTGTTGATCGCCTCATAGGCGGAGGGGGCCAGCGTGAGCGGGATGGCATCGCGCCAGATCTTGCGCAGGTCCGTCAGGGTCATCTGGCCGGGTTGCAGGGTAAGGCTGTTTGTCATTGGTCGATTGCTTTCGGGTATCTTGAATCGGTTGGGTGCGTCGTGCGCGTCACGGGTGCTTTACTTGATCATCGGCAGGTTCAGGCCGTTGCGTTTTGCGCATGCTACCGCGGCTTCGTAACCGGCGTCAGCATGGCGCATCACGCCCGAACCGCAGTCGTTGACCAGCACGCGTGCGAGTCGCTTTGCTGCCGCATCGGTGCCGTCGGCGACGATCACCATACCGGAATGCTGCGAGTAGCCCATGCCGACGCCGCCGCCATGGTGCAGCGACACCCAGGTCGCGCCGCCGGCGGTGTTCAGCAGCGCATTGAGCAGCGGCCAGTCGGACACGGCATCGGTGCCGTCTTTCATGCTTTCCGTCTCGCGGTTCGGGCTGGCGACGGAGCCGGTATCGAGGTGGTCACGGCCGATCACGATCGGGCCCTTGAGTTCACCATTCTTCACCATTTCGTTGAAGGCGAGGCCGGCAATGTGACGCTCGCCCATGCCGAGCCAGCAGATGCGCGCCGGCAAGCCCTGGAAGGAAATGCGGTTGCGTGCCATGTCCAGCCAGTTGTGCACGTGCTTGTTCTCCGGGAACAGTTCCTTGATCTTGGCATCCGTCTTGTAAATATCTTCCGGATCGCCTGACAGTGCCACCCAGCGGAACGGGCCCTTGCCATCGCAGAAGAGCGGACGGATGTAGGCCGGCACGAAGCCGGGGAAATCAAATGCGTCCTTGACGCCGGCATCGAAGGCGACCTGGCGGATGTTGTTGCCGTAGTCCACGGTCGGGATGCCCATCGCATGGAAATCCAGCATCGCCTGCACATGCACCGCGCAGGACTTTGCAGCGGCGGCGGTCAGCTCTGCATGCCGGCTGTGGTCCTTCTGCGCGGCCTTCCATTGCTCGATCGTCCAGCCTAGCGGCAGGTAGCCGTTGACGAGGTCGTGCGCCGAAGTCTGGTCGGTGACCAGGTCTGGCTTGATGCCGCCGGCTTTCGCACGCCTGACCAGTTCCGGCAGGATCTCGGCGGCGTTGCCCAGCAGCGCGATCGATACGGCTTCCTTCCGTGCGGTGTGGTGCTTGATCAGCGCAATCGCGTCGTCGATGTCCTTGGCCTGCTTGTCGACATAGCGGGTGCGCAGGCGGAAGTCGATGCTGTTCTGCTGGCATTCGATGTTCAGCGAGACGGCGCCGGCCAGTGTCGCGGCCAGCGGCTGCGCGCCGCCCATGCCGCCCAAGCCGGCGGTCAGGATCCAGCGGCCGGCCCAGTCGCCGTTGTAGTGCTGGCGGCCGGCTTCGCCGAAGGTTTCATAGGTGCCCTGCACGATGCCCTGGCTGCCGATGTAGATCCAGCTGCCCGC
>DASPMV010000048.1:0-7797 GCA_035626875.1 Noviherbaspirillum sp. | reverse complement strand
TTGCCGGCGCGCACAAGAAGGAGTTGTACGGCGGCGAGCAGAACACCACCAACAGCCGGGTGGAACAGAAAGCCGTGATCGAAGCGCTCTCCGCATTGAAACGGCCCTGCGATGTCATTGTCCATACTGATAGCCAGTACGTGCAGAAGGGCATCAGCGAATGGATCCATGGCTGGAAGGCACGCGGCTGGAAAACTGCCGCGAAGGAGCCGGTGAAGAATGCCGACCTGTGGCAGGCGCTGGACGCCGCGCAGGCGCAGCACAAGATCGAATGGCGCTGGGTGAAGGGGCATGCGGGACACGAAGGAAACGAGCGCGCCGACGCCTTGGCCAACCTCGGCGTAGCCTCCGTGTCCTGATTGCGCCGATATGCTACATTCGCTCGTTGGCAACAGATGTTGTCACTAATTATTTACACGCGCAGACGAGCACATGAACGCCCGGAGACTCCTGTATCCCGCCATCGCCGCCATCGGCATTTCCGCTCTTGGTGCCTACGCCTATTACGTTCAGCGCCAGCCCCAGGGGCCGACCGAACAGACGGTGGTGCCTCAGGGCAGCAGCGCGAAGTCCGGCGGTGGCGGCACATCCTCTCCGGTATCGGTCGACGTCACGCAGGTCAGCACGGCCCGCCTGGTCGACGATATCAACTCTGTCGGCTCGATCCGCTCGAACGAGGCCGTCGTCATTCGCCCTGAAGTGTCCGGCCGAATTGCCAAACTGAACTTCAACGACGGCCAGCAAGTGAAGAAGGGCCAGTTACTGATCGCCTTCGACTCCACCGTCAACCAGGCAGAAGTGCAGCAGGCGAAGGCGGAACTCGGCATCGCCCGGGCCAACTTCGAACGCACCGCCGACTTGGCCAAGCAGAAATTCATTTCCGAGCGCGCACGCGACGAGTCCCAGGCTAACGTACAGGTGCTCGAAGCGAAGCTCGCGCTCGCCGAAGCGCGCCTCTCCAAGCTCGAAATCCGCGCACCGTTTTCCGGCATTGTCGGC
Organism: Noviherbaspirillum sp.; assembly: GCA_035626875.1. Taxonomy (GTDB): domain Bacteria; phylum Pseudomonadota; class Gammaproteobacteria; order Burkholderiales; family Burkholderiaceae_D; genus Noviherbaspirillum. The sequence goes on along the minus strand of DASPMV010000048.1, from coordinate 6,798 downwards.
ATTCGCACCGTCAGCGTCGGCGATTACGTGAAAGACGGCACCGACCTCGTGAATCTGGAGGACATATCCAGCGTCAAGGTCGACTTCCGCGTTCCGGAGCGCTATGTAGACCAGGTGCAACGGGGACAGGGAATTGAAGTGGTTGTGGACGCCTTGCCGGGCAGGCCTTTCCGCGCACGTGTCGACGCAATCGATCCGCAAGTCGATAGTTCGGGTCGTTCGGCATTGTTGCGCGGTCGCATTGAAAACCCCGAAGGCAAGCTCAAGCCGGGCATGTTCGCCCGTGTCAGGCTGATCCTCGCCGAGCGCGACAACGCCATGGTCGTCCCCGAAGAAGCCATCGTCCCCCAAGGCAACAAGGTCACGGTATGGAAGGTCGTCGACGGCAAGGCCGTGCGGACCGAGGTCAAGACCGGCCTGCGCCGCGCTGCGAAAGTGGAAATCGTGCAAGGCCTGCAGCTGGGCGACACCGTCGTGACCGCCGGGCAGATCCGGTTGTCGAAGGATGGCACGCCGGTCCGCATTGCCCAGATGACCGGACCGGACGGCAAGCCTGCGACCGTCTCCACGGCGCCCGCCCCCAAGAGTTAACCGGAGCGCATCATGGTCTTGTCCGATGTCTGTATCCGCCGTCCCGTGTTCGCGACGGTGATGTCGCTCATCATCCTGCTGATCGGCCTGGTGTCGTACAACCGGCTGGCGGTGCGTGAATACCCGAAGATCGACGAACCGGTGGTGACGGTAGAAACGCGCTACCCCGGCGCCAGCGCGGAGATCGTCGAATCCCAGGTCACCAAGCCCATGGAGGACTCGATCGCGGGTATCGATGGCATCGACGTCCTGACGTCGATTTCGCGTGCCGAGCAGAGCCAGATCACGGTCCGCTTCCGCCTCGAGAAGGATCCGGACTCCGGGGCCAACGACGTACGTGACCGCGTGTCGCGCGTGCGTTCCAAGCTGCCGCAGACCATTGAAGAACCGGTGATCGCCAAGGTCGAGGCCGACGCCAACCCCATCATCTGGCTCTCGTTTTCCAGCGACAACATGTCGCAGCTCGACCTCACCGACATTGCCAACCGCATCGTCAAGCCACGCCTGCAGCTATTGCCGGGTGCAGCCGACGTGAGAATCGGTGGCGAACGCCGGTATGCAATGCGCCTCTGGCTCAACCCCGACAAGCTGGCCGCCTACCGCCTGACGCCCGCGGACGTGGAGGATGCGCTCAGGCGGCAGAACGTCGAGGTGCCCGCAGGCCGCATCGAGTCCCGCCAGCGCGAATTCTCCGTCGTGTCCCAGACCGACCTGACTACGCCGGCGGAGTTTGAGAACATCATCGTGCGTACGGTCAACGGTTATGCCGTCCGGGTCAAGGATGTTGCGAGCGTCGAACTCGGTCCGGCCGCCGAACGCACTTCGGTACGCTTCAATGGCCAGAATGCCGTGTCGCTCGGCGTGATTCGCCAGGCAACGGCCAACCCGCTGGAACTGGCGGGCCACGTCAAGACCGAAGTGCCGAAGCTGAACGAAGAACTCGCGCCCCAAGGCGTGAAGATTGCGATCTCGGTCGATAACACCTTGTTCATCGAACGTTCCATCCAGTCCGTCTACACGACGATCGGCGAGGCGATCGTGCTGGTGGCGCTGGTGATCTTCGTATTCCTGCGTTCGCTTCGCGCGTCGATCATTCCGCTGGTGACGATACCGGTGTCGCTGATCGGCTCGTTTGCGCTGATGTCACTGGCCGGATTCACGATTAACACGCTCACCCTGCTGGCGTTGGTGCTGGCGATCGGCCTGGTGGTCGACGACGCAATTGTCGTGCTGGAAAACATCTACCGTCACATCGAGGACGGGATGAAACCTTTCGAGGCCGCCTTGAAGGGGGCCAAGGAAATCGGTTTCGCGGTGGTTGCCATGACGCTCACGCTGGCTGCCGTGTATGCGCCGGTTGCCTTTACGCCGGGCCGCACCGGCCGCCTGTTTGTCGAATTCGCACTGACCCTCGCCGGCGCGGTGATCGTCTCCGGTTTTGTCGCGCTAACGCTGTCACCCATGATGTGTTCCATCATGCTGAAACACCAGGAAAAGCATGGTGCCGCGTACCGGGCGATCGAGGGCGTGCTCAATGGAATCACTGCCGGATACCGGCGCCTCCTGTCGCTGACGCTGTCTGCACGCTGGATCGTGATTCTCGTCTACCTGCTTGTCATCGGGGCACTGGTCTGGCTGGGAACCGGCATGAAGAAAGAGCTCGCCCCGACCGAAGACCGCGGAACGATCTTCACCGCGATCACCGGACCGGACGGCGCATCGCTCGAGTACACAGAGAAATACGCCCGCCGTCTGGAACAGATCGCCGCGGATGCCAAGGAAATCGACCGCGTATTCATCATCGCGGGAAATCCGACGGTCGAGCGCGGCGTCGCCTTCTTCCGCACGGTAGACTGGAGCGAGCGCAGCCGCAGCACGCTCGACATCATCAAGGAAATGCAGCCCAAGATGGCCAGTGTTCCCGGTGTGCTTGCCTTCCCCAACGCACCGCCTTCCCTCGGCCAATCGATCCGCGAACGGCCCGTCAACCTGGTAGTCTTGACCAACGCTTCCTATCCGGAACTGCAGGAAGTCGTACAGCAGATCGTGGCAGAAGCGAGCAAGAATCCCGGCCTGACAAACATCGACACCGACCTGCGCCTGAACAAGCCCCAGGTCAACGTCGAGGTCGACCGCGACAAGGCGGCCGATGCCGGCGTGCACATCGAAACCGTCGGGCGCACACTGGAAACCATGCTCGGCGGGCGCAACGTCACGCGCTTCAAGAAGGGCGGCGACCAGTACGACGTCGTGGTGCAGATCCAGAACGGCGAGCGGGATGCGCCCGACGACATCAACAACATCTTCGTGCGCGCGACCGGCAAGAATGGCGCGCCCGACCAGATGCTGCCGCTGTCGAGCCTGCTGAAAGTCCGCGAAACCGTTGCCCCGCGCGAGCTGAACCACTTCGGCCAGCGGCGCGCAGCAGTCATCACCGCCAACCTTGCCAATGGTTACACGCAGGGCGAAGCGATCGAATTCATGGAAGATACGGCCAAGCGCATCATCAAGCCCGGCTACGCGACCGACCTGTCCGGCTCCTCGCGTGAATATCGCGCCTCCAGCGGCAGTCTCGCGCTGACCTTCATCCTTGCGCTCGCCTTCATCTACCTCGTGCTCGCGGCACAATTTGAAAGCTTCATCGATCCCTTCATCATCATGCTGACCGTGCCACTGTCGATGGCCGGGGCTTTGGCGGCATTGAAATGGAGCGGAGGGACGCTCAACGTGTACAGCCAGATTGGCCTGATCACGCTCGTCGGCCTGATCACCAAGCACGGGATCCTGATCGTTGAATTCACCAACCAGTTGCGGGAGCAGGGCAGGGAAATGCGCGAGGCCGTCGTCGAAGCCGCCATCCTCCGACTGCGCCCGATCCTGATGACCACCGGCGCCATGGTACTCGGCGCCGTGCCGCTGGCGCTTGCGACAGGCGCCGGCGCCGAGTCGCGCATCCAGATCGGCTGGGTCATCGTCGGCGGCATGACCTTCGGCACGCTGCTCACACTGTTCGTCGTCCCGACGTTCTATACTTTCCTCGCCCGGAAAATGGCGCACGGGCCGTCTGGCGCCGCGCACGCCCAACCAACACCTGCAACCGTACATCAAGCATGAGACAGATCGTCCTCGATACCGAAACCACCGGCCTGAACCCGCGCTCCGGCGACCGCATCATTGAAGTCGGTTGTGTGGAGATCGTGAACCGCCGGCTCACCGGCAACAACTTCCACAGCTACATCAACCCGGAGCGCGACTCGGAAGAGGGCGCGCTCGCGGTGCACGGCCTGACCACCGAATTCCTGAGCGACAAGCCGAAGTTTGCGGAAATCGCGAACGAGCTGCGCGATTACGTCCGCAACGCCGAGATCATCATCCACAACGCCCCGTTCGACCTGGCCTTCCTCGATGCGGAGTTCGACCGGCTCGGCTTCCCACGCTTCGCGGACCACGTTGCCTGCATCACGGACACCTTGGTTCAGGCCAAGGAAATGCATCCCGGCAAGCGTAATTCACTCGACTCGCTCTGCGACCGCTACGGCATCTCCAATGCCCACCGTGCACTTCACGGCGCACTGCTGGATGCGGAATTGCTGGCGGAGGTGTACCTTGCGATGACCCGCGGCCAGAACACTCTCACGATCGACCTTGCAGCGCCGGAACAGGGCGTGACGCAGGATCAGGTGATCGAGGTGGTATCGCTGGCCGAAATCGTCATTCTGCAGGCCACGGAAGAGGAACGCACCGAACATGAAGCCCTCCTGGACCGCCTGGACAAGGAGGTGAAAGGCAAATGTATCTGGCGCGTGGAGCCCGAAACAGCGACGAATTGATTCCGTGCACGGTTTGTGCCATAATGCGCAGCTCTTCGGACAGTTAGCTCAGGGGTAGAGCACCGCCTTCACACGGCGGGGGTCACTGGTTCAATCCCAGTACTGTCCACCAGAATTCCGCATCGAATCGTTGATTTGGTCAAGATGAAGCCCGCCTCGAGCGGGTTTTTCATTTTGTGTCGCACACATTTTCCACAAAGGACAGAAATGCCAGCAAAAGTAAAAGGCAAGCACAATCTCCGCCAGCGCAAGAAGCTCCGCCTTGGTGAATTTCAGGAACTCGGATTCGAGGTGACGGCCGGGCTGACGAAGGAATTGTCTCGGGAAGAACGCGCGTCGTTCATTGATGCCTTGATTGCTGCGGTCGACGAGCGAGGGCTGCTTTTCGGGGGCGGCTTTAATGGCGGCTTTGAAGGCTTCGTCGTCGTCGATGCGGTTCGCGGTTCGGTCACCGAGGAACAGCGCGAGTCGTTCAAGAAATGGCTCGAGTCGAGGCAAGAGTTGAAGGACGTCGTGGTCGGCCCGCTGAAGGACGCCTGGTACAGCACCTGACGCTGCCCCGATCTCAAAGCTGGCGGCCGATTTCCCTCTGCTCGTCGAGGATCTCCTTGAGGTCCTCGACCGTCGTCAGCATGTTGGTCAGGACCACGCGCAGTACCGTGGTCTGCCCTGGATAGGGCGTTGACTCCAGCATTGTCCGCGAAACGAAACTGAGGCCCCTGCGCTTCTGCTCGTCCTGAAGCGCGATATTCATCCTGTTGAGGGTCTCGTTCAGGCTTTCCGCCCTTCTCGTATCCCCGTTCTGCATACTCTCCCTGAGCCGCGCCTGCATCGCCCTCGGTGCAAAGCGGTACGTCAGGATGAAGGTATCCGAGCAGGTAATGAGCTCGAAATCGGGATCCTCCATCACCAGTTCGCGCATGCTCGTCGCGAGCAGCGCGCATTGATCAAGCAAGGCTTCGTAGCCCTTCAGGCCGAAGAGCTTGAACGAGAACCACAGCTTCAGCGCATCGAAACGACGCGAGCCTTCCAGCGAGGTGCGGCCCAGATCGCCCGAGCTCTTGCGGATGATGTAGTTGGCCGCGTGCAGAAGGTGGTTCAGGCTTTTTTCATTCTTGAACAGCACCATGCCCTGCGCCATGGATACCCAGAACAGCTTGTGTCCGTCGATGACGACCGAGTCGGCCATCTCGATGCCGTGGAACATGTCGCGGTATTTCTCCGCAAGCAGCAGCGCGCCGCCCCACGCGGCATCGACGTGAAACCACATGTCCTCGCGCTGCGCGATCCGGCCGAGCTCTTCCAGCGGGTCGATGCTGCCGGTTTCCGTCGTGCCGGCGACGCCGATCAGTGCAAGGATCTTGATATTGCTTCGCTTCAGTTCGGCGATCCGCTCTTCCAGCAGATCGAGCCGTATCCGGTTGTTTTCGTCGGTCGGGATGACGCATAGTGCGTCTTCACCGAGGCCAAGCGTGGCAAGCGACTTCTTGACGGAGTAGTGCACGCGTGCCGACGCCAGCACAGCAAATCCGGCGTATTCCTTTTCGCGCAGGATGGTGAGGAAGCCCTTCTTCCGCAGTCCGGGCAGCTGGCTTTCCAATGCGACCGACAGCGCGGTGAGATTGCCCATGGTGCCGCCGTTGACCATGTTTCCGAGCGTCGCCTCGTTGGACTGGAAGCAGTCGCGGTAGAACGCCGCATCAAACCGGTAGATCTGCCGGTGCATCCATCCGAGGACCTGCTTCTCCACCAGCGTCGAGCTGTAGGCAGTTTCTATCTTTACCTGGTTCTGGTTGAGCGTCGCAATGAAGGTTTCCACCATCACGGATACCCAAGGCAGGGCCTGCGTCATGTGTCCGATGTATTTCGGATGGTTGACGGGCACGGAGTGCGCGAAAACCTTCTGGCGGAGTACATCGAGCACCGCGTCCATGCCCGCGCCGTCGAGCGGCATGGCGGGCGCGTTGAATTCCTTCTTCAGGTTTTCGAAATCGGCGGGCGGATAGGCATGGCGCTTGTCGACGAAGAGCCATTCGCGGATCAGGCGCAGGGACTGCTGCAGGAGCGCAGGGTCCTTGTCCAGGCCCTTGGCCGAAAAGTAGGTTTTCAGGAGCTCTTCCATGTTGTTTCCAGACCGCCGCGCGATCTACGGCGACGCGGCGCGATTATACAGGGCGTGCCTGATCGTCGCTGACGGCGGCCTGCCGGGCGGGTGGCGATTCGCTGGAAGAAGCAGTGATCCCGGGCGCAGGGGCGCACCCGGAAGAGAAGATCGTCAGATGATGCGGGGCTTAGAACAGGCTCTTGATCGCCCAGTAGATGATGGCGACGCTGACGGCCGAAGACGTCAGGATGCATGCAGCGGCTTGAATCTTGT
>DASPMV010000047.1:0-11419 GCA_035626875.1 Noviherbaspirillum sp. | reverse complement strand
GTGATCATCCTCGGCTTCTTCGCCTTCTTCCAGTGGGAATTCTCGCTGACGGTGCTGGCGGCGGTACTTGCGATACTTGGTTATTCGGTGAACGAATCCGTGGTTATTTTCGACCGCGTGCGGGAGACCTTCCGCGACCGCCGTTACGGCAAGATGGATACCGGCGACGTGATGAACCATGCCATCACCAGCACGATCTCCCGCACGATCATCACCCACGGATCAACGCAGATCATGGTGATGTCGATGCTGGTGTTCGGCGGTCCGACCTTGTTCTACTTCGCGCTGGCGCTGACCATCGGCATTCTGTTCGGCATCTATTCGTCGGTCTTCGTTGCTGCTGCGGTCGCAATGTGGCTGGGCGTGACTCGCGAGGATCTGATCAAGCCGGTCAAGGAAAAGGACGAAACCGACGGCGCTGTCGTCTGATTTTTCCACGATGAAAAAGCCGGCTTTCGAGCCGGCTTTTTTATTTCTTCATGCAGCGTGCGGCCTCGTCCAGATGCTGCTTGAGCTTGGCCAGTTCCCGCTCGAGCGCGACGAAATCCGCTTCTCCGTACGCAAGGAACGGTCGCTTGCACAACTTGATCTGCGGCGGAAAAACGCGGAGGAATTCCTTCTCGCCTTTGGCCGTCAAGCGTACGATGGTACTGCGTCGGTCATTGGCATCCGAAATCCTGCATACCAGCCCCTTGGCTTCCAGCCGGTCGACCACGCCTGTCAGCGTGCCCTTGGTGATCAGGGTCTTCTCACCCAGCTCCTTGAACGACATGCCCTCGGTATTGCCCAGCGTGGCGAGGATGTCGAACTGCGGCGGTGTGAGGTCGAGAGCGCGGATGTGGGTGGACGAAATGTGCTCGAACGTGTGGTAGCACTCGGCCAGCAGGCGGATGCTGCGCAGGTAACGTTCTTTCTTCATGTGGAACTCAATAAAAAAGCCGGCCTGGAAGGGACCGGCTTGTGGAAACGGCTGGGCGGTCAGTCCGCAATCAGCGCTTCAACCTGGATTGCCAGTTTCACTTCCGGCGCGAAGCGCGGCGTGCCGTAGTTCAGGCCGAAGTCGGTGCGCTTGAATTCGGCGGTTGCGTCGGCGCCGCACACTTCACGCTTGAACATCGGGTGCTCGATGCACTTGAACTTGCTGATGGTCAGGTTCACCGGCTTGGTCACGCCCAGCATGGTCAGCTCGCCTTCCACGGACACCGGCTTGTCGCCGTCGAACTTCATCGACTTGCCCTTGTACGTGATGGTGGGGAATTGCTCGACGTTGAACATGTCCTTGGACTTGGCGTGCTCGTTCATCTTTGCATGGCCGAAGTCGATCGAGTTGGCTTCGATGGCGATGTCCATCGTGCCGGTCTTGGCCTTGCGGTCGAGCTTGACCACGCCGCTGGTCTTGTTGAACTTGCCGCGCCAGACCGAGATACCGAGGTGGTCGGCTTCGAAGCTCGGATAGGTGTGGTTCGGCTCGATGTTGTAGGTCTGTGCGAAGGCGGAACCGGCGCTGATGGCGAGAACGGCGGCGATGATGTGCTTGATCTGCATTGAATATCTCCAAGGGTTGTTTATTGCGTCGCGACGACGCGGAACTTGATCACTACTTCATCGGCGACCATGCTCGTGTCCTTCCACTCGCCTTCACCGATGTTGAAAGCCAGCCGCTTGATGGGCAGCGTGCCTTCGAAAACCTGAGTCGTGGCTTCCTGTTTCACTGTGAGGGGGAAAGCCACATCGGCCGTCTTCCCCTTGATGGTCAGCTTGCCGCTGACGTCGAGCTTGCCGCCGGCGGCCGGCTTGAGCGCGGTCGACACGAAGGTTGCTTTTGGAAATTGCGTTCCGTTGAACCAATCCTTCTTCTGCGCTTCCTTGTTGAACTCTGCATCCCCGAGATCAAAGCTGCCGACGTCGATCTCCATTGCCGCCTTCGAGGTCTCCGGTTTTGCGCTGTTGTAATCGATCTGCGCATTAAATCGCTTGAACTTGCCTTCCACCGGCACGTTCATCTGCTTGAACACGGCCGAGACGCTGCTTTTTGCGGGGTCGGTCTTCAGTTGCGCTGCCAGCACGGGCAGGGCGACGGCCAGTGCAAGGAGGGCGCTGTTGCGGAGAATGGATCGGGTTTGCATGGTCGGTTCCTTCCGTCGGTGTTCAGGGCATCATGCGGCGGAAAACGCCGTCGCGGTCGATGACGAGATGTTTCATGGCGGCGCCGATATGCAGCAGGACACAGGCGAGCAGGGTCATGTTCAGCGCGTAATGGACTTGCTTGAGGATCGGCTTCCACACCTCGTTGGCCTCGATCAGAACCGGCAGCGGGACGACGCCGAGGTACACCACCGGCACGCCGGCCGCGAGGCTGTAGAAATAACCGGAAACCGGTACGGAAAAAATCAGTACGTAAAGCAGGCCATGCAGGACATGGGAAGCCTTGACCTGCCACGCCGGCATACTCAGCGGAAGCGGCGGCGCGGCATGCGTGAGCCGCCAGAGCGCGCGAAGGCAGGCGAGGCCGAGAACGGTCACGCCCAGCCACTTGTGCCAGGAAAAATACTTCAGCTTGGTCGGCGTAATGCCCGGAATGTCGACCATCACCAGGCCGAGCGCGAAGGCGCCGACGATCAGGATCGCGGTCAGCCAGTGCAGCACAATCGCCGGGAGCGTGTAGCGTTCCATAAAAATTACTAACTGTTAATTAGTTTTAATTAGGACGAAATAATATCAGCAAAGTCGCGGCGTTGCTGCGCGGTAGCGCGATGCCGGCTATGGAGTAAACAAATGATCGGGGGAATTTATTCCGCGCTGATGGCGGGAGGGGGGAAGCGCCGTTGCCGGCGGCGCTTCCGGTGCGGAGGGGTCAGATGTTGCGAGCGAGCTGCTCGGCGCGGCCGATATAGGTAGCCGGCGTCATGGCAAGCAACTGGTCTTTAGCTTCTTGCGGGATGGCAAGTGCGTTGACGAACTCGCGCAGGGCTTCCTTCGAGATGCCCTTGCCGCGGGTGAGTTCCTTCAGCTGCTCATACGGGTTCTCAATGCCGTAGCGGCGCATGACGGTCTGCACCGGCTCGGCCAGCACCTCCCAGGTAGCGTCCAGGTCTTCGGCGAGGCGCGCCGGGTTGACTTCGAGCTTGTTCAGGCCGCGCAGGCAGCTGTCGTAGGCCAGGACGGTGTAACCGAACGCGACGCCGATGTTTCGCAGGACGGTCGAGTCCGTCAGGTCGCGCTGCCAGCGCGAGACCGGCAGCTTTTCGGACAGGTGCTTCAGGACCGCGTTGGCCAGGCCGAGGTTGCCTTCCGAGTTTTCGAAATCGATCGGGTTGACCTTGTGCGGCATGGTCGAGGAGCCGATTTCACCGGCCTTGGTCTTCTGCTTGAAGTAGCCGAGCGAGATGTAGCCCCAGATGTCGCGATTCAGGTCGAGCAGGATGGTGTTGGCGCGGGCGACGGCGTCGAAGAGTTCGGCCATGTAGTCGTGCGGCTCGATCTGGATGGTGTATGGATTGAAGGTCAGGCCGAGACGCTGCTCGATCACGTTCTTCGAGAACGACTCCCAGTCGAATGCCGGATAGGCGGACAGGTGGGCGTTGTAGTTACCCACGGCGCCGTTCATCTTGCCGAGGATTTCGACGTCGGCGATGCGCTTCTCTGCACGCTTCAGGCGTGCAACGACGTTGGCGATTTCCTTGCCCAGCGTGGTCGGGCTGGCCGGCTGGCCATGCGTGCGGGAGAGCATTGGCAGCGCGGCGTTGTCGTGCGCGATCTCCGTCAGGCGCGCGATCACGTTGCGCAGCGCCGGCAGCACTACGTCATTGCGCGCCGCCTTCAGCATCATGCCATGCGAGGTATTGTTGATGTCTTCCGAGGTGCAGGCGAAATGGATGAATTCGGACGCGGCCACCAGTTCCGGCACATCCTTGACCTTTTCCTTGAGCCAGTATTCGACGGCTTTCACGTCGTGGTTGGTGACGGCTTCGATGGCCTTGATGCGCTCCGCATCGGCTTCGGTGAATTCGCTCGCCAGCTTGTCCAGCAAGGCGCTTGCCGCCGGCGAGAACGGCTTGATTTCGGCGAAGCCGGCGTTCGACAGCGCCTGCAGCCAGGCGATCTCCACCTTCACGCGATGGTGCATGAAACCCGCTTCGGAAAGCAGGGGACGCAGCTTGTCGGTCTTGGCGGCGTAGCGGCCATCCAACGGCGAGAGGGCGGAGAGAGCGGAAAGCGACATGATATGAAAATGCGGAGAATGAAATGAAAACCTGCGCAAAGTGGGGGAAACCGTGCGCAAAACCGGAGTAATCCGGCATTTTACCATTTGGGCCGCAGCCGAAATGACTCGCACGGCGAGAGGCGCAGGCACGCCGGCATGCCTTATCGTGCGCTTCCTCGATGTTATAATCCAGACCAATTCTTACGATACGCATCTATGAAACTCATCGGTTCTCTCGCCAGCCCGTATGTCCGCAAAGTCCGCGTCGTGATGGCGGAAAAGAAGCTCGACTATGAGCTGGTCCAGGAAAACGTCTGGGCTGCCGACACCAAGATCATGCAGTACAACCCGCTCGGCAAGGTCCCGTGCCTGATCATGGAAGACGGCGGCGCCATGTTCGATTCGCGCGTGATCGTCGAATACCTCGATACGCTGACCCCGGTCGGCAAGCTGATCCCGCCTAACGGCCGCGAACGTGCGGAAGTGAAATGCTGGGAAGCCCTTGCGGACGGCGTGCTCGACGCTGCCGTGGCTATTCGCCTGGAACGCACCCAGCGTCCGGAAGCGCAGCAGAGCCCCGAGTGGATCAAGCGCCAGATGGACAAGGTCACGAACGGCCTGAAGGCGATGTCCGCGGGCCTCAAGGAAACGGCGTTCTGCAGCGGCAACCATTACACCCTGGCTGACGTCTCCGTCGGCTGCGCGCTGGGCTGGCTGTCGTTCCGCTTCCCGGAGATTGACTGGCGCGGCGACCATCCCAATCTCGGCAAGCTGTACGACAAGCTGTCAGAGCGGCAGTCGTTCAAGGATACCGTGCCGCAGTAAGCGCACCGGAATAAGAAAAGGGCAGCCGAGGCTGCCCTTTTTGTTTGTGCTTCTTACGCTTAGTCGCCCATTTGCGACTGCAGGTAGTTCTGGATGCCGATCTTGTTGATCAGTTCCAGCTGCGTCTCGAGCCATTCGATGTGTTCTTCGGTGTCTTCGAGGATGTCTTCCAGCAGTTCACGCGATACGTAATCGCCTGCCGCTTCCGCGGCCTTGATGCCGTCCTTCACGGTCTGCTGTGCGGCCTGTTCCAGTTTCAGGTCGCATTCCAGCATCTCCTGGGTGTTCTCGCCGATCAGCAGCTTGCCCAGCGCCTGCAGGTTCGGGAGGCCGTCGAGCATGAGGATGCGGTCGATCAGGCGGTCGGCATGTTTCATCTCGCCGATGGATTCCTCGTACTCTTTCTTTCCGAGCTTCTCGAAACCCCAATGCTTGTACATCCGGGCATGCAGGAAATACTGGTTGATCGCGGTCAGTTCGTTGGTGAGCTGCGCATTGAGCAGCCGGATGATATTTGGATCGCCTTTCATTGGGCCCTCTGCAGTGGAGTGGGGAAACCAGCGTGAAAATACGCCGGATGTGTAGCGGAATGATAACTCACGCTGCTGCATTTGCCATGGCGGCACTGCGTTTTGTTAGCGCGAATCATTCGCATCGGCTAGCCGATGCGCGAGGGAAAGAGCAGAGGGAGGGAGAGGGATCAGGCGGCGATTGCGGCTTGGAACATCATAGGCTGCGGCTCGCGTACGCCGTCTTCCAGGCATTCGCGCAGCACGGTCTTCGCACAGGAGTGGCACTTGCCGCAGCAGGTGCCGACGCCCAGTTCCTCGCGCAGTTGCGGCATGGTCGAAAGGCCGGCATCCACCGCGCGGCGGATCTGGCGTTCGGAGATGTTGTTGCAAACACAGACGATCATGGCACTGCCTCGGTCAGGTTAGTGGGTGAATGGTTCGTGCCGTCAGGCTGTCAGGATCAGCTTGTTCATCTGGGTCAGCCGCAAGCGGTAGATCCGGCCCTGATGGTCGATCTCCACTTCACGCTGTTGCTGGAACAAGTCTTCGCTCTTGAAACGCGGTGTGCGCGATGCAGCTTGCGCGCCGGGACCGCCTTGCCGGCTGTCGTCCTCGTCCTTGATGTGCTGCATCACCCCGGTCATCATCTGATCCTTTTGTAAATACGAACAATTCTCATTTAGATTATTCATGAAGCCGAGCGGGATTGCAAGGGATTTCGCACGGCATGTGGCAGGTTTTTCTTGCAAGATTGATCAATGTCCGAAAACCCGGGCGGACAGGTGCGCCAGCATTCAACAGTGGTGTTTCAAATTGGATCAGGCCGAACGGTTCGCGGGACCGATTCGAGACCGGAAATCCTGACTGATTGCGCCATTTGCGCAGCCGTCGACAGCCAGCTGCGTTTGGCATGCTCTTTGCGCTTATGGAAACCAGAGATTTCTTAATAAGCTGAGGAGACAACATGAACGCTTCATCCATCCGCACCGCTGCCATTCTGTTCGCCCTTTCCCTCCAGGCTTCGGCCGTCCTTGCGCATGGCGACGTCACGCCGCAGGCCGTCGACACAAAGTCGCTCCCGCAGCTCGGCGATCAGTGGCGCGACGAGAATCCGTTCAGGGGCAACAGCGAAGCGGTCCGTATCGGCAGCTCTGCCTATAACCAGAACTGCGCGCGCTGCCACGGCATTGAGGCGGTCTCAGGCGGTATCGCGCCTGATCTGCGCAAGCTCGACAAGGATTGCGCGAGCCAGAAGATCGAAACGAAGAAGCAGGCCTGCATCAAGGATGTGGACCAGTACTTCCTCACGTCGGCACGCCGCGGCAAGGTGCGCAACGGCGCGGTTTACATGCCGCCCTTCGAAGGCACGCTGAGCCAGGAAGCGATGTGGTCCATCCGCGCCTACCTCGATACGCGGCGTGAAGTGAAGTAAGGCCGGTGGCGGCCATACAACTGCATGGCCGCCGGTTCGAGAGCGCGACACGCATACAGATAACCATCACGGAGACCGTCGTGACACTCATATCCCTCCTCCGCGCCATGCTCCTCACGGCATGTGCGCTGGCAATCCCTGCCGCCCACGCGGACCTGGACAAGATCAAGCAATCCGGCGTGCTCAAGGTCGCCGTATACAAGGACATGCGGCCCTTCTCGTCACAGGAAGGCGGCATCGACATCGAACTCGCCAAGGCACTGGCCGCGCGCCTGGGATTGCAGGTGAGCCTGCTGCCCTTCGAAGCGGGCGAGAACCTCAATGACGACCTGCGCAACATGGTGTGGAAGGGCCACTATCTCGGCTACGGTCCTGCCGATGTGCTGATGCATGTGCCGGTCGACAGGCAGCTCATGGCGGAAAACAAGCGAGTCACGATCTTTGCCCCGTACTATCGCGACCGCGTGCGACTGGTCCGCGACGTCCGCAAGATCGCGAACTGCGAATCGGTGGATTGCCTCGTGGGGAAAAAGGTCGGTGTCGAAAAAATCTCGATCGCGGCTGTACTCCTGCTGGGAGAACAGGACGGCAAGGTGCGCGACAGCGTAAAGATCTACGACACGGCCGCCGCCGCACTCGATGCATTCAAGGCGGGCGAGCTCGACGCGGTGCTTGCCAACCAGTCGGAGATCGAGGGCGCGGTACGCGGCGACGCCAACTATCCCCTGAGCGACCTTTCCTTCCAGCGCCTTCCGCGCCAGGGGTGGATCGTCGGCCTGGCCGTCAAGAAGGACAATGAAGAACTGGCAAAGGCCCTGCAGGCCGCGGCCAATGAACTGGAAGCCTCCGGCGAGATGGCGAAGATTTTCGCGAAGTACGGAGTCACGCCTTCGAGGCCGTGAGTACGTTCGCACGTCTCCTTGTCATCCTGTTGCTCTGCCTGGCGCTGCCCACCAGCGCCGGCGTTCTCACGCGCGACGCGCTCGAGAAGCAGTACCCCGCGCCGTGGAAGATCGGCCAGAAGGATGATGCCGTCCCGGTCTGGCCGGTGCACAGGCAAAACGGTCCCGTGACCGAGCTGGTCGGCTATCTTTTCGAATCGATCGACTTCGTCGCCGTCCCCGGCTTTGCAGGTGTTCCGGTCAATCTGCTGATTGCCATCGACGCGTCGGGAAACTTCCTCGATGTGCGCGTGATTTCGCACCACGAACCCGTCTTCCTTGACGGCCTGGGCGAGGGACCGCTGCACAAATTCGTCGGTCAATACCAAGGGGTGTCCCTCAAGCAGAACGTCATCATCGATGCCGCCGGAAACAAGGACGGCACCAGCGTGCATATCGATGGCGTGGCGAAAGCGACGGCCTCGGTGCGCATCATCAACCAGACCCTGCTCTCTGCCGCGCTGAAGGTTGCGCGAAAGAAGCTCGGATTTTCGGCAGCCCAGGACCCGGACCGGATCGCCCGTGTGCGACAGGACCTGAATGAAACGCTCGACATGAAGGCATTGTTGGCCGAGGGCATGCTCCTGCCCTTTGCGCTGCGCAATGCCGATGTGGAAATGGGCTTTGCCGGCACAGACGCCGCTGGCCTGGACGAAGTCGTGCAGCAGCGTCCCGACGAGCTGTTCGCGGACATGCAGGTCGCGTTGGTCTCCGTGCCGTCGATCGGTCGCAGCCTCCTCGACGACGCCAGCTGGAAGCGTCTGTCGGACCGGCTGGAGGCCGGCGACCACGCCTTGCTTGTGCGCTGGCGGGGAGGCTATGCCCCGGTGTCCGATCGCTTTATCGCCGGCACGCCACCGGACCGTTTCACGCTCATGCAGGGCGGGCTGCCCATCGAAATGCGGGACCTGAACCTCGAGCTGCGACTAAAGGACGGCAACGTGAAGGATACCGTCAAGGTTTTCCGCGTCATCGCGCAGGCAGGACTGGACCCCGCGCAACCGCTGGATCTCGCGCTACATGTCACGCGGCTGAAAGGGATGATTTACCCCGAGCGTTTCGTCCGCAGTTTCGGTTTCACCTACCGCTTGCCCGAGCGCTTCACCATCCTGCCCGCCGGCGAAGAGAAGTCCTGGATGCCGGCATGGAAGCAGCGGTGGATGGAGCTTGCCGTAATTACCTCGGCGCTTGTGCTGCTCTTCATTGCCTTATCGAGGCAGGCGCGACTTGCCGCCAATCCGCGTCGCTTTGCATTCTTCCGCGCCGGCTACCTGGCCTTCACGCTGTTCTTTATCGGATGGCATGCCCAGGGCCAGTTGTCCATCGTCACGCTCACGGGTGTTATCCATGCCTTGAAGGAAGGCAGCAGCCTTGCGTTCCTGCTGTACGACCCGGTGTCCATACTCGTCTGGTGCGCAGTAGCGATATCTCTTTTCGCATGGGGCCGCGGCACCTTCTGCGGCTGGCTGTGTCCGTTCGGTGCCTTGCAGGAGCTGGCGGGGAAACTCGGGCAATGGGCGCGGCTTCCGCAGGTGCGCCTACGCCATCGAGGCGACGCGCGACTGAGGAATGTGAAATACGCGGTGCTCGCCATCCTGGTCTCAAGCGTATTCATCTCGGGCGGCGCCACCGGATATCTCGTCGAAGTCGAGCCCTTCAAGACCGCAATCACGCTCGGCTTCCAGCGCAGTTGGCCCTATGTCCTGTACGCCGCGGCACTGCTTGCCGCCAGTGCCGTCTGGTACAAGTTCTTTTGCCGCTATCTCTGTCCGCTGGGCGCCGGCCTTGCCCTGTTCGGACGCGCGCGGGTGTGCGACTGGCTACCCCGCCGCTCGCAGTGCGGCAAGCCCTGCCAGACCTGCCACCATCGCTGCGACTACACGGCCATCGAGCCGAGCGGCGCCGTCCGCTATGACGAATGCTTCCAGTGCATGGATTGCGTCGTCATTTACCGGAATGAAGACAAGTGCGCGCCGCTGTTGCTTGACAAGAAGCGTCGCCAGCCCATCCCCATCAAGGCAGCCTGAGCCTTGTCGTCGCATGTGCAAACAGAAACTGTGCTGCAGATTGGGACAGTCCCATCCCGACTGCTCAAAAACATGACAGCCCTGTTCACCCGCTATCCGGCTAACCCGCTTAAAACCCCTTGATTCCAGAGGTATTCAGGCTTTCCGGCGCATGGCACGCCAATTGCGAAGCGTACTGTGTCCCGGCAAAGCAGGCCGGATCACACAACTTCCACAATCACAATCGGAGGACGGCATGAATCTCGCAGACATCACCAAGCTCGGCATCAAGAATCCCTTCAAGCAGCGCTATGACAATTTCATCGGCGGCACATTCGTTGCGCCGACCAAGGGTGAGTACTTCCAGAACATCAGCCCGGTGATCGGCCAGGCATTCTGCGAAGTGGCACGCTCCACCGAAGAAGACATCGATCTCGCACTCGACGCCGCCCATGCCGCGAAAAAGGCATGGGGCAAGACGTCACCGACAGACCGCGCCAACATCCTGAACAAGATCGCCGACCGCATGGAAGCCAACCTGCAGCTGCTGGCGACCGCAGAGACGATCGACAACGGCAAGCCGATCCGCGAAACCATGGCTGCCGACATCCCGCTGGCCATCGATCACTTCCGCTATTTCGCCGGCTGCATTCGCGCACAGGAAGGCTCCATCGCCCCGATCGACTCCGAAACCTACGCCTACCACTTCCATGAGCCGCTGGGCGTCGTCGGCCAGATCATTCCGTGGAACTTCCCGATCCTGATGGCCGTGTGGAAGTTGGCCCCGGCCCTCGCTGCAGGCAACTGCGTCGTCCTCAAGCCGGCAGAGCAGACCCCGGCATCCATCATGGTCCTGATGGAACTGATCGCCGACCTGCTGCCCCCGGGCGTGATCAACGTCGTCAACGGCTTCGGCCTCGAAGCAGGCAAGCCGCTGGCCACCAGCAAGCGCATCGCCAAGATCGCGTTCACCGGCGAGACCGGCACCGGGCGCTTGATCATGCAATACGCCGCGCAGAATATCATCCCGGTCACGCTGGAACTCGGCGGCAAGTCGCCCAACATCTTCTTCGCCGATGTGATGGAGAAGGACGACGACTACTTCGACAAGTGCCTGGAAGGCTTCGCGATGGTTGCGCTCAACCAGGGCGAGGTCTGCACCTGCCCGTCCCGCGTGCTGGTCCAGGAATCGATCTACGACAAGTTCATGGAGCGCGCCGTCAAGCGCGTCGCCGCGATCAAGCAGGGCAGTCCGCTCGACAGCAGCACCATGATTGGCGCGCAGGCATCGCAGGAACAGATGGAAAGGATCCTGTCCTATCTCGACATCGGCCGCCAGGAAGGCGCGAAGGTGCTGATCGGCGGCGAGCGCAACCAGCTCGGCGGCGACCTCGCCAGCGGCTTCTACATCAAGCCGACCATCTTCGCCGGACACAACAAGATGCGCATCTTCCAGGAGGAAATCTTCGGACCAGTGGTGTCGGTCACGACCTTCAAGG
>DASPMV010000046.1:0-20346 GCA_035626875.1 Noviherbaspirillum sp. | reverse complement strand
CATCGGACGACAGGCAGGTCAGGGTGTAGGTGAAGCCTTCGCCAATCGCTTCATCGCCGGACAGTTCCTGCGGCAGCAGCGTGCCTTCGTCGATACCGGAGCCGGGTGCAAACGACAGCGTGAACAGGCGGTCGGACTGGGCAAAAGCGAGCGTGTCGGAGAGGGCGGAGGCAAGCTGATCGGAGCTAGGCGGCAAAAGCATAGTTGCAATATTTGAAATAAATCCGAGGTGCAAACAATAGCGATTAATTGCAATAAATGCAATTGTTGGTGTTCGCCCTTTGGTTCAGCGGGAGCGACCCGACATTCCGGTTCGCTACGTCACAGTGCTCCGTATTGCGGATAGTGCTTCATTCAAAGGAATCAGCCGTTCAAGACGCACGCCCGTCGCAGAAAGAAACGTTGTTGGGCAGCGTTTGCGCCGTTTACGGTGGAAAGATTTTGAGGCGGCGAATAATGAACTGGTGTTGGTCGGGTTTCGGGTATCGAGATCATGGAACAGCGCGATATCCTCGAGCAGATCGCTAATCACCCTGTCCGGGTACTCGTAGGTATCCAGCAGGTCTTCCACATCACCGCCGTCGATGAATGGTGACAGGGCATTTTTGCGCGAGCACATGTTGCGCTGGCAGGTTCTTTCTCGGGGCGATCGGCCAGCGTCAAAGCTTGGGCCAAGATGGCCTGCACGAACATCAGTGCTGGCTCTTTAACATTTGCACCGAATCTTCGAGACCCCGGAAGATGGCCTCCGCGACATCGACGGGAAAGTCCTTGGGGAGCAGACGTTCTACATCTGTGATGACGCCGGGCGTGGAGTCCAGCAATTCTTCGATGATCTCTTCCGCATCTTTGCCGATGCCGAGTTTTGCGGCGACCTCGTTGAAGTGCCGCCGCTGGACGTCGATGCGCCGGTAATGCGCATTCTTGGCACGCCAGGCCATCGCCATCTTTACGTCATGTCTCGACAAGTGGTTGGGGCCGGTTCCGACAACAGGCCAGGCTGATAGCACGTCATATAACGGCGTCATCCGGTAAGTCGAGCCTCGTTCCAGGAAAATACTGTAATTCTTTGCATGGCCGTCGATTGCCGCGAGCATCCAGAAGAGTATCTGTGCCTTGAAGAAGGTACGTCTGTCCTGGTCCTGCCGGAGGGATCCGCGGAGGAGCTCCAGGACGGCTTTCATCCCCGGACCGCCGTCGGCTTCGTACTTGGTGGAGGGAGGTGTACCTGTAGCTTGGCACATGTCCTCTTGCGGCAACCGCAGCCAATAATCCCCATCCGGCGCCTTCCGGCGATCGAAGCGCTCGACAACCAGAGCCTTTTCCTCGCCGAACGTACCGATTTCGCAATGGGCGACGTCAAGGCCGTAGGCGGCCATGACCTTGGCGCATAACCATTCGTTTTCCACGGAAGTGCGCATGTCCGCGCGCCGGCCTCCAACAAGACCGAGCGGCAACTTCAGGATGTGTGTGGTCGGTGTGGCACTGTTCGGCTTGTGCCACTGACCGTTGTGCCATAAGAGCGCAGTTTTTTCTTGCGCACCCGCGATCGAGATTCTGAAGTCCGTATCGTTCTGGTCGCCGGGGGGAGCGGTGACGGTCGTGCGGAGAATGGTTTCTACCTGCTGTTCGGAGAGAGGGGTGGCCGTGATTTTGTTCCATCCTTCGGGCACGTCGCTGTCGGGAAGCAACTGGATGGCACCTACGCAGTCCCTGCCGATTTCAGCGAGCAGGTCAAAGGCCTGTGGCGAGTTGGCTCCGAACTTCCTTTGCAGCCGCTGGCGGATTTCCCTGTTGTCCGGAAGGAGGTTGTCGAAAAAATTTTCTACGACCGCACCTTCGTGCAAGTTTCCGGGAATAAAAGGAAGAGACAAGGACATGATGCGTGAAGCATCGGAGTCGATCCATTCCTGGGCGTATCGGAATTGATGGCGCTTGTTGTCACGTACAGTCCAGGTGCCGACAAGCTGACCGTTCATCCAAACATTGAGCAGATGCCTGTGTCGGGAGCGCCGTGTGGTCTTCGCTACCATGCGGCAGTTCCCTCGTCGTTTTGCCTGGAAGACGTTTCCGGCAGCTGTGGACTCCGTTCTTTCAAGACAATGTCGACATCGAGCGCGTTGAGCAGCTGAAAGATGCGCCCGAAGCTGGATGTATCGGGGTTCGCCTCGATCTTGGCGACCATTCTTTGCGAAATACCCAGACGTTCTCCGAGCTCGTGTTGGCTGAGTTTGCGTTGCTTTCGGAGGCTCTTAAGCAGGACGGCCAGATGCTGGGCGACTGCGAGTCGATATTCCATCATGTGTTTGCCTTGATGTTTCGTACATACTCATTAAGCACTTAAAAGCTCTAAGAAAGAAATAGAACCCACGGGTAGTATTTGGAGTATAGAACTTAAACGTGCTATCTGTAAAATGGAATAAAAAGTTTTAATTCGCTGACCCTAGGGCGAACGGGTAATCGCTTTCATCGCCGAGAGTTGATGGCCGACATTGATCGTCTTCTTGGAAACAACTCGATGCCCACCGCGACATCGCATTATTGATAACCTTGCAATAAAACCGAGGCGGCAGATGGAGGCTTTATGTTGTCGAAGGGAAAAACCAGCGCGGCAGGATAGGCTGTGTTTTCGACGGCGGCAGGGGACGGGAAATGAAGAAGCCTTGCACCTCGTCGCAGCGCAACTGCTTGAGCGCGACAATCTGTTCGATGGTTTCGACGCCTTCGGCGACGACGCGCATGCCCAGTGCGTGGGCCATGGTGATGATGGCGGTGATGAGTGCCAGGCCTTCCTTGGAATTCTCCATGCCGGCGGTGAACGCGCGGTCGACCTTGATGACGTCGAAGTCCAGGCGCTGCAGTTGCGAGAGCGACGAGTAGCCGGTGCCGAAGTCGTCGACCAGCAGCTTGATGCCTGTCTTCTGGATCTCCTGCAGGGACTCGATCACGTTGTGCCCCTCCTCGATCATGGACGATTCTGTCAGTTCGATTTCGATCAGCGACGGGTCGACCTTGTAACGTTCAAGGCAGGAGGCCAGCAGTTTGGCGACGTTGGATTCGCGGAACTGCCGGGCGGAGACATTGATCGATACCGGCACCAGGTCCTGGCCCTGCTCGGCCCAGTACGCGACCTGCGCGAAGACCTTTTCGATGATCTGTTCGCCGAGGCGGATGATGAGGCCGGTCTCTTCCGCAAGGGGGATGAATTCGTTCGGTCCGACCAGGCCGCGGGTGGGATGCGCCCAGCGTACCAGCGCTTCCATGCTCGAGGTGATGCCGGTCGATACGTCGACGCGCGGCTGGTAGTACATCATGAACTGGTCGTGGTCGAGCGCGTAGTGCAGCTCGGCTTCACTGCGGTGCCGCTCGCGGATGGCTTCCGAGTAGCGCGGGTCGAAGAAGCGGTAGGTGCCTTTGCCGTCGGATTTGACGGAGTACATCGCGATGTCGGCATTGTTGAGCAGGGTGTTGGCGTCCGCGCCGTCAATGGGATAGAGGCTGATCCCGATCGACACGCCGACGCCCCGCACACCCTGGTTGACCTTGAAGGACGTACTGAAGGCGTCGAGGATGCGTTCGGCGACCTGGGCGGCGTCGAAGGCATGGCCAATCCGCTCCAGGATCACGAGGAACTCGTCGCCGCCAATCCGCACCACGTAGTCCTGCGGCCGCGTCGCATCCTTGAGCCGCTGGGCGGCATTGCGCAGGATCTCGTCACCGGCATGATGGCCCATGGTGTCATTGACCGCCTTGAAGCCGTCGAGGTCGATGAAGAGCAGGCCCAGCATGCGGCGGCTGGCCGCGGCCTGCTGGACGGCCTGCGGGAGGAAGGAGTTGAGCCAGTGCCGGTTGGGCAGGCCGGTGAGCGCGTCCTCGTTGCCGCGGCGTTCGAGTTCGGCGACATGCGATTTGAGGTCGGTGATGTCGCGCAGGGTGATGGCGAGGTCGTCGTTCGGGCGCGAGATACGGATGTGCAGCCAGCGCGGCCCGCCTTCGAGACCGAGGCTGCCGAGCTCGGATTCGCCTTCGTAGAAGCGCGTCTTCATCGCGCGGCACAGCATGCGCATCGTCTGTTCGGCGGCGACACCCTGGTACATCCAGGATATCCGCTGCCCGATCAGCTCTTCCCGCCGGTAGCGCAGCAGGTTCGCGCCGCGTTCGTTGCAATCGGTGATCTGGAAATCCTCCACATTCCCGTTGCCATCCCGCATGGCGCGCGCGATGAGGAAGCCGTCGTTGCCGACCTCGGTCGCGCGGCGGTACGTCTCCTGCATCGAGCGCAGCTGGTGGCGCCGCCAGACGATGTGGAGCGAGACGATCATGGCGATGAGGGTGATGAGGGCGAGCACGCCCGTTGCCAGCATTCCGCGGTTGACCGCTTCCTGCCGGCCCTTCCAATACGCCGCCATCTCGGTCTCGCGGTCGATGCCGGCGACGGTGATCATCTTGTACCCGGCCGTGACATGCCATCCGACATAGCGGGTGCGGCGGTCGGTGAACCATTCGTTCCCCTCAAGCATGGCGCTGCCCGCGGGTTCATGAAAAGGCAGTTCGCGCATCAGCGCCGTCTTTTTTCCATGGGGCAGGAAGATCTCGTTGCCGATCCGTGCGAGGCGCACCACCTTGTCGGCGCTGAGGATACCGATGAAACCGAGCTGGCGCAGAGCGACTTCATCGTAGCCGGAGGTGAAGTATTCGGGTACGACAGATACCAGGACGATGCCCTGGAAATTGCCTTTCGCGTCTTCGAGCCGCCGCGAGAAGGGAACGACGGGTGTCCGCGAAAAATTGCCGATGCGCGCGGTGCCGATATAGAGCTCGCCCCTGCCGTCCAGTTGGGCCTCGAAATAGGGTTCCGTCGCGATGTTCACGCGGCGTGCCTCCGGAATGGTGCTGGTGCGCAGGTTGCCGTCGGCATCGATGATGCTGACGTAGAAGCCGGCTCTCTCCGTGAAGAGCCCGGTGTTCGCCATCTTTTCCAGCTTGAAGTTTGTCCCGCCCAGCTCCCACCCGCTCTTGACGTAGAGCGTGATCTGGTCAACGGCTTCCAGGGCGCGATACAGGTGTTGCGCGTAGGCGCGGCTCAGCGTCTCCGCTCCGCGCAGGGCCGCACGTTCCGCTTCGACCTTTTCGTCGTCGAGATGGGTGATCAGCAGATGCCAGCCAATGAGCGCGAGAATGAATGCCTTGAGGGGCCAGAAGAGCAGCAGTCCAAGGTTCTGTCGCAGAAATTTCCAGTCGCCAAGGAGGGATGTCAACCTGGAGAATCTGTCACTGGGAATGTTGTCCGTTGCCATAAGCATTGAAACTGTGGAGGGATGCCGGATTGCGCGTCGTTGCCGGCCCGGATTCGACATCGGGAATTGGTTGATCGTTGACTGTATCCGGGAAGACGAACGCGCCTTGTGAGGTAAACGAAAAGTGCAGCGTCGCCAGCGGCAGGAATGCGTTCAATGCACCGTATTGAGCGTGCGAATGTGCGCCAGGAAGTCACCGGCGGGGGCCGGTCGGCTGAAGAGGTATCCCTGATAACCCTGGCAGCCGTGCTCGGCGAGGAAGTCGCGCTGCGCTTCGGTCTCCACGCCTTCGGCGATGACGGACAGGCCGAGGCTCTGGCCGAGTGCGACGATGGTCCGCGCGATCGCGGCATCGTTCGGATCGACCAGCACATCGCGCACGAAGGACTGGTCGATCTTGAGCTGGTCGAGGGGGAAGCGTTTCAAGTAGGACAGCGACGAATATCCGGTCCCGAAATCGTCCAGCGAAAACCCGACCCCGCGGTCCTTTAGCTGCGTCATCTTGTCGATGGTGGCCTGGATATCGTCCACCAGCAGGCTTTCCGTCAGCTCCAGCTTGAGCTTTTGCGGATCGGCGCCGGTCCGTTCCAGCACGTCGAACACCAGCGACACGAAATCCGGATGGCGGAACTGCCGCGCGCTTACATTGACGGACATTGTCATATGCGCGGTCTGCGGATCGGACTGCCATTCCGCCAGCAAGCCGCAGGCGGTTTCCAGCACCCACTCGCCGAGGCGCAGGATGAGGCCGGTTTCTTCGGCGAGCGGGATGAACTCGGCCGGCGATACCACGCCTCGGTTCGGCTGCTCCCATCGGATCAGGGCCTCCGCACCGGTCTGGAACCCGTCCCTGTCCACCTGCGCCTGGTAGTACAGGACGAATTCGTTGGTGCGCGCGGCGTTGCGCAGGTCGGCTTCCAGTCCGAGGCGATGCTTGACGGCGGCCTGCATCACCGGATCGAAGAAGCGGATCGTGTTGCGGCCGGCGCCCTTGGCCTGGTACATCGCCAGGTCGGCGCGCTTGAGCACGTCATCGACCGAATCCCCGCCGCCCCGGAACAGCGTCACGCCGATGCTTGGTGTGCTGATGTGCTCGTAGGCATGCAGCCGATAGGGCTGGTTCAGTGCAGCAAGGATTTTTTCCGCGGTGAGTTCGGCCTGGACTGCCGCCTCATTGGCATTCCTGTTCAAGTCTTCCAGCAGGACCACGAACTCGTCACCACCCAGGCGCGCCACCGTATCCGTCTGCCGCACGCAGGGCAGCAGGCGCGATGCCACCTGCTGCAACAGCAGATCGCCTTTGTCATGGCCGAGGGTATCGTTCAGCGTCTTGAAGTTGTCGAGGTCGATCAGCATGAGCGCACCGAGCGTACCGCGGCGGGCACAGAGGTCGACGGCGCGCTGCAGGCGCTCCATCAGCGACGACCGGTTCGGCAGGCGCGTGAGCTGGTCGTAGAAGGCCAGCTGCTGCACCTTCTCCTCGACGGCCTTGCGCATGGTGATATCGGTGTGGATGGCGAGGATGGATTGCACTTCGCCCTCGTCGGCGGTGATCAGCGTCCAGTGTGCTTCCACGATCAGGCGTGAACCATCTTTGCGCAGCTGGGGCAGCTCGCCGCTCCACTCGCCGCCCCGCATCACGGTCTTCATCGCGTCCAGGAAAACGCCCGGGTCGTCGTACAGGAGCTCCTGCTTCTTCCGACCCAGCGCTTCGTCCACGGACCAGCCGTACAGCCGCTCGGCACTTTTGTTCCAGAACGTGATGCGGTGTTCGGTGTCGCACACGATGATGGCGTCCTGCGCCTTGTCCAGCAGGGATGCCTGGTCGCGGATGCGCAGGTCGGCTTCCTGCCGCTCCAGCTCGCTTGCGGCGCGCGCGGCAAAGATGCGGAAGGTCGATTCCACCAGGTCCAGCTGGCGCAGCGGCGTGCGGAACAGCACGAACAGCAGGCCCATGAGCTGACCCGAGGCATCGATCAGGCGGCTGCCGACATAGGCCCTCGCGCCGAGTGCGGCCAGCGACGGGGATTGCGGGAAACGCTCGGCGACTTTGTCGAGCACCACGCAATTGCTCTCGGTCAGCAGGTGCTCGCAGGGCGTGCCCTCGATGGTGTACTCGAAATTGTCGATGAGCTTGCCATCCACCACGGCCACAATGGTCCTGCAGGTCAGCCGTTCGCCGGGAACGAGGCGTGCGATGAAACCCGCCTGCGCGTCAACCGCTTCGGTCAGGTTGCGGGTCAGCTGTTCAAAGAATGCCGTGCCGGTGCTGGCCGACACGCTGGTGGCCACCTTGACGATAGCCTCTTCCAGACGGCGCTGCCGCTGCTGCGCGCGCAGGTGCTCCACGCCGAAGGACACGTCGTTGGCAAGGTCCTGCATCAGCTTTACTTCATCCTGGGAGAAGGTGCGGACGTTGCGGTCATACAGCACCAGCACGGCGAATACCCTGCCCCGCGTCATCAGCGGCAACGCGATCATGCTCTTGAAGCCTTCCTCGCGGGTCCACTCCGCCCACGGCGCCATCGTGGGGTCCTGCGTCAGGTCTTCGAGCAGCACCGGCTTGCCTTCCCAGACCACCCTTCCTACCGGGCCGCGACCATAGGCGGAGGTGGGCGACCAGCTGATCTGCGTCGCCGCGGCGCGCGCCACGTCGTGCAGGAGGCCGGCGTGCGCGACCGGCTGGACGGTCTTGTGGTCGTCATCGCGGACCAGGCCGACCCAGGCAAACTGATAGCCGTCGCTCTCCACCGCGAGCTCGCAGATCTGGTACAGCAATTCCCGCTGGTCTTCGGCGCGCATGAGCGCTTCGTTGCAGCGCTTGAGCATGTGCAGCGCACGCGTGGTCTTGTCCAGTTCGAGGTCGCGCTGCTTGCGCTCGGTGATGTCGCGCTGGACGGCGACAAAGTGCGTCGCCCTGCCTTGCTTGTCGAGCACGGGAACGATATCGATTTCGACCCAGAACTCCTCGCCGCTTTTCTTGTAGTTGATGACTTCGACACAGACAGGCTGTTGTTTCGCCACGCCATTGCGCACGCGGTCGAGCTGCCTGCGGTCCGTCTTCGGGCCCTGGAGGAAGCGTGGCGAACGACCGGCAACCTCGTCGTTGCTGTAACCGGTATGACGTTCGAAGGCGGCGTTGACAAACACGATGCGCGGACCCGGCTCGTCAATCTTGGCCTCGGTGATCATGACCATGTCGTTCAGGTGCGCGACGCTGGTTTCGAGCAGGCGCAGGTGCTCGGCAACCTGCCGTTTCGCCGTGATGTCCTGCAAGGTGCCGGACAGTGATTCTTCGCAGTTCGAGTTGCGGCCCATTTCGGCACGCATATGGACGTAGCGTTCTTCGCCGTCCGGTCGGAGGACGCGGAACTCGGTGTCGAGCGGGCCGTTTCCCCGCAATGCGCGCTCCTGCGCGACGACAACGTTCCGCCTGTCTTCGAGGTGGATCAGCTGCATGAAGGTATTGATGTCGTCGCCGGACGCTTTGCGCTCGATGCCGAAGATGCGATACATCTCGTCCGAGCAGCGCAACTGGCGGTCGCGCAGACCGATTTCCCAGCTTCCCATGCAGTTGAGCCGCTGTACCGTTTCAAGATGGCGGCTGCGTTCATGCAAGACGTCCCGGAGGCATTGCTGCTCCTCCTGCAGCGTCTCGAGTCGTGCGGACTGACGGTGCAGCTCGAGCTCCATCATGACGTACGCGGAAAGCGTCCGGATTGTCTCGGCCTGCACCTCCGACAGCGTACGGGGCTGGTAATCGAGGACGGCAAGCGTGCCGAGTGGAAATCCGCTGCGTGAGATGAGCGGCATGCCCGCATAGAAGCGGACGCCGGCTTCGTGCACGATTGGTTCGTGCATGAACAACGGATCGCTGGCCGCGTCGGTCACGACGTAGAGGTCCTTGCCGCATACCGCCTGGGCGCAGAAACAGGTACCGCCCTTCTGGTCTTCCAGTGCAACACCCACCGACGACCGGAACCACTGCTGGCGATCATTAATGAAAGCCAGCAATGCGGCCGGGGTGTCGCACAGGCGTGCAACCCGTTGCGGGATGTCCTCTAACTGTATATGGAGCGGCATGCTTGTTGCGGCGAGCCGGAATCGCAAGCGCAAGGATGAGTCGGAATGAAAACGGTATTGCCAGATTAGGAACGTCAAATCGGCGTAATGTTCCGTACGTCATGCGGTCGAACCTCTCTTGTCGCGTGGACTCCAACCACATGTCTCCCTCCCGGAATCCCTTCGGTCGAGGCATTGACGGGTTTGAGCCATGCATACCCCACTTGCAAGAATCTCCCTGCTGGTATTGGCGCTCACGGTCGCCGTGCCGGAGTCGTACGCGAAGCGCACCGGAGGCGGCCGTTCGGTTGGCAGGCAGTCCAGTGCCGTCGTTCAACCCCGCCCGGCGTCGCCACCGTCGGCCTCGCGTGCACAGCCGGCGCCGGCGCCCGCACAAGCCCAGCGCCCGCAACCTGCGACACCACCTCCTGCAGCAAGGCAAGACTTGCCACCGAATGCGCCCGAGCGTGCAATTCCACGTCAGGCGAGCAGTCCGTGGGGCGGCTTGCTTGGGGGCGCCTTGCTGGGATTGGGACTGGGCTCGCTGCTGGGCGACAGGGATCGCGGCGACGACACGGTGAACCGGAGCGAAGGCGGTAGCGATACGGGGACGTCGGCTTCAGGGACGGGCGGTAGTGAAGAGATAAAAGCGGCCGGACAGGAGGAGCAGCGCGGATACGGGTCGGCCTGGTGGCTGGGCATCCTCGCGCTGGCGGTGTTCTTCCTTGTGCGGCGCGTTCGCCGCGCACGTCGTCATTAGTCGAACCCCGGAATGAATGGGTAGGGTGCGCGGGGCGCACCCTACCTGCCGAGCCGGTCCCGGGCCGCACCCGGGACTGTTCACTTACTTGATCGCCGGCTCGATGTTCTGCACGCCGATCACCTTCTGTGTCTGCGTCGCATCGAAGATCAGTCCGGTCGGCCACGTCGGCCAGTGCACACCCAGCGCATCATTGTTCGGATTGCCGTGCCGTGCAAACGCGCCGATGCTGCGCATCATTGCATCCGACAATTCCAGGCGTCCCTGCCTGTTGGCTGTCGTGTTCATGATGTTGGAAAAGAGCGACGGGCCGAAGTTGCCGAACACGAAGGGCAGGTCGAACAGGTGGGCCGCGCCGTAGATGACGTTCCATGGCGCCGGCTGCTCATCCCAGTCGAAGCGGTAGTACCAGACGTCGGGCTGCTTCGCCTTCAGCGCATTGAGGATGTTGTCGCGGCTGGCGAGGAAGAAAATCCGGTTGAACTGTTCCGCACGCGCGGTGAAGCCGGTGACCGGGGCGTCGGCCGGCAGGTAGGACGGCGTGATCCATTGCTCGATCGTAGTCTGTGGTGGATCGTTCGGCTTGTAGCTGAAGTGGTTGGTGAACAGTTGGGCGTCGGTGACGGCGCGCGCACTGCCGGTACCGCCGACCTGCGGCAGGGCGAGAAATGCCGGGAACAGCTTGCCCTCGTCGCGTGTGTTGCCTGCCAGGACGGGCACTTTCACATACTGGTGTGCGTAGATGGCATTGACCGGATTACTGGCCACGACGGTGCCGTCGGGGATCGGTCCCGAGCCGGCCAGCCCCTGCAGCGCGAGGCGACCCAGCAGGACGCCGAACAGCTGGGCCGGTGTCTTCGAGCGCAGGTAGGTGGCGATCTGCTGTTCCGTCTGGCTGGCCACGTAGGCTTGGGCGGAAGCATCGTCAGTGGCCTTGCCGTCCGCGATCAGCAACTGGTGCAGCAGGGCGTTGCCTTGGGCCGCATAAGTCGTTGCCGGCGACATGGTCGGGACGGTGCCCGGCGGCAGGTTGGTGGCGAGCGACAGGCCGCCGGAGAGCGGCACCGCGCGGTGGAACAGCTTCTTCGGTGCACTCGCCAGCTTCGGGGACGTCAGCAACGCGTACACGTTGATCGCACCTGCGGACTCACCCATGATCGTCACATTGCCGGGATCGCCGCCGAAGTTCTCGATATTGCGATTGAGGAATTCCAGCGACTTGATGCTGTCGAGGATGGCGAAGTTGCCCGACTGCGTGTCGGCGTCGGTACCGGTCTTGAGTTGCGGCAGGTTGATGAAGCCGAGGATGCCGAGGCGGAAGTTGACGGTGACCACCACCGAGTTGGTGCGCTGCGCGAGGTTGGCGCCTTCATACATCGGGTCCGCGGTGTAGCCGGACACATTGCTGCCGCCGTGGAAGAACACGATGACTGGCAGCTTCTTGCCATTGTTGGCCGGGCGCCAGATGTTCAGGTACAGGCAGTCCTCGTGCCCCACGGCGGTATTGAGCGTCGTGCCGATGGTTTCGTCGTAACGGTTGTTGGTGCCGGGGCCGTAGATGCGGCCATACTGGGAACAGGCGTTGCCGTACTGCTTGGTGCTGCGCACGACGCTCCATTTGTCCGGATCCGCCGGCGCACGCCAGCGCAGCTCGCCGACTGGCGGCTTCGCATAGGGAATGCCCTTCCATGACAAGGTCTTGGTACTGGGGTCAACAGCTCCGTCGATCCATCCGTATTCCGTCGCGCGCTTCGTCTTGTCGAATCCGCCTTCGTTATCGTTGTTGGCGTAAGCCGCGGACATCAGGGGTAACGCGATTGTTATTGTTGTGAGCCATTTTGTTGGAATGCCTGACATCGAGTCTCTCCTTGGTGGCAGTGTGTGGCGCACGATTGCGCCGACTGCAAGCAGATCACGACCGGAGAGCTTGGAAATTGCGGGCGATCAAAGGCATTGGCAGGAAGCAGCCTCCAGTTTTCCGCATCGACCGCCGCAATGAACAACGCCCATTCCGATTTCGCGGAAAGGGCGCTTTTTGCAGCAAAAAGTGTATTCGAATCAGACGGACCGGTGCTCCGTCTGTTATTTGTACACGGTCACCGGTTCACTGCGCTGGACCTCGACCGGTTGCACGCTGATCGTGCCGCCCGCGGGTGCGGAACGCACCGTGCGCGGTACGCCGAACTGCGCCATCAATTCTGCATACGCCGCATCGGCCAGACTCTTCGACGTTTCCGAGATCACCTTGCCCCGGTTGAATACCACACGGTCGCCCGGACGGGACACGATCTTCGTTTCCTGGCCCGCGCCGCTGGCGCTGAAGGCTGCCTTCACCTCATAGGTCTTGGTGTTGATGAGGCTAAAGTCGGCCACGAGATCGAGGCTGAGTACGCCGGTGAAGGAGTGGGTGCCGGGCAACTGCATCGTCTCCTGGCGGAAGGCAATGTTGCTGACGGTGCCGAAGAGCACGTAGTCGGCGCCCGGGTAGAACCCCTTCTTGATGCGGTCGATGATGTCGTAGATTTTTTCGGTCGGCGGGCCGGAGTACGGTTTGGCCTGGACCAGGCGTACGCCGCCGCCCTTGATCATCGCGCCCTTCAGGTCGGCGGTGTAGTTGCGCAGCTCGCCGCGGTCGATCCAGGTGTAGGTGCCTTCCGATTCGAAATAGCTGCTTTCGTGCTTGGCATTGACACGCTCGCGCGCGGAGTACGTGTTCGGTGTTTCACGTTCGCTGCTGCTGGCGTTGACGCTGCCCTTGCTGTGGGCGGCGACGACGCGGAAGTACTCGCTGACCTTTTCTTCATAGGTCAGGTCGGTGACGGCAATCTTCGGCTGCGCGAAGGCGGCCGTGGCGGCCGCGGTGAACAAGATTGCCGCGGCGGCGCGCAAGGTCTTGGTGAATGCGTTCTGCATGTTCGTTTCCCGTTCGTAGTGGATCAGCGCGTGGACGTCTTGCGGATTTCTTTCTCGTCCTGCCATTCGACGGTGCCTTCTTCCACGTCGTAGACCTTCAGCGTCATTTTGTAGAAGACGTCCTTGGTGTTGGCATTCTGCTTGACGATGGAAACGATTTCGCCTTCCAGCGAATACTTGGCAGCGGTCATGTTGCCCATCTTCGCCTTGCCTTGCGTCTTGTAGAGACCGCTCTGGTTCTGGCGCTGCAGTTCGTCGACGCCGGCCTGCATCTCGTCGGCGCTGCGCGTGAAGCGGACCTTGCGGCTCTTGACCAGCGCGGTCTGGATGCTGTTCATGATTGCCTTGGTGTCGATGTACTCGCTGGTCTTGTTGCGTACGGCGGACAGCGTCATCGTCGGACGGTTGGTGAGGATGGGATCTTCCAGCAGCGAGCCGACCATCTTTTCCGCAATCATTTGCAGGTCGGTGGAGCCGAACTCATTGGTCACGGTCTCGACGGCCTTGGCGTCGCCATAGTTGACGGTCTGACGCGAGAAGCGCACGGTCGGCTGCGACAGCGTGGTCGGGCAGCCTGCGAGCATGACGGTGGTGCCGATTACGGCGGCGATGACGGCAAGGGAGGAAAGGGATTTCTTGTTCATGATGTCTGTCCGTTGAAGTGTCGTGGTCGCGATCAGCGCGGCTCGGCGCTCATTTCGATCTTGAAGTCGGTGGCTTGCGGGCCATAGGCCGTGCCCTTGATGAACTGGCTTTGCTTGCCAAGGAAGACCAGGGGCTTCCACACCTCGCCGTCGCCCACCTGGAAGCCGTTGGCGTCGAGCCAGCGGAAACGGTAGTACAGGCGCAGGTCGCGCGTGTCCATGTTCATGATTTCCGCCTGCACCACCAGCACGTCGTTGCGGCGTTGCGAGCGCAGGTCCACGGCCTGCAGGCCGTGCAGCTCGCCGCGTACGATCATTTTGGCAGCGATGCCGCTGGAGGCTGCGGCCGGCGCGTCTTGTTGTGCCTGTGCCGTTGCACCCAGCAAGGCGAGGCTGGCGCAGAGGGCGATGCGTTTGAGTGAGAGAGTCATGGCGTTCGATGTCGTTGGTTCAGTTGAAATTGTTTATGCCTTCTTTTCCTTGCTCGCCGGCGTGACGGCGGGCCTGGCGGGTTTGCTGGCTTTGCCAGGGCGCTTGCCCGTGGGTGCCGGTGCGGCCGGCGCGGGGGCTTCTTCCACCACGGGTGTCATGACCGGCGGCAGCATGCCGATCTTCACCGGCTCACCGAAGTAGGTCTTGTTGCGGAAGACGCGTACCGGTACCACCATGTAGCGGCCATCGATGGCCAGCTTGCGGTTGCTGTCCGGCTGGTTGGGCAGGCGCAGGTCGTATTCTCCCGGCGGGACAAAGCCACGTGCGATGAACACGCGGTCGGGCAGCCCGCGCCACATGCGGTCGTCCGCTTCGCCTTCGGTAGCGGCGACAATGATGTTGCCGATCAGGCCGGCGAAGGCGCCCATCTTTTTGTTCATCTGGTCCTGCACCAGTCCCTTGGCGATGGCGCGTACCGCAGCGCGGGTCTGGATACCCGGGAGTTCATCTTGCAGCGCGCGGCGAGCCATGACATTGAAGTCGGTCACGAGCGCGGTTTGCATCGAGTGCGGGCCAAGGTTGACCTGGGCGAGTTCCATCGCATCCTTGTTGGGGTAGATGACGGGGAAGGAGAAGGACACGGTGACCAGGCCGTTGTTGGTCGGGATGGGGAACTGGATCTTCTTCGATTGCCGCGCCGGCGCATTGCCGGATTCGACGATGAACAGCACGTCCGTGACGTGCTTTTGGCGCCGGAAGCTGGTGCGGTCGTCAAGGCCGCGCAGGCCTTCCTCGAGGACCGGCAGGTCAGGACGCAGTTCGATCGCCTTGCGGTAGCCGGGCGCGGCGAGGCCGGGTTCATTGAGCGCTTCATAGACGAAGCCGGCGAGGTAGTGGCTGAGCGCGTTCTGGTAGCCGTTCTTCAGCTTCAGCACTTCGGGATCCTTCAGGGTCTCGACGGGATACCCGTTGAGTTCCTTGGCCTCCATCTTGAGGCCCTTTTCCTTCGCCTCTTCTTCGGCCTTGCTGGTTTCGCGGGCGCGGAATTCGGCGATGACGGCTTCGCGTTCATGCGTGCGCTTGATGTCGACGCGTGCGGTATCGAGATCGCCCAGGTTGATGCGGTTCATCGCCATGCGGGTGGTGAGCATGACCTTTTCGTAATCCTGGCCTTCATAGGTGCGCGCGCTGTCACCCATGAACAAGGCGCCGACCTGGTTCAGCAACTGGTCGGGCGCGGTTTTGGCCGTCTCTTCCCACAGTTTTATTTTTTGGTCGGCAATTTCGAGTGCCGACAGGCTTTCCTTGTAGCGCGTGCCGATGCGCAGCAGCTCGCCCTTTTCCAGGTTCAGCAGCAGGTCGTTCTTGTCCGTGCCTGCCGCGATCTGCGCGTCGAGCGTCTTGATCGCTTCATCGATGTCGCCGCGGGTTGTCGCGGCAAGGGAGCTGGAGAGTTTGCTGTCGTGGGTCGGGCCGGTGGCGCATGCAGAGAGCACGAGCACAGCCGCCACCGGGAGGAGGTAGGAGCGCATGATTTTTATTGGTTGTTTGTGTTGTTGTTGTCCATGGCGTAGCCATGTGGCGACAAGTATCGCAGCGAATCTTGCCGTGTTACAAGAATTTTTCTGGCAGAAATTGAACTATTGGTGCAGCCAATGCTCAAGGGCATCCCACAAATATGGGAGGACGCTTTCGCCATTGCGGCGGAAGTCATGGCTTGCGCCGGGGATGGTGAGCAGATGGAGGTTT
Organism: Noviherbaspirillum sp.; assembly: GCA_035626875.1. Taxonomy (GTDB): domain Bacteria; phylum Pseudomonadota; class Gammaproteobacteria; order Burkholderiales; family Burkholderiaceae_D; genus Noviherbaspirillum. The sequence continues at coordinate 4,489 of DASPMV010000046.1, read as the reverse complement.
TTCTTGCCTTGTGTGGCGAATTTGTCCTGGATGAACCAGGCGGATTCGACCGGTACCATTGTGTCGGCCTCACCCATCGCAATGAAGATCGGGACGTCGAGTGCGAGCAAGTTGTCGGTATGCTGGATCGCCTGCAGTTCGTTCCAGTAGCGGCAGGTGCGCTCGGCAGCGATGATGGCATCGGACGGCGCGGGGCACAGGTGCTCGATGTCGGCCAAGGCGTGATGGAAGCCATGCCGCTGCATTTGCAGTCGATAGGCGTCGAACGGGTTCATGCCGCCATTGGCCAGCAAGGCGACATGGGTGACATCGGGAATCCGACGGGCAAGGGCAGGCGCGATTTCAGCGCCTTCCGACATCCCGGCGATGGCGATCCTGACCAAGGCTTGTCCGTTTGTGCGGGCGGCCGCCAATTCCGTCCGGATGAATTCCTCCTGGTCCGCAAGCCAGCGCAACGGATGATCGGCGCGAGTGAAATCGTCGCTGCAGTTGCCGTTCGCGCCGGTGCCGATGAAGCGCTTGTGCAGGATGAAGACTCTTGTGCCGCCCGCCCTTCCGTCCAGTCCATCGAAATATGCGGGAAGCACCCCGCCCATGCTGCCGCAGTCCGAACCCGGGATCATGAACAGGAAGGTCGTCGGTGGATTTGTCGGATCTGCCGACTTGTCGAGGACGAAGTAGCCCGCCCTGCCTCCGTCGCCGAAGTGGAACTCGTGCGCGCGAGGACGGATGTCCGGCGCCGGCGGAACGAGGTGGCTGCATGCCTGGCAAAGGAGCAGGCACAAGGCGGCAAGGATGCGGACAGGTAATGGCATGCGCGTATGATAGCCGCCCGCCGCGCCATTGCCGGCTTTCAGGTGCCGGTGCTTGTCCCCGTGCGGCTGCGTGCGCGTGATTGCGAGAGCCGCAGCGCGACGTGCTCGAGCATTGCCGCGTGCAGCTCTTCCATGTAAGCCTCGACGAATTTCATTCCGAAGGGTTTGTCCGCGTTCTCTTCAACGAGCTTGAGCATGACAGCCTGGCGCTCGCTGTCGCACTGGCGCACGGCGTCACCCGCGGTCTCGGTTGCAGCAAGCCCGTGGTCCGGGTTCAGGAAGGCCCGGGTAACGGCACAAGTGACGTAAGCCTTTCGTTCAGGCGTGGTGGCCGCGTCGGAGTAGGTCTGATTGCCGGCGCAACCGGTCACCAGTGCCGTCAGCAGTACGAGGGTGGGGCGATTGAACATGCTTCGATGAATGACGATCGTAGGTACATGCTAGGCGACGTCGATGGCCGGGGCATGCGTACAGACAAGAAATGCGCAAGTTCCGCGTGTACTTTCCTGCTTGTAATGTGAAGCGCTCTTTTTCATTACCCGGGGCTTGCGCCGTCCCAAGGTCACTGCCCTGCGCCGCCGCACAATGAGGGCGGGATTCATTCCCGCGGAATCTACTTTGAACGAGGCTAATCATGAACCTGGATGAACTCAAGCAAGGCCTGTCTTCCCTGATGGACTCGATGTCGGGCGGATGGCAGCACATGCGCCAGACTGCATCGAGCGCGCTGACGTCCTTCCGTCCAAGCGCGCAGACCAACGTGCCGGAAAAGGCCGACGTGGATGACATGTTCTACATTCCCTCCGGCACCTGGTCGATGCTCGGGGCAAACCTGTTCGAGGACAACAAGCGGGTGGTAGTGCGACTCGAACTGCCAGGCATCGACAAGAACGACCTGGATATCGAGGTGCTGGACAACCGCCTCGTCGTGCATGGCGAGAAGCGCTTCGAGCGGGAGGAAAGCGAGGGACGCTACCGCGTCCTGCAATGTGCGTATGGCGCCTTCGAGCGCTCAGTGCCGCTGCCCGTTCCGGTCGTGGCCGACCAGGCGACGGCGAGCTACAGCAACGGCGTCCTGCGCGTCGAGCTGCCGAAGGCGGATCCAGGGATGCCGCACAAGGTGAAGGTCAAGGTGGAATAAGCTTGAAAAACAATTCACCTGCCCCAATTCTTCTCCAAGGCAAATCAGGGAGGATTACATGCTGATTACATCCTTCGGCCGCCGACCGGCCATCGTCATTACTCTCGCCCTGCTCTCCGCGGCCTGTTCGCCGAAGCAGGAGGACGCGCCGCCGCCACGCGCGGCGCCGCCGGCACAGGCGCCTGCCGCGCCGCCCGTGACCGGCAGCGGCGTGCAGCTCCCCAGCTTCGTCAACCTGGTCAAGCAGCAGGGGCCGGCGGTGGTCAACATCAGCGCAGTCCGGCAGGGCAACGGCATAGGGTTGCGCCAGGGGGACCCGCTGTATGAATTCTTCCGGCGCTTCGGTGGCGCACCCGACATGGGTGAGGCGCCGCAGCAGAGCCTTGGGTCGGGCTTCATCATCAGCAACGATGGCTACATCCTGACCAATGCCCACGTCATCGACCAGACCGAGGCGGTGACGGTGAAGCTGAACGACAAGCGGCAGTTCCGGGCGAAGGTGATCGGTGCCGATGTCTATACCGACGTGGCGCTGATCAAGATCGATGCGAAAGACCTGCCCGCGGTGAAGATCGGCAATCCGTCTTCCGTGGAGGCAGGCGAATGGGTAGCCGCCATTGGTTCGCCGTTCGGCTTTGAGAGCAGCGTCACGGTGGGCGTGGTGAGTGCGAAGGGACGGCTGCTGCCCAACGGCAGTTACGTGCCCTTCATCCAGACCGACGTTGCGGTCAATCCGGGCAACTCCGGCGGTCCGCTGTTCTCGACCTCGGGCGAAGTCATCGGCATCAATTCGCAGATTTACAGCCAGACTGGCGGCTACATGGGGATTTCGTTCGCGATCCCTATCGACCTGGCCATGGGCATCTCCGACCAGTTGCGCACGTCCGGTAAAGTGACCCGCGGCCGCATCGGCGTGCAGTTGCAGGAGCTGACGCAGGATATCGCTTCATCGCTGGGCATGAAGGATGCGCAGGGCGCGCTCGTGGCTGCTGTGCAGAGAGGCGGGCCGGCGGACAAGGCGGGCATTCGCCCGGGCGATGTCGTTGTCGCCTACAACGCCCAGCCGGTACAGACCACGGCCGACCTCGCGCGGCTCGTCGGCGGGACCAAGCCGGGGACGTCGATCACCGTGCAGGTGCAGCGCGACGGCAAGACGGTGGATGTGAACATCACGCCGGATTCTCTCGAAAAGTAACACTTTTGCGGATACGCAAGGCGCATCCGCACTCCTCTTCACCTCTCTTGTTTCCCAATTCCGGGACAGCGCCTAATCGGGATCAAGGAATTCAAAACCGGCACCATCTTCGTGATGGAAATGCCGGTTTTGCGCATTGTCATCTTTGACAAGCATTCCTATGATTGGGCGCACATGTGACCTGCCATCCAACATAAACAACAACCTCGTGCACGGCCCGTCTATTCACTTTGAATCCGATTTCGGTCGGACGCAATTCTGCAGTCGTCTCTCCACCGCGCATGCGCGGTGTCATCCATTTGTCCATACAAACCCTCTCCGGCCTTGCTGAGGCGCGCGGGTAGGAAAAACAATTTCAAGACAGAAAGGAACCCAATGGCGTTCATCATCAAAGGCACCAAAGCGGCAAACAAGCTCGATGGCACTTCGGGCGCCGACGAGATCTACGGTTACGAAGGCAACGACATGCTGAGCGGCGGCCTCGGTGACGACCTGCTCGACGGGGGCACCGGCAATGACACGCTGCAGGGCGGCGCCGGCAGCGATGTGTATGTGTTCAACGTCGGAAGCGGGCGCGACACGATTCGTGAAGCCATCAACGGCATGGATGTCGATGTGATCCGCTTCGCAGACGGTATCCGTGCCAGCCACGTGAGACGCATGGATCGCGACGGCTCGGACCTGACCATCTTGCTGGTGACCGGCGATGAAATCCGGATTGCTGGACATTACAGCGGCTACGCCATCGAGCAGATCCAGTTCAGCGACGGAACAATCTGGTACGGCCCGGACCTCAACAAGATCATGCGGACGATCAACGGCACGACCGGCAACGACGTTCTCATCGGCCATTCCGGCATCGACCTGATCGACGGCAAGGCGGGCAATGACCTGCTCCAGGGCGGTACGGGCGGCGACACGTACACCTTCACTGCCGGCAGCGGTCTCGACACGATCGTTGAGGCAATGAATGCCGGCGAAACGGATGCCATCCGTTTCACCGCGGTGATGCCGGAACAGGTGAGCCTGCTGCGCAAGGGAGACGATCTGCTGATTCGCCTCTCCACCGGCGATGAAGTGCGTGTTGCCGGACAATATGCCGGCGCCGGCATCGAGAAGATCGAGTTTGGCAACGGCGTGGCGTGGGGATCGAGAGAGATCAACAGCGCGCCTAGCGAGATTATCGGTACAGCGGCAGGCGATACCCTGATCGGTACAGCCGGAACGGACCTGATCCGCGGCGCGGGTGGCGACGACATGCTGCGCGGCGGCGATGGCAGCGACACCTACTTCTATTCGAACGGGGACGGCAAGGATACGATCGTTGAAGCGGCGAAC
>DASPMV010000045.1:0-35497 GCA_035626875.1 Noviherbaspirillum sp. | reverse complement strand
TCACCGTGCCCAAGTCGGAGCGCGTCGAGAAGGAAAAGCAGGTCTCGCTGTTTGCCGACCTGCCCGACACCAACCTGCCGCCGCTGTCGCTGCTGGACGAGCCGCCGCCCGCGCAGGAGACCGTCAGCGTGGAGACGCTGGAATTCACCAGCCGCCTGATCGAGAAGAAGCTGTCGGACTTCGGCGTCGAGGCGAAGGTGGTGGCTGCCTATCCCGGCCCTGTGATCACCCGCTATGAAATCGAGCCTGCCACCGGCGTGAAGGGCAGCCAGATCGTCAACCTCGCGCGCGACCTGGCGCGCTCGCTGTCGCTGACCTCGATCCGTGTGGTGGAAACCATCCCCGGCAAGAATTACATGGGCCTGGAACTGCCGAACCCGAAGCGCCAGATCGTGCGGCTGGCGGAAATCCTCGGTTCCAAGGTGTACAACGACAGCCATGCCAACCTGACGGTGGCGCTGGGCAAGGACATCGCCGGCAATCCGGTGGTGGCCGACCTCGCCAAGATGCCGCACCTGCTGGTCGCCGGTACGACCGGTTCGGGCAAGTCGGTGGGCATCAATGCCACCATCCTGTCGCTGCTGTACAAGTCCGATCCGAACAACGTGCGCATGATCCTGATCGACCCGAAGATGCTGGAAATGTCCGTGTACGAAGGCATTCCGCATTTGCTCGCGCCCGTGGTGACGGACATGCGCCAGGCGGGCAACGCGCTCAACTGGGCGGTGGCCGAGATGGAGCGCCGCTACAAGCTGATGTCCAAGCTGGGCGTGCGCAACCTCGCCGGGTACAACAACAAGATCGCCGAGGCGGAGAAAAAAGAGGAAAAGATCCCCAATCCGTTCAGCCTCACGCCGGACGCGCCGGAACCGCTGGAAAAGCTGCCGACCATCGTCATCATCATCGACGAGCTGGCCGACCTCATGATGGTCGTCGGCAAAAAGGTCGAAGAGCTGATCGCGCGCATCGCGCAGAAGGCGCGTGCCGCCGGCATCCATCTGATCCTCGCCACCCAGCGACCGTCGGTCGATGTCATCACCGGCCTGATCAAGGCCAACATCCCGACGCGCATCGCCTTCCAGGTCAGCAGCAAGATCGATTCGCGCACCATTCTCGACCAGATGGGCGCGGAAACCCTGCTCGGCATGGGCGACATGCTCTACATGCCGCCAGGGACCGGACTGCCGATCCGCGTGCACGGCGCCTTCGTGTCGGATGACGAGGTCCACCGCGTGGTGCAGCACCTCAAGGCACAAGGGGAACCCAATTACATCGAAGGAATCCTAGAAGGAGGCGTCCTCGAAGAAGGAGGCGATGCTGCACTCGGCGCGGCGGGTGGCGGCGATGGCGAGTCCGACGCGCTCTACGACCAGGCGGTAGCGGTGGTGCTGAAGAATCGTCGTGCGTCGATATCCCTGGTGCAGCGCCACTTGCGCATCGGCTACAATCGCGCAGCCCGCCTGCTCGAACAGATGGAGCAGAGCGGCCTTGTTTCTTCGATGCAATCGAACGGCAATCGGGAAATCCTGGTGCCGGCGTCGAACAACCCCGAATAGGAAAGCGGCTTTGAAACAGACAGCGCGTCGAAACATCTCCCTCGCACAGCACGCCGCAAGCTTCGTTGCGGCGTGTGCATTCGCAGTACCCGCACTTGCCAGCGCATCCGCGCTAGACCAGTTCAAGACGTTTGTCAGCACGACCAAGGCCGCCAAGGGCGAGTTCGTGCAGAAGCAGGTGAAATCCGTCGGCAAGGGCGAGACGGTCGCCAATTCCTCGACCGGCACCTTCCTGTTTGCCCGTCCCGGCAAGTTCATCTGGACATACCAGAAGCCCTACGAGCAGTTGCTGCAGGCGGATGGCCAGAAGCTCTACATTTTTGACAAGGACCTGAACCAGGTCACGGTGAAGCAGCTCGGCGATGCGCTCGGTTCTTCGCCGGCAGCCATCCTTTTCGGCAGCAACGACCTGGAAAAGAATTTCACGCTGAAGGAAGCGGGCGCGAAGGACGGCCTCGAGTGGCTGGAAGCAACGCCCAAGGCGAAGGACACCACCTTCGACCGCATCGGCATCGGCCTGAAGGATGGTGTACCGCAAGCGATGGAGCTGCGCGATTCCTTCGGCCAGGTATCGTTGCTGACTTTCAGGAAGTTCGAAAAGAACCCGTCGATTTCGCAGGACCAGTTCCGCTTCGTGGTGCCCAAGGGCGCCGACGTGTTCCAGCAATAACAACACGGCGGGCTGCACCCGCTCAATGACATGGCAAACATTCCGCTCGCCGAACGCCTTCGGCCCCAATCGCTCGACGAGGTGATCGGCCAGCAGCACCTGCTCGGCCCGGGCAAGCCGCTGCGCGTCGCGTTCGAGTCCGGCGAGCCGCATTCCATGATCCTGTGGGGGCCGCCGGGCGTCGGCAAGACGACGCTCGCACGCCTCATGGCCGACAGTTTCAATGCCGAGTTCATCGCCTTGTCCGCCGTGCTGTCCGGCGTGAAGGACATCCGCGAGGCGGTGGAGCATGCGCAGGTGATCCAGGCCAATTCCGGGCGCCGGACCATCCTGTTCGTCGATGAAGTGCACCGCTTCAACAAGAGCCAGCAGGATGCCTTCCTGCCGCACGTCGAGAGCGGACTGTTCACCTTCATCGGCGCGACCACCGAGAACCCTTCATTTGAGGTCAACAGCGCGCTGCTGTCCCGCGCCGCGGTGTACGTGCTGAAGTCGCTGTTCGAAGAAGACCTCGACGAGCTGGTCGACCGTGCCTGCATCCAGGAGCTCGACGGGCTGGATTTCACTCCAGAGGCGAAGGCGACGCTGATTGCCAGCGCTGACGGCGACGGGCGCAAGCTCCTCAATAATCTCGAGATCGTCTCCCGCGCGGCGGCCGCCAATGGCGCGCAGGAAGTGGACGAGGCACTGCTCGGCACGGCACTCGCGGAAAACCTGCGCCGTTTCGACAAGGGCGGCGACGCCTTCTACGACCAGATCTCCGCCTTGCACAAGTCGGTGCGCGGCTCGAATCCGGACGGCGCACTGTACTGGCTGGTGCGCATGCTCGACGGCGGAGCTGACCCGCGCTACCTCGCGCGGCGCATCATCCGCATGGCAGTCGAGGACATCGGTTTGGCCGACCCGCGCGCCTTGCGCATTTCGCTGGACGCGGCCGAGGTGTACGAACGCCTTGGCTCGCCGGAAGGCGAACTGGCGCTGGCCGAAGCCGTGGTTTTCCTCGCCTGCGCCGCCAAGTCCAATGCGGTCTATAACGCCTATAACGCCGCGCGCGCCTTCGTTGCGAAGGATAAATCGCGCCCGGTTCCCGAGCACCTGCGCAATGCGCCGACCAAGCTGATGAAGGAACTCGGCTACGGCAAGCTCTACCGCTACGCGCACGACGAGCCGGATGCCTACGCCGCGGGCGAAACCTATCTGCCGGAAGGCATGCGCGAGCCGGGCTGGTACCAGCCGACGCCGCGCGGCCTGGAAGGCAAGATCGGCGAAAAACTGGCTTACCTGCGCAGCCTCGACCGCGAGGCCAGGAAGAACGAAAAGAAATAACCGGGCGCCCTCCATCCCCGGTTTTGGCTGCGATCAAGGTTTTACGGTCCTGCGCATGGCGGGAACGGTGCTTCCGCTTGGTACAATGGCGGTTTCGCATCCCAAACACCGGCATTTCCATGATCGATATTCAACTTCTCCGCAAAGACATCGACACTGTCGCCGCCCGCCTGGCCGCGCGCAAGTTCCAGCTCGACGTTGCCGCATTCAACGCTCTCGAAGCCGAGCGCAAGCAGATCCAGACCCGCACCGAAGAACTGCAGGGCAAGCGCAATGCGCTGTCCAAGCAGATCGGCATGCTCAAGGGCAAGGGCGAGGACACCACGGCGGTGATGGCGGAAGTGGCCGGCATCGGCGACGAGCTGAAGGCATCCGCCGAGCGCCTGGACGTAATTCAGGCCAAGATGAGCGAGTTCATGCTCACCATCCCGAACCTGCCGCACGAATCCGTGCCCGCCGGCCAGGATGAGTCCGCGAACGTGGAAGTGCGCAAGGTCGGCACGCCGCGCAGCTTCGACTTCGAGGTGAAGGACCACGTCGACGTCGGCGCCGCGCTCGGCCTCGACTTCGATGTCGCCACCAAGCTGACCGGTTCGCGCTTCGCCGTCATGAAGAGCGGCATGGCACGCCTGCACCGCGCGCTTGCCCAGTTCATGCTGGACACGCACATCAACGAGCACGGCTATACCGAGTGCTACACCCCCTACATCGTCAACGCCGATTCGCTGCGCGGCACCGGGCAGCTGCCGAAATTCGAAGCCGACCTGTTCGCCGCGAAGAAGGGCGGCCAGGAAGGAGAGGGAGAAGCCCTGTACCTGATCCCGACGTCCGAAGTGTCGCTGACCAACATGGTGCGCGACGAGATCGTCGCCGGCGATGCGCTGCCGATCCGCATGACGGCACACACGCCGTGCTTCCGCTCGGAAGCGGGCAGCTATGGCCGGGACACGCGCGGCATGATCCGGCAGCACCAGTTCGACAAGGTCGAGATGGTGCAGATCGTGCACCCGGAGAAGTCTTACGAGGCGCTGGAGGAAATGGTCGGCCACGCGGAAAACATCCTGAAGAAGCTCGGCCTGCCTTATCGCGTGATCACGCTCTGCACGGGTGATATGGGCTTCGGTGCGGCCAAGACCTACGACATTGAAGTCTGGCTCCCGGCGCAGAATACCTACCGCGAGATTTCCTCCGTGTCGAACTGCGAAGCCTTCCAGGCTCGCCGCATGCAGGCCCGTTTCCGCAATGCGCAGGGCAAGCCGGAACTGGTGCACACACTCAACGGTTCCGGCCTTGCAGTGGGCCGCACGCTGGTCGCCATCCTGGAGAACTACCAGCAGGCTGACGGCAGCGTGGATATTCCCGAAGTCCTGCAGCCCTACATGGGCGGCATCAAGCGCCTCGCACGCGCAGCGTAATCCGGCGGCTGGCTAAGTCCAGCTCGTTGAAGAAGATCCCTGGCGGCGTTCGATGAACAAGCTGTTGCCAGGGATTTTTTTCGCCTGCTTCTTGGCATCCGAGGCGGCCGTCGCGATTTGCAGATGCGAGGCGTACTGCCCCGGATCGACGCGCACCACGCCGAGCGACAGGCTGATGAGCGAATGAAAGACCTTCCTGCCGCGCCGGTCTTCGCTCAGGTAGCCGCCGCGTTCGCGGTCTTCCTCCGCAAAGAAATGCGGAACTGCGCCAGCGAACTCCTCGATGACCGCATTGCAGCGCGCTTCCCAGTCCTCGCTCTGGAAAAGAATGATGAAGTCGTCGCCGCCGATGTGCCCGATGAAATCGCGGTTCGGATCGCAATGGTTTCCAATGATCCTGGCCGTCAACTGGATCACGTCGTCCCCGCGGCGGTAACCGTACACATCGTTGAACGGCTTGAAATGGTCCAGGTCCGCGTAGCAAGCCGCAAATTTCACGCCGTTCTGCAGTAGCCGATCGATGTGTTCATTGATGGGCACGTTGCCCGGCAAGAGCGTCAGCGGATTGGCGTAGCGCGCCGCGTTGATCTGCATTTGCGTAATCTCCCGCATCAAATCCTGGCCGGTTCCCATGCCGAGGTAGCGCCCCTGATCCGTGATGATGAAACCGTTCGACAGGTGGTGTCGGTCCGCCGCGACAATGATCTGGCTCAGCTCCTGCAGGCTCGTGTCCTTGTCGGTGATCAGCGGCCGCGAATCCATGAAAGTGGTGCAGGGCTTCTTTCCATACAGGTCGCGCGAATAGAGGCGGGCGAAGCGGTCGATCAGGTCGCGCCGGGTAATCAGGCCCACCGGTATGCTGCGTTCCACTACCGGAATGACCTCCAGTTCCGGATCGCCGTTGAACATGTCGCAGACCTCGCTGTTGGTCATGTCCGGGCTCGCGGCGGGAACGATGCGAAGCAGGCGTAGCGCGGTGACCGCGCTGTTCTCGAAGGCGTTCTTTGACGGATACACGGCGACATTGTTGCGGTTGAGGCTCTTTGCCACTTCCGTCGTCAGCGAGGCGGCTGGAGTCGCATGTGGGCGCGCGATGTGGTAACCCTGCCCATAGGCGATGCCAAGATCGCGGATCAGGAGCAGTTCCGTTTGCGTTTCGATGCCTTCAGCAATAACCACCGTGCCCGACTGTTCGGCGATTTCCTGGATGGAACGGACGAACTGCAGCTTCACCGGATCCTGGTTGATGCCCTGCACGAAGTGCATGTCGATCTTCACGTATTCCGGCCGCAATTCCGACCACAGGCGCAGGCTGGAGAAGCCTTCGCCCAGGTCGTCGATGGCAATCTCGAAGCCCATTCCGCGGTAGTGCTTGGCCGCTTCGCGCAGCAGGTCGTAGTCGTAGGTCGGCTGGTTTTCCGTCAGCTCGATGATCACGCGGTCAGGATTCAGCCCGACTTCCTGGATGTAGCCGAGCGTCTCACCGTGTCGGGCCCGTGGCTGCAGCAGCATTTCGGGGCTGACGTTGAGGAACAGCTTTCCTGGCAGGCCCAGTTCGGCGAAGCGTTCGATCACGACGCGACGGCACATGTGCTCGATTTCGACGCTCAGGCCGTGCGCCCGAGCGACTTTAAACAGATTCATGGGGGAGTGCAGCGGGCTGTCGGATGGACCGCGAATCAGTCCTTCGTAGCCGACAATTTCGCCGCGCTGCATGTTGATAATGGGTTGGAAAAGCGCATTCAGCTGGCGCTGTTCCAGGATTTCCTTAAGGCGGGCTAACAGCATGGCATCCTTGTTCTCCGGCTGTTTTTCCTGTGTGTCGAGCCTGTCGTTGGCGGCAGGACTCCAGTTTCGGATGCGTCCATGGCCACCGATATCTGCCGTGCCTGGATTCATGACGGCGAACTCCTGCGCCGGGATTGCCGGCGCGGTTGAGAGGGGAAGCGAATTCAAGACGGCCTTCTCATATTGCTTGTTAGTAATGATGTCTGCCGGCGAATACTAGTCAAGATTTATGACAGGATGATGATGTGCAGAGAGCAACGGACTCTTCCGAAACGGGGCGGAGCCTGCTATACTCTTTTGCTTTGCGGCTTACCCGCCGTGAGACGACCAGGAAAGGTGGCAGAGTGGTCGAATGCGCTGGACTCGAAATCCAGTATACGTTTATGCGTATCGAGGGTTCGAATCCCTCCCTTTCCGCCAAGAACAAATACAGAGAAGTTTAAGAACGTCCAGAAGCCCGCGAGAATCCTCGAGATTGCGCGGGTTTTTTGTTTTCAGTCGGCCTGCTTCGCCAATGCGAATGCGACCCGGGCGAGGGTCTTTTTCCCGGAATTTCCCGCAAAGTGATATTCTTTCCCAGCGGCAACTTTTGGTAACCATCAAGTTGTGATCATGGGAAAACGGTTAAACACGGATCGGCAGTCGGACCCACTCGGTCGACGCGTGCTCGCCTATATCCTCGTTTGCAGCACGCTCCTGGCCTTCCTCTCCACCGGCCTGCAACTTCTCCTCGATTACCGGCACGGTGTCTCCGGGGTGGAATTGCGACTGGACGAGATCGAAAGCGGTTACGCGGACAGCATCGGTGCTTCGCTCTGGACCATGGATGAGCAGCAAACCGGCAAGCAGCTCGAAGGGATCGCCAAGCTCCCCGGTATTGCCATGGTTGAGTTGCGCGATCCCGCTGGGAAACTGTTCGGACGTGCCGGCGCTGCAACCCTTTCCGGCACCGATGTCGTCCGTCGCACTATCCCGATCAAGTTTTCCGAAGACGGCAGCGACGAAAGCCGAATGCCGCTGGGTACACTGGAAGTGACGGCCAGCCTCGGCGGCGTCTACGGCGATCTGCAGGACAAGGTTCTCCTCATTCTCGTCGCCCAATCGGCCAAGACGGCCATTGTCGTGCTGTTCACGCTCTATATATTCCGCCGCCTGGTGAGCCGGCACCTCTCCGCCATCGCCGACTATGCCCGCCGTCTCGACCTGTCCAATCTCGGCGGAGCCCTTCGACTTCGCCGTCGCAGGCGACCCGTTCCGGATGAACTCGACGTCGTGGTGGCGGCCTTCAACGACATGGCAGGATCGATCCGTCGAGACGTCGAGGAGCTGGCGCGTTACCGGCAGGGCCTCGAGGAACTGGTTGCCGTGCGAACCGAGGAGCTTGCACAAAAGGTCGCGGAAAAGGACGAAGCGATCCGGCGGTTGAACCGGGAGATGGCCGAACGCCAGATCGCGGAACAGACCGCGCGCGAGAACGAGGAGCGCTACCGGCAGGTGGTCGAGATGTCGCCGGACGCGATCATGATCGAGCGCGACGACAAGATCATCTTCGTCAATCAGGGCACGCTGGCGCTGCTAGGCGCGCCGAATGCAGAGCAGGTGAAGGCCATGCCCTTCCTGCAATTGGTGCCGGTGGGATGGCGCGAGCGCATGCAGGAAAAGATGAACGAGGCACTCATTGCGCACAGTGAATCGCGCTCGTTCGAGGGAAAGATGACGCGCTTCGACGGCACGGTGATCGACGTCGAGATCCGCCGCGCCGCCTTCCGATACGGCGGGGAACCGGCGATCCAGACCGTCATTCACGACATCACTCGTCACAAGGACTACGAGGAGCAACTGCGCCGCCAGGCCTTGCACGACGCCCTGACCGGGTTGCCGAACCGACTGTTGCTGATGGATCGGATGGAGCAGGCGATCGTGAACGCACACCGCAGCGGATCGTCCTTCTATGTCCTGTTCTTCGACCTGGACCGGTTCAAGTACGTCAACGACACGCTGGGGCACAACGCCGGCGACGAGCTGCTGAAAACCATCACCGAGCGCATGTCGGAATGCGCACGCAAGGGCGACACGCTCGCGCGCCTGGGCGGCGACGAGTTTGTCCTCATGCTGGAGGAGATCGACGATGAGCAGGTGATCACGCCCCTGGTCCGCCGCATCATGGAACGCGTGTGCGAGCCGGTGGTGCTGGGCGAGCAGGAAGTGTCCGTGACCTGCAGCATCGGCATCAGCGTCTACCCGCAGGACGCGACCGATACGTTCACGCTGCTCAAGTATGCCGACACCGCGATGTACCACGCGAAGGAGAAAGGCCGCAATGGCGTCGAGCGCTACGTCGCCGAAATGCACAGCCGTGTCAACGAGCATCTGGTGATGGAGTCCCAGTTGCGCCGCGCGCTGGAGCGCGACGAGTTCCTGGTGCAGTACCAGCCGCTCGTCGACCTGCGCGACGGCCGCATCATCGGCGCCGAGGCCCTTGTGCGCTGGCGCCATCCGGAGTTCGGCCTGGTGGCACCGGCTAAGTTCATCCCGCTGGCCGAGGAAATCGGCCTGATCGCGGGGATAGGTGAATGGGTAATGCGTACCGCCTGCCGCCAGGCCAAGGCCTGGCACGATGCCGGTTATCCCGACATCCAGGTTTCGGTCAACCTGTCGGCGCCGCAGCTGGTGCGGCCGGAGTTCGAATCCGAAGTGGCCGGCGCGCTGGAAGCCTCGGGACTGCCGCCACACTGCCTCGAGCTGGAGATTACCGAAAGCGCGTCGATGCGCAGCCCGGAGCACACCGTCCTGCTGCTGCTGAAATTGAAGGCGATGGGCATCAGCATTGCGATCGACGATTTCGGAACGGGTTATTCCAACCTGTCCTACCTGAAGCGCTTCCCCGTTGACCGGCTCAAGCTCGACCGATCCTTTGTCTCCGATATCACCGGCAACCCGGACGACTCCGCGCTTGCCCACGCGATCATCGGCATGGCGCACAGCCTCGATCTCACCGTCGTTGCGGAAGGGGTGGAGACGTCGGCCCAGGTCAGGCATCTGTCGCGCTTCGGCTGCGACGAAATGCAGGGCTACTACTTCAGCCCGCCGGTCGACCCGGATGCTTTCCTCGACATGCTGAGGAAAGGAAATTCGCTGGACATGGCTTCCTTTACCGCTGCCGGCGATCTGTCCGTAGCGTAACCGGTAGTAAAATGTTTCCGTTGTTCAATGCGGAAGGCACGACCATGATGCGCACCTCCGATTTCCCACGTTTTGCCTGCAGGGCCAAGTCAAGGCTGCGCCGCTTGCTCGCCGGCGTCGCCACTGCACTGGCATGCCTGCCTGTGGCGGCGCAATCCGTCGACGACCTCGTATTCATTACCGAAGACTATCCTCCGTTCAATTTCGAGCGCGATGGCCGCCGCCTCGGCATTGCCGTCGACGTGCTGGAAGAAATGCTGGTCCAGGCGGGCGCGAAGAAGACCAGGGCGGACATCCGGGTCTGGCCGTGGGCGAGGGGATACGAGACGGCGCTCAAGGAAAAGAACACTGTGCTGTTTTCAACGACACGTACCGAGGCGCGCGAGCATCTCTTCAAGTGGGTCGGCCCCATCATGCCGTCCCGCATCGTGCTGGTGGCGAAGAAGCAGCGCGCCATCCAGATCAAGTCGGCAGACCACCTCAAGCAATCCGCCTACAAGATCGGCGTCGTGCGCGAGGACATCGGCGGACAGCTGCTGGCCAACCTGGGCGTGAACAAGGACCGCACTGTCCAGGCCAATTCCGGGGTGAGCGTGGCCAAGATGCTCCAGGCCGACCGGGTCGACATGTGGGCCTACGGCGCCCCTGTGATCATGTGGAACTTGAAGGAGCTGGGCTATCCCGCGGACGCGTACGAGGAAGTCTTTACGCTCACCGAATCCCAGCACTATTACTACGCCGTCAATAAAGAGACCGACGACAAACTGGTCGAGAAACTGCAGTCGGCGCTTGAGCAGGTCAAGGCAAAGGGCCGGTTCAACGCGATCATCGCCCGCTACCGCTGACCTCCGCGCTGCGGTCATCCGGGAGTCATAATCCTCCGTTATCGTCCTGCATTTTGTCCATTTGCCCGCTTGGCAACTCGGGATGGTGATACATTCGGGTTTTTCGACGCCGATACCGGAAAAAGAAGGAAAAGGGATGTTCGCTGCCGTAGACTTGGGTTCAAACAGTTTCCGCCTGCATATTGGCAGGCTCGAGGGAGGCGCCTTTCGTATTGTCAAGACTGCGCGCGATCCGATCCGCCTTGGGGCGGGGCTCGACAGCAAGGGCAACCTGACCGAAGAGGCGCAACAGTCGGCCCTCGACTGCCTGACGAATTTCCGCGCGATACTGGATGCCTACCCTCTGGACGCGGTGCGCGTCGTCGCCACCAACACCCTGCGCATTGCGCGCAATGCCGCCGGGTTCTTGCCTGCCGCGGAAAGAGCCATCGGCCATCCCATCGAAATCATCTCGGGCGAGGAAGAAGGCCGCCTGATTTACATGGGTGTCGCCAGCAAGCTCGCCCTTCCGAACGAAGCCCGGCTGGTGATCGACATCGGCGGCGGTTCAACCGAGCTGATTCTCGGCCAGGGACAGGAGATCCGCCATGTCGAGTCCTTCAGCATCGGTACCGTGAAGCAGAGCGAAGCGTTTTTCCCGGGAGGGCGGATCGACGCTGCCTCTTTCGACGCCGCCATCCTGTCGGCGCGCTCCCTGTTCGAGGACGCAGCGCCGCTGTATGACCACCAGTACTGGACCGGAGCCTATGGCTCCTCGGGGACGATACGCGCCATCTCGGAAAGCATTGCCAGGAATGCGATTGGCGACGGCACGATGTCGATTGCCAGTCTCCTTGCGTTGATGCAGCACCTGATCGCCTGTGGTCATGTGAATCGCGTGCAGCTCGCGGGTGTCAAGCCGGAGCGCGTGATTGTCATGGCCGGTGGACTGGCAATCCTGCTCGGCATCATGCAGGAACTCGGTGTGCCTTCCGTGACAGCCGTGGACGCCGGGTTGCGCATGGGCGTGCTGTGGGACCTTCAGCTGCGCGCGAACAAGCTGGACCGCCGCGAACTGTCGGTCCAGGAATGCATGCGACGTTTCCATGCGGTCGAAGAGCGTGCGGTGCAGGCGGCACGGACGGCTGCCACGATCTTCGAGCTGCTTAAACCGGCCTCGGATGCCTTGCGGCAGTACCTGGGCTGGAGCGCGATGCTGCACGAAGTCGGACAAGCAATCTCGCACACGGGCTACCACAAGCACGGTGCCTACATGGTCGAGAATGCCGACCTTCCCGGATTCACCGCACGCGAGCAGCGCGTGATGAGCACCCTGATCATCGCGCAGAAGGGCAATCTGCGGAAACTGGGCGACGTACTGGCCGACCCCGATTTCGCCAAGGCGGTGCTGTCACTGCGGCTGGCAATCATCTTCCTGCATGCGCGCATCGATGATGATATCGGCGGGATGCGCCTGAAGATGAAGAATCGCATCGACATCGAGCTCAAGCGGGATTGGCTCGACAAGCATCCGACGCTCGCTTACTGGATCGAAAAGGAACGAGGCTGGTGGGAAGAGGTCGGGGTCGACATGAGCGTCAAGAGCTAGAACACCAGCGCGCTTGCCTTGCGGAACAGCGCAATGTCGACATAACCCGACGGCCGGTTGCTGCCCTTGGCAACGGTGGCCGACATGCCACCCGGGTCAATCGCTCCGTTCCGAGCAGTGAATGCATTGCGCCTATCCGGGCGACCGCACGCAGGTTCACCCGGTGCTCATGGACGGCGGCGGACACGCTCCGATACGCCAGGCGCACCTTGATAAAGGTTAAACAGATTCGAAAGGGCGGCATCCCGCCCTTCGCTGGGGACGGTGTGATGAAACGTTATGCGCGCTTTTCCAGCAGCAGCGGTTCTGTGAACATGTCCGGCACGCGGCGCGGCGCATGACGCCTCCTGCTCTCCTGCAGCTGGGTGACCGTTGCAAGGTGGTGGGTGACCGGTTCGGCGGTCGGCGCACCCTCGAGCTTGAAGACTTCTACTGCGGCCGACAGGCTTGCGGCCTGACGCTGGAGCGAGGCCGCCGCTTCCGCCGCGTGCTCGACCAGCAAGGCATTGCGTTGGGTGACCTCGTCCATCTGGTTCAGCGCCTGGTTCACCTGTTCGATGCCCGCTGTCTGTTCGCGGCTTGCCGCTGTCATGTCATTCATGATGTGTGCCACCTTTTGCACCGAGCCGACGATCTCGTCCATCGTGCTGCCCGCGTCCGTGACCAGGCTGTTCCCCTGTTCCACCTGGCGAACCGAATGCTCGATGAGCGTCTTGATCTCTTTTGCAGCCCCCGCAGAACGCTGCGCCAACGCGCGCACCTCGGCCGCTACGACTGCGAAGCCGCGGCCCTGCTCGCCGGCGCGGGCGGCCTCCACCGCCGCATTCAATGCCAGGAGATTGGTCTGGAAGGCAATATCATCGATGACCTGGATGATGTCGATGATGCGCGCCGAACTTTCCTTGATGGCTCCCATCGTGTCGATGACCTGGTCCATCGCATGGCCGCCTTTCGCGGCCACTTCGGCGGCAGACAGGACCAGCGTGTTCGCTTCGTTCGCATGACGGTCGTTTTGCCGGACCGTGGCCGTCAACTCTTCCATCGAACTCGCCGTCTGCTGAAGTGAACTGGCCTGGGATTCGGTTCGTGAGGCGAGGTCGCCGCTGTCGGCAGCGATCTCGTGCGAGGTATGCGTAATGGTTTCGCTGGCGTTGCGTACTTGTGCGACGAGTTGCGCCAGTTCTCCGTTCATCTTGCCGAAGGCATTGACGAGACCGCCGATCTCGTCCTTCGCACCGGATGAAATGTGTGCCGTCAGGTCACCGGCGGCGGCGCGCGCCACGGCGTGCTCCAGTTCCCGTACTTCACCCGAAAACGAGACGTAGAAGCCGGCCAGCAGGTAAGTCGTCAATGCCAGGCCACCGAGCGCGGCGAAGATGATCAGGTAGAGCCTTGCCCAGAGAATTTCTATGCGCTGCGCCAGCAGGCCGTCGAGCTCGACAGCGGAGGCGCGCGCTGCACCGTAGATGGCGTCGATGCTGCTTGTCCCCGCTTCCAGGAACTGCTTGCCTGACGTCTGGTTATACGACTTGAGGACCTCGTCCTGCGCACGCTCGAGGAAGGCGAGGGCAGCCTTGACGGCGTCCAGTTGCCCCTCCAGTGGCCGTTTCAGGGCGGGATTTTCACGGAACACCGATGCAAACTGCACGGGCAGACGGTCCAGGTCGCGGCGAGCGACAATCACGCTGGAACTGAGCAGCACGTCCTCGTTTGCCTCAAGCAGGGCCGTGTCGATATAGGCCGCGCCGCGGCCGGCGATCGTGGAGAGCATGTCGGCGATCGGCGGAAAGCCATTGATCAGCATGGCGGTCAGGTGATAGCTGTCGAGTTCCGGATCGAGCGTCAGGCCTGACTTGTCGGCCACCAGTGCATTCATCTTCGCAATTTGTTCAATCATGCCGGTGTGTTCGGCATAGCTGTCCTTTGCCTTGGCTGCGGGGACCTTCTGTTCCACCGATTCCCACGTGCTGCGCACGCCCGCCCAGGTGTCGTCCAGTTCCAGTACCGCCGATGCCTTGTCGATGGAATCCAGTGCTGCCAGTTGTTCCCTGATGGCCTGACGCGTGCGCTCGGCCGGGCCTTGCATCGCCGCGTTGCCGGACAACTGGAGGTGGCGCAGCGCGCGATGCTGCTGCACCAGCCGCATCATGTCTTCCAGGGCAACGACATAGCGGACGCCGACGCGTTCGCGTTCCGCCGTTTTCACGGCCTTGTGGAGCTCGGCGTAGAGCAGGCCCAGGACGACCAGAAGGGGCACCATGAACACCATCGTCACGAGTGCGAACTTGGGGAGCAGTCGCATGCGCTGCATCAGGGCGACTGCAGGGGCGAGCAGGATCTTCACGTTCATTCCTTGTTGTTAGTTGGCTTCTGGCAATTTTGAACATGGATTGTGACTGGATGATGAATGGATGGCGGTTGAAGAAAATGGATAAACGATATATATTGTTTATACTATTTTTAAAGGGGGTAAAACATGGCAAAGGAAACCGTATCCAAGGCAGGCGCAAAGGCGCCGGAAAAGAAGGCGGGCACACCCAAGGCAGCGAGGCCGGCGGCCAAAAAGGCTGCTCCGTCCGCAAAACCGGATCCGGCGATCAAGGCAATCGCCGTCAAGGCGCCCAACGCTCCGGTGAAGGCAGCGGAAAAGCCGGTGACGAAGCCGGCACCGGAACCGAAGGAAAAGCCCAGGAAGCCCAAGCTTGTGCGCGACAGCTTCACCATGCCGGAGGCCGAGTACGCCGTGCTGGGCGAGGTCAAGAAGGCATGCCTCAAGGCCGGCATCGAAGTGAAGAAGAGCGAGCTCCTGCGCGTCGGCGTTGCGCTGATCCGCCAGCTCGACACCGCGAAACTCAAGGAAATCCTGGCCGGCTTGCCGGCGCTCAAGGCCGGCCGTCCAAAGAAGAACAAGTAATCTCCGGTCCCGGCGTGCTTTCGTACGCCGGGAGTCCGGCCGCGTATGCCGTTGCTCAGTCACGGAATTGACACTCCGCTGTCATTTCACTGAAGTAAATGGTCGTTACGCTTCATCCGTCGAAACAAGGGGGATGAGGCATGCGATTGCTGGACGCCGACACGCAGGTCACTGCCGCGACGTCAAGTCTGGTGCTAAGCCTTGCGAAAATGCACCAGGAGGTGCGTGAAGCACAGTGGTGGCGCCACAGGATCTTCATCGAAGCCGCAGGTCGTACCGGGCTGAAAACCGACGAGGCTGTCGATGCGGACGAGTTCCATCCTTATTGAAACCACCTGATTGTCCGCGCATCACGGAAACCGGGACGCTTCTATTCCGACCGCAAGCTTGACCTGGGCCGCGGATTACTGGTTCTACGCCGTCGTATTGCTGCTCATGCTCCGGCTGTCCTGCAGGAAAAACCGCTGAGTTGTCATTTGTGAACTAATCGCAACCTTCCCCGCTCGAACCGGATACCAGACTCTAGCGGATCGACCGGTCAATGCACGAACAAGAGCAGGCGGTTCAACTCAGGAAAACGCGCAGCCTCGCTACCGGCTTGTTGGTGGCCATGGCGGTTCTGTTCGTCATTTCGCGGTCCCTGATGCCGCGTTATCCCTATCTATCCTTTGTTGCCGCCTTTGCTGAAGCGGCGATGGTGGGCGCCTTGGCCGACTGGTTTGCCGTCACTGCCTTGTTCCGCCACCCACTTGGCATTCCGATTCCCCATACGGCAATCATTCCCCGCAACAAGGACCGCATCGGCGAAAGCCTGTCCAACTTCCTCGAGCACAATTTCATCACCCAGGAAGTGATCCGGGCGGAATTGCGCCCGATCGATTTTGCCGGCGCGGCGGCGTCATGGCTGGCGCAACCGGAAAACAGCAAGGCCGTCTCGCGCCAGATCGTCCGCAGTATTCCCACCATGCTGCGCGTGATCGAGGACGAGGATGTCAGGCAGTTCATGCACAACCGGCTGTCCGCCGCGCTGGAACACACCAAGTTCGCCCCGGTGGCCGCCGAAATCCTGTCGGTGCTGGTCGCCAGCAACCGGCACATCGCCTTCTTCAATCACCTGGTCGAAGTGGCCGCCCGCGCCCTCGACCGCAACAAGGATTACATCCGCTGGAAAATCCATGAGAACAGCCCGCGCTGGCTGCCCAAGGCCATCGACGAGAAGTTTTACCATCGCCTGCTCGACGCCGCGCAGAGCACGCTAAACGAAATGCGGGAGGAGGACAGCGAGTGGCGCCTGCGTTTCCATAACATGGCCGATGATTTCATTCAGCAGCTACGGACGTCGCCTGAGTACGAGGAAAAGATCGATGCAGTGCTGAGCGAGGTGCTCGGGCATCCGATGGCGCGCAGTTACATGATCCACATCTGGCACGACATCAAGGCGCGGCTCGAAGCGGACATCGCCTCGCCGGACTCGCACATTGCCGCCCGGCTCGACCTGGGATTCCGCTCCATCGGCAACGAGCTGCTGGGTGACGCGCGGGTGCAGCGCAAGCTGAACCAGTGGATACGCATCTTTGCGACCGAAACGATCGTTGCGCGGCGCGAAATGATCGCCGACCTTGTCTCGCGCGTCATCAGGAAATGGGACACTGACACCATGTCGCGCAAGCTGGAACTGCATGTGGGCAAGGACCTGCAATACATCCGCATCAACGGCACGCTGGTGGGCGGACTGGTGGGTCTCATCCTCCACGCGATCTCACGCTTTCTCTGACTGCGCCAAAAGAAAGAGGTACACTGGCGCGAATTCAGGCACAACCAACAAACCAGACCATGAAACA
Source organism: Noviherbaspirillum sp. (assembly GCA_035626875.1). GTDB lineage: Bacteria > Pseudomonadota > Gammaproteobacteria > Burkholderiales > Burkholderiaceae_D > Noviherbaspirillum. The sequence continues at coordinate 18,371 of DASPMV010000045.1, read as the reverse complement.
GGACTCCCGCTTTCCGAATCTGTTCATCCTTGACCACCCGCTGATCCAGCACAAGCTGAGCTACATGCGCGACAAGGATACGTCCACCCGCACCTTCCGCCAGCTGCTGCGCGAACTGACCCTGCTGATGGGTTACGAAGTGACGCGCGACCTGCCGATGACCACCAAGCGCATGGACACGCCGCTGCAGACCATCGATGCCCCCGTGATTGCCGGCCGCAAGCTGGCAGTGGTGCCGGTCCTGCGCGCGGGCATCGGCATGAGCGACGGCCTGCTCGACCTGGTGCCCTCCGCGCGCGTCGGCCACATCGGCGTCTATCGCGATCCCGAGACGCACCAGCCGGTGGAATACCTGGTGCGCTTGCCGGACCTGCAGGAGCGTACCTTCATCCTGTGCGATCCCATGCTCGCGACCGGGAATTCCGGCGTGCATGCGGTCGATGTGCTGCGCAAGCGCGGCGTGCCGGAAGATCGCATCATTTTCCTCGCGCTCGTCGCGGCACCGGAGGGCGTGTCCGTCTTCCAGGCGGCCCATCCCAACGTCAAGGTGTACGTCGCATCGCTCGACTCCCACCTGGACGAGCATGCCTACATCATTCCCGGCCTTGGCGACGCGGGCGACCGCCTGTTCGGCACGAAGTAATTACTTCCCGGCGAGGTCTGCGCCGAGCACGACCTTGATATAGGGGAGGTCGCCTTCCTCATCGGCCTTGCTGGCGATCCAGCAGATGCTGCCCTTGCGCAGGTGCCATTCCTTTTGCTTGCCGGCGATCAGCAAGGCGGCGACCTGGCCGAGCGTCGGCTGGTGCCCGACGACGAGGACGGTGCCGTCCCCGTCCGGCCAGCCGGCCGCCCGGAGAACGCTTTCGGCGCTGACGTCCGGCGCCAGCGCCCGGTCGGTCGTGAACTTGCGGCCCAGCGCTTCCACTGTCTGCAGGGTGCGGACCGCGGGGCTGCACAGGATCTTGCAGTCGTCCGGCAGGTGGCGGTTCAGCCATTCGGCCATTTTCCGCGCCTGCTTCCTGCCTTTCTCGGTCAGTTCCCGGGCTTCATCCGGCTTGTCGAAACTGCCGGGTTCCGCCTCGGCATGACGCCAGAGGATGAGTTCCATGATTCAACCTAGTCGAGTTCACCCATCGCACCCAGCGATTGGGCAAGGTGTTGCTGCGCGCAGAACGGCACCTGTTTGCCGCGCGGCCTTTTCCGGCTGTATCGACCGGATGCGTCCAGTTCCCACGCATTCATATTGTCCTTCAAGTACGGGTTCAGGCCCTCGGTAATGACCCGCTTCTTCAGGAGGGTGTCCAGCACCGGGAATGCGACTTCGATGCGCCGGAAGAGGTTCCGGTTCATCCAGTCCGCGCTGGCAAGGTAGACGTCGTGCGCGAGGTCGTTGCGGAAATAATAGATCCGGCTGTGCTCCAGGAAGCGTCCGACGATGGAGCGGACCCGGATGTTGTCCGACAGGCCGGGAACGCCCGGCCGCAATGCGCAGGCGCCGCGCACGATCAGGTCGATCTTCACCCCGTCCGCGGAAGCGGCGTACAGCGCGCGAATCACCGATTCATCCACCAGCGCATTCATTTTGCCGATGATGCGTGCGGGCCGCCCTTCGCGCGCAATGGCCGCTTCGTTGCGAATCGCCTTGATCAGCTCCTTCTGCAGGCCGAAGGGCGCGAGCCACAGGTACTGCAGCTTTTTAGGCTTGGTCAGGCTGGTGAGGTGGATGAATACTTCGTTGACTTCGGCTGTCAGGCCCGGATGGGCGGTCAGCATGCCGAAGTCGGTGTAATGCTTGGTCGTGGTCGGGTGGTAGTTGCCGGTGCCAAGGTGCGCATAGCGGCGCAGTTCGCCTTCCTCGCGCCGCAGCACCAAGGCCAGTTTGGCATGTGTCTTCAGGCCGACCACGCCGTACACCACCTGCGCGCCGACGCGTTCCAGGCGTTCCGCCCAATTGATATTGGCTTCCTCGTCGAAGCGCGCCATCAGTTCCACAATGACCGTCACTTCCTTGCCGCGCCGGGCAGCGGCGATCAGCGCCTCCATCAGGTCGGAATTCATGCCGGTGCGATAGATGGTCTGCTTGATCGCCAGCACGTTCGGGTCTTCCGATGCCGACCGGATGAACTCCACCACCGGCTGGAATGACTGGAAGGGATGGTGCAGCAAGACATCCTGCGTCCGCAGCAGGGCAAACATACCGCCATCCGCCAGCGATCTCGGCAAGCCAGGCAGGAAAGGCGGAAAGTGCAGTGCAGGTTGCTGGACGGTGTTGACCAGTTCCTGCAGGCGCACCATATTAACCGGCCCGTCGACCGCGTAGAGCCGGCTTTTGTCGATCGAAAACTGGTCCAGCAGGAAATCGGCGAGGTGGGGAGGGCAGTTGCGCGCCACTTCCAATCGCACCGCAAAGCCGAAGTGACGGCTTTGCAATTCAGTCTGCAGCGCTTGCCGCAGGTTCTTGACTTCTTCCTCATCCACCCACAGATCACTGTTGCGGGTAACGCGGAACTGAGAGTAGGCGAGCACTTCCCTTCCGGTAAAGAGGTCGCCGATGTGCGCATGGATGACGGAAGAAAGCAGGCAGAACGACACGCCCTTCTTTGACAGTCCGTCAGGCAAACGGATCACCCGGGGCAACACGCGCGGGGCCTTGAGGATGGCGATGGCGGTACCGCGGCCAAAGGCGTCCTTGCCCGACAGCTCGACAATGAAATTCAGGCTCTTGTTAACTACCTGCGGAAACGGGTGTGCCGGATCCAGCCCGATCGGCGTCAGCAGGGGCCGTACTTCCCGGTCGAAATATTCCTTCACCCAGGCCCGCTGCGCTTCATTGCGCTCCTGGTGCCTGAGCAGGTGGATGCCTTTGGCGGAGAGTTGCGGAAGGATTTCCGTATTGAGGAGCTCGTATTGCCGATCGACAATCTGGTGACATTCGTCGCTGGTCCGTTCCAGGGCGGCAACAAGGGCTGGCGGCTCCGTCTTTGCGCCCTCCATCCTGTTGTGGGCCAGCAAGCTGGCGATCCGCACTTCAAAGAATTCATCCAGGTTGCTGCTGACGATGCACAGGTAGCGCAGGCGCTCAAGCAGGGGGATGCTCGCATCTTCCGCCTGAGCAAGCACACGGCGATTGAAGGCGAGCTGGGACAACTCCCGGTTCAGGTAAACCACGCCCTGGTCCAGCGCTTCCGCGGCCGGCAATGCGGGTTTTGTCTTTTTGTTCATTTTTCTTGGTGGATTGTCTCTTTTCGGCGAATGCAGGCAGTGTAGAAAAGCAATATGACAACTCGATGACAGAAATCTTGATCCTCCGGCACTTTATGACAGAGGGGTTAGTCAGTGTCATAAAGCTGTCACATTCGTTCGCTAAAGTTCGCGCTGTCTTACTTTGACAACTTCACGGAGCAGATATGCGACTGAACAAATTCCTTACATCCGCTGCACTGGCTGCGGGTGCTGCATTTGCCTTTTCCTCCGCTGTTGCGGCCGATATTACCGGCGCCGGCGCGACCTTCCCGTATCCGATCTACGCCAAATGGGCGGAAGAGTACAAGAAAGCCAGCGGCAACGGCCTGAACTACCAGTCCATCGGTTCCGGCGGCGGCATCAAGCAGATCAAGGCCAAGACGGTCGATTTCGGTGCGTCCGACATGCCCCTGAAGGCGGAAGACCTGGAAGCCGACGGCCTGATGCAATTCCCGGCAATCATGGGCGGCGTCGTGCCGGTCGTGAACCTCGACGGCGTGTCCCCGGGCCAGCTCAAGCTGACCGGCGAAGTGCTGGCCGGCATCTACATGGGCAAGGTCACCAAGTGGAATGCGCCGGAAATTGCCAACCTGAACGCAGGCGTCAAGCTGCCGGCGGAAGACATCACCGTCGTTCATCGCGCTGACGGTTCCGGTACGTCCTTCCTGTTCACCGACTACCTGTCCAAGGTCAACCCGGAATTCAAGTCCAAGGTCGGCGCAGGCACGGCTGTGAAATGGCCGACCGGCGTGGGCGGCAAGGGCAACGAAGGTGTTGCGGCCAACGTGCAGCGTATCAAGAACTCGATCGGTTACGTCGAGTACGCCTATGCCAAGCGCAACAAGATGTCCCACACCCAGCTGAAGAACCGCGACGGCCAGTTCGTGCAGCCGGATGACGAGACCTTCAAGTCCGCCGCCGCCAGCGCCGACTGGGCCAAGACGCCCGGCTTCGCCGTCGTGCTGACCGACCAGGCAGGCAAGAACAGCTGGCCGATCACCGGCGCGTCCTACATCCTGATGCACAAGGCACAGGCTGACAGCGCAAAGGGCAAGGAAGTCTTGAAGTTCTTCGACTGGGCATACAAGAACGGCGGCGCAATGGCCACCGAACTCGAGTACGTCTCGATGCCTGCACCGGTCGTCAAGCTGGTCCAGGATGCCTGGAAGGCACAGCTGAAGGATGGTTCCGGCAAGGCAGTCTGGTAATCGAAGCGTTCCCGGAAGACCATACCGAGGCGCGGAGACACCATAGGGTGACCCCGCGCCCGGCCTCAACCGCCCCTAAGGGCTATTGCTTATGAATGCACATCCATCGTCGGTCGCTGCGCCCATGGCCCCGTCCGAACAGAAATCTGCCGATCAGCAAGCCGCCGCCAAGGCCATGGGTTCCACCATGCGCAAGCAGCGGCTTCAGGATTTCCTGTTCCACAAGCTGACGCTCGCGTTTGCCCTGAGCGTGCTGCTGGTCCTCGCGGGCATCATCGTCTCGCTGATCATCGGCGCGTGGCCGGCCCTGAAAGAGTTTGGCCCGGCGTTCATCACCACTGTCGAGTGGGATCCCGTCAATGACCAATACGGCGCGCTGATCGCCATCGTCGGCACGGTGGCCACGTCGCTGATTGCCTTGCTGATTGCATTCCCGATCAGCTTCGGCATCGCACTCTTTCTGACCGAGATTTGTCCCGCAGTGCTGCGCCGTCCGCTCGGTACCGCCGTCGAGCTGCTCGCAGGCGTGCCCAGCATCATCTACGGCATGTGGGGCCTGTTCATCTTCGCCCCGCTGTTCGGTGACCATATCCAGCCGATCCTGAAAAAGACCCTCGGCCAGCTGCCCGTGATCGGCCAGCTTTTCCAGGGCCCGATGATGGGTATCGGCATTCTGACCGCGGGCCTGATCCTCGCCGTGATGATCATCCCCTTCATTGCCTCGGTGATGCGCGACGTGTTTGAAATCGTCCCCGCCGTGCTCAAGGAATCCGCCTACGGCCTCGGCTGTACCCGCTGGGAAGTGGTGCGCAAGGTCGTGCTGCCATACACCAAGACCGGCGTGGTTGGCGGCGTCATGCTCGGCCTCGGCCGCGCCCTCGGTGAAACCATGGCCGTCACCTTTGTCATCGGCAATGCGCACAAGCTGTCCTGGTCGCTCTTTGCGCCGGGCAACAGCATTGCCTCCACGCTTGCCAATGAATTCGCCGAAGCCGAATCGAAGCTGCACGTTTCTTCGCTGTTCGCGCTCGGCCTGATCCTGTTTGTCATTACCTTCATCGTGCTCACCGCAGCGAAGCTCATGCTGATGGGCCTGTCACGCCGGGAAGGAGCGAAATCATGAACCCTGTCTACCGTAAACGCCTGTGGACCCATCGCATCGGCATCGCGCTGTCGATCGGCGCCATGGCCATCGGCCTGTTCTTCCTGATGTGGATCCTCTTCACGCTGCTGGTGAAGGGCTTCGGCGCGCTCAGCTTCGCCATGTTTACTGAAACAACCCCTGCGCCCGGCAGCGATGGCGGCGGCCTGATGAATGCCATCGTCGGCAGCCTGCTGATGGTCGGCGCCGCGACCCTTATCAGCACGCCGATCGGCATCCTCGCCGGTATCTACCTCGCCGAATACGGCGAGGAGAGCTGGCTGGCGCAGGTCACGCGTTTCGTTACCGACATCATGCTGTCGGCGCCGTCCATCGTGATCGGCCTGTTCGTCTACGCGATCTACGTCGCCAACGTGAAGCACTTCTCCGGCTGGGCGGGCACCTTCGCGATCTCGCTGATTGCCGTACCGGTCGTGGTCCGCACCACCGACAACATGCTCAAGCTGGTGCCAAGCAGCCTGCGCGAGGCCGCATTCGCGCTTGGCGCGCCGCGCTGGAAAGTCGCCATGATGGTCCGCCTGCGCGCCGTCAAGGCCGGCGTCATCACGGGCGTGCTGCTGGCTGTCGCCCGTATCTCGGGCGAAACCGCGCCGCTGCTCTTCACCGCCCTGAACAACCAGTTCTTCAGCGCCAACATGAATGCGCCGATGGCCAACCTGCCGGTCGTCATCTTCCAGTTTGCGATGAGCCCCTATGACAACTGGCGCGAGCTGGCATGGGGCGGCGCGTTGCTGATTACCTTCAGCGTGCTCGGCCTGAACATCCTTTCGCGTACCCTGCTCAGCCAGAAAACCCCGACCTGACATGAACGATTCCATGACCATGACCGCCGTGAAACCGACGCTCGAAATCTCCGGCCTGAACTTCTTCTACGGCGGGTTCCAGGGCCTGAAGAACATCAACCTCAATGTCTACGAGAAGAAGGTTACCGCCTTCATCGGGCCCTCCGGCTGCGGCAAGTCGACCCTGCTGCGTACGCTCAACCGCATGTACGACCTCTATCCCGGCCAGCGCGCCGAAGGCAAGATCATCTACAACGGCCGCAACATCCTCGAACCGGGGCAGGACGTCAACATGCTGCGCGCCAAGGTCGGCATGGTGTTCCAGAAACCGACGCCGTTCCCGATGTCGGTCTACGAGAACATCGCCTTCGGCGTCCGCCTGTACGAGAACCTGTCCAAGGGCGAGATGGACGAGCGCGTCGAATGGGCGCTGAAGAAGGCGGCCCTGTGGACCGAGGTGAAGGACAAGCTCAACAAGAGCGGTCTCTCCCTGTCGGGCGGCCAACAGCAGCGCCTGTGCATCGCTCGCAGCGTCGCCGTCAAGCCCGACGTGCTGCTGCTCGACGAGCCGACCTCTGCGCTCGATCCCATTTCTACCGCGAAGATCGAGGAACTGATCGCCGAGCTGAAAGAGGACTACACCATCACCATCGTCACGCACAACATGCAGCAGGCGGCCCGCTGCTCGGATTACACCGCGTACATGTACCTCGGTGAACTGGTGGAGTTCGGCGAGACAGACCAGATCTTCATGAATCCCGCGAAGAAGGAAACGCAGGATTACATCACTGGCCGCTTTGGCTAAGAAACGTTAACAGATTCGATCAGGAGAACCCAATGCCAGGCGACCATTCTTCAAAAGCTTACGACATGGACCTCGAAACCATCCGCTCCAAGGTGCTGACCATGGGCGGACTGGTGGAGAGCCAGTTCAACGACGCGATGGAATGCTTCCGCAGCGGCGATATCGCCAAGGCCGAGCAGGTGATCAAGTCCGACGAAAACGTCAACCGCCTCGAAGTGACGCTCGACGACGCGTGCAGCCATCTCATCGTCAAGCGCCAGCCCGCGGCCAATGACCTGCGTACCGTGATGGCGACGCTGAAGGTGATTACCGACCTGGAGCGTATCGGCGACGAAGCGACCAAGATCGCGCGCACGGCGAAGCACTTGCACGAGCGCGGGACTGTTGGCGTGCTCAACCATTACGAACTGGTTCGCGTGCTTGCTTCGGGGGCGGCGAACTCCCTGCACGACGCGCTGGACGCTTTCGCCCGGCTGGACGAGAAGCAGGCCGCGAGGATCATTGCCGCTGACGAAACGATCGACCATGAATTCCGCTCGATCACTCGCGCCATGGTGACCTTCATGATGGAAGACCCTCGCACCATTTCGGCAGCGCTGGACACACTCTGGGTGGCCAAGGCCGTCGAACGCATTGGTGACCATGCCAAGAACATCGCCGAGTACGTCATCTATATCGTCGAAGGCAAGGATATCCGGCATACTGACTACGTTTATTCAAAGCTGGATAGCAAAGTCTGAACATGGTCGACAAAACCACCATCCTAGTCGTTGAAGACGAACCCTCGATTGTCGAGCTCGTATCCTTCACCCTGAAGGAGGCGGGCTGGAACACCATGGCAGTGAGCAGCGTGAACGATGCGTGGGAATTCATCCAGCGCCGCACGCCGCATATGGTGCTGCTGGACTGGATGCTGCCCGACCAATCAGGCCTGCGCCTGCTGTCGCGCATCCGCAGTGACCGGCAGTTCAATGAACTGCCCGTCATCATGCTGACGGCAAAGAGCATGGAAGAGGACAAGATCGCCGGCCTGGACAATGGCGCCGACGACTACATCACCAAGCCGTTCTCGCCGCGCGAACTAACGGCGCGCATCAAGGCGCTGTTGCGCCGCAAGGCGCCGGAGCACGCGCAAAGCCTGATGACGGCGGGCTCCGTGACGCTCGATCCGGTCAGCTGTTCGGTCATGCTGCATGGCCAGAAGATCGAGATCGGTCATGCGGAATACAAGCTGCTCAAGTTTTTCCTTGCGCATCCCGAGCGCGTCTTCTCGCGCAGCCAGCTGCTGGACAAGGTGTGGGGCGACCACGTGGTGATCGAGGAACGCACGGTTGACGTGCATGTGCTTCGCCTGCGCAAGGCGCTCAAGGATGCCGAGTCCCTCATCAAGACGGTGCGCAGTGTAGGATACATGCTGTCCGAGAAATAATTCCCCTGTATGAATCCTCGCCTGCTTTTCTGGATTCCGGCAGGACTGCGCCTGTCCTTCGTTCTCGCCGGCGCCGCAGTCCTCTGGTACCTGTTCGGCCCTCTCGCCGGCGTCGCTGCCGTCATCGCAGGCCTGCTGATCCTGCTGATCGTCCAGCTGCATTACCTCTACCAGCTCTCCAACTGGCTGGAAGACCCGAACAGCGCCAAGCTGCCGGACGGGTGGGGCGCATGGACGGATATCTTTTCGCGCCTGTACCGCATGCGTCGCGGCGACGAAAAGAACCAGGCCGAGCTGACCGAATGGCTGACGCGCTTCCGCCAGGCGATGAGCCTGCTGCCCGACGGTGTGGTCATCATGGATGATGTGTTGTTTCTGGAGTGGTGCAATCCCGCGGCCGAGAAACACCTCGGACTGCAGCTCGAGCGCGACAAGGGGATGCGTGTCACCAACCTGGTACGCAGCCCGGAGTTCATGGATTACATCATCCTCGGCCGCTACGACCAGCCGCTGACGCTCAGCTTCAAGGACCGCAAACTGGTCGTCCAGATCATTCCGTTTGAAAACCGCCGGCAGATCCTCGTCACGCACGACGCGACCGAATCGGAACGGATCGAGATGATGCGTCGCGACTTCATCGCCAATGCGTCGCACGAGCTGCGCACCCCACTGACCGTCATTAACGGCTTCCTCGAGATCGCAATCAGCCAGCCCAACCTCGATCCGCAAACGCGCATGTCGCATCTGAAGCTGATGAGCGAGCAGGGCCAGCGCATGCAAAACCTGGTCGAGGACATGCTCACGCTCACCCGGCTCGAGTCGGTCGATTACCCCTTGCGCCCGGAGAAGGTGAACATTCGCACGCTGCTGGAGCAGATCGAGCAGGAAGCGGTTGCGCTGTCTGCCGGCAGGCATGCGATTTCGCTGCATGTTGACGGTCCGGATTTGAAGGGCGGGACGGAAGAGTTGCGCAGCGCGTTCGGCAATCTCGTGTCGAACGCAATCCGCTACACGCCGCCGGGCGGCAAAATCGATATCCTCTGGGAAGACAGGCAATCCGGCCCGCAATTCGTTGTCAGGGACACCGGCATCGGCATCCGACCGGAACATATTTCCCGTCTTACGGAGCGTTTCTACCGTGTGGACAAGAGCCGATCGCGCGAGACGCAGGGCACCGGGCTGGGACTTGCGATTGTCAAGCATGTGCTGCTGCGCCATGGCGCCACGCTCGTCATCGAATCCGAACCGGAGAAAGGCAGCACCTTCATGGTCCGGTTTCCGAACAAACTCGTTGCCGATAACTGAGCTTGCTGCCGGCCAACAGTAGATCGTGGTAAATTAGTCTGACCGGGCTTCGGCGCTTCGGCGCGTTATTCCATGATCGACACATCGGAGTGGTTCCGGAAAGCGATCACGGCCGGCTCGATTGCAGCTGCCGTGTTCGTTTCAACCGGCTGTGCAGGTTTGCTTCCCGAGGCAAAGCAACAAACCCAAACACCCTGGCGCAGTTATGACGAAGCACAGGCCATGTTTGACAAGGTGCTTCCCGGGAAGACGACCCTGTCCGACCTCAAAGCCCTCGGCGTTGATCCCGGTCAAGTCCCCAACGTCTCCCATCTGGGTCATGCCGATATGCTGCGCCGGCTGCTGCCCACGTCATCCTTCGATATCGAGGTCCTCGAACCCGGCCTGCGGGCGTGCATGACAGCGGATCGCCCATGCTTCGCCTATGAAATCGAACAGATCTCCCTCGATCGCCAGCGTTATGGCAATTTTTGGCTCGACTTTTTCAACTTCAAGCGGCAGGTCAACGTCTCCGGATGGCAGTTCGATGCGATCTTCGTGATCAAAGGTGACACGGTGATCTACAAGCACTGGAGCGGCAAGCCGAACCTGCACCAGAAGGAGGAGGAGCGCAGCCCGCTCGGGCCGCTGCAGGGTTTGGGATCTTCCTTGATACGGAAGTAAGAGAGGAGGGGATCCGTGTCCGGATCCCCTTGTGCGGAGGAATTACTTGTAGCCGACGCGATCGAGGATGCGCTGTGCGACGATCTGGTTCTTGCCGATCGTGGCGATCGAGACGTTTTCAGCCTTGAATTTGCCCATTTCTTCCAGCGTCGGGTTCTTTGCGACAGCAGTGGAAACAACCGGCCACTCGTTGTTGCCGTTCGCAAAGTAGCCTTGCGCTTCATCGCTGGCCAGGTACTCGAGGAACTTGACCGCGGCTTCACGGTGCGGAGCGTTCTTCGCGACGCCGCCGCCGGAAATGTTCAGGTGCGTGCCGGAGGTCTGCTGGTTCGGCCATACGAAACCGACCTTGCTCATCAAATCCTTGTCTTCCGGCTTGGTGGAGCGAAGCAGGCGGACATAGTAGTACGTATTGGCAACTGCCACGCCGCACTCGCCGGTGGCGACGCCCTTGATCTGGTCGGTGTCGCCGCCGCGCGGGGGACGGGCGAAGTTGTTGACCACGCCTTGCGCCCATTTCTCGGTCGCGGCTTCGCCGTTGCGCTCGATCATCGACCCGATCATGGACAGCATGTAGGGATGCGAGCCCGAGCGGGTGCAGACCTTGCCCTTGTTCTTTGGATCGCCCAGCGATTCATAGGTGGCGACATCTTCCGGCTTCACGTTCGCCTTGTTGTAGACGATGATGCGGCCGCGTGTGGAGAAGCCATACCATTCGGAACCCTTTCCGTCGTCCTTGCCGCGCAGGTTCGCCGGGACGCGGGAATCCAGCACCTTCGACTTGACCGGCTGGAACAGGCCGTCGATCTGCGCGCGCCACAGGCGGGCGGCGTCGACCATGAGGATCACGTCCGCCGGGCTGTTCTTGCCTTCGTTCTTCAGGCGCTCCAGGAGGGCGTTGTCATCCGCTTCGATACGGTTGATCTTGATGCCAGTCTGCTTGGTGAAGTTGGAATAGAGCTGCTCGTCCGTCTGGTAGTGGCGGGCGGAATAGAGGTTCAGGACGTTTTCCTGGGCATGCGCGAAACCGGTAGCAGCGACCGCGACGAGGGCGGCGGCAATCTTCGTACGGAGGGTGGGTTTCATTATTGTTCCTTGTTGAGAATAAATTTTAGCCTCGCCGAGTATATCCGCTTTTTATGTAAATGGGAATGATTCTCATTAATGGAAAACGCAGATCCTCCGATACAATTTGCTCTCGATCAGCGCAACGCCAAATAATTGCTTCATGATTCGCCTTCCTCTCGCACCATTCCTGTCAGCCCTTGCCTTGTTCGTTGCCGGCTGCAGTACATCACCGGTTTCCGCCCCCATATCGTCACAACCGGCCACGACTACAGCCAAGCCTGCTCGTCCGGTGAAGATCGGCCTCGCACTCGGCGGCGGTGCCGCCCGCGGCTTCGCCCATATCGGTGTTATCAAGGCACTCGAAGCGCAGGGAATCGTGCCCGACGTCGTGGTCGGGACAAGTGCCGGCAGCCTTGTCGGCGCCCTGTACGCGGCAGGGAACAATGGATTCGCGCTGCACAAGCTTGCCCTCGAGATGGATGAGGCAGCCATTTCCGACTGGTCTGTCCCGATGTTTGCGAAAGCCACCGGCGTCCTCAAGGGGGAGGCCTTGCAAAACTACGTGAACAAGGCCGTCAACAATGTGCCGTTGGAAAAATTGAAGGTGCCCTTTGGTGCAGTCGCGACGGACCTGAAGAACGGAGAGCCCATCCTGTTCCAGCGCGGGAACACCGGCGCGGCGGTGCGCGCCTCTTCTGCGGTACCGGGTGTTTTCCAGCCGGTGCGGATCGGCGAGCGTTCCTACGTGGACGGTGGCCTCGTATCACCCGTACCAGTACGGTTTGCGCGTGAGATGGGCGCGGACTTCGTCATTGCCGTCAATATCTCGTCGCAGCCCGACGCGCAGCCTTCAACCAGCACACTGGACGTGTTGCTCCAGACCTTTGCGATCATGGGCCAGAGCATCAACACTTATGAACTGAAGGATGCGGATGTCGTCATCCAGCCGCGGCTGGGAACGATGAAGGGGAATGACTTCCCGGGACGGAACACGGCGATCCTCGCCGGGGAACAGGCCGCCTCTGCACTGATGCCCGAGATCAAGCGCAAACTCGCCGCCAGGCGCGAGCAGTAGGGGTGTTATTCGGCCTGATTAATGCGGCGGGCGCCGTTGAAACGATTCTTCCAGTAGCTCATGTCCATGCTTTCTATGCGTACTTGCCCGCCGCCTGACGGTGCATGGATGAACTTGTTATCGCCCAGATAGACCCCAACGTGGGAGAAGCCGCGGCGCAAGGTGTTGTAGAACACAAGGTCGCCCGGCTGAAGCTCATGGGTATCGATCTTTTCCCCAACCCTGCTCATTTCTTCGGACGTGCGAGGCAACTCCTTGCCCCACACTTCCTTGAACAGATAGCGTACCAGGCCGCTGCAATCGAGTCCGTTTTCCGGGGTAGTGCCACCGTATTTGTAGCGAATGCCAATGAGCCCCATGGCCTGCAATGCGAGTTCGGACGCCCGTGATGCGAGTCCTTGCAACTTTGTCATTGCGGTCGTCTGCTCGGTCGCGACAGGCTCAACAGCATAAGCCGGTATCCCCATGCAGAGCGCACACGCGCTTGCACCCAGGAGGTGACGAAGGAAACGAAACGATGTTGCCATGTTTGCAATGTTGTGCAGCGTAGACCGCCCCAATGTACGGTAGCGGGGAGTTGCTGTCAAAATTTATTGCGCAAGGTTATGCTTGTCTCAAAGCGGCTCTTCACCCCCACGGCATGACCACACACACATCGCTCGACCTCCCCGTCAAGCCGCGCGTACTGATCGCGGATGATTCCCGCATCGTTCGCGCAACCTTGATCAAGCACATCGAGGGCATGTTCGAATTCCGCGAAGCGCTCGATGGCGAGCAGGCATGGGAAACCTTGTTGCTCGACCCCAGCATCCGCGTCGTCATTACCGACCTGACGATGCCCAAACTGGACGGCTATGGCCTGCTCAAGCGTATTCGAGGCTCGAAAATCAGCCGCATCCGCGATGTGCCCGTCATTGTCGTTTCCGGAAGCGATGAAAGCGAAGAGCGCGAGCGCGCGAAAGCCGCTGGTGCTACCGACCTGATCACCAAGGGTATCGGCACGGCGCAACTGTTGTCCCGCCTTGATATTTTGTCCAAGCTGGTCGGCACGCAGGGCGAATTCGAGCGGAGCCTGGAAACACTGGTCAAGGAGGTGGCGGCCGGACCGCAGAGTCCGCTGATGTCGTCCGACGCGCTGGTGGAGCAGGCCGACAGGCTGCTTGCACAAACGGTGGCAGGGAAGAAAAACTTCGTCGTGCTGAATGTGCGCATCGGCATCCGGCACGTTGCACTTGAAGGCGTTGCGGCACTCCCCCCATCCGGCGTGGTCGAGGCGATCGGCCAACTGCTTCTGCGTACCGTGCGCGGCAGCGACCTCGTCGCCAAGACCGGCGATGCTGATTTTACCCTTGTCACAAGCGGCATCAACCGCGAAGCCGCGCGCATTTTCGCACAACGCGTCTGCAGTGCGATCAGCAACGCCAATCTGGCGAAAGACAGCCAGATGTCGTTTGTCGCGAGCTGCGGGCTGGTGTCGATAAGCCCAACCGGGCCCGACGTGAACCTGCAGTCGCTACGCGACATTGCCGCTCGCCGCGCTGCCCTCGGATTGAACCGGTTGATCGCTGGTGTCGTCGGTCAGGAAGAGCAGGATGCTTTCGAGCGCGGCGAACCTGCATTCGCAAGTACCGCCGCACCTCCAGTTGCCGTTCCGGAAACACCCGCGCCCGACCTGGCAATTCTCGTGCGATGGATAAAGGAGGGCAGGCGCGACGAAGTCCTGCCGCACATCGGCAAGCTCCCGAAGGAGATGCAACCGCTGGTCGAACTTCTCGTGAAACAGGGCTCGTAGAACTGCGGAGGCGGGTGGGCGCGGCACGTGCCTTATAATGCCGGCTTTTGTTGAAGGAGACATAATGCAATCCAGACAAGTACTCACCCTCGATGACGCGCGTGCGATCGCCGCTGCGGCGGAAGCCGAAGCAAAGGCAAACAACTGGGCCGTGACCATTGCCGTGGTCGACGACGGCGGGCACCTGCTCTGGTTGCAGCGCCTCGATAATGCCGCCCCCATTTCGGCGCATATTGCACCCGCGAAAGCGCGCACCGCTGCCCTCGGGCGCCGCGAGACCAAGGTATATGAAGACATGATCAACAACGGGCGCGCATCCTTCCTGAGCGCGCCGGAACTCGAAGGCATGCTCGAAGGCGGTGTTCCCGTCATCGTCAACGGCCAGTGCGCCGGGGCAGTAGGCGTGTCGGGCGTGAAGTCGTCAGAGGACGTGCAGATCGCGCGCGCCGGCATCGCAGCGTTGAAGGTCTGATACTGTTTTCGCAGCCCCGGAAACCGGCGGGCCGGGGCTGCTGCAAACGCCTTACCACAAACTTACAAATTTGCAGAGCAAGGCGTTCTCGGCTATAATCTCGGGGTTTAACTAAATTCACCCGCCGTAGCGCATACCCCTTCCATTTCCGTCCCAAAAAGACCCACGACAGCCAGCGCAAGCCGTTTGGTCGACGGTCGTTCTGGCGCGGCGCAGCGGCGGTAAACATCTCAGGAGTTACCCTTGCTGCCATTTTTTTCTGGCCAATCAGTTCCGGCCATCCTTGCGCTCGCAGACGGGTCAATCTTTCAGGGTTTTTCCATCGGCGCTCCCGGTCATACGATCGGTGAAGTCGTGTTCAACACGGCCATGACCGGCTACCAGGAAATCCTGACGGACCCCAGCTACAGCCGCCAGATCGTTACCCTCACTTATCCGCACATTGGCAATGTCGGCGTCAACGAAGAAGACGTCGAGGCGAGCAAGATCCATGCTGCCGGCCTGATCATCAAGGACCTGCCGCTGCTCGTCTCGAACTTCCGTTCCAAGCGCAGCCTCTCGGATTATCTGAAAGCCGAAAACGTTGTCGGCATTGCCGGCATCGATACGCGCAAGCTGACCCGCATCCTGCGTGAGAAGGGTGCGCAGAACGGCGCCATCGTCGCGGGCGAATCCGCAAGCGCCGAAGAAGCGCTCGCCCTGGCAAAGTCCTTCCCCGGCCTGGCCGGTATGGACCTCGCCAAGGTAGTGTCGGTCACCAAGCCCTACGTCTGGAACGAAACAGAGTGGAAGCTCGGCAGCGGCTACGGCAAGCAAGAGAACCCGAAATTCCACGTCGTCGCCTTCGACTACGGCGTCAAGTACAACATCCTGCGCATGCTCGCCGAGCGCGGCTGCAAGGTCACCGTCCTGCCGGCACAGGCCAGCGCCGCTGATGCGCTCGCGCTGAACCCGGACGGCATCTTCCTGTCCAACGGTCCCGGCGACCCGGAGCCCTGCGATTATGCGATCGCGGCATCGAAGGAACTGATCGAGCGCGGCATTCCGACCTTCGGCATCTGCCTTGGCCACCAGATCATGGCGCTGGCTTCCGGCGCCAAGACGCTGAAGATGAAATTCGGCCACCACGGCGCGAACCACCCGGTGCAGGACCTCGACACCAAGCAAGTGATGATCACCTCGCAGAACCACGGCTTCGCCGTTGACGTGGACACGCTGCCGTCCAACTGCCGCGTCACGCACGTCTCGCTGTTCGATGGCTCGCTGCAAGGCTTCGCGCGCACCGACAAGCCCGCTTTCTGCTTCCAGGGTCACCCGGAAGCGTCGCCCGGCCCGAATGACATCGCCCCCCTGTTCGATCGCTTCGTGGCGATGATGGAGAAACACAAAAATGCCTAAGCGCACAGACATTAAAAGCATCCTGATCATTGGCGCCGGCCCGATCATCATCGGCCAGGCGTGCGAATTCGACTACTCCGGCGCGCAGGCATGCAAGGCCCTCCGTCAAGAGGGGTACAAGGTCATCCTCGTCAACAGCAACCCGGCGACCATCATGACCGACCCGGAGATGGCCGATGTCACCTACATCGAGCCGATCACCTGGCAAGTTGTTGAGCGCATCATCGACAAGGAACGTCCGGACGCCATCCTCCCGACCATGGGCGGCCAGACCGCGCTCAACTGCGCGCTCGACCTGCATCGCAATGGCGTGCTGACCAAGTACGGCTGCGAACTTATCGGTGCAACACCGGAAGCAATCGACAAGGCGGAAGACCGCCTGAAGTTCAAGGATGCGATGACCAAGATCGGCCTCGGTTCGGCCCGTTCCGGCATCGCGCATACGCTCGACGAGGCGTGGGGAGTGCAGAAGGTGATCGGCTTCCCGGTCATCATCCGCCCGTCCTTCACCATGGGCGGCACCGGCGGCGGTATCGCCTACAACCCGGAAGAATTCGAAACCATCTGCAAGCGCGGCCTCGAAGCCTCGCCGACCTCCGAATTGCTGATCGAGGAATCCCTCATTGGCTGGAAGGAGTTCGAGATGGAAGTTGTCCGCGACAAGAAGGACAACTGCATCATCGTCTGCTCGATCGAAAACCTCGACCCGATGGGCGTGCATACCGGCGACTCGATCACCGTCGCCCCGGCACAGACCTTGACAGACAAGGAATACCAGATCATGCGCAACGCGTCGCTCGCCGTGCTGCGCGAGATCGGCGTCGACACCGGGGGTTCCAACGTGCAGTTCGCTGTGAATCCGAAAGACGGTCGCATGATCGTCATCGAGATGAACCCGCGCGTGTCGCGTTCGTCCGCACTGGCGTCCAAGGCAACCGGTTTCCCGATCGCGAAGGTGGCGGCCAAGCTGGCCGTCGGCTTCACGCTGGACGAACTGCGCAATGAAATCACCGGCGGCGCCACCCCGGCATCCTTCGAGCCGAGCATCGACTACGTCGTCACCAAGGTGCCGCGTTTCGCCTTCGAGAAATTCCCGACCGCCGACAGTCACCTGACCACCCAGATGAAATCGGTAGGTGAAGTGATGGCAATCGGCCGCACTTTCCAGGAATCGTTCCAGAAAGCCCTGCGCGGCCTCGAAGTCGGCGTTGACGGCATGAACGAAAAGACCAAGGACCGTGAGACCATCGAAGAGCAGCTCGGCGAACCCGGCCCGGAACGTATCTGGTACGTGGGCGACGCATTCGCGCAAGGCTTCTCGCTGGAAGAAGTGCAGCAGCTGACGCACATCGATCCGTGGTTCCTCGTTCAAATCAAGGAAATCGTCGACATCGAACTCTGGCTGGAAACCCAGACGCTGGACAAGCTCGACAAGGCCACGCTGTTCAAGCTGAAGCAGAAGGGCTTCGCCGACCGCCGCATGGCCAAGTTGCTCAAGACGACCGACAAGGCTGTGCGCGAAAGGCGTCGCGAACTTGGCGTGCGGCCGGTCTATAAGCGCGTGGACACTTGCGCTGCCGAATTCGCGACCAAGACTGCGTACATGTACTCGACCTACGATGAAGAGTGCGAATCGCAGCCGACCGACAAGAAGAAGATCATGGTCCTCGGCGGCGGTCCCAACCGCATCGGCCAAGGCATCGAGTTCGACTACTGCTGCGTGCACGCCGCACTGGCGATGCGCGACGACGGTTACGAGACCATCATGGTCAACTGCAACCCGGAAACCGTGTCGACCGACTATGACACGTCCGACCGCCTGTACTTCGAGCCGCTGACGCTGGAAGACGTGCTGGAAATCGTCGACAAGGAAAAGCCCTACGGCGTGATCGTCCAGTACGGCGGCCAGACCCCGCTGAAGCTGGCGCTCGACCTGGAAGCCAACGGCGTGCCCATCGTCGGCACC
>DASPMV010000044.1:0-6062 GCA_035626875.1 Noviherbaspirillum sp. | reverse complement strand
ATCAGAGCGTCATCGTATGCAACGTCGACGGCCGCATCCTGCTCTACAACAATGGCGCCCGTCGGATGTTCCGGGTGGAAGCAGGACCGGCGCGGCCGGCAGGCGGTTCGCTCGTCGGCCTCGGACGATCCATCTTCGGGGTTCTCGAGCGAAGCCTGGTCGCGCACGGCCTGGACAGAATTCGGCAACGGCTAGCCTCCGGCGACGCACATCCAATCGCCCACTTTGTTACTTCAGCCCAGGACGGACAGCTGATTCGCGCCCAGATGGCACCCGTGATGCACAAGGAAACAGACGGCACCCAGGAGGTCGGCGGCTACGTGTTGACCCTCGAGGACATTACGCAGCACTTTGAGCTGGAGAACCAGCGCGACATGGTGCTGCAATCCCTGACCGAGGGAAGCCGCTCGTCGCTTGCCAGCGTGCGTGCAGCCGTCGAAAACCTTCTCGAATATGCAGACATGACGCCGGCGCAACGGGATCGCTTCCTGCACATTGTGCGTGACGAGGTGGAGACGATGGGCGCACGGCTCGACAAGACAGTCAACGAGTTCGCCGATGCCCTCAAGGTGCGTTGGCCGCTTGAAGATATGCTGGGCTTTGAGCTCGTCCAGGCAGCGCAGCAACGTATCGAGCAGCGACTTTCCCTTCTGACCAAAACAGAGGAAGTCGACGAGGAGCTCTGGCTCAAAGTCGACAGCTATTCCTTGCTGCAGGTCGTCAGCTATCTCGCGGCACGGCTGAAAGATGAATTTCAGGTACGTGAACTGCGCTTTCGCCTGGCGCGCGCCGGCCGGCTTGCGCATCTCGACCTGATATGGTCGGGCGTGGTCATCAGCACAGAAACACTCATTGCCTGGGAAATGGATCCGCTTACGGCAGGCGACGAAAACAGCCCGCTCACATTGCGGGAAGTCGTTGAACGGCATAGCGGCGAAATTTGGTTCCAGCGCGACAAGGCGTCGCACCGGTCGTTCTTCCGCCTCCTGCTCCCCGCAGCCACGCCGCCGGAAGCGATGCTCCCGGTTTCACTCCACGGTGACGGACGCCCGGAGTACTATGACTTTGACCTCTTCCGTCATTCAGAGGAATACAGTGCACTCGACGACCGCCTGCTGAGCCAGCTTACCTATACGGTCTTTGACACGGAGACGACCGGGCTTGATCCGTCAGCGGGGGACGAAATCATCCAGCTGGGCGCGGCCCGGATTGTCAACGGTCGTCTCCTGCGGGGAGAAGTGTTTGATTGCCTGGTTGATCCGCGGCGACCTGTGGCACCGGATTCGCTGAAGGTTCACGGTATCACTAACGATATGCTTGCCGGTCGCCCGACGATCGAACATGTACTGCCGGACTTCCACGCGTTTTGCGAGGATACGGTCCTTGTCGGCCACAATGCCGCGTTTGACATGCGTTTCGTGCAGATGAAGGAAGGCCGGACCGGCGTGGCATTCCGCCAGCCCGTACTGGACACCCTTCTGCTTTCCACGATCATCCATCCAAACCAGGAGTCTCACCGGCTGGAAGCGATCGCTGAACGCCTGGGTGTCAATATCTCCGGGCGACATACCGCTCTCGGCGACGCCATGGTGACGGGCGAAGTTTTCCTCAAGATGCTCCCCCTCCTCCAGGAAAAGGGTATCCGCACGTTGCGCGAGGCAAGAGAAGCTGCCGAGCGCAACTTCTACGCAAAGCTTCAATACTGAATCGTCGGGCCAAGAAAAAACCCGCGGGACCTTGCGGTGCCTGCGGGTTTTATTTTGATCATGAGAGGCGGGCCTACTACATACCTCCCCTCATACGGCTCATCGATCAGCCGCGCTTGGCCATCGGAGGCACATCGCGCTTCGGCGAACCGACGAACAGCTGGCGCGGACGGCCGATCTTCTGTTCCGGATCGGAGATCATCTCGTTCCACTGGGCGATCCAGCCGACGGTGCGTGCCATCGCGAAGATACCGGTGAACAGGGAGACCGGGATACCCAGCGCACGTTGGACGATGCCGGAGTAGAAATCGACGTTCGGGTAGAGCTTGCGCTGGACGAAGTAGTCGTCTTCCAGTGCAATCTTCTCGAGCGCCATGGCGAGCTTGAACAGCGGATCGTCGTGCAGGCCCAGTTCGTTCAGCACTTCATGGCAGGTTTCGCGCATCAGCTTCGCACGCGGGTCGTAGTTCTTGTAGACACGGTGACCGAAGCCCATCAGCTTGACGTTGGAGTTCTTGTCCTTGACCTTGGCGATGAATTCGCCGATACGCTCGACGCCACCGTCACGCTGGATGTCTTCCAGCATGTTCAGTGCAGCTTCGTTCGCGCCGCCGTGGGCCGGGCCCCAGAGGCAGGCGATACCAGCAGCGATACAGGCAAACGGGTTGGCGCCCGACGAACCGGCCAGGCGAACGGTCGAGGTCGAGGCGTTCTGCTCGTGGTCGGCATGCAGGATCAGGATGCGGTCGAGTGCGCGAACCAGGACGTCATTGACCTTGTACTCTTCGCACGGAGTAGCGAACATCATGCGCATGAAGTTTGCACTGTAGGACAGGTCGTTGCGCGGGTACACGAACGGCTGGCCGACGGAATACTTGTATGCCATGGCGACCAGCGTCGGCAGCTTGGCGATCAGGCGGATAGCCGACACTTCGCGGTGATGCGGATCGTTGATGTCGAGCGAGTCATGGTAGAACGACGACAGCGCGCCGACGGTACCGACCAGGACCGACATCGGGTGCGCGTCGCGGCGGAAGCCGCGGAAGAAGAATTGCATCTGCTCGTGCACCATCGTGTGGTTGGTCACGGTGCTGACGAACTTCTGCTTCTGTGCAGCGTTCGGCAGTTCGCCGTTCAGCAGCAGGTAGCAGGTCTCGAGGAAGTCGCAATTGACCGCGAGCTGCTCGATCGGATAGCCGCGATACAGCAACTCACCCTTGTCGCCGTCGATGTAGGTAATCGACGAGTTGCAGGCTGCGGTCGACATGAAGCCGGGGTCATACGTGAACTTGCCCGTAGCGCCGTAGAGCTTGCGGATGTCGATGACATCCGGGCCGATGGAGCCCTTGTAAATCGGGAGGTCCAGCGACGGGGAACCGTCGGAGAACGACAGGGTTGCTTTGGTATCAGAGTTGGTCATGTCTCTTCCTTCTAGTGAGGAGGGGTGAGTCGATTGCAAAAAAAACCGAATTACAAAAACCGGGGTAGTGCCAGTATCAGGCAGCACGCAGGCGCGCAAGCAGCGCGTGTACATGCGGCAGGTCTGCATCGCCGGACGGTTCCTTGCGAGCCAGCAGCAAGTCCATCAGTTCATTGTCGGCAAGCTCCATCAAGCGCGAAAACGCATCTACTTCCTCGTCGGTCAACGTAGCCTCATGCGCGTCGAGAAAACGCGTGATGATCAGATCGTTTTCGAGCAGACCGCGACGTGCCCTCCAACGAAGACGGGCTCGCTTTACCGGGTCAGCTTGATGATTGACAGACATAATTCCTCATTCGTTCTATTTCAGGAACCCTCCGGATTGACTACCGGAGGGCTCATGAAATAAGGCGGAAGCAGTATGCGCTCCCGCCCTTTCTTGACACTTACACTGCGCGGCGAACCATCAATTCTTTGATCTTGCCGATTGCGCGCGTCGGGTTCAGACCCTTGGGGCAAACATCGACGCAGTTCATGATCGTATGGCAACGGAACAGACGATACGGATCTTCCAGGTTGTCCAGGCGCTCATTGGTTGCCTGGTCGCGGCTATCAGCGATGAAGCGGTAAGCCTGAAGCAGGCCGGCCGGGCCGACGAACTTGTCCGGATTCCACCAGAACGACGGGCAGGACGTCGAGCAGCATGCGCACAGAATACATTCGTAGACGCCGTCCAGCTCTTCACGTTCGGCCGGAGATTGCAGACGCTCTTTCTCGGGCGGAATAGTGTCGTTGATCAAGTACGGCTTGATCGAGTGGTACTGCTTGAAGAACTGGGTCATGTCGACGATCAGGTCGCGGATGACCGGCAGGCCGGGCAGCGGACGCAGAACGATCGGCTCGGTCAGTTCGTTCAGGTTGGTGGTGCAGGCCAGGCCATTCTTGCCGTTGATGTTCATCGCGTCGGAACCGCACACGCCTTCACGGCAGGAGCGGCGCAGCGCCAGCGAGTCGTCCACATCAGCCTTGATGCGCTGGAGCGCGTCCAGCAGCATCTTGTCGGTGTCCTGCAGGGTCACCGTCAGATCCTGCATGTAGGGCTTTTCGTCCTTGTCGGGATCGTAACGGTAGATTTGGAATTTCAGGGTACGTGCCATTTTCTTACCTTAGAAAGTACGTGCTTTAGGCTTGAAGGTTTCAACGGTCAGCGGCTGGGTGTTGACCGGCTTGTAGTCGAGGCGGTTGCCTTCGGAGAACCACAGCGTGTGCTTCATCCAGTTCTCGTCATCACGCTTCTCGTAATCGCGGTGGGCGTGGGCGCCGCGCGATTCCTTGCGTGCTGCTGCAGAGATGATGGTTGCCTTCGCAGTTTCAATGAGGTTGTCCAGCTCGAGCGCTTCAACGCGTGCGGTGTTGAATACCTTCGACTTGTCCTTGAACGAGACGTGCTTGCGGCGCTCGTCCAGCTCGATGATCTTCTTGACACCGGCCTGCAGCAGTTCGTCGGTACGGAACACGCCACAGTATTGTTGCATGGTGGAGCGGATCGCGTTGGCGACGTCCTGGACGCGCTCGGAACCGGTGCTGGTTTCGAGGCGAGCGAGTCGTTCCATTGCACGATCGGCAGCATCTGCCGGCAGCGCCTTGTGGCTCTTCTGCTTGAGATTCTGCGCAACGATGTGGTTGCCCGCAGCGCGGCCGAACACGACGAGGTCGAGCAGCGAGTTCGTGCCGAGGCGGTTCGCGCCGTGCACGGAAACGCAGGCGCACTCGCCGATCGCGTACATGCCGTTGACAACTTCCTTCATGCTGCCGTTCTTCGGTGCAACAACCTGGCCGTTGATGTTGGTCGGAATGCCACCCATCTGGTAGTGGATGGTCGGAACGACCGGGATCGGTTCCTTGGTTGCATCGACGTTGGCGAACTTGTGGCCGATTTCGAGAATCGACGGCAGGCGCTTCTTGATGGTGTCGGCGCCGATATGGCGCAGATCCAGCAGAACGTGGTCCTTGTTCGGACCGCAGCCACGGCCTTCCTTGATTTCCTGGTCCATGGAACGGGACACGAAGTCACGCGGAGCCAGATCCTTCAGCGTCGGAGCGTAACGTTCCATGAAGCGCTCGCCGTTGGCGTTGATCAGGATACCGCCCTCGCCGCGCACGCCTTCGGTGATCAGCACCCCTGCACCGGACACGCCGGTCGGGTGGAACTGCCAGAACTCCATGTCCTGCAGCGGCAGGCCCGCACGTGCCGCCATGCCCATGCCGTCGCCGGTGTTGATGAAGGCGTTGGTCGAGGCAGCGAAGATGCGGCCTGCGCCACCGGTGGCGAACAGGGTGGTCTTCGCTTCGAGGATCATCACGTCGCCGGTTTCCATTTCCAGCGCCACGACGCCGAGCACGTCGCCGTCCTGGTCACGGATCAGGTCGATTGCCATCCATTCGACGAAGAAGTGGGTCTTGGCGCGGACGTTGCGCTGGTACAGGGTATGCAGCAGTGCGTGGCCGGTACGGTCAGCGGCGGCGCAAGCGCGTTGCACCGGCTTTTCGCCGAAGTTCGCGGTGTGGCCGCCGAACGGACGCTGGTAAATCGTACCATCCGGATTGCGGTCGAACGGCATGCCGAAGTGTTCGAGCTCGTACACGACCTTCGGTGCTTCGCGGCACATGAACTCGATGGCGTCCTGGTCACCGAGGTAGTCCGAGCCCTTGACGGTGTCGAACATGTGCCAGTACCAGTTGTCCTCGGACATGTTGCCGAGGGAGGCGCCGATGCCGCCCTGTGCAGCAACGGTGTGCGAACGGGTCGGGAAAACCTTGGACAGGACTGCGACGTTGAGACCCGCTTCTGCCAGTTGCAGGGAAGCGCGCATGCCGGAACCGCCGGCACCGACGATGACTGCGTCAAAACGGCGGACGGGAAGTTTTTGCTTGAT
>DASPMV010000043.1:0-17117 GCA_035626875.1 Noviherbaspirillum sp. | reverse complement strand
GTACTTCTTGGCTTCGCCGCCGAACTTGGCTGCCAGCACGGTCGCGATTGCAGCCGTCAGGGTGGTCTTGCCATGGTCGACGTGACCAATCGTGCCCACATTCACGTGCGGTTTGGTCCGCTCAAACTTGCCTTTTGCCATTTTATTTTTCCTTCAAAAAGAACGATGTCACTCTGGTGAAAGCGATCCGGTCTCGCGAACCGGATCGCGGCTTTGCATTACTTGGCCTTGGCGCTGACAACCGCTTCGGTCACGTTCTTCGGAGCTTCGGCGTAGTGCTTGAACTCCATCGTGTAGGTTGCGCGGCCCTGCGTTGCGGAACGCAGCGAGGTCGAGTAACCGAACATCTCCGACAGCGGAACTTCGGCCTTGATGATCTTGCCGCCGCCGCCCGGGATCTCGTCCATGCCCTGGACCATGCCGCGGCGGGACGACAGGTCGCCCATCACGGTACCGGCGTAGTCTTCCGGCGTCTCGACTTCGACAGCCATCATCGGCTCGAGCAGGACCGGGTTGGCCTTGCGGCAGCCGTCCTTGAATGCCATCGAGGCAGCCATGCGGAACGCGTTTTCGTTCGAGTCCACGTCGTGGTACGAACCGAAGAACAGCGTGACCTTGACGTCGACGACCGGATAGCCGGCCAGGACGCCCGTCGGCAGCGTGTCGATGATGCCCTTCTCGACGGCCGGGATATATTCGCGCGGAACCACGCCACCCTTGATCGCGTCGACGAACTCGAAGCCCTTGCCCGGCTCCTGCGGCTCGATCTTCAGGACGACGTGGCCGTACTGGCCGCGGCCGCCCGACTGCTTGACGAACTTGCCTTCGATCTCTTCGCAGGTCTTGCGGATCGTCTCGCGGTAGGCCACCTGCGGCTTGCCGACGGTTGCCTCGACGCCGAATTCGCGCTTCATGCGGTCGACCAGGATCTCGAGGTGCAGCTCGCCCATGCCCGAGATGATCGTCTGGCCGGATTCCTCGTCGGTCTTGACGCGGAACGACGGGTCTTCCTGGGCCAGGCGGTTCAGGGCGATGCCCATCTTCTCCTGGTCAGCCTTGGTCTTCGGCTCGACGGCCTGCGAGATCACCGGCTCCGGGAACACCATGCGCTCGAGGGTGATGATCGCTTCCGGATCGCACAGCGTGTCGCCGGTGGTCGCTTCCTTCAGGCCCACGGCAGCAGCGATGTCGCCCGCGCGCACCTCCTTGATCTCTTCGCGCTGGTTGGCGTGCATCTGCAGGATACGGCCGATACGCTCTTTCTTGCCCTTGACCGGGTTGAAGATCGTGTCGCCGGAGTTCACGACGCCCGAGTACACGCGGAAGAAGATCAGCTGGCCGACGAACGGGTCGGTCATGATCTTGAATGCCAGCGCGGAGAACTTCTCGTTGTCGTCGGCCTTGCGCTCTGCCGGCTGCTCGTCGTCGTCCGTGCCCTTGACCGGCGGGATGTCCGTCGGTGCCGGCAGGTATTCGATCACGGCGTCGAGCATGGCCTGCACGCCCTTGTTCTTGAACGCGGTGCCGCACATCATCGGGACGATCTCGCCGGCGATGGTGCGCTGGCGCAGCGCCTTCTTGATCTCGTCTTCCGACAGCGAGCCTTCCTCGAGGTACTTGTTCATCAGTTCCTCGTTGGCTTCGGCGGCGGCCTCGACCATCTTTTCGCGCCACTCGTTGGCGGCGTCGACCAGATTGGCCGGGATGTCCTGGTATTCGAACTTCATGCCCTGGGAAGCCTCATCCCAGATGATCGCCTTCATCTTGACGAGGTCGACCACGCCCTGGAAGTTCTCTTCCGCGCCGATCGGCACCTGGATCGGCACCGGGTTGGCCTTCAGGCGGGTACGCATCTGCTCGTACACCTTGAAGAAGTTCGCGCCGGTGCGGTCCATCTTGTTGACGAACGCCAGACGCGGCACGTTGTACTTGTTGGCCTGACGCCAGACGGTTTCGGACTGCGGCTGCACGCCACCCACTGCGCAGTAGACCATGCAGGCGCCGTCGAGGACGCGCATCGAACGCTCCACCTCGATGGTGAAGTCCACGTGGCCCGGGGTGTCGATGATGTTGATGCGGTGCTCGGGGAAGTTGCTGGCCATGCCCTTCCAGAAGCAGGTCGTCGCGGCGGACGTGATGGTGATGCCGCGCTCTTGTTCCTGCTCCATCCAGTCCATGGTCGCAGCGCCGTCGTGCACTTCACCGATCTTGTGGTTCACACCGGTGTAGTACAGGATGCGCTCGGTCGTCGTGGTCTTGCCGGCGTCGATGTGAGCGGAGATACCGATGTTGCGGTAGCGCTCGATGGGGGTCTTGCGAGCCATTTTTCAGTCCTAAGTCTTTAATGGTAGAAAACCGAGCGCCAGAATGGACGCCCGGTTTTGACCAAGTTACATGCAATGCCTTCAACGATGCGAAGGCAGCTATTCAAACAACGATCAGAAGCGGAAGTGCGAGAAGGCCTTGTTGGCCTCTGCCATGCGGTGCACTTCGTCACGCTTCTTCATTGCGCCGCCGCGGCCTTCCGACGCTTCCATGAGCTCGCCGGCGAGGCGCAGTTCCATGGACTTCTCGCTGCGCTTCTTGGCAGCTTCGCGGAGCCAGCGCATGGACAGCGCCATGCGGCGGACCGGACGCACTTCGACCGGCACCTGGTAGTTGGCGCCGCCGACGCGGCGGGACTTCACCTCGACCATCGGCTTGCAGTTGTTGATCGCGGCAGTGAACACTTCCAGCGGGTCCTTGCCGGACTTGGTCTGGATGTGGTCGAACGCGCCATAGATGATGTTCTCGGCGACCGATTTTTTACCGGACAGCATCAGCACGTTCACGAACTTGGCGACTTCAACATTGCCGAATTTCGGATCAGGCAGAATTTCCCGTTTCGGGACTTCACGACGACGTGGCATTTCGATTCCTTTCAATCTTCAGTTGAGCAGCGCTTCTTGGCTTCGCCCTGCTCTTGGGTGCCCATCAGGGCATCCACTTACTCGGCCCCATTGGTTATCCGGGGGTCCGACAATGACTCCGCCTTGCAGCGGAAACCTGAATTACTTCTTGGCAGCGCCGGCCTTCGCGCGCTTGGCACCGTACTTCGAGCGTGCCTGCTTGCGGTCCTTGACGCCCTGGGTGTCCAGGGAGCCGCGCACCATGTGGTAACGCACACCCGGCAGATCCTTCACACGGCCGCCGCGGATCAGCACGACGCTGTGTTCCTGCAGGTTGTGGCCTTCGCCGCCGATGTACGAAATGACTTCGTAACCGTTGGTCAGGCGCACCTTGGCGACCTTACGAAGTGCCGAGTTCGGCTTCTTCGGGGTGGTGGTGTAGACACGGGTGCAGACACCGCGCTTTTGCGGGCTGTTCTCGAGCGCCGGCGACTTGCTCTTCACCGGAGCCGACACGCGCGGCTTGCGAATGAGTTGGTTAATGGTTGGCATCGGTCTTTAAAAATCCAACAAATGATGTGAAACGAGACCCGGAAACGATTGCCCGGGGGCTTGCGCATCGCTGCGCAT
Organism: Noviherbaspirillum sp.; assembly: GCA_035626875.1. Taxonomy (GTDB): domain Bacteria; phylum Pseudomonadota; class Gammaproteobacteria; order Burkholderiales; family Burkholderiaceae_D; genus Noviherbaspirillum. The sequence goes on along the minus strand of DASPMV010000043.1, from coordinate 13,599 downwards.
TCTTGTTCGATCGAGGCAAAAGGGATGAAGCGTACCGGAGGGAACTGCTGACCAAAGAACGCTTAAGCCCGGGCGAGCCTAAAATCGAGAACTCGCGAGTATATCCCCAGGCTGGACTGGGGTCAACCTGGCACCGGATTTTGCGCAAGCCCTGTTGCTCCGCGCTCCGGAAAACCGAACCGTCGGCGAGCGATCTTGCAAGAACGGCAACGGCCGGATCGCCGGCACGGCGCCCGGCCCGATGACATTGAAAGAACGTCAATCATCCAGCGGCGGCCCGGCCACGCCGGCGGGCGGCGCCGGCAATGGGGGTACCAATGCGTACGATGCGGGGCCGACGGATTCCGGCGCCCGCCGACTCTGCCATTTCGACAATTCAATATTTTTGCTTGCTTTGAGAAAACCAATTGCTTTGCGGGATAATTGGCGGCTTTTGGTCGACCATCGTTGCCGCAAGTCATGCGTTTCCTGCCGCGCCCCTCCACCCTGTATCTGCTGCTGACCTACGTGCTGCTGTCCGCGGTACCGTTCGTCCCGCTGGCGTTCGGCAAGCCGGTCGAACATCCCTGGCGCATCCTCGGCATCGAGGTGGCCGGCTGGCTGGCGGTCTGGGCGGTCTTTCAGCGGCCGGCGTGGTTCCACTGGCTGCTGCTGCCGGCGTTCTTCGCGCTCCCCGTCGAGATCTACCTGCATGCGTATTTCGGCCAGGGCATCTCGACTCACCATATCGGCATCATCGCCGAGACCAGCCCGAAGGAATCGATGGAATTCCTCGGCAACAAGATCTGGCTGCTGGCCGGCGTAGCCGTCGGCGTGATCGCCTGGTTCGCGACCACCTGGAAGCTGGCGTGGTCGACGAAGGCGCTGCGCTGGACCGGCTGGTCGCGCTGGACCGGCGTCGTGCTGGTTGCCGCTGCCGGCACGACCGGCGCCTATGCCTGGCAGTACGGCGTCGCCGAGCCGGCCAAGCCGGTGGCGGCGTCGAAGGAGGCCTCCGGGTCCGACGCCGTCGCCAGCCAGTCGGCATCCCCATCGGACGATGCCGCCACGCTCCTGCGGGCATCGTTCAGCGGCGACGGCGCGCCTGCCGATGCCGCCGCCTCCGAGAGCGCCGCGCCGGACGCGGCCGACGCCGAGGCATCGGCCGCCACGGAAGATTCGGCCGCCTCCGAAGAGGAGGAGGAACCGACCTACCTGCTGCCGACCGAAGGCAGATCCTCCGCCATGCCCAAGCTGCCGTCGTGGGTCAATCCGCCCTTCGGCATCGAATCGCTCGGCCAGGCCTGGCCGTTCGGCATCGCGATGCACGGCTACGACTATTACAAGGAACGCAAGTACCTGGCGGAGTTGGCCGTCAAGAGCAGCGCCTTCCAGTTCAACGCGCGTCAGCCGGATGACATGAACACGCCCCAGGTGGTGGTCATGGTGATCGGCGAATCGTCACGCTACGACCGCTGGAGCCTGAACGGCTACAAGCGCGATACCACGCCGCTGCTGCGGCAGGAGCCGAACGTCGTCAGCCTGTCCAACGTCGTGACGGCGGTGTCGGCAACCCGCCTGTCGGTGCCGGTGATCATTTCCCGCAAGCCGGCCACCCAGAGCCTGAAGGCCGGCTTCTCGGAAAAATCCTTCCTCACCGCCTTCAAGGAAGCCGGCTTCAAGACCTACTGGCTGTCCAACCAGATGTCCTTCGGCCAGTTCGACACGCCGATCTCGGTGTTCGCCAAGGAAGCGCATGTCACCCAGTTCATGAACCTCGGCGGCTTCACCAACGAGTCGACCTACGACCAGATCCTGCTCGATCCGCTGCGGATCGCCATCGCCGATCCGGCGCCGAAGAAGCTGATCGTGCTGCACACCCTGGGCAACCACTGGAACTACAGCCACCGCCATCCGAAGGAATTCGACAAGTGGCAGCCGTCCCTGTTCGGCATCCGCAATCCTGCGTACACCGATCTCAAGTGGAAGGAACACCTGAACAACAGCTACGACAATTCGATCCTCTACACCGACTGGTTCCTGTCGCAGGTGATCGGATCACTCAAGGCGTCGAGCCAGCTGGCCTCGCTGGTCTATGTCTCGGACCATGGCCAGACCCTGTACGACGGCAGCTGCGATCTCGCGTTCCACGGCCACAACACGCAGTACGAGTTCCACGTGCCGGCCTTCGTGTGGGTCTCGGACCAGTACAAGGAACTCTATCCGCACAAGATGGAACGCCTGCGCAAGAACCGCAAGGCGAAGCTGACCACGGAGAACATGTTCCATTCGCTGCTCGACATGGCCGATATCCGCTATCCGACGGAGCAGCTCGAACGCAGCTTCTTCCACAAGAAGTTCCGCAGCCACAAGCGTTATGTCGACAGCTACGGCTGGACCGACTACGACAACGCCACCTTCAAGGGCGACTGCCGCGAAGTGATCGCCAAGGGCAAGCCCCTCGTGCAGGAGAAGTGACGGCGCTCGCTTGGCCCGCGCCGCGGCGTGCAGGAACGCAGGCGCCGCCGGCACGGGGGCGGCCTGCCTCGCGGCGCCGCGTCCGAAGCGTACAATCCATCCCGCCTCATGCAATGAAAGGGGCACCATGGACACGCCGCTCTCCGGCCTGTTGACCGCCGAAGGCTTCATGCCGCCCGGCCACTGCGACCTGTGGACGCCTGGCCTTGACGGCATCGACTTCCTCGGCTCGCTGCTCGCGGCCGGGGAGACGATTCCCGCGGTGGCATTGACCGTGCTGGCACGCCCGGAAGATAGTTCCCGCACGGCGATGGCCGGCTACCACGCGCACGTGGTCGAGCCGATCCGCCTGAAGGAATTGTTCGACGTGATCAGCCGCCTGTCGCGGCGCCAGGCAGGCTGACGGCATGGCCGCAGCGCGTGCGGGACGCGCTCAGAGGACGACGCGTGCGGCGAGCTCGCGCAGGGTATCGAGCTCCGGATTCTTGCGCGGCCAGCCAAGCTCGACGCCATCGCCTTCGTGGCGCGGCAGCACGTGCAGGTGCAAGTGCGGCACCGTCTGCCAGCCGGCCGGGCGATTGGCCTGCAGGATGGTGAAGCCGGCCGGCGAGAATGCCTTCTCCAGCGCCAGCGCGATGCGCCGCGCGGCACGCATCATCGCCGCGACGGTTTCCTCGTCGGCATCGAGCAGGGTCTCGTAAGGCTGGCGAGACGCCACGATCACATGGCCAGGGTTGACCTGCCCGGCATCCATGAAGGCGAACACGTGTTCGTCTTCGTATACCTTCGCGCACGGCAGCTCGCCGCGGATGATGCGCGTGAAAATCGTCTCCGTCATGGGCTTCCTTTCCGGGCAATGCAGGGGATGGCCGCACAAGCGTTCCTCGTCGGCCGCACAGACGACGTTATACCAGCCCGGCTGCGCCGGACGCATCGTACGATGCGCCATGGCACCGCGGACATGTCCGGCGGCGGCGCCGCGAGCGCTCAGGCCCAGTCGCGGTCCGGTCGGAATTTCAATCGGCGCGCGGCGTCGACCACGTCCTGCAGCTCGACCGGATCGCTGAATGGGTCCTCGTCGAGGGTGGTGACGCGGTTGAGTTCGCGCTGCCAGCGGCGCAGCTCGGCGATATAGCGCTCGTCCGGCTGCCGGCGCAAGTTGCCGCCGTCCTCGATCAGGTCACAGATGCCGTTGTGCAGCCACTCGCCGGTATGCCAGTCGGGCATGTCGACCGCTGGGAACAGGCAGATCCCCTGCAGGTCGATGCCGCGATTGACCGCGGCCAGCGACTCTTCCATCACGTCCTTGAGCCAGTCCGCGCGCCCGCGCCCCATGCCGCTGGTCTCGCCGATGATCATCGGCCGGCGGTAGCGTTCCCATACGGCCGACAGCAGTTCGCACAGGGGCTTGATGCGGTCGTCGTCGGGTTCGAGCGCTTTGTGCGGTCCGTGTTCGCGGTATTCCATCTGCCCGAACGAATAGTTGTTGGCGCCGACGATGTCGAGGATGTCGGGCATGCCGCCCAGTTCTGGATGTTCGCGGCCGTACAGGATGTCCCACGCGAGGAAAGTATCCACCCAGGTCTCGTGCCGGGCGGCCTCGACCAGGTCGGGACGGTCGCGCGGCGCCACCACCTGCACCAGCGGATCGACATGGATCATGCGGGCGTCCGGCAGGACGTCGCGGATCGCGCGTACGCCGGCGATGGCGGCGCGGCACAGTGCCACACGCAGGCGCTCGCGGTCCTCGCGCGACGTGCGGAACGGCGCCACCCATCCCCATTCGCCGCCACAGAACGAAAAGAACGTGATCTCGTTGATCGGCGTGAAGAAATGCGGACCGCGGATGCGCGACGCGAGATGGTGCGCGGCAGCACGGCAATAGTCGGCGAAACGCTCGGTGAAGGCATCGGTGAACGGGTCGAGGTCGTCCGGATAGCCGTAGTGGCACAGATCCCAGATCGGCAGGATCTGCGCCTCGTTCATCGCCGCAATGCAGGTATCCAGGCAGGAAAAGTCGAGCCTGCCGCCGCGATCCACCATCGGCCACGGAATGCCCTCGCGCGCGACGGCGATGCCGAGGTCGCGCAGGATGCGGTAATCCTCGCGGGCACTCCGGTCATGCTGCGTCTCGCGCACCAGGTCACGCCTGCCCTGCTCCTTCCAGAGGAAGGTGGAACATTCGAAGCCGGAAATGAAGAAGGTCGGAAAGATGCCCGGATGCCTTGCCATGCTCGTCTCCTCGGATGCGCCTGCAGAAGTGACTGCGTTGCGACCGCCGAGTTGCATAGGGTCGGCGCCCCGGCAGTGCGGACTGCCCGGGGTGCGTACACGATTGCGCTCACGCCCGTCTCTCCGCGTCCACTACTCGTACAGGGCATTGTTGCCACCTGTGGCGCCATGAGAGCCTCTTGGCCGGCATGACCACTCCGACAGGAAAGGTCGGGCCAACCGTGCCAGCGGTACTCTGACAGCACCATGACGTGGCCTGGCACGTCCGGGAACAGCAGGCGCCGGCTTCCCACTCGTTCGGGTCAAGCGTCGACCACGACCCGCCACATGCCGGCCTTGTCGCGCTGCTTCCCTCGTCTCCCTCCTGACGGTACACGCCAGCCACCTGCCACAGCGCGTCCACGTCGGTGCACACAAGGAAATCCGTGAAAACCAAACTTCTGCTCTCCCTGCCGTTCGCCCTCGCCGCACTCACGCTCACCGGCAGCGCCCATGCCGACTGGGTGCCCCAGATCCTGTCCAGCAAGTACGTCGCCACGATCAGCCATGGCGGCGGCACGACCACCTACGAGGAAGACGCCAGGACCGGCGGGCCGCTGGCGCGCATCGCGGGCGACACCTACATCGTCCCGCAGCGCATCGAGTCCGGGCTGAACGGCTTCATGCGGGAAGCCGCCAGCGGCAACGGCACCAGCTTCCTGTACGGCTCCCTCACCGGCAACCTCGGCGTCACGATCCGGCCGCAGCCGGACGGCACCGCACTGATGCGTCTGCATGGCATGCAGTACGACGCCTTCACGCGCTACTCCGGCAAGAAGTGGGGCATCATCAAGTTCGACTGCACGAATCACCTCACGCTGGCCGGCATGTCGATCACCGCGCAGTACGGCACCGCGAACGGCAGTCTGCCTTCCGACAAGATCGGCGTCGATGCGGCTCCGCGCTCGTCCACCGAATGCGATTCGAACCTCGGATGGATGCTGCCGATCGTCTCCAACCAGATCATCAACAAGGTCGAGGGCCGCATCAACGAGGGCGTGCTGGCCGGCATCACCGGCGGCCTCGGCGTGATCAAGAGCCAGCTCGTTTTCGCACCCGGACAGGATTACCAGAGCGGCCTGCAGCGGCTCATTCCGGCCGACCGTGTGATCACGCTGCCGAACGGACAGGCATTCCCGATCGGCCTGTACGTGCGTGACAACATCGCCTATCTGAGCGCCAACGGGCAGATGGATATCCGCCTCGGCAAGGGCGTACGCGTGGAGCCGGTCGTCGGTACCGGCGAACCGAGCCGGGAAACCATCTCCGGCGAGGTGCTGGACGTGACGGTGTCCGCTCCCGGTATGGCATTCCATGCCAACCTGAAGCAGGTCGTGCGGGTCGGCTGGCGCTGGCAGTGCAGCGTGCGCGATCCGTCGCGGCGTTGCTCGCAGCCCTGACGCCCTTTCGTTGCCCGGGACTGCCGGCCGCGGCGGCGCGTCCGCCGGCCGGGCGGACCGTAGCGTGCCTGCACGCCGCGGTGCGGAGGGCATCACTGCCTGCCGCAGCATGAACACGCAGCATGAAAAAACGGCGCCATGGTTTCCCATGGCGCCGTTTCCGTTTGGCTGCAACGGAGGAAGCGGATTACGCCTCGCCTTCCGGATGGTGGCCGAAGTCGGCCATCTCCTGCGGCTCGTCGCTGCGGTTGGCCTGTTCGGCGGCCAGCAGTGCCTGGCGCTCCTCGGCTTCCCACAGTTCCTTCTCCTTGCGCGCGCGGTGGAACGCGAGACCGGTACCGGCCGGGATCAGGCGGCCGACGATCACGTTTTCCTTCAGGCCGCGCAGGCCGTCCTTCTTGCCCATGATCGCGGCTTCGGTCAGGACGCGCGTGGTTTCCTGGAACGATGCGGCGGAGATGAACGAGTCGGTCGACAGCGAGGCCTTGGTGATACCGAGCAGCACGTTCTCGTAGGTCGCCGGGCGCTTGCCCTCGGCGATCACGCGATCGTTCTCGTCCAGCAGTTCGGAACGCTCGACCTGCTCGCCCGGGATGTAGGACGTATCGCCGGCATCGACGACCTGCACGCGGCGCAGCATCTGGCGCACGATGACTTCGATGTGCTTGTCGTTGATCTTCACGCCCTGCAGACGGTACACGTCCTGCACTTCGTCGACGATGTAACGCGCCAGCGCTTCGATGCCCAGCAGGCGCAGGATGTCCTGCGGATCGGCCGGGCCGTCCACGATCATCTCGCCCTTGTTCACCACCTGACCGTCGTGCACGAGCACCTGCTTGTCCTTCGGGATCAGGAACTCGTACTTGTTGCCGTCCATGTCGGTGATTTCCAGGCGCTGCTTGCCCTTGGTCTCCTTGCCGAACGCGACGGTACCGGTGACTTCCGCCAGCATGCCGGCGTCCTTCGGCGAACGCGCCTCGAACAGTTCGGCCACGCGCGGCAGACCGCCGGTAATGTCACGGGTCTTCTGCGACTCGGTCGGGATACGTGCCAGCACCTCACCGACGGAGACCAGCTGGCCGTCCTTCACGGTGATCAGCGCGCCGACCTGGAACGAGATGGTCACCGAGTGCTCGGTGCCGGCGATCTTCACTTCCTCGCCCTTCTCGTTGAGCAGCTTCACCTGCGGACGCACGGCCTTGCCGGTCGAACCGCGGCGCTTGGCGTCGATGACCACCAGGGTCGACAGGCCGGTGACCTCGTCGATCTGCTTGGCGACGGTGACGCCCTCTTCCACGTTCTCGAACTTCACGGTACCGGAGTACTCGGTGATGATCGGACGGGTCAGCGGATCCCAGGTCGCCAGCGCGGTGCCGGCCTTGATGGTCATGCCATCCTTGACGATCAGGGTCGCGCCGTACGGCACCTTGTGGCGCTCGCGCTCGCGGCCGTAGTCGTCGGTGATCAGCACTTCGCCCGAACGGGAAATGACGATCTGCTCGCCCTTGCCGTTGGTGACGTAGCGCATGGTCGCGGTGAAGCTGACCGTGCCGTTCGACTTGGCTTCCACCGAGGAGGCCACCGCCGCACGCGATGCCGCGCCACCGATGTGGAAGGTACGCATCGTCAGCTGGGTACCCGGTTCGCCGATCGACTGCGCGGCGACCACGCCGACCGCTTCGCCGGCGTTGACCAGCGTGCCGCGGCCGAGATCGCGGCCGTAGCACTTGGCGCAGAGACCATAACGCGTGTCGCAGGTCAGCGGCGTGCGGACCTTCACTTCGTCGATGCCGAGGCGCTCGATCTCTTCCACCGCGTCTTCGTCCAGCAGCGAGCCGGCGTCGATCAGGGTCGCCTGCGTTTCCGGGTTGACCACGTCGGACGCGGTCACGCGGCCGAGGATACGGTCGCGCAGCGCTTCGATGACCTCGCCGCCTTCGACCAGCGCCTTCATGGCGACGCCGTTGGAGGTGCCGCAATCGTCTTCGATCACGACCAGGTCCTGGGTCACGTCGACCAGGCGACGCGTCAGGTAGCCGGAGTTCGCGGTCTTCAGCGCCGTATCGGCCAGACCCTTACGGGCGCCGTGCGTCGAGATGAAGTACTGCAGAACGTTCAGGCCTTCGCGGAAGTTCGCGGTGATCGGCGTTTCGATGATGGAGCCGTCCGGCTTGGCCATCAGGCCGCGCATGCCGGCGAGCTGGCGGATCTGGGCGGCGGAACCGCGGGCGCCGGAGTCGGCCATCATGTAGATGGCGTTGAACGATTCCTGCGTGCCCTTGGTGCCGTCGCGCTTGACGACGTCCTCGACCTTGAGCTGGTCCATCATCGCCTTGCCGACTTCGTCGCCGGCCTTGCCCCAGATGTCCACGACCTTGTTGTAGCGCTCGCCTGCCGTGACCAGACCGGACGAGTACTGCTGTTCGATCTGCTTCACTTCATGCTCGGCCTGGGCAATGATCGTGACCTTCTGCGGCGGCACCAGCATGTCGTCCACGCAGATCGAGATGCCGGCGCGGGTCGCCAGGCGGAAGCCCGACTGCATCAGCTGGTCGGCGAACACGACGGTGGCGCGCAGGCCGCACTTGCGGAACGAGGTGTTGATCAGCTTCGAGATTTCCTTCTTCTTCAGCGCGCGGTTCAGCACGGTGAAGGGCAGGCCCTTCGGCAGGATCTCCGACAGGATGGCGCGGCCGACGGTGGTCTCGTAGCGCTTGATCGTCTTGACGAACTCGCCCGTCTCCGGATCCTTCGGATACTCGGTGATGCGGACGGTGATGCGGGTCGTCAGTTCGACTTCCTTGTTGTCGTAGGCGCGGATGACCTCGGACACGTCCGGGAACATCATGCCTTCGCCCTTGCCGTTGATCTTCTCGCGGGTGGCGTAGTAGAGACCCAGCACGATGTCCTGCGACGGCACGATCGACGGTTCGCCGTTCGACGGGAACAGGATGTTGTTGGAGGCCAGCATCAGGGTGCGGGCTTCCATCTGGGCTTCGATCGACAGCGGCACGTGGACAGCCATCTGGTCGCCGTCGAAGTCGGCGTTGAACGCCGCGCAGACCAGCGGGTGCAGCTGGATCGCCTTGCCTTCGATCAGGACCGGCTCGAACGCCTGGATGCCGAGACGGTGCAGCGTCGGCGCACGGTTCAGCATCACCGGGTGTTCGCGGATGACGTCTTCCAGGATGTCCCAGACCACCGGCTCCTGCACCTCGACCAGCTTCTTGGCAGCCTTGATCGTGGTGGCCAGGCCCATCAGTTCCAGCTTGTGGAAGATGAACGGCTTGAACAGCTCGAGCGCCATCAGCTTCGGCAGGCCGCACTGGTGCAGCTTGAGCTGCGGGCCCACCACGATGACGGAACGGCCGGAGTAGTCGACGCGCTTGCCCAGCAGGTTCTGGCGGAAGCGGCCGCCCTTGCCCTTGATCATCTCGGCCAGCGACTTGAGCGGACGCTTGTTGGCGCCGGTCATGGCCTTGCCGCGGCGGCCGTTGTCGAGCAGCGAGTCGACGGCTTCCTGCAGCATGCGCTTCTCGTTGCGCACGATGATTTCCGGCGCGCGCAGCTCGAGCAGGCGCTTGAGACGGTTGTTGCGGTTGATGACGCGGCGATACAGGTCGTTCAGGTCGGAGGTCGCGAAACGGCCGCCGTCCAGCGGGACCAGCGGGCGCAGTTCCGGCGGCAGCACCGGCAGCACTTCCATGATCATCCAGTCCGGCTTGATGCCCGAACGCTGGAATGCCTCGAGCACCTTCAGGCGCTTGGCGTATTTCTTGATCTTGGCTTCGGACTTGGAATCCTTGAGCTCGCCGCGCAGCGTCTCGACCTCACGGTCGATGTCGATCGAACGCAGCAGTTCGCGGATGCCCTCGGCGCCCATGTGCGCGACGAACTCGTCGCCGTGCTCTTCGTACTTGGCGGCGAAATCGTCTTCCGACATGATCTGGCACTTCTTCAGCGGCGTCATGCCCGGATCGGTCACGACGTAGGCTTCGAAGTACAGCACGCGCTCGATGTCGCGCAGCGTCATGTCGAGCACCATGCCCAGGCGGCTCGGCAGCGACTTCAGGAACCAGATATGGGCGACCGGCGAGGCCAGCTCGATGTGGCCCATGCGCTCGCGGCGGACTTTCGCCAGCGTGACTTCGACGCCGCACTTCTCGCAGATGACGCCGCGGTGCTTCAGGCGCTTGTACTTGCCGCACAGGCACTCGTAGTCCTTGATCGGGCCGAAGATCTTGGCGCAGAACAGGCCGTCGCGCTCCGGCTTGAAGGTACGGTAGTTGATGGTTTCCGGCTTCTTGACTTCGCCGTAGGACCAGGAACGGATCTTCTCGGGCGACGCGAGGCCGATCTTGATCGCGTCGAACTGTTCGTTCTGCTGAACTTGCTTGAAGAGGTCGAGCAGTGCTTTCATGAGTATCACTCCGGTTGGGGGTGAATGATGCCTGGCAGTGCGGTGCGGCGTCGACGCGCCGTCACCCTGTTCGCATCGCCGGGAGAGCCTCGCGCCACGTCATGGTGCGGGTTCCGGCGATACCGGGAGCGCTCTCTTCCGCGCCGCCCTGCCGAATTCTTGCGGGACCGCCGGCGCGGTGCGCGGCGGCGGTCCGGTACTTCTTCGTGACGCTTAGTCGCGCTCGAGGTCGATGTCGATACCGAGCGAGCGGATTTCCTTCACCAGCACGTTGAAGGATTCCGGCATGCCGGCGTCGATGACGTGGTCGCCCTTGACGAGGTTCTCGTACACCTTGGTACGGCCGTTCACGTCGTCGGACTTCACCGTCAGCATCTCCTGCAGCACGTAGGACGCGCCGTAGGCTTCCAGTGCCCACACCTCCATCTCGCCGAAACGCTGGCCGCCGAACTGCGCCTTGCCGCCCAGCGGCTGCTGGGTGACCAGCGAGTACGGGCCGGTCGAACGGGCGTGCATCTTGTCGTCGACCAGGTGGTGCAGCTTGAGCACGTGCATGTAGCCGACCGTGACCGGGCGCTCGAAAGCCTCGCCGGTGCGGCCGTCGAACATCGTGACCTGGTTCTTCGACGGGGTCATGCCGAGTTGCTTGGCGATGGTGTCCGGGTAAGCGAGGTCGAGCATGCGACGGATTTCGTCTTCATGCGCGCCATCGAACACCGGGGTCGCGAACGGCACGCCGTTCTTGAGGTTGTTCGCCAGCGAGAGGATCTCGTCATCGCTGAAGCTGTCGAGGTCTTCGGACTTGCCGGATTCGTTGTAGATCGTCGTCAGGAACTTGCGCAGTTCAGCGGCCTTCGCCTGCTGCTGCAGCATCTCGCCGATGCGCAGGCCCAGGCCCTTGGAGGCCCAGCCAAGATGCACTTCGAGAACCTGACCGACGTTCATACGCGACGGCACGCCCAGCGGATTCAGCACGATGTCGGCCGGCGTACCGTCTGCCATGTACGGCATGTCTTCCACCGGAACGATGCGCGAAACCACACCCTTGTTACCGTGACGGCCTGCCATCTTGTCGCCAGGCTGCAGGCGACGCTTCACAGCCAGGTAGACCTTGACCATCTTCTGGACGCCCGGCGGCAGTTCGTCGCCCTGGGTCAGCTTCTTGCGCTTCTCTTCGAAGGCGAGGTCGAACTGGTGACGCTTCTCGGCGATCGATTCCTTGATCGCTTCGAGAGCAGCAGCGAGGTCGTCGTCGGCCGGACGGATGTCGAACCAGTGGTACTTGTCCAGGTCATCCAGGTATTCCTTGGTCAGCGCGGTGCCCTTGGACAGTTTCTTCGGACCGCCGTTGACGACCTTGCCGATCAGCATCTTCTCGAGACGCTGGAACGCATCACCTTCCACGATACGCAGCTGGTCGTTCAGGTCCAGGCGATAGCGCTTCAGCTCGTCGTCGATGATCTGCTGGGCGCGCTTGTCGCGCGGGATGCCTTCGCGGGTGAACACTTGCACGTCGATCACGGTACCGACCATGCCGGACGGCACGCGCAGCGAGGTGTCCTTCACGTCGGAAGCCTTCTCGCCGAAGATCGCGCGCAGCAGCTTCTCTTCCGGCGTCAGCTGGGTTTCGCCCTTCGGCGTCACCTTACCGACCAGCACGTCACCTGCTTCGACTTCCGCACCGATGTAGACGATGCCGGATTCGTCGAGGCGGGCCAGCTGGTTTTCAGCCAGGTTCGAGATGTCGCGGGTGATTTCTTCTGCGCCAAGCTTGGTGTCACGGGCAACGACGGACAATTCTTCGATGTGGATCGAGGTGTAACGGTCGTCAGCAACCACGCGCTCCGAGATCAGGATCGAGTCCTCGAAGTTGTAGCCGTTCCACGGCATGAACGCCACCAGCATGTTCTGGCCGAGTGCGAGTTCGCCGAGGTCGGTCGATGCGCCGTCGGCGATCACGTCATGCTTGGCAACACGGTCGCCGACCTTCACGATCGGACGCTGGTTGATGTTGGTGTTCTGGTTGGAACGGGTGTACTTGATCAGGTTGTAGATGTCCACACCGACTTCGCCCGCTGCCGCTTCGTTGTCGTTCACACGAATCACGACACGGCCTGCGTCGACGTAGTCGACGACGCCGCCACGCAGTGCCTGCACGGTAGTGCCGGAGTCGACCGCCACCGTGCGCTCGATACCGGTACCGACGAATGCCTTTTCCGGACGCAGGCAGGGAACGGCCTGGCGTTGCATGTTGGCGCCCATCAATGCGCGGTTCGCGTCATCGTGCTCGAGGAACGGGATCAGCGAGGCTGCGACCGACACGACCTGGCCCGGGGCCACGTCCATGTACTGGACGCGTTCCGGCGACACTAGGATGGTTTCACCAGCCTGACGCGCGGATACCAGTTCATCGGACAGCTTGCCTTCCTTGTCGATCGTCGCGTTCGCCTGTGCGATCACGTAACGGCCTTCTTCGATCGCAGACAGATAGTCGATCTGGTTGGTCACCGCACTGCCTTCGACCTTGCGATACGGCGTCTCGAGGAATCCGTATTCGTTCAGGCGTGCGTACAGCGCCAGCGAGTTGATCAGACCGATGTTCGGACCTTCCGGCGTTTCAATCGGGCACACGCGGCCGTAGTGGGTCGGGTGCACGTCGCGGACTTCGAAGCCTGCGCGTTCGCGGGTCAGACCGCCCGGGCCAAGAGCCGAAACACGGCGCTTGTGGGTGATTTCCGACAGCGGGTTGGTCTGGTCCATGAACTGCGACAGCTGGGACGAACCAAAGAACTCGCGGATGGCAGCCGAAATCGGCTTGGAGTTGATCAGGTCGTGCGGCATCAGGTTGTCGGCTTCCGCCTGGCCCAGACGCTCCTTCACGGCGCGCTCAACGCGGACGAGGCCGGCGCGGAACTGGTTCTCGGCCAGCTCGCCGACACAACGCACGCGGCGGTTGCCGAGGTGGTCGATGTCGTCCACTTCGCCACGTCCGTTGCGCAGTTCGACCAGGATCTTAATGACAGCCAGGATGTCTTCGTTCGACAGCGTCAT
>DASPMV010000042.1:0-54355 GCA_035626875.1 Noviherbaspirillum sp. | reverse complement strand
CCGCGCCCTTCTCTCCTGCATGCAAGTCTGATCAGGCCTTGACCGCCGGCTCCACGTTGCGCAAGCGGATGTGCAGCTCGCGCAGCTGCTTCTCGTCGACTTCGGACGGGGCCTGGGTCAGCAGGCACTGCGCACGCTGGGTCTTCGGGAAGGCGATCACGTCGCGGATGGACTCGGCACCCGTCATCATGGTGACGATACGGTCGAGGCCGAATGCGAGGCCGCCGTGCGGAGGCGCGCCGTACTGCAGCGCATCCAGCAGGAAGCCGAACTTGAGCTGCGCCTCTTCCGCACCGATCTTCAGCGCGCGGAACACTTTGCTCTGCACTTCGGCGCGGTGGATACGGACAGAACCGCCGCCCAGTTCCCAGCCGTTGAGCACCATGTCATAGGCCTTCGCCAGCGCCTTGCCCGGATCGGTTTCCAGCAGGTCTTCGTGGCCGTCCTTCGGCGAGGTGAACGGATGATGCGCAGCCACGTAGCGGTCGGCTTCCTCGTCGTACTCGAACATCGGGAAGTCGATCACCCACAGCGGCCTCCAGGTGTCTTCGAACAGGCCGTTCTTCTTGCCGAAATCGCTGTGGCCGATCTTCACGCGCAGCGCGCCGATCGCGTCGTTGACGACCTTCGCCTTGTCGGCACCGAAGAAAATCAGGTCACCGTCCTGCGCGCCGGTCTGCTCGATGATGGCAGCCAGTGCGGCGTCATGGATGTTCTTGACGATCGGCGATTGCAGGCCGTCGCGGCCCTTCGCCTTCTCGTTGACCTTGATGTAGGCTAGGCCCTTGGCGCCATAGATGGCGACAAACTGGGTGTAGGCGTCGATTTCCGAACGCGGCATTGCGCCGCCGCCGGGAACGCGCAGGCCGACCACGCGGCCGCCTTCCATGTTGGCAGCGCCGGAGAACACCTTGAAGTCGACATCCTTCATGACGGCGGTCAGGTCGGTGAACTGCAGCTTGACGCGCATGTCCGGCTTGTCGGAACCATACAGGCCCATCGCCTCGGAATACTGCATGACCGGGAACGGGTTCGGCAGGTCGATGTCGAGCGCATTCTTGAACACGCCACGGATCATGCCTTCGAACATGTCGCGGATTTCCTGCTCGTTCATGAACGAGGTTTCGCAGTCGATCTGGGTGAATTCCGGCTGGCGGTCAGCGCGCAGGTCTTCGTCGCGGAAGCACTTGGTGATCTGGTAGTAACGGTCGAAGTTGGCGACCATCAGCAGCTGCTTGAACAGCTGCGGCGACTGCGGCAGCGCGAAGAAGTTGCCGGCGTTGACACGCGACGGCACCAGGTAGTCGCGCGCGCCTTCCGGCGTGGACTTGGTCAGCATCGGGGTTTCAATATCGATGAAACCGTTGGCGTCGAGGAACTTGCGCACTTCCATCGTTACCTTGTAGCGCAGGCGCAGGTTGTTCTGCATCTGCGGACGGCGCAGGTCGAGCACGCGGTGCGACAGGCGGGTCGTCTCGGACAGGTTGTCGTCGTCGAGCTGGAACGGCGGCGTGACGGAGGCGTTGAGCACTTCGAACTCGTGCGCGAGCACTTCGATCTTGCCCGACTTCAGGTTGGCGTTGGTCGTGCCTTCCGGACGGTTGCGCACGACGCCGGTGATGCGAACGCAGAATTCATTGCGCACGGCTTCGGCGGTCTTGAACACGTCGGCACGGTCCGGATCGCACACCACCTGCACCAGGCCTTCGCGGTCGCGCAGGTCGATGAAGATCACGCCGCCGTGGTCGCGGCGACGGTGCACCCAGCCGCACAGGCTGACGGTTTGACCGAGAAGCGCCTCAGTGGTGAGGCCGCAATAGTGAGTTCGCATAGACATGATGGATTCCAGTTTCAGATTCTTTGTGATGACCCCGTTGCCTGCATCTGGTCCAGGTCGGGGCCCTGGTGAATGAGGGCCGTTCTCAGATCGGAGGAGGAACAGCCTTCAGGTTCTTCGAAGCGGCAACGACATATTCGGGCGCGACGACGCCCATGGAGACGATGTACTTGAGGGCTTCATCCACCGACATGTCGAGCTCGATGGCATCGGCGCGCGGCATCATCAGGAAAAAGCCGGAAGTCGGGTTCGGCGTGGTCGGCACATAGACGCTGATGTAGTCACCGGTGAGATGGTTCTTGACGTCGCCACCGGGCACGCCGGTCAGGAAGGCGATCGTCCAGGAACCCTCACGCGGATACTGCACCAGTACCGCCTTGCGGAACGCATTGCCCGAAGACGAAAACAGCGTATCGGACACCTGTTTCACGCTCGAGTAGATCGAGCTGACGATGGGGATACGCGTGAGCGCCTTCTCCCACAACAGCACGACCTGGTTGCCGATGAAGTTGCGTGTCAGCAGACCGACCAGGAATACGAACAGCACGGTGATGAGCGCGCCCACACCGGGGATGTCCAGGCCGATCAGCACCGCTGGCCGCCAACGCGCCGGCAGCAGCAGGACAGACTGGTCCAGGGTGCCGATGATCAGGTTCAGCACCCAGAGGGTGATCGCCAGGGGAACCAGGACCAGCAGGCCGGTGACGAAATATTTGCGCATGTATTTTCAGCCTGGGAGCGTGCTTGGTCGTCGTTACGCTGCGGAAGTCGTGCCTGCATTGGCCGCGCACCCTCCGGCGCCGCAACCTTCCGCGGCAGGGCAGCTTTCCGCCGCAGCGGTCTTTGTTGCCGGTGCCGCCGTACCGCCGTTGCGGAAATCGGTTGCATACCAGCCCGTTCCCTTCAACTGGAAACCGGCCGCGGTCAATTGCTTCTTGAAGCTGCTCTTCCCGCAGGACGGGCAGTCCGTGAGCGGCGCGTCGGACACTTTTTGCAGTACATCCTTGGCGAAACCGCATGTCTCGCAGCGATAAGCATAAATCGGCATGGGAAACCTCTCGCAAAAATCATCCAAAACCCTGAATTATAAAGGTTTTCAGGCCAATTTTGCGTGAGTGCAGGAAAGCCCGTTGCCGGAAAGCGCAACGGCCCCCCCGATAACCGGAGCCGGCCGCCTATTGTTGCAATCTGGTCAACGATCAACCGTGCGCGCCATGGACGGAATGATGCGGCTCGTGACGGTTGCGGAAAATTTGCGGCATGAGCGAACCGACAATCATGCCGGCAAACGCGGCGATCAGGCCAGCGAGCTGGCCCGGGAAGTGTTCACCCAGCGTGGTTAGCTGGGGAAAAAACAGGACCCAGGTGGCGATCCCGGCGCCAACCGAAAAGATTGCGCCTTGGGTGGTGGCGCGCTTCCAGTACAAGCCTGTAACGAGCGGCACGAAGGCGCCGACCAGGGTTACCTGGTAAGCCGTCGACACGAGTTCATAGATCGAGGTGCCCTGCATTGCGATCGCGTAGGACAGCACCAGCGCGGCGAACACGACCAGCGTGCAGCGCATCGCGAACAGTTGCTGACGATCGCTCATGTGGGGGCGCAGGTTCTTCAGGATGTTTTCCACGAAGCTGGTCGACGGCGCGAGCAGCGTCGCCGATGACGTGCTCTTGATTGCGGACACGAGTGCGCCGAAGAAGAGGATCTGCATGATCATCGGCATCTTCGTCATGATGAAGGTCGGCAGCAGGCGCTGGTAGTCATCCTTGGCGATAGTAAGCGCGCTCTCGCCCATCACCACCACGGCGCTGGTGACGATGAACATCGGCACGAAGGCAAACAGGATATAGCTTGCGCCGCCGATGATAGCGCCGGCGCGGGCGGTAGGCGCATCCTTGGCCGACATCACGCGCTGGAACACGTCCTGCTGCGGAATGCTGCCGAGCATCATGGTCAGGCCGGCGCCGATGAAGAACGCGATCTCGGTGAAGGTCGGCTCGGGGAAGAATCGCCACAGGTCGGCTTGCGCCGCCACCGCGAACACCTTGTCGGAGCCGCCGGCGAGGTCCGCCGAGAAGAGCGCAATGATGCTCAGCCCGACCACCAGCACAATCATCTGGATGAAGTCCGTCCACGCGACCGCGAGGAAGCCGCCGATGACCACATAAATCAGCACGGCCAGCGTGCCGACGATCATGCCTGCCGTCTCCGACATCGCGCCGTTCGTCAGCACCGAGAACACGAGGCCGAGCGCGGTGATCTGCGCCGCCACCCAGCCGAGGTAGCTCAGGATGATGGCGACCGAGCAGAACACTTCAATGCCCTTGCCGTAGCGATTGCGGTAGAAGTCGCCGATCGTCAGCAGGTTCTGCTTGTAGAGCTTGGTTGCGAAGAACATGCCTACCAGGATCAGGCAGGTGCCCGCGCCGAAGGGATCTTCCACGATCGCATTCAGGCCACCTTGCACGAACTTCGCGGGAATCCCCATCACCGTCTCGGCGCCGAACCAGGTGGCGAACGTCGTCGTTATCACCATGATCAACGGCAGGCTGCGTCCGGCCACGGCGAAGTCGGTGGTGCTCTTGATGCGCGTGCCCGCCCATACACCCAACGCGAGCGTGCCCAGCAAGTACAGCACGACGAAGGTAATCAGTGTGTAGTCCATGAATGTCTGCTCCGGACGATAAACGGCCTGTTGAATGAGGATGAAGTCGGCTGGGGTGCGGCAGGCACTGAATTAGTGCAGGTTTGCACAGCTCCCCGGCAAATTTTTCGCGATTATATCCGCAGAAATCTGCCGGATTGCCAATCCAAGGGAAAAAAGCAATGTCTGTGCGAACTACGCACCATTGCGCCGGCGCCACACCTGCCAGCGCTCTTTTCCCGCGAAAACAGGCAGGGAATCGGCGACCGCCTCGTCGGCGATGCGTTCGAAGAATGGCGCGAGCAAGGCATCCAGCTCGCCGGGAGAAATGCCGAACGGCGGTCCTTTGGGTGCGTCGTCGAAAAAGAAGAACCCGGCGAGCAAGCCGTCCGGTGGCAGCAAGGCTGCCCAGCGGGCGACGATGTCCGCGCGCATACGGGGCGGCAGCGCACAAAAGAATGCGCGCTCGTAGATCAGCTCCACTGGTACCGCGGGTTCGTACGTGAAGAAATCTGCCTGCACGACCCGACCGCCCCACGTCCCCAGGGTTTTCTGCGCCGTCTCGACAGCTTCCGCGGAAAAATCGATCGCGGTGACGTCCCAGCCCGCCTCCGACAAGCAAGCCACCTCGTAGCCGGTCCCGCAGCCAGGAATCAGCGTTACATAGGGACGGCCCGCCTCCGCAACAAATTTCAGCAGGCGCGCCGGAACGCCGCCTTTGTCCCACGGCATGAAGCCCTGCTTGAAGCGCTCCGACCAGAAGCCTGGCGCGGTCGGATCACGGGTTTCGAAGCTGGGCGTGGAAGACATGGCTTTACCACCAATGGATGAGTTTGTACCAGCGCAGCATCACCTGCGCGAGGATGACGCCCCCGGCGAGGCCGCCGCCGAAGAATACGATGAAGCCGAGCAACCTGTTCGTGCGCCGCTGTTCGGCGACGAGTTCCTTGAGCAGTTCCGCGTTGTGGCGGGGCTCCTCCGCCTGTGTCGTCAGTGCCGTGTGCAGCAGGCGCGGGATTTCGGGGATGATCTTGTTGTAGTGGGTCGCTTCTTCCTTGAAACGGCTGATCATGCCGCGCCAGCCGACCTGCTCGTCCATCCAGCGTTCGAGGTAAGGCTTGGCGGTCTTCCACAGGTCGAGGTCGGGATCCAGCTGGCGGCCGAGTCCTTCGATATTGAGCAGTGTTTTTTGCAGCAGCACCAGTTGCGGCTGCACCTCTACGTTGAAGCGGCGCGAGGTCTGGAACAGGCGCAGCAGCACCTGGCCGAACGAGATATCGCGCAGCGGGCGGTCGAAAATCGGCTCGCAGCACGCGCGCACGGCGGCTTCCAGCTCATCGACGCGCGTCTCTTTCGGTGCCCACCCGGATTCGATGTGCGCCTCGGCGACGCGCTTGTAATCGCGGCGGAAGAAGGCAAGGAAGTTCTGCGAGAGGTAATCCTTGTCGTAATCGGTCAGGGTACCGACGATGCCGAAGTCGAGGGCGATGTAGCGGCCGAAAGTTGCAGGGTCGATAGACACGAGGATATTCCCCGGGTGCATGTCCGCGTGGAAGAAACCATCGCGGAATACCTGCGTAAAGAAGATTTCGACGCCATCGCTCGACAGTTTCTTGAGGTCTACGCCTGCCTCGATCAGCCGGTCTAGCCGCGAGATCGGGATGCCGTGCATGCGCTCCATGACGATCACGGAGGTCGAGCAGTAATCCCAGAACATTTCGGGGACGATCAGCAGCTGCGACTGCAGGAAATTGCGCCGGAGCTGGCTCGCGTTGGCCGCCTCACGCATGAGGTCGAGTTCGTCGTGCAGGTATTTGTCGAACTCGCCGACGACTTCCTTCGGTTTCAGGCGGCGGCCATCGGCCCATAGCCGCTCCACCCAGCCGGCGGCGATTTTCATCAGCGCGATGTCTTCTTCGATCGAACGCTTCATGCCCGGCCGCAAGACCTTGACTGCGACCTCGGTGCCATCCTTCAGCTTGGCGAAATGCACCTGCGCAATCGATGCCGAGGCAACAGGCACGCGCTCAAACTCGGCGAACAGGCGGTCCGGATGCTCGCCCAGCGACTTGACGATCTGCTCGATCGCGAGATCGGTGGGAAACGGAGGTACGCGATCCTGCAGCTTCGCCAGTTCGTCGGCAATGTCAGGCGGCATCAGGTCACGGCGAGTGGAGAGCACCTGGCCGAACTTCACAAAGATCGGCCCGAGATCCTCCAGCGCCTGCCGCAACCGCACGCCGCGCGGCGCGGAAATGTCGCGCCAGAAGAAAAGCGCATCGATCAACCGGCTGATGCCGGGCCGGTCGAGTGTAGAGATGGCGATATTGTCGAGGCCGTAGCGGATTGCAACACGAGTGATTTTGAAGAGCCGCAGGAATTTGAACAACATTTAGCGGCTTTCCTTCAGTTTTTCGATGCGCTTGGCAAGACGTTCGACGTCATCGCGCAGTCTGGTGACATCGCTGGAAAAATCGGCCACCGCTTGCGGCCGGACCAGCACGGGATTCTCTTCGAGGAAGTACTCGGCGACGTTTTCGACGATCTTCTGCTGCGTGGACTTTGCCATGTCGAAGGCAGCGCGGGCGCCACCGACGAGGCGCACGGCGGCGGCATCACCGATCAGCTTGGCCAGGTCCTCCTCCGCCTCCCAGCGCAGCGTTTCGCTCAACTGGGAAATCGTGTTCGCAAAGTCGGCATCGCCTTCGATCTGCACATACGAAAAAGCGTGCTCGCGGTTCTGCAGGATCAGGGGCAGGTCGGACAGTTTGACGCGGATGGTGACGTTCTGCAGCTCGTCAGCGGCTGCAGCCTCGACCATGCCGTCGGGGGCCGCCTTCAGGCGAAGCGACATCACACCGGCGTCGAAAAGCGCTACCTTGCCCGCGTGCCGGGCGAGCTTTTCCCGCGCCCAGGATTCACGGACGAGCAAATGGTTGATCGCGGCAGAGACAGGTGAAATCATGTTCACACAAAACAAAACCGCCCGGGACGATCCGCGGGCGGCCTCAAGTTTACCAGTTTGATGGGTGTTATTTCAGGATAATTGTTGGATGCCGGCAAGGATCCAGCCGCCTTGACCTGAAACAGGTTTGTTAAGGTTCCATACCTCGTCGAACGGCTCTGCCGGCGCGTTTTCCGCTTCCCTGATCATGCCGGAGAACTTCACGCTCGCCTGGTATTCGTCGCCCACCTTGTCCAGCTTGAGAAGGCCGGCATCGAGCGAGACGACATCGGTATGGTTGGGGGAGGCGCCGCGTTCCTGCAGTTGCAGGCGCAGCTCGGCGAACAGCTCCGGCGTCGTGAATTCACGGATATCATTGATGTCCGCCCGGTCCCAGGCCGCCTGGAGGCGGATGTAATAGGTCTTGGCGTGGCGCAGGAAGGCCGGTACATCGAAATCGGCCGGCACATTCAGCGGGCTCGCGCCGCTGGCTGCGGTCTCTGCCTGGAACGCCGCGGGCTGCGCCGGGGTATCGAGGCGCGAACCGATTTCAGGCGTCCGCATGGCAGGATTGCCGCCGGCAAAGGCAGGCTGCGGGCCAGAGGCTCCCGCCTTCTTGCCGCGCACCAGGCGGATGATGAACATCACGGCCAGTGCCAGCAAGGCAATCATCAGGATGGTGCTGATGATGCTCGCCAGGGCGCCGCCGATGCCAAGGTGCGACAGCAACGCGCCCAGACCGAGGCCAAGGAGCGCGCCCCCGAGGATATTGCGCCACGGGCTGGCCGGTCGTGCGGGTGTTGCCTGCGGCGCCGCCCCCGGAGCGGCAGGCTGTGCCTGGCTCGGATTGGCCGCCTGGTTGGGCGACTGCATCGGCGTCTGGCGATTGATGCCCTGCGATTGGCGACCGATCGATCCGCCGCCACCCATGCGCTTGGCTTCCGCTTCAGGGACCACCATGGAGGCGGCACTCACGGCAACCAGCAATGCAACGATAAACTTCTTCACGGCACTCTCCTAGAGTTTGATCCCGGTGTGCAGCGCGGCCACACCGGCCGTCAGGTTGTAGTACTCCACGCGCTCCAGTCCCACATCCTGCATCATGCGCTTCAGGGTTTCCTGGTCCGGGTGCATGCGGATCGATTCGGCAAGGTAACGATAGCTTTCGGAATCGTTGGCGACCGCCTTGCCGAGCCACGGCAGGACCGAGAACGAATAAACGTCGTACGGCTTTTGCAGCGGCTCCCATACCTTGGAGAACTCCAGCACGAGAAGTTTCCCGCCCGGCTTCAAAACACGTCGCATTTCTGCAAGGGCCTGGTCCTTGTGAGTCATGTTGCGCAGGCCGAAGGCCACGGAGACGCGGTCGAAGTAATTGCTGGGGAACGGCAGCTTCTCGGCATCGCACAGCAGGGTCGGCGTGACCATGCCCTTGTTCAGCAGACGATCGCGGCCAACACGCAGCATCGATTCATTGATGTCCGTCAGCCAGACCTCGCCCGTCGGCCCGGCCTGTTTCGCGAACGCCTTCGCCAGGTCACCGGTGCCACCGGCGATGTCGAGCACCTTGAAACCGGGGCGCACGCCCGCCTGGGCGATGGTGAAGGTCTTCCACAGGCGATGCAGGCCGCCTGACATGAGGTCGTTCATCACGTCGTACTTGGAAGCGACGGAATGGAAGACCTGGGCGACCTTTTCGACCTTCTGTTCTTCGGGAATGGTTTCGAAACCGAAATGCGTTGTATTCGTCATGGGAACGGCCTTGTTTGTCCAAGCCGCATTATACAAGTGCAGACAGGACGCTCCGGAAAGTGTTCCCTTGGGCAGGCGGGCTTCGGCAAGTTTTTCTTGCCTTGCATCAACCTGTTAATGGCCGCAGCGCGGTTCGCCCTCGGCAAGCATGGGGGCGTCGCGGCCGGTTTCGCGGGAAAACCCGGCCGCCTCCAGGCGCTTCAGGTAGTCCTCCCATAGCTGGGCTTGGTTGGCACCGAGCCAGTACAGATAATCCCACGTGAAAATGCCGGTGTTGTGCGCGTCAGAGAAATGCGGCTGGATGGCATAGTTGCCGACGGGCTCGATGGCCGTAATCAGGACATCGCGCTTGCCGGTCTGCAAGACCTCCTGCCCCGCGCCATGTCCGCGCACTTCCGCGGAGGGGGAATAGACGCGCAGGTACTCGAAAGGCAGGGAAAAGCTCTCACCGGAATCGAACGCCGCCTCCAGTACGCGCGACTGCTTGTGCACGGTCAGGGCGGTCGGCGTCGCATCCGACTTTTTCATGTCAGCCATGTCAGGACTCCGGTAAGGGGTTACAGCAGGGATTGCTCGAACCGCTCGAGCAGTTTTTCACGCAAGCGCGAAACCAGGGCGCTGCGCTTGGCGAGGTCCGCCGAGGAAGGCGTACGCTTGATTTCGCCCCAGATGGGATTGGGAAAGTGCGCGTCGTTCTCATAGCGCGGGACGATGTGCCAGTGCATGTGCGGCACGACATTGCCGAGGCTGGCGACGTTGACCTTGTCCGGCTGCATGACCTCGCGCACCGCCTCTTCCACCTGCCAGACGGCGGCGATCAGGATGGCGCGCTCCGCCGTCGTGAGGTCGGTCATTTCCCGCTTGTGCGCATTCCAGATGACACGGCAAAAGCCGGGATAGCGCTCGTCGTCGACCAGCACGATCCGGTAGTTGTCATCCCGATAGATCACTTCGCCACCGGGATGCATGCACAGTTCGCAGGCTTCCTTTGCCATCGCTTATACCAGTATGCGTTCGATACCGCCGCTGTTGGCCCTGGCCACATAATCCGGCAACCAGTTTTCGCCGAGCAGGTGCTTCGCCATTTCCACCACGATGTAGTCGGCGGTGGTGCCCGAATCCTCGTTGTAACGCGACAGGCCCTGGTAGCACGACGGGCAGGACGTCAGGATCTTGACGTCGCCGCTGAAGCCGTCGGCACGCAGCTTGTCGGCGCCCTTGCGCATTTCCTCTTCCTTGCGGAAGCGGACCTGCGTCGAGATGTCGGGCCGGCTGACGCCGAGGGTGCCCGATTCGCCGCAGCAGCGTTCGTTCTTCTCGACCTTCAGGCCGTCCGCCATCGTGATCAGCGCGTTCACCGTCTTCATCGGGTCCTGCTGCTTCATCGGCGTGTGGCAGGGATCGTGGTACATGTAACGCACGCCGCCGACACCTTCCAGCTTCACACCCTTTTCGAGGAGGTATTCATGGATGTCGATGATGCGGCATCCCGGGAAGATCTTCTCGAATTCGTAGGTCTGCAGCTGGTCGTAGCAGGTCCCGCACGACACTACGACCGTCTTGATGTCGAGGTAGTTCAGGGTGTTGGCGACGCGATGGAACAGCACGCGGTTGTCCGTCATCATCTTTTCGGCCTTGTCGTACTGGCCGGAACCGCGCTGCGGATAACCGCAGCAGAGGTAGCCAGGCGGCAGCACTGTCTGCACCCCGACGTGCCACAGCATCGCCTGCGTTGCCAGGCCGACTTGCGAGAACAGGCGCTCCGAACCGCAGCCCGGGAAGTAGAACACCGCTTCCGTGTCGGCCGTGGTCTTCTTCGGATCACGGATGATCGGCACGACCTTGTCGTCCTCGATGTCCAGTAGCGCACGCGCCGTCTTCTTCGGCAAGTTGCCCGGCATCTTTTTGTTAATGAAGTGGATGACCTGTTCCTTGACCGGGGGCTTGCCGTGGGTCGCCGGCGGTGCC
Organism: Noviherbaspirillum sp.; assembly: GCA_035626875.1. Classification (GTDB taxonomy): domain Bacteria; phylum Pseudomonadota; class Gammaproteobacteria; order Burkholderiales; family Burkholderiaceae_D; genus Noviherbaspirillum. Next base: position 43,212 of record DASPMV010000042.1, on the reverse strand, counting down.
TTGGTCTGCTTCTTGGCGAACTTCTTCAACAGATCGTTCGCGAAACGCTGTGCCTTGTAGCCGAGGCCCGTCATCGCGGCGCGCGTCGCGTTGATCGTGGCCGGGTCCGTTGCATTCAGAAAGAACATCGCGGCGGTCGTGCCGGGATTGAAGGACTTCTTGTCCATCTTGCGCAGCAGGTTGCGCATGTTCATCGATACGTTACCGAAGTCGATGTCGACCGGGCACGGGGTCACGCACTTGTGGCAGACGGTGCAGTGGTCGGCGACGTCCTCGAATTCTTCCCAGTGCTTGATCGACACGCCACGGCGCGTCTGCTCTTCGTACAGGAAGGCTTCGACCAGCAGCGAGGTGGCGAGAATCTTGTTGCGCGGCGAGTACAACAGATTGGCGCGCGGAACGTGGGTGGCGCACACTGGTTTGCACTTGCCGCAGCGCAGGCAGTCCTTGACGCTGTTGGCGATCGCGCCGATATCGCTCTGCTGCATGATCAGTGATTCATGCCCCATGAGGCCGAAGGACGGCGTGTAGGCATTGCGCAGGTCGGACGGCATGGCCGGGTCGTTGAGCAGCTTGCCCTTGTTGAAGCGGCCTTCCGGATCGACGCGCAGTTTGTAGTCGCGGAAATCACGGATCTCTTCCTCGGTGAGGAATTCCAGCTTGGTGATGCCGATGCCGTGCTCGCCGGAGATCACGCCGTTGAGCGAACGCGCGAGCGCCATGATGCGCGCCACGGCGGCGTGCGCATCCTGCAGCATCTCGTAATGATCGGAGTTGACCGGCAGGTTAGTGTGCACGTTGCCGTCGCCCGCGTGCATGTGCAGCGCGACGAACACACGGCCGCGCAGCACGCGCTTGTGGATCGCACTGCACTCGTCGAGGATCAGCTTGAACGCGGCGCCGTTAAAGATCTGCCGCAGATGTGCGCGTACTTCCGCCTTCCAGGAGACGCGGATAGTGCGGTCCTGGACAACGTTGAAGACATTCACGTCAGCCTGCCGTTGCAAACGTTCGTCGAGCCAGGTGGTCGACACCTGGAGCGCAGCCAGTTCATCGCGCGCCTCGCGCAGCGGCTTGTCCAGATTGGTCAGCAGGTAGGACCAGCGGTCATGCGTCGCTTCGATCAGCTGCACCGCCTGCGCGACGCGGTCACCCAGTAGCTCTTCCGGCGGAATGTCGGTGTCCGCATCCTCGCTCTTGCCAAGCGGCAGATGGTGCGACGCAAAGAAACCGCGCAGCTCGGCGAGGAACTGCAGCTTGTTCTTGATCGACAGTTCGATATTGATGCGCTCGATGCCGTCGGTGTACTCGCCCATGCGGTCGAGTGGAATCACCACGTCTTCGTTGATCTTGAACGCGTTGGTGTGCTTGGCGATCGCCGCGGTACGGGCGCGGTCGAGCCAGAATTTCTTGCGCGTTTCCGGACTGACGGCCACAAAGCCTTCGCCTACGCGGGTGTTCGCCATGCGGACCACTTCCGAGGCAGCGCGCGCCACGGCTTCCTCGTCGTCACCGACGATGTCGCCGAACAGCGCCATTTTCGGCACCACGCCGCGCTTGGACTTGGTCGCATAGCCGACAGCACGCAAATAGCGCTCGTCGAGGTGTTCAAGGCCGGCCAGGATCGCGCCGCCCTTCTTCGCCTCTGCATCGAGGTAGTCCTTGATCTCGACGATGGACGGGATCGCGTCGCGCGCCTGGCCGAAGAATTCGAGGCAGACGGTGCGGGCGAACTTCGGCATCTTGTGCAGGATCCAGCGCGCCGAGGTGATCAGGCCGTCGCAGCCTTCCTTCTGGATGCCCGGCAGGCCGGCGAGGAACTTGTCCGTCACGTCCTTGCCCAGGCCTTCCTTGCGGAAGCGGCGGCCTTCGATTTCGAGGTATTCGGTCTTGAAGGGCTTGTTGCTCTTGCCCTTGTCGGCCGGGTGGGTCCACTCCAGCTTGAACTTCGCTACCGGTGCGTCATGGATCTTGCCGAGGTTGTGGTCGATGCGGGTGACTTCCAGCCAGTCGCCGTTGGGGTCGACCATGCGCCAGCTCGCCAGGTTGTCGAGGGCAGTGCCCCAGAGGACGGCCTTCTTGCCGCCGGCGTTCATGGCGATGTTGCCGCCGATGCAGGAGGCTTCGGCGGAAGTCGGGTCGACTGCGAAAACGAAGCCGGCCTTCTCGGCAGCGTCGGAAACGCGCTTGGTCACGACGCCCGCGCCCGAGTAGATCGTCGCGTACGGACGGTCGACGCCGGGCAACGTGGTCATTTCGACAGGACCGAGCTGCTCCAGCTTTTCGGTATTGATGACGGCCGACAGCGGGGTCAGCGGCACGGCGCCGCCGGTGTAGCCGGTCCCGCCTCCGCGCGGAATGATGGTCAGGCCGAGTTCGATACAGGCCTTCACCAGGCCGGCCATCTCATCCTCGGTATCCGGCGTCAGGACGACGAACGGATACTCGACGCGCCAGTCGGTGGCGTCGGTGACGTGGGAGACACGGGAAAGCCCGTCGAACTTGATGTTGTCCTTGGCCGTATAACGGCTCAGCTCACGGGTTGCGCGCTTGCGCAGGTCGTACGTCTTGCGGAATTCCTCGCCGAAATCGGCGACTGCCTTGCGCGCGGCCTTGACCAGGACTTCGACGTTGGCGCTGCGGCGGCGTGCCTGCGCATCGCCGGCGTCTGCCAGGCCAGTGGCCAGGCGGCGCTTTTCCACTTCCGTCAGGCGATGGTTGAGCGCGTCGATCAGCGCTTGGCGGCGCTTCGGGTTGTCCAGCATGTCATCCTGCAGGTACGGATTGCGCCGCACCACCCAGATGTCGCCGAGCACTTCATACAGCATGCGCGCGGACCGCCCGGTCTGGCGCTCGCTGCGCAGTTCGTCCAGGATGCGCCAGGAGTCCTCGCCGAGCAGGCGAATGACGATTTCGCGGTCGGAGAAGGAGGTGTAGTTGTACGGGATTTCGCGCAGGCGGGTAGGAACGATGTCGCTGGGCGCGTCGGAAAGCAGTGCGTGGATTTGTGCGGGGGCGTTCATCAGAATGTCAAGACAGACCCTTAAAGGCGCATTTTAGCTTATTGCATTGCACCAGGCGGCAACAGCCTTACTGCCCATACGGCCAAAAACGGGAATTTGCCGGCGATTTGTCGCCAACGTTGCAATAAAGTTTCAGATTTACAACAACTAGAACCAGTTGACCAGCGCGCGCCAGAAACCGTCGGGCACAAAGAGCAGCAGGGTCGTCATCGTCACGTAGCGCAGGAATTTGCCGATTGCCATATAGAGCACGCACGGCCAGAACGGCAGCTTCAGCCAGCCGCCGAGCGTGCAGAGGGGATCGCCGACGCCGGGCAGCCACGCCAGCAGCATTGCCTTGGCCCCGAACCGCTGCAACCATCCGAACCAGTGGGTTTCACGCTCTTTGGCGAAAGCCTGCTTGGCGCCGTACCCGATCCAGTAATCAATGATCCCGCCGATGGTATTGCCCAGTGTCGCGACGGCGATGGCGGGCCAGAACAATGCGCCGTTGGCCTTGATGACGGCGAAAACGGCCGGCTCCGACCCGAGCGGAAGCAGTGTGGCCGAGACGATGCTGATGACGAATACCGACGTCAGCCCGACGTCGGGAATGGCGAGAACGCCGAGCAGCCAGCGGATTGCGGATTCGATCATCGATTGAACAATGGGCACCTCGTCAAGCAAAGGTGGTGCATATCACAGTTGAAAACGGCATGGAAGATTCGCCGGGGGCGTCCATTATAATGGCGGGCTGCGTGCGCACTGGGGAATGCATGCAGCCGACATCGAACCTATGACTACCGACTACCTACAGAAGATCCTGACCGCCCGCGTATACGACGTCGCCGTCGAAACGCCGCTCGAACTCGCGCCCACGCTCTCGCAGCGCATGGACAATCGTATTTACCTCAAGCGCGAAGACTTCCAGAGCGTATTCAGCTTCAAGATCCGTGGCGCCTACAACAAGATGGCGCATCTCACGCCGTTGCAACTGAAGCGCGGTGTCATTTGCGCTTCCGCGGGCAACCACGCGCAGGGGGTGGCGCTGTCGGCATCCCGGCTGGGCTGCCGCGCGGTGATCGTCATGCCGACGACCACCCCGCCGGTGAAGATGGAGGCCGTCCGGGCGCGCGGCGGCGAGGTGGTCCTGTTCGGCGACTCTTATACGGATGCCTACAACCACGCGCTGACGCTGGAGAAGAAGCTCAAGCTGACCTTCGTCCACCCGTTCGACGACCCTTATGTGATCGCCGGACAGGGCACAATCGGCATGGAAATCCTCCGCCAGCTCTCCGAGCCCATCCATGCGATCTTCTGCGCCATCGGCGGCGGCGGACTGGTCGCCGGCGTTGCCGCCTTTGTAAAGGCCGTACGCCCGGACATCAAGGTCATCGGCGTGCAGACCACGGATTCCGACGCCATGGCGCGCAGCCTGAAGGCCGGCCGCCGCGTGACACTCGGCGATGTCGGCCTGTTCTCCGACGGCACTGCGGTCAAGCTCGCCGGCGAGGAAACCTTCCGCTTGGCCAAGCAGCATGTCGATGAAGTCATCCTGGTCGATACCGACGAAGTGTGCGCCGCGATCAAGGACGTCTTCCAGGACACGCGCAGCATTCTCGAGCCGGCAGGAGCGCTGGCCGTGGCCGGTGCCAAGGCCTATATCGAACGTTCAAGGGCCGGCAAGAAGCCTGTCAGCGGGCAGAACCTGGTCACCGTGACCAGCGGCGCGAACATGAACTTCGACCGCCTGCGCTTCGTGGCCGAAATGGCGGAAGTCGGCGAAGCACGCGAGGCGCTGTTCGCCGTCACGATTCCGGAAGAACGCGGCAGCTTCAAGCGTTTCTGCGAACTAATCGGCCCGCGCAATGTTACCGAGTTCAACTACCGCATCAGCGATGCGAAGGTCGCGCATGTATTCGTCGGCATCCAGATCTCGAAGCGCGACGAGTCGGAAAAGATCTCGAAGAACTTTGAAAAGCACGGCTTCAAGACCCTGGACCTGACGCATGACGAACTGGCGAAACTGCATGTACGCCACCTCGTCGGCGGCAAGAGCCCGCTCGCACATGACGAGTTGCTGTATCGATTCGAATTCCCGGAACGGCCGGGGGCGCTGATGCGCTTCCTCGACAGCATGGCGCCCAACTGGAACATCAGCCTGTTCCACTACCGTAACCAGGGTGGCGACGTCGGCCGCATCCTGGTCGGATTGCAGGTACCGAAGAAGGAAATGAAGGCCTTCCGCACCTTCCTCTCCAGCCTTGGCTACCGCAACTGGGACGAGACCGAGAACCCGGTATATAAACTATTCCTGTAGGAAGCATGCAGCGGCCGAACCGAGGGGGCTGGCCGCTGTCTTAATGACATTGCAGCTCTCTCGTGCATTATTTCCGGCTTCGTGCCGCGCCGCGTATGACCATTTCCAACCAGCCGGAAGCCTCGCCGCTCGGCAAACCCACCGCCTACCAGGCGGAATACACGCCGTCCCTCCTCTTCCCGATCCCGCGCGAACAAAAGCGCCTGGAAATCGGCGTGTCGGGCACCCTGCCTTTTTTCGGCATGGATATCTGGAACGCCTATGAATTATCCTGGCTGAACGCGCGCGGCAAGCCGCAGGTTGCCATTGCCAGCTTCACGGTGCCGGCGGATTCGCCGAACATCATCGAGTCGAAGTCGTTCAAGCTCTACCTGAATTCATTCAACCAGACACGCATCGAATCGCCGGAGGCACTGATCGAGATGCTGCGGACCGACCTGTCGAACGGATTTGGGTCCTCGGTGCAGGTGAAGCTCAGCTTGCCTGAGGCGTTCTCCGGCCTGGAAATGGGCGAACTCGAGGGCCTGCTCCTCGACCGCCTCGACATCGAAGTGACCGAATACAGCCCGAACCCCGGAATACTGAAGGCGAACCATGAGGAGGCGATCGTGGAAGAGACCTTCGTCTCCCACCTCCTCAAATCGAACTGCCTGGTTACCGGACAGCCCGACTGGGGCAGCGTGCAGATCCACTATGTCGGCCCGCAGATCGACCAGGAGCGCCTCCTGCAATACCTGATCGGCTTCCGCAACCATAATGAATTCCACGAACAATGCGTGGAGCGTATCTTCATGGACATCATGCGCCAGTGCAAACCGCAAAAATTGTCGGTGTACGCGCGCTACACCCGGCGCGGCGGGCTTGATATTAATCCCTGGAGGACCAACTTTACGACTGGACAGCGCCCGTCGAACAGACGGAACGCCCGTCAATAACCGTTGTTTATTCGCCTCATGGAGGGCCAAGACGCGAGGAGAAAAAGAGAATTTTTGTGGGAGAATATTTTCTCCACCAAGGCCAGAGTCAGCGCAGGCAAGGGCGGATGACAAATGTTGAAAGTCACGCAATCGCTTCCTGCTTACCATCAATGTAGTTTCTTCGGGCAACCCTAAGCTAAGTCATTGCACATCCCCGCAAGAGGCCTATAATGCGACACAAAATAACGCATTGTGCGGTGCAGCATACCGTTTTGTCACATGACTAACCTTTCAAAAATCCTGGCGGCCAACAACGTGGTTCTGGATCTCGAGGTATCGAGCAAGAAACGCGCGTTCGAGCAGGCAGGGTTGATTTTCGAGAACAACTGCAGCATCGCGCGCTCGGTCGTATCGGACAATCTCTTTGCCCGCGAGCGCCTCGGCTCCACCGGCCTGGGACATGGCGTTGCAGTACCGCATGGCCGTATCAAGGGACTGAAGGCGCCGCTTGCCGCCTTTGTCCGCCTGAAGGAACCAATCCCGTTCGAGTCGCCCGACGGCCATCCGGTCAAGCTGCTGGTATTCCTGCTGATCCCCGACCACGTCACGCAGCAGCACCTCGAAATCCTGTCCGAAGTCGCTGAAATGTTCTCGGACGAGAATTTCCGCAACCAGCTGGCAACCGATCCGGACGCCGGCTCGGTTCATTCGCGCATTATTGCGTGGGAACCGAGCGTGCATGCATAATCGGAACTCGCCCGGGAGGAAGCCTCCTCCCGGAAGGAAATGAGTTCCGCCCATGCCGACACAAACCAACCTTTCGATCCAGCAGCTCTACGACGACACCCGCGAAGCATTGCAATTGGGCTGGTTTGCAGGCTTTCCGGGCGGTGAGCGCCGCATTTCCGGTGATGCCAGCTCCGCCGCCGACCAGGTTGGCCACCTGAACCTGATCCATCCCGGCCGCCTGCAGGTATTCGGCCATCAGGAAATCCAGTACTACAACAAGCTCTCCCCCACCTCGCGCAAATACCAGACGGAAGAACTGGTCAACGGCGAACCGCCGGCCTTCATCATCGCGCAAGGCCTCGAAACGCCGCCCTACATCCTGCAGGTCTGCGACGAACGCAATATCCCGCTGTTTTCCACGCCACTGCCGGCGGCGCAGGTCATCGACTACCTGCGTGTCTACCTGTCCAAGGAACTTGCGCAGCGCGTAACCATGCACGGCGTATTCATGGACGTGCTCGGCGTCGGGGTGCTGATCACCGGCGAATCCGGACTGGGCAAGAGCGAACTCGGCCTGGAACTGATTTCACGCAACCACGGTCTGGTGGCGGACGACGCAGTCGAATTCGCGCGCATTGCCCCGAACATGATCGAGGGCCGCTGCCCGCTCCTGCTGCAGAACCTGTTGGAAGTGCGCGGCCTGGGCCTGCTCGATATCAAGACAATCTTCGGCGAGACGGCAGTGCGCCGGAAAATGCGCCTGAAACTGATCGTCCACCTCGTCCGCCGCAAGACACTGGAAGAAAACTACGAACGCCTGCCCCTGCATTCCCAGACCGAGGAAGTGCTGGGCCTGCCGATCCGCAAGGTCATCATTCCCGTCGAAGCCGGCCGCAACCTTGCGGTTCTGCTCGAAGCTGCGGTGCGCAACACGATCCTCCAGCTGCGCGGCATCGACACGCTCAAGGAATTCATGGAGCGGCAGCAGAAGGCCATGGGGAATGACTGAGGACAGGATAGGTTCCCGATCGTTTGCGGTATGATTACCGCTTATGCGCATCATTCTCATCACTGGCATTTCCGGCTCGGGAAAATCGGTCGGACTGAATGCACTCGAAGACGCCGGCTACTTCTGCGTCGATAACCTGCCGCCCAAGCTGCTGCGCCAACTTGTCGAAACCCGGCTGGAGGAAGGCGCGCAGAACCTTGCCGTCGCTATGGACGCGCGCAGCGCAGACTCCCTGGCCGGACTTCCCGCCGACATCCAGAAGTTGAAGGATGAAGGCCACGACGTCAAAGTCCTGTTCCTCTCGGCGAAGACCGAATCCCTGATCGCACGTTTTTCCGAAACGCGCCGCAGCCATCCGCTCTCCCACCGTTTCCGTCCGGCTCCCGGTGGTGGCGACCAGCCGACCCTGACCGAATGCATCCTGCGCGAGCGCGAAATGCTGTCGGCCGTCGAAGGCATCGGCCATGTCATCGACACCTCCGGCCTCTCCGCGAACAAGCTGCGCGCCTGGATCAAGGACCTGGTGGAGACCGAGCGCACGCCACTGACCCTGCTGTTCGAATCCTTCGCCTTCAAGTTCGGCGTGCCGCTGGACGCGGACCTGGTGTTCGACGTGCGCGTGCTGCCGAATCCCTATTACGACCTGCGCCTGCGCCCGTACACCGGACGCGACGAACCGGTGATCGCCTTCCTGGACGTGCAGGCGCATGTCGCGGAGCTGCTCGCCGATATCCGGATCTTTGTCGAGAAATGGCTGCCGGCTTTCAAGAACGACAACCGCAGCTACCTCACCGTCGCCATCGGCTGCACCGGCGGCCAGCATCGCTCGGTCTACATGGTCGAGAAGCTGGCAAGGCATTTCCGTGCCTCCGAGCGCGTGCTCGTCCGCCATCGCGAGCTGAACTGACTGCATCGGCACTCCATGCGCACGACCGACTCCTGGCTCCCTCTGTTTCCGCTGAAGACCGTCCTGTTTCCGGAAGGCGTCCTTCCATTGAAGGTCTTCGAAACGCGCTACATCGACATGGTGCGCGAGTGCATGAAAGACAATGCGCCCTTCGGCGTCGTCCTCATCAAGAGCGGCCAGGAAATCGGCTCCGCTGCTGAACCTGAGGAGGTCGGCTGCCTCGCGCATATCACCGGCTGGGACATGGAAGAGCTGGGTGTGATGATGTTGCGCACCCAGGGCGGCGATCGCTTCCGAATCCGCGAGACGCGGGTGCTGCGCGACCAGCGACTTGAAGCACGCGTCGACCTCATCGCGCCCGACACCGCGATACCGGCGAGCGATGTCCATGTGACCTGCGCAAAGACACTCAAGATGGTCATCGACGATGTCACCGCGAAGGGGCGCGCCGAGCGCGGCAACGACTTCATCAGCCCGTTCTCGCAACCGATACGCCTCGACAGCGCAAGCTGGGTCGCCAACCGCTGGTGCGAGATCCTTCCGATTCCACTCAAGGCACGGCAGAAACTGCTGGAACTCCTCGACGCGGAAAGCCGTCTCTCGATCATTCATCAGTACCTGGTCCAGCACAAGATCGTCTGATTCTTAAAACAACGACAAGAATCATCCGTGCCACATCGACCGGCGATGTGACATTTGCGAGAATTTTTCGCGCACCGCCTTTCCCCGCCGTTCTTTTCGTCCCCGGTTTGTTACCGCGCAAAATCGCCGCTGGCCATTCATAGGATAAATGGCAGGTCACTGCCGCTTCGGCAAAATTTCCCCGCAACCCGCAAGCACTTACCGGCACACATTGAGCGCACATCCCATGCTATTGGACGACGCACGCGAAACGATGCGATCAGACACGATTAACCGTCGCAAGAACATGCCGGCGGTCCGCGTTCCGCAGATTTCGCCGATCAGCCTCATTTCGCTGCTCTACGCGCTCAGCCTGTACATCTTCTATCGCCAGGGCTTCATCAGCGGCCTGACGTTCAGCTGCGTCGCCGCGGTTGTGGTCGCGGTTGTCGTGCTCTTCTACGGCGTCTTCCGGTTCGGATTCAACCAGCGTTTCGGCGAACCCAGCCTCATGCTGCCGCAGCTGGTGACATCGCTGGTGATCATGCTCGCGGTTGCCTACCTCGAGCGCTCGACGCAGATTGCACTCGTTCCTTTCGTTTTGATTGCGTTTTCATTCGGCATATTCAGGCTCTCCACTGTATCGCTGATCCTGCTCTCGGTAGGGTGCCTGGGTGCCTATCTCGGCATCATCCTTGTGCGTGCGCAGGCCGAGGGGCACCACTTCGCCTTCCGTTCCGACATGGCGCAATGGTTCGTACTTGCGCTGACGCTGCCAGGCATGATCATCGTCGGCAAGCAGATCCAGAACATGCGCCAGCTTCTGCGAGCGACACGCTACCAGCTTGAACACTACGAAGAGAAATCCGTCCGCGACGAATTGACCGGGCTGTACAACCGACGCCAGTTGCAGTCAGAGCTTGAGCAGGCGAAGCTGCACGCCGACGGCCGGGGCGTCCCGTTCACGATCTGCCTGATCGATATCGACAAATTCAAGGAAATCAATGACAACAACGGGCATCTGGTCGGCGACACCATCCTGAAGGAATTCTCGCGCGTGGCGCGGGACAGCATCCGCGACACTGATATCCTCGGTCGCTATGGCGGTGATGAGTTCCTGCAGATCCTGCCGGATACCGATTTGAAGGGCGCAGTGATGCATGCGGAACGGCTGCGCGTCTACGCGCATTTCCTCGACTTCCAGAAGATCCTGGAGCAAAAACACATTTCGCTGTCGATCGGGGTCGCGCAATACAGGCGTGGAGAAAAGATTATTGACCTGATTTCGCGCGCCGATTCGGCGCTCTACCAGGCCAAGCAGCTCGGGCGCAACCGGGTGGAATGGATCAACGACTAGCGAGCAGGTCCGGCTCGCGAAATACCGCCAGCAGCAGCTTCTTCACCGGCGCCGGCAACGGCGCCTCGGCCAGCCGCGCGCCCGGATACCAGACATGAACGGCCTGCCTGGCCGCATCGGCGCGCCGCGAGAGTCGAATCCGGTAAGGCGAAATATGCAGCTTGAAGTGGGTGAAGACGTGCGAAAACGGCGTCAGTTTTTCGCTCGACTCAGGGTCGCCAAAGATCGCGGCGGTTGAGAACGCCTCGCTGGAGACATCGCTGTCACCCTCAATTTCGGGCAGCGACATCAACCCTCCCCAGATGCCGGTGTCGGGCCGCTGTTCGAGCAGGACGTGGCCATCATGCGTGATGACCAGCATCGTGGTGGATTTTTCGGGCACGGCTTTTTTCGGGCGGCGTTCAGGTAACAGGTGGACGCGTCCGCTTTCATGCGCCACGCAGCGCTGCACGAGCGGACACTGGCTGCACGACGGGCTGCTCCGCGTGCACAAGGTTGCGCCCAGGTCCATCAGTCCCTGCGTGTACGATTCGATATCCTTCGCCGGCAGAAGGGCGACGGCACGCTGCCACATCCGGTCTTCCACCGGTTTCGCACCCGGAAAACCATCAATGCCGAAGACCCGCGCGAAGACGCGCTTGACGTTGCCGTCCAGGATGGCGGCCCTTGCGCCGTAGGCGAAGGCGGCGATTGCCGCGGCCGTCGAGCGCCCGATGCCAGGCAGGTCGGCGAGCTGTTCAGGATCATTGGGAAATACCCCTCCGAACTCCGCCACCACACGCTGCGCACACTTGTGAAGATTCCGCGCACGCGAGTAGTACCCGAGCCCGCTCCAGTGCGCCATCACCTCTTCGGACGGCGCTGCCGCAAGTGATGTGACATCCGGAAAACGATCGAGAAAACGAAGGTAGTAGGGAATGACTGCGGAGACCTGGGTCTGTTGCAGCATGATTTCCGACAGCCAGATGCGATACGCATCCGTGGTGTTCTGCCATGGCAGCGTGTGACGCCCATGCTGCTTTTGCCAACGGATGACCGCCTGCGAAAACGATGGATCGGAAAGCGCCGAACCGGCACCCGCAGCCTGCGCTGCCGGCGCCCCTGCAACACGTTTCATTTATGCTGCCGCCTTCAGGGCCGTCAATTCGGCAGAAATCGCTCCCTTGAGTTCCGTTTCAAGCGCGTGAAGGGCTTTTTTCTGCGCCTCGATTTCGGCCTGCATCACTTCCAGCGCCTGCACCTTTTCTTCCAGACTGTCCGTGGCGAGATGGATGCGTTCGATCGACTGGCGGCGCTTTTTCAACTGCGACCGGTGCTCCCAGATCTGCGCTTCGAGCGGCGCCATGACCACCTTCAGCCACGCCTCCACGTCGCGGTTTGCCTGCAGGAAGCTCTGCTTTACGCGCGATGCAATCGAGTCGAAGAACTTCGTCATCAGCGCGACCTGCGGCATCGTGAGGATGGCCGCGGCGCCGAACTGCTTGTGATACACGCTCTCGATCAGCTCGATCTCCTTGAGGTATTTTTCGAGCGAAAACGGCATCGGTGAAGAAAGCGCGAGTCCGTGCTCGGTAGAGAACTTCCGATACATCACCGTCATCATCTCGGTGATCTCGTCGGTCTTCTGGCCGGACTGCACAAGGTTGTTGCGCACATGCGCGAAGAAATCCTTCACCGCCGCGCGCATGCCGGCGGAGAATTTGCTGTTCTCCATGGAGTCCCGGGTCTTGCGGATTTCCGCCTTGAGGATATCCATGCCGAGACTGGTGAAGACCTCGCTCGACAGGCGTGTGAAGACGGCGCGCGTGCCCTGGAGTTTCAGCAGGCTGCTGTCGAACTCCTTCTTTTCGAGATCGACGCGCTTCATCATGTGTTCGATGATGGACTGGTTCTTGCCGCGCAGGCTCTTCAGCTCGACCAGCTGCTCCACGATGTTGCGGCTGCGCGAAGCCAGCAGCGCGTGCTTCGCGGCTGTCAGTTCGTTGACTTCCGTCTCGAGCTGGCCGCGCACGATTTCGCGCTTGCTGGGAATGAGTTCTTCCGACAGCGCCGCCTCGAGTGCAGGCAGACGACTCTTTTCGAGCAATCCCGCGTCGCGGTTGACCTTGCCGACCAGGCCTTTTTGCGCCGAAATGGGGAAGACCTGCTGGGTGGACAGGCTGAGCGTATGGGCGACAGTCTCCACCTGTTTTTGGATCTGTTCTTCGATCTCTGCCGCGGTGCGCAGCTCATCCCACATGCTGTCGATCTTGTTCAGCACGACGAGGCGGGCAGGACCGCCGCCGATATGGTCGCGCCAGACGTCGATGTCGCTCCTGGTGACGCCGGTATCGGCCGCCAGGATGAAGAGCACGGCATGCGCATTCGGGATCAGGTTCAGGGTCAGTTCCGGTTCGGTACCGATCGCGTTCAGGCCCGGCGTATCGATGATGACCAAGCCCTGCTTCAGCAGCGGGTGCGGGAAATTGACAATCGCGTGGCGCCACTGCGAAATCTCGACGAGGCCGTCATCGCCCACGGACAGCAATGCATCCGGGTCATCCTCATGGTACAGGCCGTAGCGCTTCGCCTCCTCGACCGGCACACGCTTGGTGAGGCTGACCTGCTTGAAGGCATCCAGCATGCCCTCGCCGGATGTGATGTCGAGCGGCAGGACCGTCCAGACGTGGTTGTTGTCCTTGTAATCGCTGGTGGATGCCGCTTCCGCGCGCGTTTCGATCGGCAGGAGCCGGATCGACGGCGGAAAGGTTTCGTCGTACAGCAATTCCGTCGGGCACATGGTGGTGCGTCCCGCGGAGGACGGCAGGATACGCTGGCCGTAATCGGCGAAGAAGATTGCGTTGATCAATTCCGATTTGCCGCGCGAGAATTCCGCGACGAAGGCAATCGAAAGCTTGTCGTCGGTCAACCGGGCTTTCAGGCGCGAGAAATGCTGGTCGCTGACCGGGTCTGCGATATCCGTCTCGGCGACGCAGGCGCGATAGCGCTCGAGCGCGGCCATGACGTTGTTACGCCAACCACTGTATTCCTGGAACTTTTGTACCAGATTGCTCACAATTTCCCCAAGCTAACACTGTATGAATGTACGAATCTAGCACCCGTACTCATTTTTGACAATTTGGGCAGTAGAAGGTGGAGCGCTGCCCCTGCTTGATTGCCCTGATCGGCGTGGCGCAAATCCGGCACGGTGCGCCGGCGCGGTCGTAGACAAAATAGCTTTGCTGGAAGTATCCCGGCTGCCCGTCCGCCGCCATGAAATCGCGCAGCGTACTGCCGCCTTTCTCGATGGCGGCAGCAAGCGTCTCGCGAATGGCTGCTGCAAGCCTTTCATATCGGGCAAGGCCGATGCGATGGGCAGACGTGCGTGGATTGATTCCTGCCTTGAACAAACTTTCCGACGCATAGATATTGCCCACCCCGACGACGATGTCTCCGGCAAGCAACACCTGCTTGATCGGCGCAGTCCGCTTGCGTGTCATCCTGTACAGCAATTCGGGGCTGAAGCCCGGATCAAGCGGTTCAACGCCGAGTCCGCGCAGCAGCAGGTGCTCATCGACCATGCCCTCGTCGCTGCCATGCCAAAGCACGGCGCCAAACCGGCGAGGATCGGTCATGCGCATAACCTGGTCGCCGACCTCCAGGTCGAAATGGTCATGCTTTTCCGGCGGTGTTCCGCGCGGCAGTATGCGCAGATGCCCGGACATGCCGAGGTGCACGATGAGCGTGCCGTGGTCGAAACCGATCAGGAGATATTTGCCGCGCCTTCCGGTGCTGCGGATGCAGTGACCGCACAGGAGACCGGCAAGTCCCTCGGGAAAAGGCCATCGAAGGCCGCTGTGGCGCAGTGCGACGCCGGCAACCACTTGCCCTTCCAGGTGTGGGGCTACGCCTCTGCGGGTCACTTCAACTTCAGGTAGTTCGGGCATCGTTCAGACGGCTCTTTGCAGAAAGACAAATTTGACACAAGACAAGTGTGGTATCACTGAGGCGGCATCGCTACCGAGTACTACGATGTCTGCAAGGGCGATAAATCGGCTCCGTGGCCCCATATTACCCATGCGCATAGCGCGCCCGTTGGGCGTAAAATGAGTGCTGCCTGATTAGCTGGGAATCTTCCTTGAAAAACACTCTTCTCATTGTAACTCTGCCGATCTTGTTGTCGGCGTGCGCAACCGGCTCCATCCGGCCCGCGCAGCCCATGGCTACGGCCACGCCTGCTGCCGTGGCCAATGCCGACGAGTCCATCGTCAGGAAGGCGTCGACGGCGACACCCCACAAGCGCCCCGGTGCAAGCGAGCAGAAACCGGAGGATCCGCTGCCCTCGGTCGAGCTGACGGATGAGCTGGTGTACAAGCTGATCACCTCGGAAATCGCATTCCAGCGCGGCGACTGGCAGACAGCCTACGTGACACTGCTCTCCATCGCCCAGCAGACGCGTGACCCGCGCGTCGCCCGCCGCGCTGCGGAAATGGCCCTGACCGCCAAACAGGCGGATGAAGCATTGAGCGCAGTGCGCCTCTGGCGCATGCTGGCGCCCAATTCCGACGAGGCGACCCAGTATTACCTCAGCTTCGTCATCCTCAGCGACAACCTCGCCGAAGCGCAGCCAATCCTCGAGGAGCGGCTCAAGGAGGCGCGGCCCCAGACCCGCGGCCTGCTCGCCTTCCAGATGCAGCGCCTGCTCGCCCGGGCCAAGGACAAGAATGCCGCGTTCGCCATGCTTGAACGCATCCTCCAGCCTTACCTCGACCAGCCGGAAGCACGGCTGGCACTGGCGCAAGGCGCCTATGCCCGCGGCGATACGCAGCGCGCCCGGCAGGAAGCCGAGACGGCCCTCAAGGCGAAGCCCGATTCCGAACTCGCCATCCTTGCGCTGGTGCAGGTGACGCAGGACAAGGCGGAAGCACTCAAACTGCTGGCCGATTTCGTCGCCACCTATCCCAAGGCACGCGATGTGCGCATGGCCTACGCGCGCATGTTGATCGACCAGAAGCAGTACGTGAAGGCGCGCGGCGAATTCGAAGCGCTGCTCAAGGACCAGCCGCAAGACCTGACATCGCTGTACGCTCTTGGCGTGCTCGGCATGCAGACCAACGACTTGAAGGCTGCCGAGCAATACCTGACAACCTACCTCAGCGTCCTGTCGAGCAAGCCGGATGACGAGCGCGATCCGTCCCAGGCGCTGCTGCTGCTCGCGCAGATCGCCGAAGAGCGCAAGGACAGCGATGGCGTCCTCAAGTGGCTGTCCCAGATCGAGCCCGGCGAAGCCTACCTGAATGCGCAGATCAAGCGTGCGCAGGTCATCGCCAAGCGCGGCGACATGGCCGGCGCCCGCAAATTGCTGCGTGAACTGACCGTCAGCGGCGACCGCGAGGAAGCCCAGATCGTCATCGCCGAAGGCCAGCTCCTGCGCGACGCCAACCAGTTGCCGGAAGCACTGAAGGTCTTCAAGGCCGGGCTCGCGCGCTTCCCCACCAATACCGACCTGCTCTACGACTATGCGATGGCAGCCGAGAAAAGCAGCCAGTGGGACGTGATGGAATCGTCCCTGCGGAAGATTATGGAACTGGCCCCCAACAACCAGCATGCCTACAACGCGCTTGGCTATTCACTGGCCGAACGGAATGTGCGCTTGCAGGAAGCGTACTCCCTGATCGACAAGGCCATGCAGCTCGCCCCTGACGATCCCTTCATCATGGACAGCATGGGCTGGGTGCAATTCCGGCTCGGGAACCTGAAGGAAGCCGAATCGCTGCTTCGCCGCGCCTACGAACTGCGCCCCGACGTCGAGATCGCCGCGCACCTGGGCGAAGTCCTCTGGGTAAAAGGCCAGAAGGACGACGCGCAAAGGCTGTGGCGCGACGCCCAGACCAAGGACCCGCAGAACGACACGCTCAAGAGCACGTTGGCGCGCCTGAACGTCAACCTATGAGCCTTTGCCTTGCCCGGGCAATCGCAATCGCATTGCCATTGCTGCTGGCGGGTTGCGCCACCCTGCCGCCACCGGCGACAGAGACGGCAGGTCAAGCAGCACAACGCCGCTTTCACGAGACCATCGACATAGGCGGCCGCCTGTCCGTGCGCTATCAGGTCAACGGCAGGGAAGAAGCCTTGCACGGCAGCTTCACCTGGTCGCAGACCCCTGCCCAGACTGTGGTCACCCTGCTGTCGCCGCTCGGCCAGACCGTAGCGGTCATCGACGTCAATGCCGAAGGCGCCACGCTCAGGCAGGCAGGTCAGCAAGCGAAGAGCGCCGCCAGTGTTGATGCACTGACTGCGGAAACGCTTGGATGGCCCCTGCCGGTCGCAGGTCTGCGCGAATGGCTGCAAGGATTCGTCGTCGATACCTCCGGCAAACGCATCGTTGCCACTCCCCCCGAAACACGCACCCATTCACGCGACGGCTGGCGCATCCATTACGCCACCTGGCTCGAGGCAAACCCTTCGTCGCCGCAAAACCGCCCGAGGCGTATCGACCTTGCCCGCAACACGGCAGAGGCAGGCGACGTCTCCCTCCGCATCGTCATCGACACATGGCAACCACGCTGAATAACTGCCCCGCCCCGGCCAAGCTGAATCTGTTCCTTCATGTCACAGGACGCCGCCCGGACGGCTACCACCTGCTACAAACCGTCTTTCAGCTGCTGGACCATTCCGACCTGCTACATTTCACCGTGCGCGGCGATGGCGCGATACGTCGTGTCACAGAGGTTCCAGGTGTACCGGAAGACGCAGACTTGATCGTGCGCGCCGCAAAGCTGCTCAAATCTGCAGTGGATCCGGAACGCGCCCAAAGCTTGGGTACCGACATTGCCGTTGAAAAAAGACTCCCGATGGGTGGCGGCCTGGGCGGCGGCTCTTCCGACGCGGCAACCGCGCTGATCGCCCTCAACCATTTGTGGCAAACCGGCCTGACGCGTGCTGAATTGATGA
Organism: Noviherbaspirillum sp.; assembly: GCA_035626875.1. Taxonomy (GTDB): domain Bacteria; phylum Pseudomonadota; class Gammaproteobacteria; order Burkholderiales; family Burkholderiaceae_D; genus Noviherbaspirillum. The sequence continues at coordinate 25,417 of DASPMV010000042.1, read as the reverse complement.
AACTCGGCCTGCAACTCGGCGCCGATGTGCCATTTTTCATCTTCGGACAAAATGCCTTCGCGGAAGGCGTCGGCGAGGATCTGGCGGCGGTCGAGACGCCGAATTGCTGGTATGTTGTCATCGAACCGGGGGTTTCCGCGCCGACTGCTGCAATATTTTCTGATCCGGGTTTGACAAGAAACACAAACCCCGTCAAAATATCGGACTTTTCCAAGGCATCCAATTGCTTCGGAAAAAACGACCTGCAAGTCGTGGCTACAAGACTCTTCCCGCCGATTGCTGAAGCCGTCAACTGGCTGCGACAATTTGGCGATGCAAGGATGACTGGTTCCGGTGCTTGCGTGTTCTGCGCCTTCGGGCAGGAGCATGAAGCTGACGAAGTGCTGAAAGCGGCACAGAAAACCGGGCAGACCCAGTGGAAAGTCTGGAAAGCCAAAGCGATCGAGCGCCACCCGCTCTCGCACTTGCTGACGCCGTAGTACAGAATTCGTTTGACGTTGCATCATGGGACGGCAAACAACAGGTTGCGTAGGGGAATCGCCAAGCTGGTTAAGGCACCGGATTTTGATTCCGGCATTCCAAGGTTCGAATCCTTGTTCCCCTGCCATTAAATACAAGAAGAACCCAAAGCCGCCAACGCGAGACACACAGTCATGCCTTGGCGGCTTTTCATCCTTTTAACCCGCAATTTCCTAGGTGTCCCATGGCGCTTGAAAACCTGATGGTCTTTACCGGCAACGCAAACCCGGAGCTGGCCGCAGGAGTGGTCAAGCACCTCGGCATCCCTCTGGGCAAGGCTGTCGTGTCGAAGTTCTCCGACGGCGAAGTCATGGTGGAAATCAACGAGAACGTGCGCGGCAAGGATGTCTTCGTTCTGCAATCGACCTGCGCGCCGACCAACGACAACCTGATGGAAATCATGTTGATGGTCGATGCCCTCAAGCGCGCCTCGGCCGGCCGCATCACCGCCGCCATCCCCTACTTCGGTTACGCCCGTCAGGATCGCCGTCCCCGTTCCGCGCGCGTGGCGATTTCCGCCAAGGTCGTTGCCAACATGCTGCAGCAGGCTGGCGTCGGCCGCGTCCTGATCATGGATTTGCACGCAGACCAGATCCAGGGCTTCTTCGACATTCCGGTGGATAACATCTATGCATCCCCGATCCTGCTGTCGGACCTGATCAAGAAGAATTACGACGACCTGCTGGTCGTGTCGCCGGACGTCGGCGGCGTGGTCCGCGCCCGCGCGCTGGCAAAGCGCCTGAACTGCGACCTGGCCATCATCGACAAGCGCCGCCCGAAGGCGAACGTGTCGGAAGTCATGCACATCATCGGTGAAGTCGAAGGCCGCAACTGCGTGATCATGGACGACATGGTCGACACCGCAGGCACGCTGACCAAGGCTGCCGAAGTGCTGAAGGAGCGCGGCGCGAAGAAGGTCGTCGCCTACTGTACGCACCCCGTGCTGTCCGGCCCGGCAATCGAACGCATCTCGACCTCGCCGCTGGATGAACTGGTCGTCACCGACACCATTCCGCTGACCGCCGAAGCCAAGTCCTGCCCCAAGATCCGCCAGCTGACCGCAGCGGACCTGCTGGCCGAGACCTTCAAGCGCATCACCAAGGGCGATTCCGTCAGCTCGCTGTTCATCGACTAAGTTTTCGGTTTTCCCTTCTTCCCCTGGGAAGAAGGTTTTTTTGTCCCCTGGTCGCGGGGGACTAATCGCAAGCCTGTCTTGCACTTTTGGAGCTAAAAAATGAAAGTTATCGCATTCCCACGCACTGAGCAGGGGTCCGGAGCGAGCCGCCGCCTGCGCAATGCGGGCCAGACGCCGGCCATCATCTATGGCGGTACTGCTGATCCGGTCACCATTGCACTGGACCACAACGCGCTGTTCCACGCGCTGAAGAAAGAAGCCTTCCACTCTTCGATCCTCGACATGGAAATCGAAGGCAAGGTCGAGAAGGTCCTGCTCCGCGACTTCCAGATGCACGCATACAAGCAACTCGTGCTGCACGCTGACTTCCAGCGCGTCGACCCGAAGCAGAAGATCCACGTCAAGGTGCCGCTGCACTTCGTGAACGCTGAAATCTCCCCGGCCGTGAAGCTGGGTGGCGCGATCATCAGCCACGTGATGAACGAACTCGACGTCAGCTGCCTGCCGGGCGACCTGCCGGAATTCGTCGAAGTCGACCTGTCCAAGGTTGAAGCTGGCGCATCCGTCCACCTGGCCGACATCACCCTGCCGAAGGGCGTCACTGCAGTTGCACACGGCGACAACAACCCGACCATCGCAACCGCAAGCGTTCCGGCTGGCCAAGTGTCCGCAGACGACGCAGCAGCAGGCGAAGCAGAGCCGAAGTAATTCGTCTTCTGCTGGCAGCAATGCCGCACTGAAAACCCCGCCCACTAGGCGGGGTTTTTTGTTTCCGACCGCAGATTGGACGCCAAACCGCAACTTCCACGATAATCATTTCTTTTCCGCGGCAACACTCACTACGCATGCCCATCCGCCTTATCGTCGGCCTCGGCAATCCAGGCCCTGAATACGAACAAACGCGTCACAACGCGGGCTTCTGGCTGGTCGACAATCTTGCCGGCGGCCGGCTCATGCGCGAGTCCAAGTACAACGCGCTTGCCGCAAAGACCTCAATCGCCGGCCAGGAAGTGTGGCTGCTGGAACCGCAAACCTACATGAACCGTTCCGGGCAGTCGGTCGGCGCGCTCGCACGTTTCTACAAGATCCTTCCTGACGATATCCTTGTCGTGCATGACGAGCTCGACCTGCAACCCGGCGTGGCGAAGATCAAGAAAGGCGGATCATCCGGCGGACACAACGGCCTGAAGGACATCACGGCCGCCCTCGGTACGCAGGATTACTGGCGGCTGCGCATCGGTATCGGTCATCCACGCACGGCGAACCTGCAGCAGCCGGTTGCGGATTTCGTCCTGCACCGTCCGCGCAAGGAAGAACAGGTCCTCATCAACGATGCCATCGACAAGAGCCTGGATGTCATCCCCATGCTCTGCGAAGGCAAGTTCGAGGCGGCCATGATGAAGCTGCACTCGACGGCGAAATGACCGGCGGCGTCCGATGAAAGCACTGGCTATCCACGCCGGACCGAAAGCGCTGGCGCATATCCGTGAACACGGACTGCGCGCGAAGGATATTGCCATCATCCCGGCTGCCGCCGGCGGTCCGAAAGGGCTGATCTTCCAGAAGATGGACCAGTGGCTGTTCGGCAGCTGGCTGCCGTCCGCGCCGCGCGAACGCACGCTGGTCGGCGCGTCGATCGGTGCCTGGCGCATGGCTGCGGCGTGCCAGGCAGATCCGGTCGAGGCATTCCAGAAGCTCGGGGACCTGTATTGCGAACAATGCTATCCCCGCAAGCCGACGCCGCGCTATGTATCGGATTCCTGCGCGCGCTTCCTTGCCGATTTCATCACTGGCCATGAGCAGCACACCATCGCGCATCCCCATCATCGCCTGCAAATCCTGGTGGCGCGCGGACGAAAGCTGCTCAAAGCGCCGACGCGCAATCTTTCGGTTACCGCGGGTTTTGGCCTGGCTGTACTCGGCAACCTCGTGTCGCGTTCCCAGCTTGCCAACCATCTGTCGCGCGTCGTCGTCGGCGATGCACGCGATCCCGCTTTCTGGCTGAAGGCGAAATTCGACGCCTTCGACACCCAGTTCATGCCGCTGTCCCCTGATAACCTCGGCGGCGCACTGCTGGCCTCCGGCACGCTGCCTTTCATCATGGAGCCGGTGCGCGACATCCCCGGTGCGCCAGCCGGCACTTTTTGGGACGGCGGGCTGATCGATTATCACCTTGCCCTTCCCTATTCCCGCGTCGCGGGTAATCCGGAGGGCGGCCTTGTCCTCTACCCGCATTTCGGCGAGCAGATCGTGCCTGGCTGGCTCGACAAATCCCTGCCCTGGCGGCGCGCCAATTTCGGCCGCAACAGCAGCTGGCTCGACAATGTTGTTCTCTTGTCTCCCACGCGCGCCTTCCTGCAAACCTTGTCCAGAAGCAAACTGCCGGACCGGAACGACTTCCTGTACTACGGCGAAAAGAACGATTTCCGCGTCCTCAACTGGAAGTTGGCGATCAGCGAAGGCGCACGCCTTCGGGACGAACTCGCCGAATTTGTCGAAAATCCCGACCCGGCGCAGGTGAAGCCGCTCTGATCCTCCCTGCCGCTACGGTAAAATAGTGGGTTAATTCATATACTTGGCGAAACACACACCATGAGTCTCAAATGCGGCATCGTCGGCCTGCCTAACGTCGGCAAATCCACCCTATTCAACGCCCTGACCAAGGCGGGCATCGCCGCGGAAAACTATCCCTTCTGCACCATCGAGCCGAACGTCGGCATCGTGGAAGTGCCGGACCAGCGCCTGAAGGCCCTCGCCGAGATCGTCAAGCCGGAGCGCATCGTTCCCGCCGTGGTTGAATTTGTCGACATCGCCGGCCTGGTCGCTGGCGCATCCAAGGGCGAAGGCCTGGGCAACCAGTTCCTCGCGCACATCCGCGAAACCGACGCCATCGTCAACGTCGTGCGCTGCTTCGAAGATCCGAACGTCGTGCACGTCGCCGGCAAGGTCAGCCCGCTGGACGACATAGCGGTGATCCAGACCGAACTCGCGCTTGCCGACCTCGGCACCGTGGAAAAATCCATCCTGCGCGAAGGCAAGAAGGCCAAGGCCGGCGACAAGGAAGCAATCAAACTGGTCTCCGTGCTCGAACGCATCGTGCCGCATCTGAACGAAGCCAAGCCGGTGCGTGCGCTCGGCCTCGACGCGGAAGAAATGGCGCTGATCAAATCGCTGTGCCTGATCACCGCCAAGCCCGCAATGTACGTGGCCAACGTTTCCGATACCGGCTTCACAAACAATCCGCTGCTCGACCAGTTGACCGCCTACGCGAAGGAGCAGAACGCGCCCATCGTGGCGATCTGCGCTGCCATCGAAGCGGAAATCGCCGACCTCGAAGAAGAAGACAAGGGGGCCTTCCTCGCCGACATGGGCATGGAAGAGCCAGGCCTGAACCGCCTGATCCGTGCCGGCTTCAAGCTGCTCGGCCTGCAGACCTACTTCACCGCGGGCGTGAAGGAAGTGCGCGCATGGACCGTGCCGATCGGCGCCACTGCACCGCAGGCCGCCGGCGTGATCCACACCGATTTCGAACGCGGCTTCATCCGCGCGCAGACCATCTCCTTCGACGACTTCATCGCGTACAAGGGCGAGCAAGGGGCGAAGGAAGCAGGCAAGATGCGCGCGGAAGGCAAGGAATACATCGTCAAGGATGGCGATGTGCTGAACTTCCTCTTCAACGTCTGACCTTTTCTTCGACGCGGCATGGCTATCCTGACCGAACTGAACCTGTACCCGATCAAGTCCTGCGCCGGTATCGCCCTACGCGAAGCAACGCTGACCAGCGCCGGGCTGATGTCCGAACATATCTACGACCGCGAATGGATGGTCGTGGATGACAAGGGGGAGTTCCTTACCCAGCGCACTCATCCGAAGCTGGCGCTGGTCACACCGCGCATCAAGGCCGACACGCTCGAACTGCGGGCGCCGGGCATGCTGCGACTGGAGATTCCGCTCGGCCTGCCTGATCCGGAAGATGCAAAGACGGTCAACGTGCGGGTGTGGGAAGACACGGTGCAGGCCTACGACTGCGACGAGACCACATCCACCTGGTTCTCGAAGTTCCTTGGCATGCCCTGCCGCCTCGTCCGCTTCCATGCCGATGCGAAGCGCGTCGCGAGCGACAAATGGACGGATGGCGTGGAAGCGCCGACACTGTTTGCCGACGCCTTCCCGATGCTCGTCATCTCTGAAGCATCGCTGGCGGACCTCAATGACAAGCTGAAGGCGCAGGACCGCGAGGCCCTGCCGATGAACCGCTTCCGGCCGAATATCGTGATCAACGGAATCGGGGCATTCGAGGAAGATTTTGCTGAAGCGTTCCGCATCGGCGACGCCAAGCTCAAGCCGGTCAAGCCCTGCTCGCGGTGCAACATGCCGTCGGTCGACCAGTCCACCGGCATCCCTGGCCCCGACCCGCTCGACATCATGCAAAGCTATCGTGCCAATCCGAAACTCGACGGTGCCCTGACCTTTGGTATGAATACCATCCTGCTTGAAGGCGAAGGACAAGTCCTGCGCGTGGGGCAGGATGTCGGCGTCGACCTCGCATTTTGATCCCGTTCAACGCCTTCCGGCCTGCGGTTGCAGGCCGGTGGAGCCCCATGTAGTATTTGCCGATCGTTTTTGACTTCGTTCGGGACGTCCATCCATGTCGCACGATCTGGCACGGGAAAATCGGCAATTGCGCGCCCAGCTGACGCAGCTGATTGCCAATGCGCAGAAAAACCAGCAGATCCTCCAGCGGCATCAGCTTCTCGACCTCCAATTCATCTCCGCCGACAGTTTCCAGGCGCTGATCGACGCCCTGTTCACGACTTTTCCCGAGACCGCCGGACTGGATCTCGTAACGCTCAGCCTCCTCGACGGGCAATACGACATTCGCCGCATCCTGGTGCAACTTGAAATCAACCTGTCCGAACTGCCCCGCCTGCTGTTCCTGCAGGACGAGACGGAGTTTGGCGAGCTGGCGGGTACGCTGTCGAAACCTGTGCTGGGTGCCTACAGCGAAGAGTTGTTCGGGACGATGTTCCCCGAACCGCTCATGCCACCGGCCAGTGTCGCCGTCGCCCCGCTCTTGCGCCACACGCGCCTGATCGGCGCACTCAACCTCGGCAGCAATGATCCGGCGCGCTTCATGTCGAACATGAGCACGGACTTCCTCGAGCATATGGCGTGCATCGTGGCCATCTGCGTGGAAAACGTAATCAATAACGAGCGGCTCAAGCACATCGGGCTGACCGATCCGCTAACAGGTGTAAACAACCGCCGCTATATCGAACGCCGCCTGCTGGAGGAAATCGGCCGCAGCCGCCGGCAGAAGACGCCGCTGTCCTGCATGTACATGGACATCGACCACTTCAAGCAGATCAATGACAGGATCGGCCATCAGGCCGGCGACGAGGTATTGCGCGGCGTGGCCGGACGGATCAAGGCGGAACTGCGTCTGAGCGATTCGCTGGGCCGCTTCGGCGGCGAGGAGTTCGTCGTCCTGCTGACCGACACGGAGACGGACGATGCGATCAACGTGGCCGAACGCATCCGCCAAAGCATTGCGGAACAACCGCTGGTGCTGACGAGCGGGGAAAAATTGAACGTGACGATCTCGGTCGGCGTCGCCGGACTGCAGCCGGCAGTGGAGAATGAACCGGTCGAGACAACCTCGCAGCACCTTGTGGCGCGCGCCGACCATGCTCTTTACGAAGCCAAGGCGCTGGGCCGGAACAGGGTCGTCCCGGCCAACTGACACTCAGGATTGCTGTTTTTCAGCCTGCAGCCGCTCATACTTGGCTTGCAGTTCTTCCTTGCTCTCGCGCCAGGCGGGATTGAAGGGGATGCAGTCGACCGGGCACACCTGCTGGCACTGCGGCTCAGTGTAGTGGCCAACGCATTCGGTGCACTTGTTGGGGTCGATCTCGTAAACCACCGGACCCATGTAAATTGCGTCGTTCGGGCACTCGGGCTCGCACACGTCGCAATTGATGCATTCGTCCGTAATCATCAAAGCCATAACAACCTCTGAACTGCTTTCTTACTTGCTGACCGCAGCCATCTTTTCCTTGAGCCAGCGCTCGACGGAAGGGAATACGAATTTGGAAACATCGCCGCCCAGCGTGGCGATTTCACGGACGATCGTGCCGGAAATGAACTGGTACTGGTCGGACGGGGTGAGGAACAGGGTTTCGACGTCGGGCAGCAGGTAACGGTTCATGCCGGCCATCTGAAACTCGTACTCGAAGTCGGACACGGCACGCAGGCCACGCACAATCACCCGGGCGTCGTGGGTACGCACGAAGTCCTTCAACAGGCCCGAAAAACTTTCGACCTGGACATTCGGATAATGGCCGAGGACTTCGTTGGCGATCGACAGGCGCTCGTCGAGGGAAAAGAAGGGCCGCTTGTTCTTGCTGTCGGCGACACCCACGATCAGCTTGTCGAACAGGCCAGACGCACGGCGCACCAAATCCTCGTGCCCGCGCGTCAGCGGATCGAACGTTCCTGGGTAAACAGCTGTAACCATCGGGGGCTCCCTGCCTAAGAGAAAGTTTCCGGAACGCGCATTATGCCTCAATTTCCCGCTTCACCATTGCGGTGCAGCAAGTGGTAGAAAACCATCCCCGCCTTGTCGCCGCGAACGACGTTCCAGCCTTTCATCCAGTCCGGGGGCGTCTCGCCGTCCAGGGGCACTTCAGCTTCAGCATATACCAACCCGCCGTCTGCCAATAGCCGTTCGCAAACCGGCAGTATTTTTACGAGCCAGTCCTGATGGTAAGGCGGGTCGAGGAAGATCACACGGAACCCTTGCGGCGCGCTGGAAGCAAGGCTGGAAGCCACCGCCAGAGCATCGCCGCGCAAGATCTCGACCTTGTCCGCCTTCAGCTTTTCCTTCGTGGCCTGAAGCTGCCGCACGGCGGCGCCGTTGTCCTCCACCAGGACCACCCTGGCCGCTCCGCGGCTTGCCGCTTCAAATCCGAGCGCCCCTGTTCCGGCAAACAAATCCAGGCAGCGTGCCTGTTCCCAGCTCCCCCCCAGCAGGTGGTTGAGCCAGTTGAACACGGTCTCGCGCACCCGGTCGGGAGTCGGCCGCAAGCCGTCGGCATCGAGCACGGCCAGTGGCGTTCGCTTCCATTGTCCGCCAATGATGCGTACCTGGTGCGGCGGGCGCTTGCCCTGGGCAGGTGCGGAGGCCTTTTTCGGTCGATTTTTTTGCATGATCCTACTTGGCATTGCCGACGATCACGGTAGACATGCGATCAAGCGCCAGTTTGCGCTGGAAAGCGGCCTTCACGTCAGCAATCGTCACTTTTTCGATTTTCGCGGTCCAGGTGTCGAGGTAATCGAGAGGAAGGTTGTAGAAACCAATTGCCGCGATGTTGTCCAGAATCTTGCGGTTATTGTCGATGCGCAGGGCGAAGCCGCCGATCAGGTTGTCCTTCGCTGCCTTCAGCTCCTGCGGCGTGGGCCCGTCGCGCAGGAAGGCGGCGATCGTGTCGCGCACGACCTTGAGCGCCTCGTCGGTCTGTTCCTTCTGCGTTTGTAGCCCTGCCTGGAACGGGCCCGGCTGCGCCATCGGGTTGAAATAGCTGTATACGCTGTACGACAGGCCGCGCTTCTCTCTAACCTCGTGCGTCAGACGCGACACGAAGCCGCCCCCGCCCAACGTGTAGTTCCCGACCAGCAGGGGAAAATAGTCCGGCTCGCCACGCACGATGGTCGGCAGGCCCAGCATGATGTGCGCCTGCGTGGCCGGGTGCGGAATGCGCTCTTCCGACGCAGCTGCTACCTCGACCTTGGGCAGTTCCGGCAGGGGCGTGCCCTGCGGCAGGCGGGAGGTGAGCTGCTGCGCGATGGCGTCCGCTTCTGCCCGCGTGATGTCGCCGATCATCGCGATTACCGCGCGGTTGGCGACGTAGTGCGCGCCATGGAAGGCGACCAGGTCGGTGCGGGTAATCGACTCCACCGACGGCACGGTCGGATACTGCGAATAAGGATGCGAACCGTACAGCAGGCGCCAGAATGCCTTGCTGGCGATGGACTCGGGCTTGGTCTCGTCTTCCTTGATCGCCGCGATCGTGCGCGCCTTGTCGCGCTCGAGGAAATTCTCGGGGAAGCTCGGATGCGCGAGGATACGCGCAAGCAGGTTCACGGAAGCGTTGCGTTCGGCAGCGCTCGAAAGCGTCCGCAGGCTGGCTCCCGCCCGGTCGCCACCGGTTCCGCCGCCGCGCTGGGCGGCCGTGTCGGCGAAGGCGTCGGAGATCTGCGCTTCGGTCATCGCCGGTTCGGCAACAGGTGTGGCTGACTCGCGAATGCCGCGGGCGAGCATGGCATTGGTCAGTTCAGCCGTCCCTGCCTTGCCTTGCGGATCTCGGCGCGACCCCGCATCGAACTCGACACTGATATCGAGGATGGGAATCGTGTGGTTTTCGACGAACAAGACCTCGGCGCCATTGGCCAGGGTCCAGGACTGGATCTTCAGCGCGGCACTCGCCGGGCCGATGCTCGCAAAGGCGAGCAGGAGTGCGAAGAGAATGCGTGTCATCATGTTCCTTCCCGCCATCAGTGCCGCAAGCCCTTGGGCGCAGCGGGTGCTTTTTTCTCGGTGATCGGCAGCGGCACGAGGGTGGCCACGGTCAAGGCTTCATCGCCGAAATACTTCTTCGCGACGGCCTGCACCTGTTCAGCGGTCACTTCCTTGAGCTTGTCGATGATGCGGTCGATCTGGGTATGCGAAATGCCCGACATTTCCAGCGTGCCGATTTCCATTGCCTGTCCGAAGATGGAATCGCGCTTGTAAATCTGTCCGGCGATGAGTTGGGCCTTCACGCGCTTGAGTTCCTGCTCTGAAATACCTTCATTGGCGATGCGCTCGACTTCGGCGCGCAGCAGCTTTTCCAGCTGCTCTGTCGTCGTTCCGGTAGCCGGCGTGCCATCGAGCAGGAACAGCACGGGGCCGCGCGCGATGTTGGAATATCCGGCGCCGGCCGAGTTGGCGACACGGTCGGTACGCACCAGCTTGGCGTTCAGACGCGCATTGTCGTAACCGTCGAGGATCGCCGCGAGCACATCAAGCGCATGCGACTCGTCGTCCTTCTCCACGTCGCGCAACGCGGGAACCTTGAACGCGAGGACGACATAGGGATTCTCGGCGGGCGCCTTGACCGTTACGCGGCGGATGCCACGCTGCGGCGGCTCTTGCTGGGGCTTGGTGACCGGAACAGGCTTGCGCGGGATCTTGCCGAAGTGCTTCTCGGCGAGCGCGAGCACCTGCTTCGCATCGACATCTCCGGTAACAACCATGACCGCATTGTTTGGTGCGTACCAGCGGTCATACCAGGCCTTGGCGTCCTGAACCGTCATGCTCTGCAGGTCACTCATCCAGCCGGCGATAGGATGGTGATAAGGATGGGCGATGAAGGCCATTGCGTTGAGCGCCTCGTACACCTGCGGAATCGGCTGGTCTTCGGTCCGCCAGCGGCGTTCCTCCATAACGACACGGATTTCACGGGAGAATTCTTCCTTGTCGAGGATCAGGTTGGCCATACGGTCGGCCTCGAGCGCCATGACCTTTTCCAGTTTCGACTTTTCGATCTGCTGGAAATAGCCCGTGTAGTCCTTGCTCGTGAACGCATTCTCGCGCCCACCGAGGGCAGCGACCCGCTGGCTGAACTCACCCGGCTTCAGGGTCTTCGTCCCCTTGAACATCATGTGCTCCAGCGCGTGGGCGACGCCGGTGGTGCCGTTGTGCTCATCCATCGATCCGGCCTTGTACCAGATCATGTGCGCCACCGTCGGTGCGCGATGGTCTTCCTTGACAATGATTTTCATGCCGTTCTTCAACATGAACTCCTGCGCTGCCGCCGCATGCGACGCCGCTGGCAGGAAGGCCAGCATCCATGCGGACAGCAATAAGGCGATCCGGAATTTCATAATCTCCGCTCTGATAAAATAGAGGACTGGTTTGATGTGGTGGCAATGCAAGATGACGCCACCCGTGAAATGAGGTTCCGATTGTATCTTCTTTCTGCGGCGACGCTTTGCGCGCCCAGGACTGCCCACCTCCCCTGCTCCGATGTTTAGTTTCTTCAAGAAAAAACCGAAAGACACGCCTGCGCCGCCGGCGGAAACGGCACCAGAAACAGCCGCACCGGAAACCGCTCCCGCGCCGGTCGAAGCACCGGCGCCGCAAAAATCGTCCTGGCTGAACCTGTTCAAGAAGGAGCCGGCGCCGGCACCGGAAGTGGCGCCTGCGCCGGCTGAAGCGCCGCCTCCCGCGCCTGAACCAGCCCCCGTTCCCGTAGCAGCCCCGGCGCCTGCCCCCGCGGCAGTCCCCGTGGCAGCCCCGATTCCCGCGCCCGTTGCGGAGGAAGAGCCCGAAGGCGAAATCGTGCCCGCGGAGCCGCCTCCACCCGAACAGAAGCGCTCATGGCTGCAGCGCCTGAAGGCCGGGCTGTCGAAGACCTCGACCAACCTGACCACGCTCTTCGTCGGCGCCAAGATCGATGACGACCTCTACGAGGAACTCGAATCCGCCCTGCTGGTGTCCGACGCCGGCGTGGAAGCGACCCAGTTCCTCCTCGACGAGCTCAAGAAGAAGGTCAAGTCCGAAAAACTGACCGAAGCGCAACAGGTCAAGGCTGCCCTGCGCACCCTGCTGATCGACATGCTCTCGCCGCTGCAGAAGCCGCTGGTCCTCGGACGCGAACAACCGCTGGTCATGATGATCGCCGGCGTGAACGGCGCCGGAAAGACGACGACCATCGGCAAGCTGGCCAAGCACCTGCAGGCCCACCACCAGTCGGTCCTGCTCGCCGCCGGCGATACCTTCCGCGCGGCTGCACGCGAACAGCTCACGATCTGGGGTCAGCGCAACAACGTGACCGTGGTCGCCCAGGAATCCGGCGACCCGGCTGCCGTCGCCTTCGACGCGGTGCAATCCGCGAAGGCGCGCAACGTCGACGTGGTCATGGTGGATACCGCCGGACGCCTGCCGACCCAGCTGCACCTCATGGAAGAGCTGAAGAAGATCAAGCGCGTGATCGGCAAGGGCATGCAGAATGCGCCGCACGAAGTCCTGCTGGTGATCGACGGCAATACGGGACAGAATGCGCTGGCGCAGGTAAAGGCCTTCGACGACGCCCTGCGACTGACCGGCCTGGTCATCACCAAGCTGGACGGCACCGCCAAGGGCGGCGTACTGGCGGCGATCGCCAAGACACGCCCGGTACCGGTGTACTTCATCGGCGTCGGCGAAACAATCGAAGACCTGCAGCCCTTCAACGCCGAAGAATTCGTCGACGCGCTGCTGAGCTGACATGATCGAGTTCCGGCACGTTTCCAAGCAATACGGGCGCGGTTCTTCTGCGCTGACCGACATCGACCTGACAATCGACAAGGGCGAACTCGTCTTCCTGTCCGGCCCTTCCGGCGCGGGCAAGTCCACCCTGCTCAAGATGATTGCCGTCATGGAGCGCCCCACCTCGGGAACGGTTTCGGTCAACGGCCAGGACGTCGGCCGCCTGAACGCCTCCGGATTACCCTACCTGCGCCGCAACCTCGGCCTGATCTTCCAGCAGCAGAGCCTGCTCAATGACCGCAGCGTGCTCGCCAACGTCATGCTGCCCTTGCTGGTCATCGGCACAGCCAGGGCCGACGCGGAAAAACGCGCCCGCGCTGCACTCGACAAGGTCGGGCTACTCGACAAGGCGGCATCCGACCCGATGGCACTGTCCGGCGGCGAGCAACAGCGCGTCTCGATCGCGCGCGCCATCGTCAACCGACCGCAAATCATCCTCGCCGATGAACCGACCGCCAACCTCGACCGCGCAAGTGCGAAGAAGGTGATGGACGCGCTGAAGGCTTTCCATGGTGTCGGCGTGACCTGCGTGATTGCCACACACGACGAAAGCATTCTCGCCAGCGCGCCGCGTGTGGTGTATCTCGAGCGCGGGCGGCTCACCGGCATGCCCGCGGCCGATTCGTTCCTGGGGGCAGCATGATCGTTTGGTTCAGGCAGCATGCACTCGCGCTGGCAAGCGCATTCCGGCACCTGCTGCGTTCCCCGGGCAGCTTCTCCCTGAACGTGGTAGTGGTCGCCATCGCCCTGGCATTACCGTTCGCCGGCCTGACCCTGCTCGAGAATGTGCGGCCGGTATCCGAACAGCTAGCGGTAGAGCCGGAAATCAGCATCTTCATGTCGATGGAAACGCCACGCGAGCGGACAACCGCGCTCGGGCAGCAGATCCGCCGCACGGTCCAGGAATCGGGCAATAGCGGGAAACTGGAATTCATCCCGCGCGAACATGCCCTCACCCTGCTGAAGAACAAGACCGGGCTGGACGATGCAATTACGGCGCTCGGCGAGAACCCGCTGCCGGATGGTTACGTGCTGAAACTGTCCGGCGTTCGCGACGCCGGGGATGCCGCAAAAGTTGAACGGCTCGCCGCGCAACTCAAGTCACTCCCGGGTGTCGAATACGTCCAGATCGATTCGGCATGGGTCAAACGCCTCGCGGCCCTGATGCACGTCCTGCGTCTTGCCTTGCTGTTTCTCGCCGCCACGCTGGGCGTCGTTGTGGTTGCCGTGATCTTCAACACGATCCGTTTGCAGGTAATGACCCAGCGCGACGAGATCGAGGTATGCCGGATGTTCGGCGCGACCGACTCCTATATCTATCGGCCGTTCTACTACACGGGCGCCCTGCTCGGACTTTGTGCAGGCGCGGCGGCCCTCGGGACGGTGGCTGTATCGCTTCAACCGCTCAACGAAGCGATCGCCGATTTTGCCCGGCTGTATGCATCCGAATTCAGGCTGGCACCGCTGGGCATAAACGCAACCGTTGCCATGCTTGCAATAAGTGCCGGGCTCGGATTGGTAGGGGCGCTGCTTTCCGTTCGGCGGCAACTGGCCCGACTCCCGTGATCCGGGATTGTGTGTTTACTTGCAACAGTTTGATTATCCACAACTTTTTCTCCGCCACCTGTTCTAGAGTTGACTAGACATATGGAAAAGGCCGCCGGAATAGACCCTCCCTATCCTAGCCTTTAAGAACGGCGATTAGCACTCCCCCATTGAGAGTGCTAATATATTGACGAAATCAGTCATCCTCCTCGTTTCGACGGAGGAAACACTGGCAAGGCAAGGAGAAACGATGAAAGCAACTTCTGCACAAACCGCATTGGTTCCGATGGGAAGTCATGCCCTTACGCTCGGCTTTTCGGGCAGCCTCGGCAACATCGAAGCGTACATCTCGGCCGTCAACCGTATTCCGATGCTGACGGCAGAGGAAGAGACGTCGCTTGCCCGTCGCCTGCGCGAGCAGAATGATCTGGCGGCGGCGCAGAAACTGGTCATGTCGCACCTGCGGCTGGTCGTGTCCATCGCGCGCGGTTATCTCGGCTACGGGTTGCCGCACGCCGACCTCATCCAGGAAGGCAACATCGGCCTGATGAAAGCGGTCAAGCGCTTCGATGCCGACCAAGGCGTACGTCTCGTGTCCTATGCAATGCACTGGATCAAGGCTGAGATCCACGAGTACATCCTGAAGAACTGGCGCCTGGTGAAGATCGCGACGCCGAAGGCGCAGCGCAAGCTGTTCTTCAACCTGCGCAGCCACAAGGAGAGCCTGGACGCGATGACGCCGGCACAGGTGGATGATCTGGCCAAGTCGCTGAACGTCAAGCGCGAGGAAGTGATCGAGATGGAAACCCGCATGTCGGGCCACGACATTGCACTCGACGCGCCGAGCGACGACGAAGACGACAAGTTCGCGCCCATCGCCTACCTGTCCTCCGACACGATGGAGCCGACCAAGGCAATCGAAGCGAAGCAGTTCGACCGTATGCAGTCCGAAGGACTGGAAGCTGCACTTGAGAAACTCGATCCGCGTTCCCGCCGTATCGTCGAAGCGCGCTGGCTGGCAAATGACGACGGATCTGGGGCGACGCTGCACGATCTCGCTGACGAATTCGGCGTTTCCGCCGAACGCATCCGCCAGATCGAAAGTGCCGCGTTGAAGAAGATGAAAGGCGCGCTGGCCGCGTACGTTTGATCGCTGCGTAGTCAAGAAAAAAGGCGCCCGTTTGGGCGCCTTTTTCTTTTCCTGCGTACTCTTCTCCTACGAAAGCAGGAGTTTCAGGTCATGTGCAATTGGCTCAGGTCCCTGTCCGTGCCGCACGAACAGGCGCAACCGCCCCTGCGGATCGAAAACATAGCTGCCGGCGGTGTGATCCATCGTATAGCTTCCCGGCTCCTTGCCCTGCACCTTTTGGTAGAACACGCGGAATTCCTTCGCCATCTTTTCCGTCGCGGCCTTGTCTCCGACCAGGCCGAGGAAACGCTGGTCGAAGGCGGGCACGTACGTGGACAGCAATTCGGGCGTATCGCGCTCTGGATCCACGGTCACGAAGAGCACCTGGACCTTGTCCGACATCGGTCCCAGCTGTTGCATGACGTTCGCCATCTCGGACATTGTCGTCGGGCACACGTCGGGGCACTGCGTATAGCCGAAAAACACCACCACTGCCTTGCCCTTGAAATCGGCCAGCGTACGCATCTTGCCGGTATGGTCCGGCATGGCGAAATCCTTGGCATAGTCGAGCCCGGTCACATCCGTGTTCTTGAAGGCGGACTGGGCCGGGGACAACATCATCTGCGTGCCCTCGCCCTTCTTGTCGCATGCGCCCAGTGTGATGCTTGCGGCAACGAGCGCGAGCGCAGCGGCACGTCTTGCAGTGATGAATGACATGTTATTAGAGCTTGACGTAATGATCGACCAGCAACGCGGCAAACAGCAGCGAGAGGTAGACGATCGAGTAGGCAAAGGTCTTGCGCGCGATGAGGTCAGTGTAGTGCCGATAAACCTGCCACGCATACCAGAGGAAAATTGCACCGAGCACAATGGCGCTGGCGAGGTAAATCAAGCCGCTCATCTGCACGGCGAACGGCAGCATCGTCGTCGCTACGAGAATGATTGTGTAGAGCCAGATATGGAACTGCGTGAACTGCAGGCCATGGGTCACGGGTAACATCGGCAGGCCGGACTTCGCATAATCATCGCGGCGGTACATGGCGAGCGCCCAGAAATGCGGCGGTGTCCAGACGAAAATGATCAGGACCAGGATCCACGCTTCCATCGAGACGTCGTTGGCCACGGCCGCCCAGCCCAGTGCCGGCGGCATCGCGCCTGACAAGCCGCCGATGACGATGTTCTGAGGTGTCGCCGGTTTGAGCAGCATCGTATAGATGACGGCGTAACCGACGAAGGTGGCGAACGTCAGCCACATGGTAAGCGGATTGACGAAGTTGAAGAGTACCCACATCCCGATGCCGCCGATCACACCGGAAAACACCAGGGTTTGCGACACCGATAACTCACCGCGCGCCATGGGGCGACGGGCAGTACGTGCCATGCGCGCATCGATCTCGCGCTCCACCAGGCAGTTGACGGCGAATGCCGCACCGGCGAGCAGCCAGATGCCGATCGTTGCCGCAACGACGACTCGCCAGTCAGGCAAGTCCGGCGACGCGAGGAACATGCCGATCACCGCGCAGAACACGGCGAGCTGGGTGACCCGGGGCTTCGTCAGCGCCCAGTACTGGGCAAAGCGGTTGGATTGGATGGTCAGTGTAGTCACGTGCACCTCAAGCAGCAGAAAGCCGGGTTGCGGCTCGATTCGACGCGGCTTGCGACGGAATCCTAGCCTGGAAGTTTAACATGGTGAGCAAAAGCACGAGGGCCGCCGCCCCGCCGTTGTGGACCACTGCAAGCGCGAGCGGCCACTTCAGGAAAACGGTCGACATGCCGGTCAGGAATTGCATGCACAGCGCGGCCAGCAGCCAGTTGGAGAGTCGCTCCAGACCCGCGATTTTCCGCGCCCGCAATGCAAGCCAACCGATATACGCGACAACGATGAAGGCGAACATGCGGTGCACCCAATGAATAGCTGTCAATGCCGGGAAAGGCAGGAATTCCCCGTCCGCCGTCTTGCCGAGATCCCGCCACAAGGTAAAGCCGTTGGCAAAGTCCATCGGCGGGACGGTCTCGCCATGGCACAGCGGAAAGTCCAGGCAGGCAAGCGCCGCATAATTCGTGCTGACCCAGCCGCCCAGCGCAATCTGGACAAAAAGAAGTGCCAGCGCTGCCGTTGCCGGGGCTCGCACCGACAGCGCCGCGGCAGCAACAGGCGGATGATTGTTCTGTCGCGCCCCCAGCCAGGCCAGGAACATGAGCAGGCCCATGCCGAGCAACAGGTGGATTGTCACGATGACCGGTTGCAGCTTCAACGTGACCGTCCATGCGCCGAACGCCCCTTGCACGCATACGAAGAGAAGCAGGAAAGATGGCAGCCAGGGGGCAAAGGCCTCATCCTGCCGCCCGGACCTCAGCCAAAGGCGCCAGGCAATCGCCATGATCGCGATGATCAGAACGCCGACGCCCATTGCCAGGTAGCGATGAATCATTTCGATCCACGCCTTCATCACGGTGACCGGACCTTCCGGCATGGCTGCCTCGGCGGCGCTGATGTCCGCATGCGCCTGCAGCGGATTGGCGTGGCCGTAACAGCCGGGCCAGTCGGGACAACCTAGACCGGAGTCTGTCAATCGGGTGAAAGCGCCGAACATGATCAGGTCGAAGGTCAGGAAGGCCGTCACCCAGATCAGCTTGCGGTACTTGTTCGAATCGCCCGACACCCAGACGACCGTCAAGGGCAGCAAGGCTGCCAGCACGCCCATGATCGCTAGTTGGATCAGCATTGGTCCATCACCCTATGCGCGAAGCCTTCAGGAGCTTCGCAATGTCTTTCTTCATCTTGTTGGGATCGGCGTCCTTGGGGAATCGCATCATCAGGTTGCCCAGTGGGTCGATCATGTAAATGTGGTCGGAGGGCACCGTGCCTGCGTCAGCCGGCAGCCATGATTTCACCGCATCAGGACGTGTGCGCAGCATATGTGTGCCGTCGTACTCACGCATCAGGACCGTCTCCAGCGGCTTGTCGTCTGTTACCAGCCAGACGCGTTCGATGCGGTCCATGTCCTTGCCCTGCGCGAGCCGCAGTTGGCGCATGTCATGCAGGCGCTTGCGGCACGGCTCCTGGCAGTCCGCGTCGGCGACCTGCATCATGATCCACTTTCCCTTGTAGTCGTTAAGACCCGCAGGCTTGCCGTCAAGTGACACCGTGCCCAGCGTCGATGGAATCGGAAACGCGCGGGGATCGATGAGCGCGCCGTAGTTGGTCCGCCCTTCCGGCTTGATCACATAGTAGGTGAGGTAGGAGGCGATCAGCGGGGACGCACAAATTGCAATCACTGCAAACAGCTTCCAGCGCCCCTTGCGCTGCTGGTCATTCTTTTCCACGTCGAAATCCTGTTGCCACAAAAAATAGTAGTGCCGTTACGGCGAGTGCATACCACTGGAAAGCGTAGCCCTGGTGCTTCTCCACTCCGGTGGAGGGACGCGGCCAGTCGCGCACCAGTCCGTCCTGCATGTCGCCGCCCTGTTCTAGCACAAAAGGCTGCATTTTCAGTCCTGCAGACTTCACGAAATCGGATGCATCCACATTCTGCACGATCGCACCTCGCCGCAAGGCGTCGGCCTTGCCGAGTTGCATCACGTGTCCAGGAGCTCGACGGGCAGTACCCTCGATTTCCACCGTTCCGGCCGGCGTCGGAATGGGCGGCAGTTTAGCCCGATCCGTCACATCGCGCTTGACCCACCCACGTGCTACCAGGACGTGCATGTCTGATCCCGCGATGCGCATCGGCGTCATCACATAAAACCCTGCCGCCCCCTTGTACGGCCGGTTGTCCAGATAGACGGTCCAGTCGGGAATGAACTCGCCACGCACTTTCATGCGGCGGAATTCCACCTCCTCGGGACGGCGGATCTCGGCGCCAATGCCCGCAGACGGTTCCGCCTCGCGCGACTGCTGCCGTGCCTCGATCGCAAGCTTTTCCGCCGCGCGCCGTGTCTGCCACTGGCCAAGGGAAACACCAATTGCCGCTGCCAATAATGCCGCGACGAAAGGAATCCACCTGAACCGGAATTTCATTGGCATTACAATGTCTCTTTATTTAACAACATTGTCACTTTCCCTCTGTCGCGAAGCTTGCCGCTACCGACAGCTTCGCCCATGAAAACTCTTGTCGCCGTCGCCTTCATCCTGATCCTCGCCAGTCTTGGCTCCGCATTGGTCTTCCTGATGCGCGACAAGGGCAAGAGTAACCGGACGGTGAAAGCACTGGCCTTTCGCGTCGGCTTTTCGATTGCGTTGTTCGTCCTGATTCTCGTCGCCTATAGCCAGGGATGGATACAGCCTACCGGCATTCGCTGACACAGAACTGAAGAGCAAAAAAGCCGCACCTTGGTGCGGCTTTTGTTTTCTGCAAGAGTCGATTACAGCCAGTACACAACGACATACAGGCCGAGCCACACCACGTCGACGAAGTGCCAGTACCAGGCGGCGCCTTCGAACGCGAAATGATGATCCGGAGTGAAGTGGCCTTTCATCACGCGATACAGCACGACAGCCAGCATGATCGCACCCATCGTGACGTGGAACCCGTGGAATCCGGTCAACATGAAGAAAGTCGAGCCGTAGATGCCCGAGGTCAGCTTCAGGTTGAGATCGCTGTAGGCATGCGCATACTCGTATACCTGGAAGCCCATAAACACGGCACCGAGGACGATCGTCGCGAACAGCCAGAAGGCCGTCTTGCTGCGCTGGCCTGCGCGCAGCGCGTGGTGAGCGATGGTCAGGGTAACGCCGGAAGTCAGCAGCAGCGCGGTGTTGATCGTCGGAACCCAGAACGGTCCCATCTTGGCGAACGGCTCAACGGTGCCCGCCGGGGAATTGCCCCATTGCGCGCTGAAATCAGGCCAGAGCAGCTTGTGATCGATGTCGGCCAACCACGGCATGGTGACGCTGCGCGCGTAGAACAGTGCGCCGAAGAAGGCCGCGAAGAACATGACTTCGGAGAAGATGAACCAGCTCATGCTCCAGCGGTAGGATATGTCGATGCGCGCGCTGTACAACCCGCTTTCGGATTCAGCGATGGCGTCGCCGAACCACTTGTACAGCACAACGATCAGCGCGAGGATACCGATGATATTTGCCACCGGGCCCCAGCTGATGCCGTTGACCCAGGCAGATGCACCGGCCATTGTCACAAGCAGCGATGCGCCTGCCAGAACCGGCCACTTGGAAGGCCCTGGAACGAAATAGTAAGGTGCGCTACCTTGCTGATGAGAACCCATCTCCATCTCCCAATACAATTTTAAATAGTTACTTACCGACGACGCTCTTCACGATGAGCAACAGCGTCGCGATAAAAATCAGGGCGCCAATTAATCCGGCAATGATCACGTGCACCGGATTCAACTGTTGCGCGTCCTTTTCGTAGTCGCTTTTTTTCCTGATTCCGAAGAACGACCAGAACACCGCCTTCATCGTTGCGCCGAAGGAGGCTTTGCGCTGCGTCGCCTTTTTCGGGTCATCCATTCGTGTTGCCCTGCGCTGCCGCCTGCTTCTTGCCTGGACCGCCGACTTCAAAGAAAGTGTAGGACAAGGTGATCGTCTTCACATCCTTCGGGAGCGCCGGATCGATGAAGAACACGACCGGCATCTGCTTGGCCTCATTCGGACCGAGCGTCTGCTGCTTGAAGCAGAAGCACTCCATCTTCTTGAAGTGCGCCGACGCCTGCTGCGGTGCGTAGCTGGGAATTGCCTGCGCATCGATTGCGCGCGCCTGCGTATTCACCACCTCATACACCACCTGCGCCATCTCGCCGGGATGCACCTCCATGCTCGACACCGTCGGGCGGAAACGCCACGGGCCTTGCGCAGTTGCATCGAACTCGATCGTGATGGTGCGGCTCTTGTCGACCTGCGTGTTCTTGATGTCGCCGACCATCGAATCCTTCGGCGTCAACAGGTTCACACCCGTAATCTCGCAAATTTTCTTGTAGATCGGCACCAGCGCATAACCGAAACCGAACATCATTACCGCAACGACCAGCAGCTTGGTGAGCATCTGCTTGTTGAGCAGGCCCGCCTTTTCCACCACGCCGTTGTGTTCCTGTTGTTCCATTTCAACTAAACCAGAGTCGTTTCACGAACAGGCCCACAGCGAACATCATCGCCACGGACGCCAGGATCAATGCAGTCTTCAGGTTGTTCGGTTTCTTCGGATCAGACATACGCAGAACCGGCAGGTTTTCACCCGCCAGTCAAATTACTTCACGGTCGGCGGCACTTCAAAGGTGTGGAAAGGCGCCGGACTCGGCACGGTCCACTCCAGGCCTTCAGCACCGTCCCACGGCTTGTCGGCCGCTTTCTGGCCACCCTTGATCGACGGCAGGACAACGGCGAACAGGAAGTACACCTGCATCAGGCCGAAGCCGAACGCGCCGATTGACGCGATCATGTTGAAGTCGGTGAACTGCGCCGGGTAGTCGGCGTAGCGACGCGGCATGCCGGCCAGACCCAGGAAGTGCATTGGGAAGAACGTGATGTTAAAGGTGATCAGCGAACCCCAGAAGTGGATCTTGCCGCGGGTTTCGTTATACATGAACCCCGTCCACTTCGGACCCCAGTAGTAGAAGCCGGCGAACAGCGCGAACAGCGAGCCGGCGACCAGCACGTAGTGGAAGTGCGCCACCACGTAGTAGGTATCCTGCATCTGGATATCGATCGGGGTCACGGCCAGGATCAGGCCGGTGAAGCCGCCCATGGTGAACACGAAGATGAAGCCGACTGCAAACAGCATCGGGGTTTCGAAGGTCATCGAACCCTTCCACATCGTCGCAATCCAGTTGAACACCTTCACGCCGGTCGGCACCGAGATCAGCATGGTGGCGTACATGAAGAACAGCTGTGCCGTCACCGGCATGCCGGTGGTGAACATGTGGTGCGCCCAGACGATGAACGACAGGATCGCGATCGAGGCCGTTGCATACACCATCGATGCGTAGCCGAACAGCGGCTTGCGCGCGAAGGCCGGGATGATGTGCGACACGATGCCGAATGCCGGCAAGATCATGATGTACACCTCGGGGTGGCCAAAGAACCAGAAGATGTGCTGGTACATCACCGGGTCACCGCCGCCCGCGGCGTTGAAGAACGAGGTGCCGAAGTGACGGTCGGTCAGCGTCATGGTGATGGCGCCTGCCAGCACCGGCATCACCGCGATCAGCAGGTAGGCGGTGATCAGCCAGGTCCAGCAGAACATCGGCATCTTCATCAGGGTCATGCCGGGGGCACGCATGTTAAGGATGGTGACGATGATGTTGATGGAGCCCATGATCGACGACGCGCCCATGATGTGCATCGCGAAGATACCCATGTCCATGCCGATACCCATCTGGGTCGACAGCGGGGCATACAGCGTCCAGCCTGCGGCGGTCGCGCCGCCTGGCACCAGGAAGGATGCCGCGAGCAGGATGGCCGCCGGGGGCAGCAGCCAGAACGAGAAGTTGTTCATGCGGGCGAACGCCATGTCGGACGCGCCGATCTGCAGCGGGATCATCCAGTTGGCGAAGCCGACGAAGGCCGGCATGATCGCGCCGAACACCATGATCAGGCCGTGCATGGTGGTCAGCTGGTTGAAGAACTCCGGCTGCACCAGTTGCAGGCCGGGCTGGAACAGCTCGGCGCGGATGCCCAGGGCGAGTACGCCGCCGGACAGCAGCATGATGAAGGAGAACCACAGGTACAGCGTACCGATGTCCTTGTGGTTGGTTGCATACACCCAGCGCTGCCAGCCGTGCGGATGGTCGTGCGCGTGGTCGTGAGAGTGATCGTGTGCGTGATCAACTGCGGTGGTCATCTCAATCTCCTAATTCAATTACTTGCGCGCAGCCAGCACTTCAGCCGGTTGAACAATATTTTCCTGGGCCTTGTTGGACCAGTTGTTGCGGGTGTAGGTGATCACCGCAGCAAGTTCCGTATCGGACAATTGCTTGAACGGGGGCATGCCCTTGCGGCCATGGACCACCACCTTGATCTGTTCTGCGCGCGGGCCGGTCACCACAGGGGAGCCGTCGAGGGCCGGGAACGCGCCCGGAACGCCCTTGCCGGTCGCCTGGTGGCAGGCCACGCAGTTCGCGGCATAGACTTGTGCGCCACGCTGCTTGAGTTCGTCGACGGTCCAGGTCTTGTTCGGATCGTCAGCCTTGGCGGCCATCTCCTTCTTCTTGCCTTCGACCCACTTGGTGTACTCCTCGTCGGTCACGACATTCACGACGATCGGCATGAACGCGTGTTCCTTGCCGCACAGCTCTGCGCACTGGCCGCGATAGACGCCGGTCTTCTCGGCACGGAACCAGGTGTCGCGAACGAAACCGGGAATCGCATCCTGCTTCACGGCGAAGGCGGGAATCATCCAGGCGTGGATCACGTCGTTGGCGGTCAGGACCAGGCGAACCTTCTTGTTGACCGGGACGACAACGGGGTTGTCGACTTCGATCAGGTAATTGTCGTTCTCGATCTTGGCCGGATTGACGACGGACTCGCGCGGCGTGGACAGGGCGGACAGGAAAGAAATGCCTTCACCTTCGCCCTTCAGGTAGTCGTAGCCCCACTTCCATTGCATGCCGGTGACCTTGATGGTCAGATCGGCGTTGGAAGTGTCTTTCATGGCGACCACGGTCTTGGTGGCGGGCAGCGCCATGCCGATGACGATCAGGAAGGGAACGACCGTCCAGGCGATTTCAACGGCGGTGCTTTCGTGGAAGGTTGCCGGTTTGTGGCCGACGGATTTGCGATGTTTGAAAATCGAGTAGAACATGACGCCGAACACCGCAACGAAGATCACCAGGCAGATGATCAGCATCAGGTTGTGCAGCGAGTAGACTTCCTCGGCGATCTTGGTGACCGGCTGGTGGAAGGTCATCTGGCGGACTGCCGGACCGCCCGGGCTATCGTTGACCGCCCATGACGGCATGCCTGCCATCAGGAGCGACGCACCGAGCATCAGGGATTGAAGGCGCTTCGCAAGTTTCATAGTTTCCTCAAAAGCCAAAATTGGAATTCTGTTTATATCTTTGCAACGCCAGCGCACGGTTCAACTCCCGCGCAAGCTCGCGTCTTTTCCATTCTGTCAAAAACCGGCCGATCTCGACCTTGGTGCCGTTCGCCTCCAAACGCACCAGCCCGCTGCTGCCCGACAGGGGCGGTTCAACGCGCGTGTGGCGCGGATCCAGCCTGAATTGTCGGACATGCTCCACCTGGATGACTTCCACCAGCAGGCAGTTCTCTTCGAGTGCGATATGTTCCCTGTCCGTCGCATGACGAGCATACAACAAAAAGGCAATTCCTACCGCCAACTGCTCAGCAAGCGCAAATACTAGGACGTACCAGGCACCGGAAACAGCAAAAAATGTCGCTATCAGTAGTGATGTCGTGCATAGCACAAGATAGGCAAGTCCGAGTCGTCGCGGTGATATTGAGCAGTTGCGCTTCAGCATCCATTCGCGGTTCACCATGACAACCTCGCCCAACACCGCTGCGAAGCGGCGCGCCCCCTGCGCAAAACCACGGAAGTATAAGTCGGAAGATGGATGGTTATCAAGGGGAAAAATGTCCTACAAAACTGCGCAAATCCTTTGCCGATGCGCCCTAGCCACAGAGGGGAGAATGTGTGCGCGGTTGCCGTTTTGACCACAATGCACTTTCAGCCTGCCCGCTCGCTTGATGGAGTTCGTCTGTCAAATGAAATGCGGGCGCGAGTTCCTACTGACGTTTGCGTGGAAGATCAAGCCTGATAATCGA